>NZ_JBEZFW010000020.1:166542-201375 GCF_040649695.1 Nonomuraea sp. NPDC048901 | reverse complement strand
TCTTAACGACCCCCCCCACCAGCTCTTGCCCCGGTTCTTTATCTCGGGTGCTCTCTCCGCCCCCCCGCCCCGCCCCCCCCCCCCCCCCCCCCGGGGGGGGGGGGGCCCCCCCCCCCCCCCCACCTCCATGAGGGTTCGTCGGGAAGTCACATCTCTTCGCAGGGAAGGCCCCAGCTCTCATAGCCGCCGCCGGGCTTGTGGTACCAGAGTTCGGCGCAGATGTTGGTCCCTTGAGGCACCGGCCAGGTATAGGAGAATTCCCTGATGGCGCTGTTGTAGGTGTAGGTGGGGTAGTTGATGTCGCGGCCGCCGCCCCAGACATGGATGTGGTAGGTGCCCAGGGGGCTGCAACGGCCCCCCAGGTGCCTGAGCAGGATGGCGTTGTACGCGGCCCACAGCCCGAGGCAGACGCTGACCCCGGCCGGAGCGCGGGCCACGGCCGCCTGGGTGGCACTGGCGCCGGCCGATGCGGGTGAGATGGTGGTCGCGAGAGCTGTCGCGAGTACGGTCGCTGTCGCCAGGACGCGGGCCGTGGACCGTGTTTTGCCTGCTGTCTTCATCGAATCTCCCTGTGAGTTCGACAGAGCGGTTTGCAGCCAGCCTCACAACGCGCGGTTGCCGTCACCAGGGCTTGCGCCGGTCATTTCCCGGACTTCTCCGACGTGGTCCGGCGGATGGGGAGGAGCACCGCCGACGGGTGCCGCGGGTCGTGGAAGACCTGCTGGTCGGCGGCGCGGAGGGTGGTGGCGGTGGCGCGGGGTTCGCCGGTGCCGGGGTTGCGGTTGTAGCGGGGGAAGGCGCCGCTGGAGATCTGGACGCGGATGCGGTGCCCGCGCTTGAAGCGGTACGCCGTCGGCCACATCCGCACTTCTGCCGTGCGGGTCTCGTCGGCGCCGGTGAGACTGCGCAGGCCGTCGCAGACGTTCGTTGAGCGGCCGTCGGCGTCGACGTCGCACAGCCGGACGAAGACGTCGGCGAAGGGGAGGCTGGAGCGGAAGAAGATCTCGGCGCTGACGTCGCCGATGACCTCGACGTCGTCGTCCAGCGCGGCAGTGGTGTAGGTGAGGACGTCGGGGCGGGCCTCGAGGGCGGTGTTGTCGACGCGGCCGGCCTTCTCGCCGAAGGCCATGCGGACGCCGCCGACGGCGGGGGTGGGGTCGGCCGGGTCGTAGCGGTAGCCGTCAGGGGAGGAGTCGGCGGGTGGCTCGGTGCCGAGGGCGCCGTCCGGCTGAAGGTGGAAGCGCTGGGGCTCGTACCCCGGCGGCGGCCAGGACGGGAAGTCGCGCCACTTGTCCTCGCCCATGACGAACAGGCGTACCGGGGCGCGTTCGGCCGGCTGCTCGCCCCTGGCCAGGGCCAGGCCGAAGTCGAGGGCCTCGGCGGTGTAGGTGTGGCCCACGCCCATGGAGATATGGGCCCAGGGGCCGACGGTGAGACGAGCGTTCCGCAGAGCGCGGTAGTCGCGGAGCTGGCCGGGCAGGAAGATGTCGTACCAGCCGCCGACCGTACTCACCGGCACGGTGATGTCCGCGACCCGGTGGCGGTGGTCGAGGCCCCGCCAGAATGGCGCGTCGGCGTCGTGGACGAGGATGTTCTGGATGTAGTCGTAGTGGCGGCCGAGCACGGCGGTGTCGGCCTGGTTCAAGGGGAGCGTGCGCAGGGCGCGCTGGACCTTCTTGCCGCCCAGCAGCTGGCGCAGCATGCCGAACCTGCGTTCCTGGCCGGCCACCTGTACGCCCCAGACGAACGGGGTCTCCAGGGAGAAGGCGTCCCCGTGCAGGAAGTCCAGGGTGAGGGCCGATTCGGAGACTCCCGGGATCATGGCCTTGACCTGGGGCGGCGCGGCGTCGGCGACCGCCCACTGGGTGAAGCCGCTGTAACTGGCACCGACCAGGATCATCGACTCGCCGAACCAAGGCTGCTCGATCACCCAGTCCAAGGTGTCGAGGCCGTCCTCGCGCTCACAGCGCAGCGGGTCGAAGGGGCCGTCAGAGCCGAAGGTGCCACGGGTGCTCTGGATGAGGACCTGGAAGCCGCGTTCGGCCAGCGGCCGGACCATCGGCGCCGCGGTCGGACCGGATCTGCCGTAGGGGACGCGGATGAGCGCGGTCGGCAGGCCGTCGCCGCCTGTCGCCGGGGCCCAGCGGTCGGCCAGCAGGACCGCTCCGTCGCGCATCGGGACACGCAGGTCGCGCTCGACGGTCAGATCCCTGGTGAGTGGCGGGGGCAGACGCAGCATGCGCTGGACGAAGTGGCTGTTCAGGTTCATCGGGGGCGGCCTCCGGCGGAAGGGGTGAGGTCAGGGAGGCCGCGGGCGCACGCCGTCGAGAGGCGTAGCAGGCGGTCCGTGAGTTCTTCGGGGTCGAGGGGGTCGTCGGCGTCGACCACCCAGTCGTTGACGATCGCGCCGGTGCCGCCGGTGATCATCCTCGCCAGGTCCCGGGCCGTGTCGTCGTCGAGGTCGCCGAACACCTCCCGCAGGCCCGTCGTGGTGATGAGCGAGCCGAACAGCCTGTTCAGGGCCCTGGTCATGGGAAAGGCGCAGGATCCGGTGAGCATCGCGCGGTAGAAGGGCCGGTGCCGGGCGAAGTGCCGGGCCATCGCCAGCACGCGCGTGCGATGTGGCGCGCTGTCGTCGCCCACCTCCGGAATGAGCTCCCGTTCGACCAGGTCGGCCGCGGCCGCCACGAGGAGCGCGTCACGGTCGCCGAACTGCAGATAGACCAGTTGCCGGCTGACGTTCGCGGCATCGGAGAGATCCCCGACGGGAAGGGCCGTGGTGCCGCGCTCGGACACCAGGCGTACCGCGGCGGCCATCAGCGCGGCGCGAGAGCGGAGCACCCGGCGGTCTTGTCTGACTTGCACGCCGCCAACCCTAGACATGTGTTAGAAAATAGACAACTGTTAAATCAGCCGTTTTAAGGGAGCCCAGCGATGTCCGTAGTCGAGCCCGAGGTTCGCACCACCGCCGGAGTCGTGCGCGGCCGTACCGAGGACGGCCTGGCCGTCTTCCGCGGCATTCCGTACGCCGAACCCCCGATCGGCGCGGCCCGCTTCCAGGCGCCGCGACCCGCACGCCGCTGGGACGGAGTACGAGAGGCGGACGAGTTCGGCCCGCCGGTCCCGCAGGACACGGACATGGGTGGCCGTGGCGGCGGGGACTTCTTCACCTTCAAGGGCCCGGGTGACGACTGGCTGACGGTCAACGTCTGGACGCCCGCCCCGGACCCGGCCGCCCGCCGCCCGGTGATGGTGTGGATCCACGGTGGCGCCTACAAGCTCGGCTTCTCCGGCAGCCCCGGCTACGACGCCCGGCACATCGTCCGCGACGGCGACGTGGTGTTCGTGTCGCTGAACTACCGCCTGGGCATCGAAGGCTTCGCCGGCATCGAGGGCGCGCCCGCCAACCGGGGCCTGCTCGACCAGGTGGCCGCCCTGGAGTGGGTGCGGGACAACATCACGGCCTTCGGGGGCGACCCCGGTCAGGTGACCATCCTCGGTGACTCGGCCGGCGCCGGGTCCATCGCCTCGCTGATGGTCATGCCGAGCGCGGCGGGTCTGTTCCGGCGGGCTGTCGGGCAGAGCCTGCCGGGCACGTTCCTGTCCGGCGCACTGGCCCGGGACGTCGGGGCGGCCATCGCCGCCGAGGCCGGCCTGCGTCCGACCGTCGAAGAGCTGTCCGGCGTGGATCCGCGGGAACTCCCGGCGGTCGGCCAGGCGCTGACGGCCAAGATGCGGCAGTACGAGGACCGCTGGGACTCCTTCGCGCACACCCTGTCCCTCTACTCTCCCGTCGTGGACGGCGAGGTGCTGCCGGTCACGCCCTGGGAGGGACTGGCCCGCGGCGCGGGACGGGACGTGAAGCTGATCATCGGCCACAACCGCGACGAGTGGCGGACCTTCCTGCTCCTCGGCAACCTGTTCGGTAAGGTCACCGAGGAGTTGGCGGCGCAGACGTTGCGGCGCTACGGACCGGGCGAGGACGGCGAACGTGCCTACCGCGCGGCGTTCCCGGACGCGTCGGCCGAGGACCTGTTCGAGCTCGTGCAGAGCGACTGGCTGTTCCGCATGCCGACACTGCACCTGGCCGAGGCCCAGGTCGCCGGGGGCGGGCAGGCGTACCTGTACGACCTGACCTGGCAGTCCCCGGGCACGGGCGGACTGCTGCGGGCCTGCCATGGCCTGGACGGCCCGCTGCTGTTCGGCACCTATGACGCCCACCTCGGCCCGGTGGCCATCGGCCCGGAGCACACCGCCGAGGCCCGCGCACTGACGGCCCAGATCCGCCCGGCCTGGACGGCCTTCGCCGGCACGGGCGACCCGGGCTGGCCCGCGTACGACCCCCGGCAGCGCCTGACCCAGGTCTTCGACACGACATCGTCCGTCACCGCCTACCCCGAGGAGACCTCGCGCCGCCTGTGGCAGGACCACACCTTCGAGCCGCTACCCCTGCTGACCGCCTGAGGCCCAAAAGGGCAAGCGGTCACAAGGCGGTGAGACCCGCCAGCATGAGCGTCACCCCGCGCTCGAAGCGCTCGTCGTTGGTGCGGGCGGTCAGGTCGTCGGCCGCCGTGACGAGGCTGGGGAACTCGTCGGCCGGTAGTGCTTTGAGGGTGGCGTTCATGCGAGCCAGCACCTCGCCGGGGTCGGCCCCCTCGGCCTCGGCGGAGTTCATCGGGCTCAGCTCCTGTAGGACGAAGCCGGTCACGTAGCTGTTGAGCAGGAAGGCCACCTGAGCGGCCGCACGCGTGTCCAGCCCGGCCGACAGCAGTGCCGACAGCATCGCCTCCAGGCTGCGCAGCGTGTTGCGGCCGAGAACCCAGCGCCCGGCCAGGATCCGGGCGGCGTCGCGGTGGTCGAGCAGCAGCCTGCGGTATTCGGCCAACGCGCCGAGCAGTCGTTCCCGCCAGGGCAGCGCGGGGTCGGGCCAGCGCGCCTCGCTCAGCAGGTCGTCGGCGACCAGGTCGAGCAGCGCCTCCTTGCTGGTGACGTGCCAGTAGAGCGAGGAGACGTCCACGCCCAGCCGGGCCGCCAGGCGACGCATGCTCAGCCGGTCCACACCTTCCTCGCGTACGAGCTCGCGGGCGGCGGCGACCAGCGCCGCGACGGTCAGATGCGGGCCTGCGGCCGGCCTGCCACGCCGAGGTTTCGCCACACCCTCTCCTTCCGCTTGCTACGATCCTAGCCAAAACCAACACTGTTGGATTACGGAGGGATCATGTTCGACACCCGGTTCGGCCTGCTCATCCCGCAGCGAGGCGCCCTGTTCGGCCTCGGCGGCATCCGCGAACTCCTGGAGCTGGGAGTGACCGCTGAACAGAGCGGCATCCTCAGCTCGGTCTGGGTGGGCGACAGCCTGACCGCCCAGCCGCGCCCCGACGCGCTGTCTCTCCTCGGCGCCCTGAGCGCGATGACCGAGCGGGTCCGGCTCGGCACGTCCTGCATGGCGAGCTTCCCGCTGCGCGACCCCGCCGTCACCGCCTACCAATGGGCCACCCTCGACCACCTCTCCGGCGGCCGGATGATCCTGGGCGCCTGCACGGGGCTCGTCGGCGACGGGGTGAGCGCGAGGGAGGGCGCGCACTTCGGCGTGCCCGATCGAGAACGCGCACCTCGCCTGGAAGAGAACATCGCGCTCTGCCGCGAGCTGTGGAGCGGCGAGCCCATCGACTTCGACGGGCGATTCTGCGGCTACAAGGACCTTCTCATCGCCCCCACCCCGCTGCAGGACCCCTGTCCCATCCTCATCGCGGCCAACCCGTGGGATCCGCGCTTCGCCGAGCGCGCCTTACGGCGGGTGGCGACGCTCGCGGACGGCTGGATGACGGCCGGCAGCTGGCCCGGCCTGTTCGAAGGACTGTGGTCCCGGCTGCGGGAGGAGTTGACCGCCGCCGGCCGCGACCCCGCGACCTTCCCCGTCGTGGCCATGCACAACGTCAACATCGGCGACGACCGGGCCGAATGCCTGGCCGAGACGAGCCGGTTCATCGCCGCCCACGAGGACGAGGACGAGGTCGCCGCGCCGATGATCGAGTCCTGGACCGCCGCGGGCCCGCCGGCGCGATGCGCCGCCGACCTGCGCGCCCTGCTCGACAAAGGCGCCACCCACCTCATCCTCCGCCTCACCTCCTGGGACCAGCGAGGCCAGCTCCGCCGCCTGACAGAGGAGGTACTGCCCACCGTCATGAGCTGAAAGAGCCCACGACGGACCGGGGCACCTGGCTCGTCAGGATCAGCTGGAGACGGGCGCGGCGTGCCCGATGATCTCGCGCGCGATCGTCGCGGGCACGGCGGCCGTCGCCATGTGCGCGACGTCGTCGAGGATCAGCAGGCGTGCCCCCGGTATGCCGGCCACATAGAGCTCTTGGCTGGCGGGAGGGGTGGCGACGTCGGCCGAGCCGCCGATGACCAGGGTCGGCGCGGTCACGTCGGCGAGGTCGTCGCGTACGTCCGCCGCCGCGAGCATCTCGCACGCGCGCGCGTACTGTTCGGCGTCGTTGGCGAGGAGCATGGCGCCGTAGCGCCGGACGACGTCCGGGTTCTGGGACGCGAACTCCGGGGTGAACCAGCGCTTGACGACGGTGTCGCGGATCACGGCGAGCCCGGCGCCGCGTACGGTCGCCGCGCGTTCGATCCAGGAGCCGCGCGGGAGCACCGGCGCGGAGCAGATGATCGTCAAGCTGCGTACCCGGCCGGGGTGCCGGGCGGCCGCCCGTGCGGCGACCATCCCGCCGAGGGAGACGCCGGCCAGGTGCGCCTGGTCGAGCCCGAGCCCGTCGAGCACCTGAACGAGATCATCGACGAGGTCGTCCAGCCGGAAGGGCCCGTCGGCGGCGTCCCCGGCCGATTCCCGGCCGGTGCGGGGTTCGAGACGCACGCCGCGCTCAGCCAACGCGGATCACCTCGACGGCGCCCACCTCGACGTCGATCACGAGCGCGTCCGCCTCGGTGCCGACCTCGCACGAAGACCCGGACAGCGACGTGACCACGGGCCGATCCCCGGCCACCCGATGGGGGATGCGCAGGCGGCCGCGGATCGGTACAGGGTCGATGAGCCGCTCCGGCCGGCCGCCCGAATGGTTGATGAGATGGATGACGAGGGCGTCGCCGGACCGCCCGACCACGATTTCGACGCTGGTCGCGAACTCGGCGGACAAGATCCGCGCGTCGCCGATCCGGTCGGCCACGGTGCCGGCGATGAAGTCCGCGACGCTGCTCAGCCCGCTGACTCGCTGGGTGGTGCCGGCGGTCCACGGCAGTACGGTGACGCGACCGCGACCTCGGGGCACGCTCACCCGGAGCGGGTAGGGCGTGCTGGGTCGACTAGCTACCGCCTCAAGGGATCAGCCAGCCGTTGCCGCTACGAAGGTGAACGAACCGGACGGGACGTTGTACAAGGCGTACGGACCCTCCATCCGCAGGAACGTGGCCCGAGGTGGGCTGACGACGGAACGCGCGTTCTTGGCCGGCACCCAGACCTCGGCGGTGGTGTTCGCCGGGACGTCGGCCGTCAGCTTGAACCATCGCTCGCCTCGGGTCCAGGCGGAGCGGGCGATGCCCTGCGGCGTCTCGTAGCTGCCGTTGACCGAGGTGAGGTCGCCGACCGGCTTGGGCTGGATGACCAGGCGCCGGTAGGCGATGGAGCCGCCGGCCTCGCGGATGCCGGCCAGGCCGGTGTGGAACCACTCCTCGATCTGCGCGAGGATCATGTGGTTCTTCGAGGCCCCGCGATTCCAGTTCTCGCCGATCGTCGTCATGCCGTCCGGGTTGGCGGTGGTGGGCTGCATGAAGAAGCCGTAGCTGGGCTGGTCGTCGCCCTGCAACAGCTCCCACAGGACGTCGTCGCGGCCGCCGCCGGCCAGCGCGCGGACAGTGGGGGCCATGCCGATGGTGCCGCCGCTGAAGTGCGGGCCGTCGCCGTTGGGGTCGAAGGCGCGTACGAGCTCGACCAGCGCGTCGAGGACCGCCGGGCGTTCACCGTCGGGGACGAGCCCGGCGTCGAGGGCGAGCGCCTGTGCCGTCTGGGTGGCGCCGGTGGCCCCGGCGTCGCCCGCGCTGGTGTAGCGGCGTAGCTCGTGGTTGTAGAAGTGGGCGTTGAAGGCGTTCTTGATGTCACCGGCGAGCGCCTGGTAGCGGGCGGCGTCGTCGGTGTGACCCGTCAGCCCGGCCATCGTGGCCAGTTTCGTGATCATGACGTAGTAGCCCCAGGTGCCGGTGATCCGGCCCGAGGTCTGGTCGGCCGCGACCCAGTCGGCGAGGGCGGCGTCGACGATGTGCGCGTCCTCGCCCGTTCCCGCCTTCTCGCGCTGGATGTAGCCGGCGAAGGCCACCATCCGGTCGTAGTAACGGGCCATCGTCGAGGTGTCGCCGTACAGCTCGTACAGCAGCGCCGGGACCAGGATGATGGCGTCGCCCCAGTTGATCTCGTCGCCGAAACGTCCGCTGTAGCCCCAGTCGTAGACCGGGGTCTTCAACGCCACGTTGCCGCGCATCGGGGTGTCGGCGATCGACTGTCCCTCGACGAGGTGCCGGATCGTGGTCCGCAGGTAGGCGGCGAGCTGGTAGTTGCGATGGATGGCGCCCATCGGCATCGTGTAGTCGGCCGGGTAGGACAGCTTCTCGCGTCCGGGACAGTCGGTGAACACCGACATCATGTTGGAGGCGAAGGAGTATCTGGCCATCCGGTGAACGCGGTTGACGCGCGCGCTGGAGGTGGTGACCTCACCCGCCACCGGCGTCGCGGCCTGCAGGCGGATGCCCTTGACCAGGTCCTTGGCCGGGGTGTAGCCCTCCGGCAGGCCGGTGACCTGGATCCATTGCATGCCGAAGTAGTTGAAGTCGGGGTGCCAGGTCTCCCCGCCACGGAGTCCGGCCGTGGTGTAGGTGTTGAACAGGTCGCGGCCCCGCGAGCCGCCTCCGCCCATGATCGAGGACTGGTCGACGGTTCCGTCAGGGGCGAGCGACTCGGCGGGGGACATCCGGATGGTGACTCCGCCGGGCACGGTGCCCTTGAGGTTCAGCTGCGGCCAGCCGGTGATGTTCTGGCCGAGGTCGAACACCCAGGTGCCCGGGGCCGGGTTCGTCATCGAGACCGGCGTGAACGTCTCGACCGCCTTGACCGGCTCCGCCGCGCGGGCGACGAGCTGGGTGGCGAGGTTCGGGGGCGGCGCGATCCCCGCGTTCACCCACGAGGTGGCCGAGCCGTCGCGGCGCTTGGCGGTGGCCGACAGGTCCGAGCCCGGCAGGTCCCAGCCGACCTGCTCGCGCCGTGCGTCATAGTCCGAACCGGAATACCAGGCGTCGGTGACGAGGGCGCCGAGTGCGGTGCGCCAGCCGCGGTCGGAGACGACGACGTCCGTGGACCCGTCGCGGTAGGCGATCTCCAGCCGCGCGATCATGCGTGGAGTGACGGCGGCGCCGGCGCTCGCGTCGCCGGCGGCGATGTTGTTGCCCGAGCCGGTCACCGTCGCACCGGAGGCGTGCGCCTTGGACAGCCCAGGCGTGAAGGTGATCCCCGTCCCGTCGGCGCCGGCCGAACCGATCGCGGTGATCGTACGGGATTCGAGGTGGTCGCCGCCGTCGCCGGTGTCGATGTTGATGGTGCCGCCGACGTGGTAGTTGGCGACGTCGGTCAGTTTCACCGTCGTGGCGCCGGCCCCGGCGTCGGCGGCCAGAGCGCCGGCGCCTTTCAGCTGGCTCTGCCACCACGAGTACGGGGCCGTGCGGCCGACGGCCGCATTGGTGACACTGCGCCGCACATAGGCGGGGCCGTTGCCGAGCCGGACGCCGAGGGTGTTGGCTCCGGCACGCAGGTGATCGGTGATGTCATAGGCGCGGTACTCGCTGGAGAGCTGGTAGTTCGCGTACCCGGGGGCGAGCACCTCGTCGCTGAGCCGGTGATCGTTCAAGGTCGGCAGCTGCAGGCCCACGCCGGACAGGTAAAGACGGGCGCCGGCCACCTGCTTCCCGCGGTCGACGCCGAACTGGCGGGCGAAGATCGGCATGGGCTGGGTTTCCGTCCGGCCGGGGTACTCGATCCAGCGCGCCGCGCCCCAGTCGCTCTGCCGCAGCAGACCCATCTCCCAGGAGGCGGGCTTGCTCCAGTCCGACGGCGTCTTGTCGGCGTCCCAGACGCGGACGCGCCAGACGACCCGCTGCCGCGAACCCAACGGCCGGCCGGCGTAGCGGACGCCGGTCTGGACAGCGGAGTCCACCTTGCCGGAGTCCCAGATCAGCCGGCCATGCTGGAGGTTCGCGTCGCTGGTCGCGGCCTGGATCCGGTAGCCGGTCTGCGCGTCACCCGGACACGCGGCTCGTGCGGGCGGCCGGTAGCAGGGGTGCGTGGCGGCCTGCCGGGTCTCCTTCATCCGCCACCCCACCGACGGGGTGGGGTCGTCGAGGCCGAGAGGCTGGTCGTATCTGCCGTCCACATTCAGGTCGACCACCTGGACGAGAGGTGCTGCGCTCGCCGGAGTTCCCAGAGGCGGCGAGAGCGCGAGGGCGAATCCCAGGCTCGCGAGCGTACGTATCCGGCGACGTAATCGGGACACAGGTCACTCCCTTCATCTTGGTCATCCCTTGATGGCGCCGGCGGTCATCCCAGCGACGATCTTGCGATTGAAGAAGACGAACAGCAGCAGCGGCGGGATCGTGATCAGGACGATGTCCATGAACAGCAGGTTCCACTGGGTGTTGTACTGGCTCTGGAAGTTGTAGAGGGTGACCTGCACGGTGGCGTTGTCGTCGCCGGGCAGGAAGTACAGCGGGTTGACGAAGTCGTTGAAGATGGCCACCGAACTGGTGAGGATCACGGTGATGGTGACCGGCCGCAGCAACGGGAAGATCACGCGGAAGAACAGCGCGGTCCCGGTGCAGCCGTCGATCATGGCGGCCTCGTCCAGCTCGCGCGGGATGGCCGCGATGAACGCGCGAAACAGCAGCACCGCGTACGACAGCCCGAACGCCACCTCGACCAGGATCAGCCCCGGCATGGTCTTGAACAGGCCGAACGCCTGCAGCAGCCAGATCGTCGGCACGATCGCGGGCGGGATGATCAGCCCGGACAGCACCAGGAAGTTGGCCAGCGAGCCGACCTTCCCGGGCCGCCGTTGCAGCACGAAGGCGGCCATGGCGGCGAAGACCACGATCAGCGCGACCGACACCACGGTGAGGATCGTGCTGTTGATGTAGGCGCGCAGCAGCACGTAGTCGCGGGCCTCGATCACTTCGGTGAAGTTCTCCACCAACCGCCAGTTCGCCGGCCAGGCGAAGTCCAGGTCCAGCGCCTGCGTGGGGTCCTTGACGGCGGTCAGCAGCATGAGGGCGAACGGGACGAGGAAGAACACGGTGGCCAGGACCAGCGCGATCGCCTCGGCGCCGAACCTTCTCAGCGCCCTCATACGGCGACCTGCCTTTTGCCCAGGAACCAGGTGAGCGGGACGATGATGGCGGAGACGACCAGGAACAGCAGCACGTTGCCGGCCGTGGCCAGGCCCACGCCCTTCCACACGTCGACCAGGGCCACCGACAGCAGCGCGGTGGTGGCGTCGCCGAGCCAGTCTCCGCCGTCGATCCCGGCCGGGGCCAGGACCCGGTTGACCAGGCCGGTGTCGGGCTTGAGCAGCACGCTGAAGGTGATGCCGACCGCGACCGTGGAGACCAGGACGGGGAAGAACACCACCGAGCGCAGGAAGCCGCGCAGCCGCAGCTTCGAGGTGAGCAGAACGCCCAGCAGCAGCCCGAGCACGACCTTCAGGCCGCTGGTCACGACGGCGTAGAAGATCGTGTTCTGGAAGCCGATGCGCAGGTTCTGCTCGGCCAGGAAGTCACGGAAGTTCTGCAGGCCGACGAAGGTGCTGTCGAACAGCGTCCAGCGGGTCAGCGCGAAATAGCAGGCCATCACCGTCGGCACGCCGAAGATCACCAGGTAGACGACGGTGGCCGGCAGGTACAGCGCGTACGGATAGGCCGCGTGCTTCCTGCGGCGGTCGGCCCGGGCGGGCCGGCCGTCGGGGGCAGGGCCGGGCCCCGAGCGGGGCCCGGCCTGCTGCTTGGTCACCACCCTTGCAGCCCCAACTGTTTGGCCTGCTTCTCCACGTCCTTGTCGTACTGGGCGGCGCCCTCGGCCGGAGCCGTCAGACCGGAACCGACCGCGACGGTGATCTGCTCCAGGGACGGGCCCTTGATCGGCGAGACGAACTCCAGCGCGGGCGAGGTGGCGCCCTTGTCGATGTAGGCCTGCACGTCCTTGGCCGCCTGGATCGCGTTGTCAGGCAGCTTGGCGCCCTTCACCCGGTACGGCCCCGTCGGTTGCACGGCCTTGGTGACCGCGTCCGCGCCGGCGGGCGAGGCGACGAAGGCGAGGAACTTCTTGGCCGCGTCCAGCTTCTTGGTGGTCTTGGGGATGTAGATGGCGGGCGGCTCCCAGACGGTGGCGCCGTTCTTGGCCGCGTCCGTGCCCGGAATGCCGAAGAAGCCGACATCGGTGGCGGCCTGCGGGCTGGTCTTCAGCACCGGAGGCAGGATCGCGGTGAGCATCGGATAGTGCGCGCCCTTGCCGTCGGCCAGCAGCTTCAGCCCCTGGTCCAAGGTGGCCGAGCCGAAGCCCTTGTTCTGGTAGCCCTTGGCGTGCACGTCGGCCAGGTGCTGGAAGCTCGCGAGCGCCGCCGGAGTGGAGGCGAACTTGGCCTTGCCCGCGGTGTAGTCGGGGGCGAAGCTCGGCATCGAGGCCTGGACGTTGTAGAAGTCGCCCAGCACGAACAGCTGCGAGGTCCAGGAGTCCTTGAAGGTGGAGATCACCGGTGTGATCCCGGCCGCCTGGATCTTGTCGTTGTTGGCCATGAACTCGGCCCAGGTCTTCGGCACCTGGAGGCCGAGCTTTTCGTAGACCTTGCGGTTGTACAGGATGCCGCCGCCGGAGGCCGCGCTGGCCGGCACGCCGTACGCGTGGTCGCCCTGGGTCACCACCGGCAGGTAGTCGGGCTGGACGTTGGCCAGCACCGGGTCGCCGGTGAGGTCGACCAGCGTCTGGGCCGGGTTGAGCGCCTGGAGCAGAGACCCGGAGTTGTACCAGAACACGTCCGTCATCTCGCCGGTCGAGAGCCGGGTCTTGACGATGTTGTCGCCCTCGCTGCCTCCGGGCTGCGTCTCGATGTCGATTTTGATCTTGGGGTTGGCCTGCATGAAGGCGTTGGCGAGTGTCTTGGTCGTGTCCACGGTCGACTGGTCGCTACCCGTCATGAACGACAGCGTGACCGTGCCGTCGGCGGCCTGCTCGGAGCCCGAGCCGCATGAGGTCAGGGCCGCCATCGCGAGAACGGCCATCGCCGCTCCCAGGTGAGAGGTCTTCACAACGCCCCTCCGGGCTAGTTGAAACGTTTTAACAGCCCCCGATGCGAGTTAACGTAGGCGTTACCTGGGACAGCGTCAAGAGCGTATTTGAGTAACGCTTCCCACTTGTTACCACCTGACTTGCTGTGTTTCGTCTGATCAAATGGGTAACGTTACCCGTGCAGACAGAGCTCGTAGAATGGGATCTCGCTCGTGAAGGGAGTCCCATTGGCCGCGCGCAATCGACGGCGACGGGTGACGATCGCCGATGTGGCCGGCCACGCCCAGGTCTCCGTCACAGCGGTGTCCAAGGTGATCCGCAACGCCTACGGCGTCAGCCCGGCCATGAAGGACCGGGTCAAGGCGTCCATCGAGGAGCTGGGCTACCGGCCGCAGGCCGCCGCCCGGGGCATGCGCGGGCGCACCTTCACCGTCGGCCTGATGCTGCCGCACATCAGGAACCCGTTCTTCGCCGACATCCTGGACGGCCTCATGGAGCAGCTCGCCGACACCGGCTACCAGGCGATCATGATCCAGGGCGGCGTCACCCGCAAGGTCGAGAAGCAGGCGGTCGACGCCCTGGTGGACCGGCAGGTCGACGGCATCATCATGGTCGCCCCGCTCGCCGGCCGGGCGCGGCTGGAGGAGGTGGCGCAGGAGGTGCCCACCGTGGTGCTCGCCCGCCACGAGCGGTCGGCGCTCTACGACTCGGTGTTCGACGAGGACGACGTCGGCGCGGAGCTCGTCGTACGCCATTTGATCGAACTCGGGCACCGCCGCATCGCGCACATCACCCACCAGGACAACAGCAACGCGCGCCCCTCTGACCTGCTGCACGTCATCCGGGCCGAGGCATACGAACGCGTCATGCGCGAACACGGGCTCGACGACGAGATCGCCATAGCGAAGACCTACTACCACGAGCAGGGCGGCTACGACGGCGCCCGCCAGCTGCTGAGCCGTTCCCCGCGCCCGACGGCGATCTTCGCGGGCGCCGACCAGGCGGCCTTCGGCGCGCTCGCCGCGGTCCACGAGGCCGGACTGTCCGTCCCGCAGGACCTTTCGGTCGTGGGTTACGACAACACCCAGCTGGCCGCCCTGCCCAACATCGCGCTGACCAGCGTCAACCAGGACGGAGCCGTCATGGGCGGCACGGCCGGCCGGCTCCTGCTCGAACGCATCCAGGGCCGCACCTCAGCGGTCCGCTTCTCCGTCACCCCCAGCCTGGTCATCCGCGGCTCGACCGCCCCACCTGGTGGCTGAGACGTTCCGTGTCCCATGCGCGATGGGATGGCCCTCCGGGGCGGACGTCTTCGCGACGGTTGCCCGCCGGATCACCGGCACGACGCGCGAAGCTCGTCGAACTGCCGGTGGTAGACCCCTCGTCCTGGCGCAGCAAGTTCGACCGGTTGACGGACCCGGCGAAGGCCGCGACGATCGGTCGGCGATCGCACTGGAAAGGTGCGGTGCTGGACCGGCTGCCGGAGCGGCCCTTGTTGGACATCCTCGCCCGCACCGCGCACCTGACCGGCTGGCACCACCGCTTCGGACCGGCCTCCGGCTCCGATCCGAAGATCAAGCCCGAGGAGCGGACGTGGGCTCTTTGCGCAGACGGATGGCCGACATGACCTGTGGCGAGGACGGACCGAGCCTGGCCCAGCCGGCAACCAGACCGCGGCAACCGAGCGGTGACCGGGTCCGGGTGACACCCCGACGCTGCCCGGCAGAATCGACTGGAAAATTGTCGACCGGAGTTGTCGTATCTGGGCCCCGTTGTTCGTAGCTAGGGTGAGCGGTCGCCCACGAGGGCGCTGTCACGACCAGCTGTCACGACTAAGGGAGATGCCGACCGATGCAGCAGCACTCACAGACCAAGATCCACCGCATGTTCGAGCTCGTCGAGCCGATCGCCACGGTCACCTTCTCCGAGGTGGCGAACGAGGCGTTCCTGGCCCTCGGCATGCGCAACTACTGGGACGGATACTTCGCGGGCCGGGCCGCACCGCTGGGACTGGCACCGGCCGAGGTGGTGCACGCGGTCTTCTACAACTTCGCCGACGGCGAGGTGGCACGCCACATCCCCTGGGTGTGGGGAAAGACCACCCCGCAGGAGGCGATCACCGTGCGCGAACAGGGCAGCACCGCCGCCCTGCGGCAAATGATCGGGGAGCTCGCCGACTCGCCCGGTCTGGTGCGGGCCGCCGACCTCGCCATCCGAGCAGCGGTCAGCGCGCCGACCGAGGGCCGACCACTGTACGCCGGGCTGCGGGCGCTCGACGTGCCAGAGGAGCCGGTGGCCAGGCTCTGGCACGCGGCGACGCTGCTGCGGGAGCACCGCGGGGACGGCCATAACGCCGCCCTTCTCGCCCACGGCATCGGTGGCACCGAGGCCCACGTCCTCATGGCTGTTTCCCTCGGAATGAGGGCGGAGGAGTTCGGCCGGATCCACCACCTGCCCAAGCCACAGCTGGCCGCCGTGGTCGACGGGCTGCGCGGCCGCGGCCTCGTGGACGCCGCCGGCGGGTTCACCGACGCCGGCCGGGAGACCAAGGAGCGGATCGAGGCGCTCACCGACGAGCTGGCCGCGCCGGCGTACGACGTGCTCAGTGCGGACGAGCTCGACGAGCTGGCCGCGGGGCTCGAGCCGATCGCCGCCGCGGTATGGGCCGTCGACAACTGAGGCATGGCTTGAGGGCATCGCGCCCTCGAAGATCGCTCCTGAACGTCCGGATCGGCGGCAGCGCGCTCAGCCGCCGCCTGGCTCGACGGCCTGCTCCCACATGGACTTCATCTCGGCGAACCCTTGCTCCATGATCCCCACCATGGCCTCCCGGGCCCGCTCGCCGTCGCGCCGCTGGATCGCCTGGGCCACGTCAGTGTGCAACTGCAACGCCTGCTCGTCCGGGTTGTGCGGCATCAGGTGGTAGTGGTGCCGGCCGGCGAGCACCTCGGCGACGATCAGCTGCAGTTTCGCGAACATCTCGTTGCCGGAGCCGGCCAGCACCCGCCGGTGGAATTCGATGTCCAGGGTGAGGAAGCGCGGCTCATCGCCGGCTTTCCCCGCGGCCCACATCTTGGCCGCGAGGCCGACCAGCTCGCTCGCCTCGTTGTCGTCGATCCGCTCGGCGGCCAACCAGGCGGCGTGCGGCTCGATCGCGGTCCGTAGCTCGGTGATCGAGCGCATCTGCGCCATCCGCCCGGCCGAGGCCAGCCGCCAGCGGATCACCTGCGGATCGAAGACGCTCCACCCCTCGGCGGGCTGGATCATGATCCCGACGCGGCGCCGGGTCTCGATGAGTCCCATGGATGCGAGCACCCGTAGCACCTCGCGGATCACCGAGCGGGAGACCTGGTAGCGGTCGACCAGGTCGTCGATGCTCAGGACGGAACCGGCGGCCACATCGCCGCTGCAGATGGCGGTGCCGAGGTGGTCGAGGATGCGTGCGTGTAGCCCAGTCTCGGGAGGGGAGGGCTGGGTTGGGGCACCCTCGGGGGAGGACTGATTCACGGCATAAAGCATATCAGTTGAAGGCCAGCTCTTGAATAAATCCGCTTTTTTGTCCTAGCATCCCGGAATTAAGCCGATGTTACGAGAGTGTGGCGCTCTTCCGGGCGGCGGCCATGACAGAAAGGCGAGATGACGTGCAACGTCGATCGATATTCAGTACTTCTCTGGCCGTGGTTGTCGCCATGAGCCTGTCCGCTTGTGGCGGTGGCGGTGACGACAGCGGTGCGTCCAAGACGGTCCGGGTCACCCTGGCCAACCACGTGTGGACGGAGAACATCAAGAAGAGCCTGCCCGACTTCGAGAAGCAGACCGGGCTCAAGGTCGAGGTCACGCAACTCGGCGAGGACCAGCTCTCCGATCAGTACAACGTCAAGCTGAACGCCGGCTCGTCCGACATCGACGTGATGATGTACCGCCCCTTGCAGGAGGGGAAGCTCTTCGCCAAGAACAAATACCTGACCGACCTGTCGGACCAGGTGAAGGCCAACAAGGACTGGGACTTCAGCGACTTCCAGGCCGGCCCGGTGGAGGCCACCACATACGACGGCAAGCCGGTCGGTGTCCCGATCATCACCGAGCAGGAGGTCCTCTACTACCGCAAGGACCTGCTCGCCAAGGCCGGCCTGAGCGCCCCGCCGAAGACCCTCGACGAGCTGAAGGCCGCCGCCGCCAAGGTCAAGGCGGCCCAGCCGGACGTCGCGGGCTTCGTCGCCCGTACCGGCAAGTCGCCGGCGGTCACCCAGTTCTCCAGTTTTCTCTACAGCTTCGGCGGCGACTTCGTGGACGGCAGCGGCAAGGCCGCGGTCAACAGCGACGCGGCCAAGCAGGCGTACGCCTACTACGGCGGGCTGATCAAAGACTCCGGCCCGGCGAACGTCAGCACCGATATGGGCTGGCCCGAGGCGATGGCCATCTTCACCCAGGGCAAGGCCGCCTTCTACACCGAGGCCAACTCGCTCTACAAGAACGCCACCGACCCGGCCAAATCCAAGGTCGCGGACAAGGTCGGCTTCGCGTCGTTCCCGGCCGGCCCGGCCGGTTCCAAGCCGTACAACATCCCGTCATGGGCGCTGGGCATCAACTCCAGCTCGGAGAACCAGGGCAACGCCTGGATGTTCATCGAGTGGGCCACCGGCAAGGACCAGACGCTCAGCCAGCAGACGTCCGGCGTGCCGGGCGCCCGTAGCTCCGTCTGGGCCAACCCGCAGGGCACCTCGACCTTCCCGAAGGACCTGGTGGAGGCCATCAAGGCCAGCACCAAGGCCGGGGTGGGCCATGACCGGCCGCTGGTCGTGAAGGTTCCCGAGGCCCGCGAGATCGTCGGCCAGCCGATCGTCGACGCGATCACCGGCAAGGACGCCGCGGCGGCCGCTGACACGGCCAACGCCGCATTCCAGAAGTTCCTGGACGACGAGGCCAAGTAAGCATGGCAACGATCACCACCGCCAAGCCGCCGCGCAGCGCCCCGACCGCCTCCCATACGCCCGGCTGGGTGCGCTGGGTCAATGACCACCGCAAGTGGCTCTTCGCCGCGCCCGCGATGACCTTCGTCACCGCGCTGATCGTGTTCCCCCTGGCCTGGACCGGCTATCTCAGCCTGACCGACGCCGAGGGATCCGTCCGCGCGGAGAGCGAGTTCGTGGGCTTCCAGAACTACCTCGACGTCTTCACGGACACCGCCCGGTTCTGGCCCGCCGTAGGACGGACCGCCACGTTCACGGTGGTCGCGCTGCTGTTCGAGGTGGTCCTCGGGATGGCGATCGCCCTGCTGCTCTGGCGGCCGTTCAAAGGGCAGAGATGGGTCCGGGTCGCCATCCTGATGCCGCTCGTCGCCACCCCGGTCGCGGTCGGCATGATGTGGCGGCTCATCTTCGACCCGAACATCGGCATGGCCAACCAGATCCTCGGCTGGGTCGGCATCGGGCCGCAGCCGTGGCTCGCCGGCCAGCACACGGCCCTGCCCACCACGATCTTCATCGACGTGTGGCAGTGGACACCGATGGTGACGCTGATCCTGCTCGCCGGGCTCACCTCGCTGTCGGACGAGCCGCAGGAGGCGGCGCGCATCGACGGCGCCAGCACCTGGCAGCGTTTCCGGCACGTGACCCTGCCGCTGCTGGGACCCACGCTGACCGTGGCGATCCTGCTGCGCGGCATCGACGCGCTGAAGACCTTCGACATCCTCTACGCCACGAAGGGCCGCGGCGGCGGTTCGTTCCACGAGGTAGAGACGCTGAACGTGTACGCCTACGGCCTCAGCTTCGATTACAACGAGTACGGCGTCTCCTCCACCGTCCTCATCCTCTTCTTCCTGATCATCATCGGGGCGATGTGGGCCCTGACCGCCCGGCGCAAGGAGGCCAAGCGATGAAGCCCCGTCCCGCGTACCGGGTGTTCCGGGTGGTGGCACTCACCTTCGTGGTGCTCTCGCTGCTCGCGCCGCTGCTGTGGATGATCGCCGCGTCGTTCAAGACCAACGTCGACATCTACGATCCGGGCAAGGCGCTGGCCTTCTCGCCCACCATGGACAACTACGCCAAGGTGCTCCGGCAGGCCAACTACGTCGAGTTCATCCTCAACAGCCTCTGGGTGGCGTTCGCCGCCACCGTGGCGTCGCTGATCCTCGGCCTGCCGGCCGCGTACTCGATGAGCCGGTTCAACATGAGGAAGTCCGCGCTGGTGGTGCTGATGGCCCGGGTCATCCCCGGTGTCTCGCTGCTGGTGCCCTGGTACTACGTCTTCTCCAACCTGAAGATGGTCGGCGGCTTCGGGGTGCTGATCCTCAGCCACATGTTCGTCGCGCTACCGCTGGTGGTCTACATCATGATGGGCTACTTCGACAGCCTGCCCGAGGAGCTGGAGGAGGCGGGGCTGGTCGACGGGCTGACCCATATCGGCGCGTTCCGCCGCATCCTGCTGCCGCTGTCCGTACCGGGTATCGCCACCGCTGGGATTTTGTCCTTCATCTTCTCCTGGAACAACTTCATGTTCGCGCTCGTGCTCTCCGACGCGGACACCAAGACCCTGCCCGTGGCGATCTTCGACTTCGTCGGCTACGCCAGCATCGACTGGGGCGGTCTGATGGCCGCGGCCACCGTGGTCACCGTACCGATCATGCTGATCGCCTTGTTCGTGCAGAAGTACGTGGTCTCCGGCCTCACCGCCGGCGCGACAAAGGGCTGACCGGCATGACGACCATCGCCCGCATAGAGACCTTTCTCGTCGCCCCCCGCTGGCTCTTCGTCCGGGTGGAGACCGCCTCCGGGATCGTCGGCTGGGGTGAGGCCACCTGCGAAGGGCGGTCCGAGACCGTCCGCGCCGCCATCGACCAGCTCGCGGAGCTGCTGATCGGCCGGGACGCGCTGCGCATCGAGGACCACTGGCAGGTGCTGACCAAGGGCTCGTTCTACCGGGGCGGTCCGATCCTGGCGAGCGCCGTGGCGGGCCTCGACCAGGCCCTCTGGGACATCGCCGGCAAGCACTTCGGCGCCCCGGTGCACCAGCTGCTCGGCGGTCCGGTACGAGACCGGATCCGGATGTACGGCTGGGTCGGCGGCGACGAGCCCAGCGAGGTCCGCGACCACATCGCCGCCCAGGTCGAGGCCGGGCTCACCGCGGTGAAGATGAACGCCTCCGGCAAGATGAGCCCGGTCGCCTCGGTCGCCGAACTGAACGGCGTGGTCGCCCGGGTGGCCGCCGCCCGCGAGGTGCTCGGCGACGACCGCGACGTCGCCGTCGACCTGCACGGGCGGTTCACCCTGGCCAACGCCCGCCGTCTGGCGCCGCTGCTGGAGCCGTATCGGCCGCTGTTCCTGGAGGAGCCGGTCGTCCCGGAGAACTCACACCTCATCGGCGAGTTCGTCCGCTCGACCACCATCCCGGTGTCGACGGGGGAGCGGCTCTACAGCCGGCAGGAGTTCCTGCCCGCCCTCCAGGCCGGCATCGCGGTCGCCCAGCCGGACCTCTCCCACGCCGGCGGCATCACCGAGGTACGCAAGATCGCCACCCTCGCCGAGGTGTACGACGTGCAACTCGCCCCGCACTGCCCGCTCGGCCCGATCGCCCTCGCGGCCTGCCTGCAGATCGGCTTCGCCACGCCGAATTACCTCATCCAAGAACAGAGCATCGGCATCCACTACAACCGCGGCGCCGAGGTGCTCGACTACTGCCTCGACAAGACCCCGTTGGCTTTCGTGGACGGGTACGTCGAGCGGCTCACCGCGCCCGGCCTGGGTATCGAGGTCGACGATCAGGCGGTCCGCTCCGCCGGCAAAACAGGACACGCCTGGCGCAGCCCCATCTGGCGGCACCAGGACGGTTCCTACGCGGAATGGTGAGCGTGATCCCTCGACTTCTCCGCCACCACCTTTGAGAAAGGCATCTGCGTGAAGATCATCGCAGCGGACGTCGTCGTCACCAGCCCCGACCGCAACTTCGTCACCCTCAAGATCACGACGGATGAGGGGATCAGCGGGCTGGGAGACGGCACACTCAACGGGCGGGAGCTGGCGGTCGCGTCGTACCTGGCCGACCACGTTGTCCCCCTCCTGCTCGGGCGAGACCCGCATCGCATCGAGGACACCTGGCAGTTCCTCTATCGCTCGGCGTACTGGCGGCGAGGGCCCGTCACCATGGCCGCCATCGCGGCCGTGGACGTGGCGCTATGGGACATCAAGGCCAAGGCCGCCGGGATGCCGCTCTACCAACTACTCGGCGGAGCCTCCCGGAACGGGATCATGGCGTACGGGCACGCCTCGGGCCGGGACCTGCCAGAGCTGTTCGACTCGATCCGCCGGCACCTGGAGATGGGTTACCGTTCGATCCGGGTGCAGACCTCCGTACCTGGCATCAATGCCGTGTACGGAGTAGCCGCCCAGCCCAGTGTCGACGGCAGGCGGTACGACTACGAGCCGGCCCAGCGCACGGCGCTGCCCGCCGAAGAGGACTGGGACACCCGCGCCTACCTGCGCCACCTGCCCGGCGTCTTCGAGGCGGTGCGCAACGAGTTCGGGCCCGAGCTGCCGCTGCTGCACGACGGGCACCATCGGATGACCCCGATCCAGGCCGCCAAGCTCGGCAAGGCCCTTGAGCCGTACGACCTGTTCTGGCTGGAGGACTGCACGCCGGCCGAGAATCAGGAGGCGCTGCGCCTGGTACGCCGGCACACCACCACTCCGCTGGCCATCGGCGAGGTCTTCAACACCGTGTGGGACTACCAGACCCTGATCCGCGAACAGCTCATCGACTACGTCCGCTCCGCCGTCACCCACACCGGGGGGATCACGGCCATGCGGAAGCTGCTCGACTACGCCGCCCAGTACCAGATCAAGTCCGGCATCCACGGCCCGACCGACATCTCGCCGGTCGGCATGGCCGCCGCCCTGCACCTGGACCTGGCGATCCACAACTTCGGCATCCAGGAGTACATGCAGCACGGCCAGGCGACCAACGAGGTGTTCCAGCAGTCGTTCAGCTTCACCGACGGCTACCTGCACCCCGGCGGGCTGCCGGGACTCGGCGTGGAGCTCGATGAGAAGGCCGCGGCGCGCTTCCCGTACCAACCGGCGTACCTGCCGTTCAACCGGCTCACGGACGGCACCGTCCATGACTGGTGAACGCGGGGGTCCTGCCGACGCGATGATCCGGGCCATGGGCGAGTCGACATATGATCCTTTGAGCTGATGTTCGCCCGATTGTCGAAAGGCCGCCATGACCCACCCCCTCAGCCGGCGGTCCGCCCTGCTGGGCACCTCGGCCGTGGCCGGCCTCGCTCTTTGGGACAGACCAGCCGAGGCGGCCGGCCCCGCCACGGTCGGTGCCGCCACGTTCGACGCCGCGCGTGAGCGGTGGGTGAGCCTGCTGGCCGGCGGGTCGTACGACTCGGTCTACACCGACAAGGCGCAGGCGGTCGACGGCTCGGCCAACGCGGTGCTGCGCAAGCTGAAGCCCGACGCCGGCCGCCCGAGCCTGTGGCCCGACCTGCCGCTCGACGACCCCCGTACGGGCAACTTCAACCGCGCCTACAACCGCATGCGCACGCTGGCGCTGGGCTGGGCCACGCCGGGCACCACCATGCACCGGGACGGGCGGGTCGCCGACACCGCGATCATGGCGCTGGACTTCCTGTACAAGCACGCCTACCACGAGGGACTCGACCGGCGGGGCAGCAACTGGTACTGGTGGGAGATCGGCGTCCCCCGCGCGCTGACCGACACCTGCGCCCTGCTGTACGACGGCCTGCCCAAGGACCGCCTCGAGCGCTGGCTGCGCCCCCTGCGCCGCTGGTGTCCCAACCCGGAGCGCCGCGTCAGCCACCCCGGCGTCGTCGAGACCGGCGCCAATCGGGCGGGCAAGGCCACGGCGGTGGCGATGCGCGGATTGCTCACCCACGACGCCCGCCTCGTCAAGCGGGCCAGGAACGCGGTCTCCGACCTGCTGCGGCCGACCAGGGGCCCGGGCGACGGCTTCTACCGTGACGGGTCGTTCATCCAGCACGACGTGTTCCCCTACAACGGCAGCTACGGCGTGGACTATCTGGAGAGCGTGGCCAAGCTGATCGCCATGCTCGCGAGGTCACCGTGGGAGATCACCGGCATCGGCAACGTCTACGACCTCGTGGATCGCTCGTTCGCGCCGTTCATCTTCGACGGGCTGATGATGGACTGCGTACGCGGCCGGCAGATCTCGGTGCAGGGCCACCGTGACCACCACTCGGGGGAGAAGGCGGTCGAGTCCATCCTCACCCTGCTGGAGGCGGCGCCCGAGCGCTACGCCCAGCGCTGGCGACCGCTGGTGAAGGGCTGGATCGTCCGCAACCAGGCCGCCCCCACGCTCGCATCGCTGGCGAGCATCGCCGGGGCCAAGGCCCTGCTGGAGGACTTGTCGGTGCCGGTCGGCCCGCGCATGACGGGCACGTACGTCTTCGCCGACATGGACCGGGTCGTGCACCGCCGCCCCACCTGGGCGTACGCGATCGCGATGAGCTCGGAGCGCATCGGCGCGGCCGAGGCCATGAACCAGGAGAACCTGCACGGCTGGTACACCGGCGACGGCATGACCTACCTCTACACCGCCGACCTCACCCACTGGAACGACGACCTGTGGCCGACGATCGACCCGCACCGGCTGCCGGGCACGACGGTCGACACGCGCAAACGCGCCGACCTCTCCCACAGCAAGCGCCGCCTGCCACCCACCCCGTGGGCGGGCGGCGTGGCACTCGACGGCGAGTACGGCGTGGCGGCCATGAAGCTGATCGCCGACGGCTCCTCGCTGCGGGCCAAGAAGGCGTGGTTCCTGCTCGATGACGCGGTGATCGCCCTCGGCACCGGCATCGCCGCCTCCGACGGCCGCCGCATCGAGACCATCGTGGAGAACCGCAACACCCACGACTGGCATCCGCCGCTGACCCGGGGCGACGGCTGGGTCCACCTGTCCGGTGTGGCCGGCTACGCGCTGCTCGACGGCGCCGACGCGAAGGTGATCCGCGAGCAGCGCACCGGCCGCTGGCGCGACATCGACAAGGGCGCCACCACCGGCGGCGACAACACCCCCGTCACCAGGCACTACACGACGATCCTGCTCGACCACGGCGTCGATCCGGGCAAGGCGCGCTACGCCTATGCCGTGCTGCCCGACGCCTCCATCGCGCAGACCGCGGCTTACAGGCAGCGGATCAAGATCCTCGCCAACTCCCGGACGGTGCAGGCCATCGCCCGCGACAACGTGCTCGCCGCCGTCTTCTGGCGCGCGGGGACCGTCGAGACCGCGGACGGACCGCTCCACGCCGACGGCCCCTGCACGCTGCTGATCCGCCGCGACCACGGGCGGGTACGGCTCGCGGTCTCCGACCCGTCCAGGACCGCCGACGAGGTGAAGATCACGCTGCCCTGGCGGGTGAAATCGGTCAAGAAGAGCGACCGCGGCGTGCGCAAGGCCAAGCGCTCGGTCAAGGTGGAGGTCGGTCGCAGCCGCGGACACGCCCACACCGCGGTGGTGCACGTCTGAGGCGCTGAAGAGCAAGTCATCGTTGGCGCTCGCGAACTTTCCCTCGTGCCGCAGCGACGAACTACGAAGTAGACCATTACGGAGGCTGTAGATGACTTCGCCCTTGACTGTGGAACCGCCGTTAACCCGTCCGCACCGGTCCCGGCGGCTGAAGGGACTCGGGCTGATCGTTCTCGGCATCGCGCTCGGTGTGGCGCTGTCCGTCGCGGTGCGGTGGCCGCGGACCGAGGTGGTCTATCGCAGCGACCAGCCGGCCACTGTGGCCTACGACGACGATTCGAAGCATCTGCTGGCTTTTATTCGCCGGAGCGCCCTTATCGGGGAGTCGCACCAGATCTTCGTCGGCCGGGATCCCAGCCTTTCTTACGGCCATTGGGTGGACATCGAAACGTCCGCCGACTCTGTCAAGACGACAGAGTGGACGACCGCCGGGGTACGGGTGCTTTTCGACACCGGGCACGAGCTCTTCATCCCCGCCAGGTACTTCATCGGCGGAAGGTGACCCCGGGCCGTCCAGAGGCGGGGTTCGAGCTGTTCAGGGGCAGCCCCGCGAGACAGGCTCGCCAGACTGGCTCGCCCGGCTGACCGGCCCGGCCCGCCAGTTATGGGCGCGCGAGCTCGGTCAACGTGCGGGCGCGCAACAGGCGCGGGTGCAGGAGTTCGGCTCGCTGCCTGGGTACGCCGGCGGCGAGCGCGGCGTCAGTGAGCGCGGCCCCGATCCATTCGAGGTCGACGCTCCGGCCGTCATCCTGCCTGAGCAGCGGCTCTCCGGGGGGACGGCTGGCGCACAGCGCGCGCAACAGGTGGCGGACCTCCGGCGACACCGGGAACGCGACGATGCCATCACGACCGTCGCGCAAGGTGATCAGGGTCAGCCGGTCGGCGGGGGCGGAAGGGCGGACATCGTGGGCGGTCAAAGCGGCCAGCGCCTCCACGGAGGCGCCTGTCGCCTCCAGCAGCGCGACGGCGAGCGCCTCGGCCCACCGGCCGTCGTCGGCCAGCCGCCCGGCACCTGCTCGCAGCAGGCGCCGTTCGGCCGGGGTGAGCGGGGGCGTGCCGGTCACGCCGCGGTGAGACCGATCCGCGCCGGTTCGCCGGGCGAAGGCGTAGAAGGAGGCCAGCGTGGCGCGTCTCCGGATCACCGTCGCCCTGGTCAAGGGCTTGCCGGACGCGCGTACGCCGGTCGTGAGGGCGGTGTAGCAGTAGGCGTCCAGTTGAGCCTCGGCGGCGGTGAGCAGGTCGAGGGCCGGCTCGGCGGTGTGCAGCCAGCGCAGGAACGAGGCCAGGACCCGCAGCCGTGTCTGCCGCAGGGGAGCGGAGGGCTTCTCGCGCAGCCAGGCCGTCACCGTACGCCGGGTCCGCGGATCCAGTGCGTCCACAAGGCCGACGTCGGCCGCGGGGACCTCGCCCCCATCACCAGGGCGCAGGCGCGGTCGTAATCCCGGGATCTGCCCGACGCCGACCGGCTCTGGATGGCTCGCTGGTCTCATGGGGTCGCCGCCGGGGAAGGGAGACGCGAGGCCGTCCCCGAACGTGTGCGGGACTCGCGGGGTGGTCTCCGCTTCGACCATGCTCAGCACGCGGCCGACGCCGCGACCAGGTCGGCGTTGAACATCGCGGCAGCCTCGCCGGCCGACCTGGAGGGGTGAAGGACCGGACGGCCCGTGCCTGACAAACCCATCATGATCTCGATCATCTCATGGAGCGTCGCCAACAATCCTCGCCTGACCCGGTGGACAGCGGCTGTCAGCTTTGAGCGCAGCCGCCGGACACCACCGGTGGATTGTGCCATGTGTACAGCCGGGAGGCCAGGTCAGCGCGCGCTCGCCGCCGCTCGGCTCAGTGGAGGGTGCTCGGCGGGCGGACTCTTCAGGACGCCGCCGAGGGTGAGCCGCAACAGCCGGCGAGCGCTGTCGGGATCGCCGTCGGAGGCCACGGAGATGGCGTTGGTCAGGGTCATGAGGTCGTGGGTCGTCGCCTCGGTACGCAGGACGCCCGCTTCCTCCGCGTCCGTGACCAGACGCGTCGCCGCATCATGTATCAGGCCGTGGCAGCTGTCTTCCGCGGCGACGGCGCATTCGGGGGCTGACATCAGGGCCGTCGCGAGTCCGCGTGTGGTCGCGGTGTACGTCGTCACTTCCTCGAGCCACGCGGCGAGCGCGTCGCCGGGAGCCAGGCTGTCGGCGAGTGCTTGGGCGCGCCGGCTGAGCCGTTCCACGCCCTCGTGGAACACCGCGTTGAGCAGGTCATGTCGCGAGGGGAAGTGCCGGTGCAGGGTGGCTGAGCCGACGCCCGCGCGGCGCGCGATCTCTTCGAGCGAGGCCTGTGCGCCGTCCCGTCCGATCACCGCCTCCGCGGCCTCGAGCAGTCGCCGGCGATTGCGCTGCCTGTCTGCCCGGCCCGCCGGACCTGCCGCGTTCATCGTTGCGCTCACCCTTCACTGGACAAACGGTGGGACCCCCCATATCGTAGCGTCTGGAAAAGCGGGGTGCCCCTCCGTTTATGGGGCCGCTGGAGGCATACATGTCGGATTCATCATTCGTGCTGGTCACAGGGGCGACCGGTCGGCAGGGCGGGGCGACCGCGCGGGCCCTGCTCCGAGCGGGAACGGACGTGCACGCTCTCGTACGCGATCCCACCTCGCCGCGCGCACAGGAGATCGCCGCTCACGGTGCCACGCTCGTGCCGGGCGACCTGGAGGACCCGGCTTCGTTGGTGGCGGCCCTCGACGGGGCCCGAGGCGTGTTCTCGATGCAGATGCCCGACCTCGCCGATCTCATGGGCGACTCCGAGGTGCGGTACGCCGGCAATCTCGCCGCCGCGGCGCAGAAGGCCGGCGTCGAACAGATCGTGCATACCTCGGTGTCGGGGGCGGGCCGCCGCGAACCGATCGACGAGGAGCGATGGGGGGCCCACATGGGGCACTATTGGCGCAGCAAGGCCGCCGCGGAGCAGGCGATGCGTGACGCGGCGACCCGCTACACGACCATCCTGCGCCCAAGCACGTTCATGGAGAACCTCCTCTACCCGTCGTTCTACTTCCCTGACGGGCGGCCGGACCATCTGCTGGTCGCCATGGATCCCGAGGTTCCCCAGCCCTTCGTCGCCCTGGACGATATCGGCGTCGCGGCCGCGGCCGCGTTCGCCGACCCCGAGCGGTTCGACGGCGTGGAACTGGAACTCGCAGGCGACCTGCTGACCTTCCGCGAGGCGGCCGCGATCCTCTCCGAGGTCCGCGGAAAGCCCATCACCCTTCCCGCCGACCCGTCGGAGGCACAGGCCGCCGGTCTGCGCAGCGAGTTTGTCCTGTCGCAGCAGTACGCCAGCCTGCACCCCGCACCGGCGCGTCCCGAGTTCGCCCACGCCCTCGCGATCCCGACCACGACCTTCACCGACTGGGCCCACGCCACCCTCTGACGGGCCTGTCGATCGGGTATCCGGGCGCTATCGCCGCTGCCGTGAGCTAACCGCTGTGTGACGGCGTACGGAAGAGGCGTTCGATGATGGTCTGCCAGCTGTCGGCCAAGGGGATGGAGGCCGGGGTGGGGTCGGCCGGGAAGGGCCGCGACATGCCCAGGTAGAGCAGGATCGGGCCTTCGAGGGCGGCGGTGAGCTGGACGGCCAGGCTGTCGAGGTCGGCGATGTCCAGGAGTTCGTCTTGGTGCGCCTGTCCCAGGAGCATGCGGATGTGCAGCCGGGAGAGGTTGTGCTCGCCGACGGGGACGGGCTGGTTGCGGTCCAGGGCCGCGCGGACGATCGCGTGGTGGTCGAGCAGAAAGGCGATGCGGGCCCGGCCGTAGGCGATCAGCCGCTGCACCGGGTCGGCTCCGGGGCCGAGCGGCGGTGGCCCGCCCATGACGGCCTGCTGGAAGGCACGGTCGTCCTCGTCCACCAGGGCCTGGAAGATTCCCGCG
This sequence comes from Nonomuraea sp. NPDC048901, assembly GCF_040649695.1. Classification (NCBI taxonomy): domain Bacteria; kingdom Bacillati; phylum Actinomycetota; class Actinomycetes; order Streptosporangiales; family Streptosporangiaceae; genus Nonomuraea; species Nonomuraea sp. NPDC048901. Next base: position 172,617 of record NZ_JBEZFW010000020.1, on the reverse strand, counting down.
CGGGTGCCGAACCGGCGAAAGACAGTCCCTTTGCCCAGGCCGGCCCGTTCGGCCAGGCCGTCCATGGTCACCTTCTCCACCCCGTGCTCGGCGATCATCTCGCGGGCCACCTGGAGCAGTTGCAGACGGTTGCGCGCCGCGTCCACCCGTTCCGGACGGGGACGACCGAAGGGCACCACAGGGAGATCCACAAGTTCTCACCCTACCTCTGGAATATAAAGCGGGGTAAAGTCCGCTTATGCTGAAGCGAGTCGCGGGGCCGGCACCCAGGCCAGACCGCCGCCGACACCGTGGAGCCGCATGGCGCGGCACCTTAAAGGAGATGATCATGAGTCTGTTCCGGCTGGACGCCAGCATCCTTCCCGGCGCCTCTTCCAGCGCCGAGCTCGCCGACCTCGTTGAAGCCGAGTGGACCGCGACCCGGCCCGGCGTGCCCGTGGTGCGCCGTCACCTGGCCACCGACCCGCTGCCCGCCGAGGCCTGGGCGCTCGCGGCGACCGCGGGGTTCACCCCTGAGCCCGACCGCACCCAGGCGCAGCGTGACGCGCTCGCGCTGGCCGTGCGGCTCGCGGCCGAACTGGAGGCGGCCGACGCGGTTCTGCTGGCCGTGCCGCTGTACAACTACGGGGTCTCCCAGCACTTCAAGACCTGGGCCGACCTCGTCATCGCTGGAGCGGGCACCGGCACTCCGGTGCTGAAGGGCAAGCCGACCGTGCTGGCCACCGTGCGTGGCGGCGGCTATGGGCCCGGGACCCCGCGTGAGGGCTGGGACCACTCCACCCCGTACCTGACGCGGGTTCTGAGGGACATGTGGGAGGCCGACCTCACCGTCGTCGAACGTGAGCTCACCCTCGCCGCCACCAACCCGGCCATGGAATCGCTGCGCCCGCTGGCCGCGCAGCTTCACGGCGACGCCCTCGCCGCCGCCCGCGACGCCGGCCGAGAGCTGGCCGCCAAGTAGCCGCGCCGCCGGCTCGCACGGGCCAAGCGCTCCGCGGCCGCAGCCGTACTGGCCAAGCGCCGGCCGCCGCCAGGGTCGCCCCGTGGTGCTCGGGGCGGCCCTCACCCTTACTCGAACCTACTCAAAGAGGGACGGGTCTCCCGTGCCTCGACGAAGAATCTCGGGCTCACCCTGCGAGAGGTCCACGACGGTGGTCGGGGTGGCGCCGCACTCGCCCGAATCGATGACCGCGTCCACCACGTGATCGAGCCGCTCCTTGATCTCCCAGCCCTGCGTCGCGGGCTCGGTCTCGTCGGGCAGCAGCAGGGTGCTCGACAGCAGCGGTTCGCCGAGCTCGGCCAGCAGCGCCTGGGTGACGATGTGATCAGGGATCCGCACGCCGACCGTCTTCTTCCGGGGGTGCAGCAACCGCCGCGGCACCTCCTTGGTCGCGGGCAGGATGAAGGTGTATCCGCCCGGAGTCGCCGCCTTGACCAGCCGGAACACCGCATTGCTCACGTGAACGAACTGGCCGAACTGCGCGAAGTCCCGGCAGACCAGCGTGAAGTGATGATTACTGCCGAGGCTGCGGATCTCCCTGATCCGATCGATGCCCTCCTTGTTGCCCAGCCGGCACCCCAGCGCGTAGCACGAGTCCGTCGGGTACGCGATCAGCCCATCGGCGTTTAACGACTCGACGACCTGGCTGATCAGGCGAGGCTGGGGGTTGTCCGGGTGCAGAGCGAAATACTTGGCCACACCTCGGATCTTAGAAGCGAACACCCCATCGCATGACACGCGCCCCGGCGCAGTGCCGCGACGTCGCTGGGAATGGGCACTGGTCGAGCAGGATCACAGTACCCACCGCCTTCGCGGTCCGCTTCACTGGCTGAGCCCAGGCGATCCGATGACATTCCAAGGTGGTACACGCGTGGCTGTGGCAATCCTTCCCATCGACGGCGATGGCGAGGACGGACGGGCTTCCGGCGGCTCCCTGCTCTTCCAGATTCTCGGTCCTTTACGGCTCTGGCGGGGTGACGTCGAGTTGAGCACCGGCCCGCGGCAGCAGGCCTTCCTGCTGGGCCTTCTCCTGGCCAGGGAAGGACGGCCGATCAGCACCGACGAGCTGATCGATCTCATCTGGCAGGATGATCCGCCGGCGAGTGCCCTCAACGTCATCCACAAGTACGTCGGGTCGTTGCGCCGGCTGCTGGAGCCTGAGCTTCCGGCGCGAAGTTCCGGCTCGTACCTGGAGCGGCGTGGCAACAGCTACCTGTTCTCAGCGGCAGCCGGGACACTGGACCTTGTCGTGTTCCAGAACCTGGTCGAGGCCGCCCTGGTGCAGGAGCGCCCTGAGGCGGCTCTCGACTGTTACGTGGAAGCGCTGGGACTCTGGCACGGCTCCGCGGGCGATGGGCTGGGCCAGGGATCGGCCGCGACGTCGATATTCGCGAGGCTGGACGGCCAGTTCTTCGACGCGTGCACGGCGGCGGCCGAGCTCGCGGTGTCGCTGGGCCGGCCGGAGCGGCTGCTGCCTTCCCTGCACCTGGCTGCCAGGATGGCGCCCTTGCACGAGCCCGTGCAGGCGAGCCTCATCTCCACGCTGGGCGCCGCCGGGCAGCAGGCGGAGGCGTTGTCGGTGTTCCGCGCGGTCCGTGCCCGGCTCGCCGAGGATCTCGGCATCGATCCTGGCCAAGCCCTGGCCGCCGCGCACCGGCGGATGCTGGACCAGAACCCGACGGCGACCGAGACAGTGACCGTACAGCCCTCGGCCGGACACTCGCCCGCACCGGTACGGGCCCCCGCGAGATCCGCGACCTCGTCCGGAGATGTCCTGGTCGGCCGAGCGGAGGAACTGACGGTGCTGCGGCAGGCGATCGAGCCCGCCTTCACCGGAGGCACGGGGCTCATCGTCCTGGAGGGCGAGCCGGGGATAGGCAAAACGCGGCTGCTGGAGGAGCTCACCGCCGAGGCGGAGGCGCGTGACGCCGCCGTCGTCTGGGCCCGCTGCCTGGAAGGCGAAGGAACGCCGTCGATGTGGCCGTGGATCCAGGCAGTCGGCGCGGTGCTGGACGAGTTGCCCGGCGCGGCGCGAGAGAGATGGCTCGCCGGCGAACTCGGCGACCTCCTGGAGCCGGACGGCGACGTCCTCGGCGAATCGGTGGCACCCGACGCGGGCGCCCAGTTCCGCTTGTTCGAGGCGGCCGTCGCCGCCATCGGCCAGGTCGCGGCGCGGCGGCCACTGGTGCTCGTGATCGACGACCTCCAGTGGGCGGACGTCGCGTCACTGCACTTGTTCAGCCACCTGGCGGCCCGGCTGCCGACCGGGACCGCCATCATCGGAGGGCTCCGCGACCGCGCGCCCGTACCCGGATCGGCACTGACGCGGACGCTCGCCGCGGCGAGCCGGGCGCCCGGCCACTTCCGTAGCCGGCTCGGTCCTCTCGGCTCGGCCGAGGTGGCCGAGCTCGTCCGCCGCGAGACCGGCCAGGATCCAGGCCCGGAGACCGTCCGCGGCATCTATACGCGTACGGCCGGCAATCCGTTCTTCGTCCGGGAGCTGGCCCGGCTACTGGCTGACAGCGGCGCGCTCGTCGAGGGCGCCGGGGCGCGAGTGGGAGTGCCCTCCACCGTGCGAGACGTCGTCCGCGACCGGATGGCCGGACTCGACGACTGCGCCAGGAACCTGCTCCAGATCGCCGCGCTGATCGGCCGGGAGGTGGACCTCGGTCTGCTCGCCGGCGTCGCCGACCTTGACGTACAGACCTGCCTTGATCGTCTGGAGCCCGTGGAAGCGCTCGGCCTGCTCGAACCCATACCGGGGAACCCGTTTTCGTTCCGCTTCTCGCACGATCTGGTCCGCGAGTCCGTCTCCGAGACCACGCCTGCCGGGCGGGCGAACCCGCTTCACCTGCGGGTCGCCGACACGCTCGACCGTACCGACTCCTCCGGCGACTACGTGGCCGAGCGCGTCGCCCACCACCTGTGGGCGGCCGGCCCGCTCGCCGACCCGCGCCGGACCACGGCGGCGCTGGTACGCGCGGGCCGTCACGCGGCGGCCAAGTCCGCGCTCGAGGCCGCCGAGCGACAACTGCGGCTGGCCGTCCGGGTGGCGCGGACGGCCGGCCTCGCCGACGCGGAGCTGCCCGCCCTGTCCCAGCTGATCGCGGTCGTCGGGATGCGTGAGATGTACGGCACGTCGTCGGTGGATCTGCTGGAACGCGCGGAGCACCTGGCCCGGATCCTCGGCCGGGAACTCGACGCCATCGTCCTGCTCTACTCCCGCTGGGCGGCCCACGCCCAAGCCCTCGAGAACGACCGCAGCGGGCTGCTGGCGCGCCGGTTGCTGAAAGAGGGTGAAGCGTAGGCCGAGCCGCTCGTACGCGCGTACGGGCTGCAGGCGTGGGGACTTCAGCAGTTCAGTGACGGAAACATGGGTGAAGCGTTCCGTCGCCTGACCGAGGCGAGCCGGATCCTGCTGACCCGCGTCGTCCGGCGCGAGGAGGATCCCGTCTGGTACGACCTGCAGCTGCTGATGATCGGGATGCTCGCGGAGGCGACCGCGATGCACGATGACATCGACGGCGCGCGATCGTTGCTCGACCGGCTGGCGGCCCCCGGCGACGCCCCGTTCACGATCACGGTCTGGGCCGCCCACGCGGCAAGGATGGAAGCACTGATCGGCGACCCGGTACGGGCCTTGCGCGCGGCGGAACGCGGGATCGCCGCGGACCCCGACTTCTCCTTCGTGTTCCTCGGCACCTACCAGCGGCTGGTTCGGTGCTGGGCGCTGGCCATGACCGGCAGGGATCCGGCCGGCGCCGCCGCGGAGGCTGAACGGATCATCGCCACGAACCTCCTCGATCCGCCTCGGGCCAGCGTCTCGACCTGCTACGGGCATCTGTGTGAGATGTGGCTGGCCGCCGGCGCGCTGGACAAGGCCGCCGCGGCCCTCGACAGGGCCGACTCCTGCCTCGACCTCTATGGCCAGCGCTACGCGGAGGGCCTGCTCCTCCTGCTGCGGGCGCGACTGCTGCTGGCCGGAGGGGAATCCGTCGCCGAGGTGAGGGCCGTCGCGGAGAGGTGCCGCACGCTGTCCACCGAACGCGGGACCCACCTGTTCGCACGGCGCGCCGAAGAGTTCCTGGCCACGCTGGACGATGGGCCGGTCGCCCACTGATCCACGCGGATCCTGAAAAGGGTCGAGCGGCGAATTCAGTAAATATTCACTCGTTATCAAGACGCTTATTGAGGACTCCGGTCGGCGGGCGCGAATTCCACTTTCTGTTCAGTATTCGTCAAGAACGTATCTGCCCTTGTAGAAGCCCTGTGGCATTGCTCACATGCCGAATGTGTATTTTTACGCAGAACGACCACTATCGTCTTTCATATGGTCTGCAGCGATCAAAGAGTCACAACTGCCAGTCAAAAAGGAAAGGCAATGATGAGCACGTTAAAGCAGGCGGGCAACGGACGGATCTCGTGGCGGCGGGTAATTGGTGGCGCGGCGGCGGCCGGCGCGGTCGCGGTCGTGGCCGCCACCGCGGTGACCGCCACGCCCGCGGCCGCCGCACCGGAATGGCGGTTGCCCCACTCCGCCGAGGTGGTCACGGCGCCCGCCGCGCACAGCCGCGCTCCCATGACCAGCGCGTCCAGGAAGTACTACTTCGCCGCCGGGCTCCTCGGAAGGAACGAGGTTCGCGAAGCGGGCAAGAAGGTCAATGACCCGGACGGCGTGGCCGTTGCCAAGTTCCGCATCAACGGAAACCGCTTCTACTACTTCGTCCAGTGGAGGAAGACCGGCAAGCCCACCGCCTTCCACATCCACCGCGGCAAGGCGGGCGTGAACGGTCCCGTCGTCATCGACCTGCTGTCCAGCGGCACCATTCGTGGCAACACCAGCTTCGGCTCCGTTCGCGTCAAGAGCAGCCTGCTCAGGGACATCAAGAAGAACCCGAAGAACTGGTACGCCAACCTGCACACCGCCCAGTTCCCCGACGGCGCGGTCCGTGGCCAGCTCCACAAGGGCGGCCACTGGTAAATAGCCTTCTACGGCCGGGCATTCCACGCCGTGGTCGTCCATCACGCGGTAGACGTCGTTCTTGATGTCATCCCATGTGTACGGCTGCGCCGCG
>NZ_JBEZFW010000020.1:0-166532 GCF_040649695.1 Nonomuraea sp. NPDC048901 | reverse complement strand
CGTGTTCGTCGGGGGCCTCCGGCAGCCCGATCCCGCTGCGCCACATCAGGAGCACACCGAGCACGGCGTGGTGCCCGGCCGGGCGCATGTGCCCGGGCACAGCGCGGCGAACGAGAGCGGAAGCAACGATCATGACGGGCGTCCCGACGAGAACGGCTGCTACGTGAATCCCGACTTCTTCGACCTGCTGACGGGCTGCCATCAGCGCCTCGTCGGCACCCCGCTGGCCGGCCCTGAGGCCACGGCGCGCTGGCTCTACGAGGACGCCCCTTTCGGGGTGCTGGCGCACGACGCGGCACACGACCCCCGCTTCACCTACGCGAACCGCACCGCCCAGCGATGCTTCGACTACGACTGGGCGGAGTTCGTCGGCCTGCCCTCCCGGCTCTCGGCGGAGCCGGACCGGCGGGAGGACCGTCAGCGGCTCCTGGACGCCGTGCACCGGACCGGCTTCGCGACCGGCTACCGGGGACAGCGCATCGCCAAGTCCGGCCGCCGGTTCTGGATCGAGGACGTGACGATGTGGAACCTGGTGGACGGCGGCGGCGTGCTCGTGGGCCAGGCGGCGACCTTCCAACGCTGGCGAGACGCCTGACGTCCCTGGGTCGCGTGCATGGTGGGGCACGAACGTCGAACGGGTCACGATGCCCGCCCTCCGAGATCCGATCATGCGACTGTGACGCACTAGCATGCCCAGGGACAAAACCGGGTGCACCGGCCTGACTAACTGCTTTCCGAGGAGCGGCGGGATGTTTGAGAAGTTCACCGACCGAGCGCGGCGTATCATCGTCCTGTCCCAGGACGAGGCCAGAACGCTCAACCACGACTCCATCGGCACCGAGCACGTGCTTCTCGGTCTGCTCCGTGAAGATGAGGGCGTGGGCGCCCAGGTTCTCAAGGGCTTGGGCCTCAGCCTTGAGGATGTGCGCCGGCAGGTTGAGGAGAGCCGGGGCCGAGGCCAGTCCGCTCCGTCGGGCTACCTTCCGTTCACGCCGGCGGCCAGCCAAGCGCTCCAGGCCGCCAACCAGGAGTCCCTGCAACGCGGCCTTGACTACATCGGCACCGAACACCTCCTGCTCGCACTGACCCACGACCGGGCGAGCGTGGCGGCCCAGGTGCTGGTCAAGCTCGGCGTCGACCTCGACCAGGTCGGGCGGAGCACGGACACGCTCCTCCAGCAGTACGTCAACTAGGGCCGATCAGCGGCTCGATGGTCTCCCACGCGGGCGCCTGCGGCCACCCGTCCGCCGCGTCCGGGCTTGTGGGCCCCAGGCCGAGCACCGCGCAGGCCAGCAGGTGCTCGCCGGGCGGCAGGTCGCCCCTCAACGTGGGGATCGTGGTGCGCGGCGTGAGCACGTTCGTGCCGGGCAGAGCCGTGACCAGGTCGCCCTCCCGCGCGCCGGTCAGGTCCTCGATCACGCACAGGCCGTGGGGCGCGTCGAGCCGGGCCCGGCCGGAACCGATGTCGACCCGGGTGGGCGGCCGGTCGCGGTCGATCGCGAAGGCGCCCTCGGCCGTGCGCAGCGCCCGCCCGGTCGTGATCCGGTGCACCCGTACGTGCCACGGGGGCAACGCCACGAGCCAGGTCTCGATCTCCACGTCCTCCCACGGCGTCCAGCGGGAGCGCAGCACACCGTCGGCGGCGGAGACCTGGTCCGGCAGCTCGCAGGGCCGCCAGTGCTCGCCGTCCTCGCTGAGCGCCAGCGTGCTGTCGAAGGCGCCCTGCTCCAGCTTCAGCGTCCCGGCCGGCACGCTGAAGCCGAACCGCGTGGAGTAGGCGAACTTGGCGTACTTGGCCGCGCCGTGCCGCGCCCACGGGTTGCGCTGCCCCGCGCTGAGCAGCACCACGTGCCGCCCCTCCTCGCAGCGCATCAGCGCCACGCCCGCCTCCGGCTGGGTGCTGACCTCGGGCAGCGGGGGAGCGTCGGCCTCCTTGGCGGCCCAGAACGGATGCTCCGCGGGCAGGGCGAGCGGCAGGAACGCCTTCATGGCCCAGTACGGCGAGCCGGGCGCGTTGTACTGCTCGGCCATGTGCGGCTGGGGGTAGCCGTAGCCGATGGTGAGCACTCCCGCGTTGTCGCGGATCGGCCGGCGGTCCCACCAGCGCAGGTTCCGCAGCAGGTGTCCCTTGGTCACCTCCCACGGCAGCGCCTCGACGCCGGCGAAGGCCAGCGCCCCCCAGAACGCCGACTGCGCGAACCGGTAGGTCAGGCTCCTGCCGAACGGGACGGCCACCCCCTCGCTGCTGAACCAGTGCTGGAAGTCCTGGGCGAACGCCGCGGCCCGCTCACGGAAGCGCCCGGCCCGCTCCTGGTCGCGACCGAGCGCGGCGTAGATGAGGCCGTAGTAGTGCATGGCGAACGGGATGTAGTAGTCGCGCTGCCACGTCGGCCCGTCGGAGTACCACCCGCGCCCGAGGTCGAACTCCTCCAGCCGGTCGAGCCTGGCCGTGTTGGCGTCGTGGTCGTGGGAGATCCCGACGCGGTCGAGCCCGAGCCCCACCATGACCGGGAAGAACAGCCAGTTGTTGTTGTTCGGCTCCACGGTGACGGAGTGCCGTAGCCAGGCGGCCACCGTGTCGCGCTGCGGGCCGGTCAGCGGGTCCCAGATCCGCTCGGGGGCCAGGGCGAGCGCCAGGCCGATGGCGGCGGTCTCGACCAGCCGCTGGTTCTTGTCGAAGGCCGCGCCCCAGTAGTCGGGGTGCTCGGGATCGGTCCCGGCGGCGAGCCCGGCACTCCAGAGCTCCCAGTGGTCGAACGCCCCGCCGCCGGCCGCCAGCGGCGCCAGCCCCCACAGCGGGCGTGCAAACGCTTCCAGCTCGGCGGACGCCAGGTCGTAGTGCGCCGTGTGGAACCCCAGCCGCAGCCGTCCCCGCCCCGGACTGAATCGCGAAATCAGGGGCGTGACCAGGTCCAATACCTGACGCGCCAACTCGTCTCGATCGCCGCCGGGCAGGTCGTCGGTGTGCACGGGGTCTCTCTTTCGCTGGGAAAGCGCTATCCCGAGCTAGGTTTCCCGCCGTCGCCCTCACTTGTCAACACCCCGGCGCCCTCGCCTGTCAACACCGCGGGAACCCCGGGCGGGGCGGTGCTGTCGCGGACCTGCAGCTCCATCGGCAGCGTCACCGGCGCCCCGTCGTGCCCCTCGGTCATGAGGGCCACCAGCATCTCGGCCGCCTGCCTGCCGAGCTGCCCCTGGGGCACCGACACCGTGGTCAGGCCCGTGTGCGCCACGTGGTCCAGCGCGATGTCGTCGAACCCCACCACCGACAACTCCTCGGGAACCCGCACCCCGAGCTCGCGCATCCGGGTCACCGCCCCCAGGGCCACCAGGTCGTTGTAGGTGGTGAGCGCGGTGGCGCCGGTGCCGGCCACCGCGGCGGCGGCCTCGTACCCGCACCGGCTGGTGGACCCGCACGGCAGGATCGTGACGGACAGGCCGAACGCCTTGGCGGCCTCCAGCGCCCTGATCCGCTCGGAGTTGGCCCAGGACACCTCGGGGCCGCTCAGGTAGGCGACCCGGCGGTGGCCCAGCTGCGCCAGGTGGCCGCAGATCAGCATCATCCCGCCGAAGAAGTCGGCGGAGACGGCGGGCGCGGCCAGGCCGGGGACGATCCGGTTGAGCAGGACGAGCGGGTGGTCCCGGCCGGTCAGGACGGCCAGGTCGGCGCGCTCCATGCGGGAGGAGGCGAGCAGCACCCCGTCGCAGCTGCGCATGAGGTCCTCCACCAGGTCCTGCTCGATCGAGGGGTCGTCGTCCGACTCCATGACCATGACGCGGCGCCCGTGCGAGCGGGCGACGGCCGAGACCGCCTTGAGCACGCCGGGGAAGTAGGGATTGGCCAGGTCGGGGACCAGCACGCCGATGGTGCCCCACTCGCCGCGCGCCAGCCCCTGCGCCGCCGCGTTGGGCCGGTAGCCCAGCTGCGTGACCGCGTCGTGGACCCGCGCCGCCAGAGCGGGATCGACCTTCGTCGTGCCGTTGAGCACACGGGAGACGGTCGAGGCCGACACCCCTGCGGCCGCCCCGACGTCGCTGATCGTCACCCGGCTCCCGCGGCCCTGCCGCAGATTACGCACCCGCTCCTCCTGCCTCCCGTGCGCCCGTCAGCCGAGCAGCTCGCGCAGATGATCCAGATCTCTCCGTACGGCCGCCACCGGGTCGGCCGCCGGGTAGTGGACGTGCAGCGACAGCACCCCGGCGTAGCCGCGTTCGCGCAGCCCGGGGATGATCTCCGCCCAGCGGACCACGCCCCCGTCCGCGAACGGCTGCCAATCGCACGTCCAGCCGTCCGGGCCCGATCGCCAGGCGGCGTTCTTCACTCCCATGCAGGCCATCCGATCGCCCAGCAGTTCGACGTTGAGCGCCCATGCCTCGCTGCCCTCCTTGGCCTGGTTGCCGGGGTCGGCGTAGAAGCGCACGTCATTCAGGTCACCGGCGAGTGCGAGGGCGAGCGCGGCGGATGGATGGATCGTACCGTGATGCAGCTGGACCGCCACCCGCACGCCGTGCCGGGCGGCGAGAGCGGCCAGGCGGGTCAGCGCGGCTCTGGCCTCCTTCAGCTGATGGTGGTAGCCGATGGCGGGGTCGTAGCGGTAGAAGCCCGTCCGTACGAGGGGGACGCCGGCCTCGCCGCAGGCCGCGATGAGCCGTTCGGCGTCGGCGTCGGTGTCGAGGAAATCGGTGGTGACGACGTCGAGGGTGAGCCCGCGGCGCCCGAGTTCGGCGGCGACGACGGCGATGCCGTCCGGGTCTGTGGGGCTGACCGTCTGGCCCTCGCGTACGAGGAGGTCCGCCCCCTCGGCGCCCACCGAGGCCACGGCCTCGGCCAGCTCGGGGGCGTCGATGGAGCCGAAGGGCTTGGTGAAGGCGAGCAGGCGCACACGTACTCCTGAAGTTGAGAAAGCGCTTGTACATCTTGGGTCAGACAGACTTCATGGCTGAGCATCCATCTGAAACCGCTTTCTCACAAGCCTTGAATCGGGGAATGAGGCGGGCTACTCTCGACCCACCCTCGGGTAAGCGCTTACCAGCCGCCCGACCCCCCTCTGACCTCCGCCTCTTTAGGAGGGTCCATGATCCCCCGTCCGCGTTTGACCGCCGTGATGGCGACCGCAGCCATGGCGTCTCTGCTCGTGTCGGCGTGCGGTACCTCGAGCAACCCGAGCGGAGGTGGCTCGCAGACCACGTTGCGGATCTGGGACTTCTCCGCCGAACAGGTGAACTTCCATAAGGACATCGGCGCCCAGTTCACCAAGGAGCATCCCGACATCAAGATCGAGTGGCGCTCGATCACCCAGTCGGAGTACATGAAGACCCTGCCCCTGGCCTTCCAGAGCAACCAGGCGCCGGACATGTTCTACTGGAACGCTCTCGGGCTGTCCCAGCTGACGGACCAGAAGTGGATCCGCCCGCTCAGCCCGAGCGGGACCGTCCCCGCCGACTTCACCAAGCGCTGGCCGGACGGGTCCTTCCTGGAAGGCATCAACATGCAGGACGGGAAGACCTACGGCTTCCCGTTCTCGGAGAACCTGTACTGGGGCTCCGGCTACATGTTCCTCAACAAGAAGGTCTTCCAGGATGCCGGGCTGGACGTCAACAGCCCGCCCAAGACCTGGACCGACCTCAAGAACGCCTGCGCGCAGATCAAGGCCAAGACCAAGGCGCAGTGCATCGCCGCCCCCACCAAGGGCGTGGACATGCAGCGCATCTGGTACGGGCTGATCGGCAGCGTCTCGACGGACGAGTTCTTCGACTACAAGACCGGCAAGTTCGACGTGACCCAGCCCGCGCAGACGAAGACCTTCGCCTTCATCCAGGAGCTCAACAAGGCCGGCTACCTGGCGCCCGGCACCAACGACAAGAACTTCTCCCGCCAGCAGTTCGCCGCCGATCAGGCCGGCATCATGTTCGACGGCACGTGGCTGCCGAGCGTGTGGGCCAGCCAGGGCTTCAGCAGCGACAAGTACGTGGTGGCGCCACGCGTCAACCCGGACGGCGGGCAGACCGGCGCGGCCGGCCGCAAGTACGACAACAACAAGTACTGGGTCAGCTCGCAGACCAAGCATCCCGACGCCATGTGGACGTTCATCCAGTGGATGACCGACCCCAACGGCTACTTCGTCAAGCAGTACTACAAGAGCGCCTTCGGCACGCTCGCCTATGTCGACAACCAGAAGATGGTCACCGACCCGGCGCTCAGGCAGATCATGGAGATCGGCGGAAAGCCGGGCTACCGGGTTCAGCTTCCCGTGCCCCTGCTCAAGTGCCCCGACATCGCCAAGTCCAAGGCGTACGTCAACGCGGTGGCCAAGAGCCCCGACGGGGAGTGGGAGGCCATGGGTGAAGCCCTGACCAGCGGCCAGCCTCTGGAGAGCACGGGCGCAGCCATCGCCAAACAGCGGCAGACCGCTCTGGAGGAAGGGCTCAAGCAGGAGGCGGCCAGCGGGCTGAAGGTGTCGATGGACTGCTACACCTTCCCCGACTGGGAGTACACGAAGGACTACACCTCGGACATGTACCGCAACTGACCGGACTCCTCGTGAGGACATCCATGACAACCACCGCTCCCGCCCCCAGGAGGGAAAGGGTGACGGACAGGGACCGGTCGCCCGCCAAGCGGGTGCCAGAGCGCCCCGATCACTCCCGCGAGCGCGTCCGCGGCCTCGAGAGGGTCTGGCTGCTCGTCTTCCTGGCCCCCTTCCTCCTGCTCTACCTCGGCTTCACCATCTGGCCGCTGATCGCGACGATCTACTACTCCTTCTTCGACTGGTCGGGCGTCGGCCCCATCGACAACTTCGTCGGGGGCGGCAACTACGGCACGATCCTGGCCGACCCGCTGTTCTGGCTCTCGGTGGTCAACACGCTGGTCTTCGCCCTGCTGACGACCGTCATCAAGCTGCCGATCTCGCTGCTGGCGGCGATCCTGCTGACCCGCAAGTGGCTGCGCGGCAAGCGGTTCTTCCGGACCATGTTCTTCGCGCCGCTCATCATCCCCGTCGCCATGGCGGGGCTGGTGTTCACCTACCTGCTCAACCCGTCCAACGGCGCGCTGAACGCGATTCTGCGCGACCTCGGCCTGGTCGACCAGGGATTCGACGTGTTCGCCAACCGGTGGAGCGCGCTGGTCGTGCTCGTGCTCGTCTCCATCTGGCAGATCTTCGGCCAGTACATGATCTACTGGATCGCGGCGCTGCAGAACGTGCCCGAGGAGGTCTATGAGGCGGCCGCCATCGACGGCGCGGGGGAGTGGAAGAAGCTGACCCGCATCACGTTGCCGATGATCAGGCCGGTCGCCGTGATCATCGCCCTGCTCGGCCTGGTGAACGCCATGCACGTCTTCGGGCTGGTCGTCACGCTCACCGCGGGCGGGCCCGGCACCAGCACCTACGTGGTGTCCTACTTCATCTACCAGAACGCCTTCGGCTCGGTGCCGTTCGCCTACGGCTACGCCTCGGCCGCGGCGCTGCTGTTCTCCGTCATCGCCTTCGTCCTGGTCTCCGCCCAGGGCCTGGCGGTCCGCCGGGCTCAGCGGCTCAGGAAGGAGTACGGCGTCTGATGGCAGCGACCACTCGTGCGGCCCGGCGCAGCCATGCCGTGCGGGCCAATCTCATCGCCCTGCCGATCCTGCTGGTCGTCGGGCTCGTGTGGGTCTATCCCTTCCTGTGGACGATCTCGGCCGCGTTCAAGACCCAGGCGGGGATGTTCACCAGCGGTGCGAGCCTCCTGCCCGACCAGCTGAACTTCGACAACTTCGTCCGGGCCTGGGTGAACGCCGGGTTCTCCGGATACTTCTTCAACACGGTGCTCTATTCGGTCGCCTCGACCCTGGTCGAGCTGGTCAAGGCGGCCCTGTGCGGCTATGTGCTGGCCAGGTACGAGTTCCCCGGCCGGACCCTGCTCTACCGGATGATCGTGGGGACCCTGTTCATCCCGGTCGCCTCGATCATCGTGCCGCAGTTCGTGCTGATCGAGAACCTCGGCCTGCTGAACACCCGGGCCGGGGTCATCCTGGCCATGTCCGGCGGCGCCGGCGCGCTCTACGTCCTGCTGTTCGTCGGGTTCTTCTCCAGCGTCCCGACCGACCTGTTCGAGGCGGCCAAGCTCGACGGGGCCGGTTTCCTCAAGACCTTCCGCCTCATCCTGCCGCTGGCCAAGCCGGTCATCGCGGTGGTGGTCATCTTCCAGTTCATCAGCAGCTGGAACGAGTTCAACATCCCGCTGGTGTTCACGCTCGGCCAGCCCGAGCTGCAGAACCTCGCCGTCGGGATGCTGTCCTTCCAGGGCGAGCACGCGACGGACTGGACCGGGTTCGCCGCCGGGATGACGATCTCGTTCCTGCCGATGCTGATGATCTTCCTGTTCTTCCAGAGCTACTTCACGCGCGGCCTGGCCGGCGCCACGAAAGGATGAACGCGTGAGGCATGGGGCGTTCGCCTACACCTGGGACGTCGTGGGCGACCCCGCGGCGGCCGAGCGCATCGCCGGGCTGGGCGTGAGCACGGTGACCCTGCAGGCCGCCTACCACTCGGTCCGGGGCGTCACCCCGTGGCATCCGCGTCACCGGATCGTGCAGGCCGACCACGCGGCGGCCTACTTCCGGCTGCGCCCCGAGCGCTGGCGCGGGCGGCTGCGGCCGTACCCGCCGAGCTGGGGAGTGGCCGACGAGGACCGGTTCGGCACGGCGCTGGCCGCGCTGGCCGGGGCGGGGCTGCGGGCGGAGGCCTGGCTGGTGCTCACGCACTCCTCGGTGCTGGGCCGCGAAGCGCCCGACCTGACGGTGACGAACGCCTACGGCGAGTCCTACCCCTACGCGCTCTGTCCTGCTCAGCCCGCCGTCCACGAGTACGCGCTCACTCTCGTAGGCGAGGTGTGCGAGCAGTACGACGTGCCCGCGCTGATGCTGGAGGCGTGCGGCTGGCTGGGCATGGAGCACGCCGGTCACCACGAGAAGACCTCCGGCGCTGGCCTGTCCGCCTGCGGCAAGGCGCTGCTGTCCCTCTGCCTGTGCCCGGCCTGCCGGGCCGGGCTGGCCGGGCGCGGCCTCGACGTCGAGGAGCTGGCGCGTGACGTGCGCGCCGCCGTGGACGGGGAGCTGCAGTGGGGCGTCCCGGCCGGGACGAGCCTGGAGGAAGTACTCGGCTCCGAGCGTGCCCGGGCGGTGTACGGTCACCGCGGGCAGGTCATCGCCGGCCTGGTCCGGGAGGTGGCGGCGCTGGCCGGCGGGCGTGAGGTGCTGCTCATGGCCACCGACGACCCGCAGGTCACCGGCCCCGACGTGGGGATCGACCTGGCCACCTTCGACGCGCCGGTCGACGCGTACGTGCTCAAGTGCTGGGGCCAGGAGGAGGCCGCCCTGGCCCAGATGAAGGCCGCGGCGAGCCGTACCGAGGTCCCGCTCGTCGCCAACCTGACCGTGCTGGAGGACGGGCACGCCCGGATCCCGGCTTTGGCCGCCGACCTCGTCGCCGGGGGCGCGCGGCAACTGCGTTACTACCACGCCGGGCTAGGCTCACCCGCCCGCCTGGCAAGTTTGCGGGCGGCGGCTCGCTTGAAGGAGAGTTGATAATGCTGAACGGCCTGTATGTGATGGACCCGAACCGCTTCGACGACGTCTACGGCCCGGATGCCCGGGCCGCGCTTGAGCGGCATTTGGCCATCGACTCGCCCTTGCTCACCGCCGACCGGCTCACTCCCGACGTGCTCGGCGGCCTTGAGGTCCTGGTGACCGGGTGGGGCGCGCCCAAGCTGGACGCCGAGTTTCTCGCCGCCGCACCCAAACTCTCGCTGGTGCTGTACGGCGCGGGCTCCATCCGCTCGATGGTGACCCCGGAGATGTGGGCCAGGGGAGTGCGGGTCACCACGGCGGCCACGGCCAACGCCGAGCCGGTCGCCGAGTTCGCGTTGTCGCAGATCCTGTACGCGCTCAAGCACGGCTGGCGCTACGTGCTGAACGCGCGCGCCGCCGCCGCCACCGCCCCGCGCGGACCCGAGCTGGGAGCCTACGGCGCGACGGTCGGGCTGGTCTCGCTCGGCGCCACGGGCCGGGCCACGGCACGGCTGCTCGCCCACCACAAGCTCGACGTGCAGGCCCACGACCCGTACGCCGACCCGGCCGAGGCAGAGCGGCTCGGGGTGCGCCTCGTCGGCCTCGAGGAGCTGTTCGCCACCTCCGACGTGGTCAGCCTGCACGCCCCGCTCACCCCCGAGACGAACGGCATGATCGGCGCCGCGCTGCTGGAGTCGATGAAGCACGACGCCACCCTGATCAACTCGGCGCGCGGCCAGCTGGTCGACGAGGCCGCGCTCGTGGACGTGCTGAGCCGGCGGACCGACCTGTTCGCCGTCCTCGACGTCACCCACCCGGAACCGCCCGTCGCCGGGTCGCCGCTGTTCACGATGCCGAACATCGTCGTCACCCCGCACGTGGCCGGCAGCCTGGGCCACGAGCGGCGCCGCCACGGCGAGGCGATGGCCGAGGAGCTCGTCCGCTACCTCGCGGGGGAACCGCTGCGGTACGAGATCACCGAGTCCGGCCTCGCGAGAAGGGCGTGAGCACCACCCTGGTGCTGTTGCCGCCGCACGATCCGGCCACCGCGGGCTGGCGGGCCCGGCTGGAGCAGGCGGTGCCGGAGCTCGTCGTCCTCCGGCCGGAGACCCCGGCGGAGGCGGCCGAGGCGCTGGCGGAGGCCGACGCCGCCTACGGCACGCTGCCGGCGGACCTGCTCGCGCACGCCGAGCGGTTGCGCTGGCTGCAGGCTCCGCAGGCCGGGCCGCCTCCGGCGTTCTACCATCCGGCCCTGGTCGCGCACCCCGTACAGGTCACCAACATGCGCGACACCTACACCGACCACGTGGCCGCGCACACGCTGGCGCTCGTGCTCGCGCTGGCCAGGGACCTGCCCAGGTACGCCCGCGAACAGGCCCGCGCGCGCTGGGCGCCCGACTGGGACCCCGGCGCCGTGCTGCCGCTGAGCGAGGCCACGGCCCTGGTCGTGGGGGTGGGCGCGGTCGGGGCCGAGGTCGGCAGGCTGCTGGCGGCGTTCGGCACCAGGGTCGTGGGCACGGACGCCCGGCGCGGCGGCCCCGTGCCGGGCTTCGCCGAGGTGCTGCCGCCGGACGCCCTCGACCGGCTGCTTCCCGAGGCGGACCTGGTCATCCTGACGATCCCGCACACCCCAGCCACCGAGGGCCTGCTGGACGCGCGCCGGCTGGCGCTGGCCAAGCAGGGGGCGTACGTGGTCAACGTCGGCCGCGGCCCCATCGTCCGGCTCGACGACCTGGCCGCCGCCCTGTCCTCGGGCCACCTGGCCGGCGCCGCCCTGGACGTCTTCGAGACTGAGCCGCTCCCCGCCGACCACCCGCTCTGGCGGCGTCCCGACGTGCTCATCACCCCGCACGTCGCGGGCGTGGGACCGCACGCCTCGGAGCGGTGCTTCGCCGTCCTGCTGGAGAACGCCCGCCGCTTCGTGGCCGGGCGCGAACTGATCAATGTGGTGGACAAGTCGGAATGGTACTGATCACGTGAACCAGATAGCACGCGTCGAGACCTTCACCGTGGCCCTGCCCTCGCTGCGCGACTTCGCGGTGGCGGGCGGGTCCGTGGTCCAGAGCGGCCGTCCCGCCATCAGGGTCCTGGTGAAGGTCACGGCCGACGACGGCGCCATCGGGTGGGGTGAGTCCACCCCGATTCCCTCATGGACGTACGAGACCACCGAATCCATCGTCTCCACCATCGAGGGCTACCTGGCCCCGGCCGCCGTCGGTCGCCCGCTGTGGGACCTCGACGGGCTCTGCCGTACCTTCGACCGGACCATCAGCAAGGGATTCTCGATCGGCATGCCGCTGGCGCGCGCGGCGGTGGACGTGGCCTGCCATGACGCCTACGCCCGCAGCCTGGGCGTGTCCCTCGGCGAGCTGTGGGGCCGGCGCAGGCGCGACACCATCGAGCTGGCCTGGATCGTGTCGGGTGAGTCGGCGTCCGAGGCCGCGGACTCGGTGGCCGAGGGCCGCGCCCACGGTTACCGCCACGTCAAGGTCAAGCTCGGCCTGCACACCGAGGACGAGGACGTGGCCATCGTGACCGCCGTACGCGCGGCCGCGCCCGACGCCGTGCTCTGGGTGGACGCCAACCAGGGCTACACGGCCGCCGCCGCGCTCCGGGTGGCCAGGCGCCTGACCGATCTGAACGTCGCCGTCTTCGAGCAGCCGGTGCCCTCCAACGACCTCGCCGGCCTGCGCCGCCTGCGTGACGCCAGCCCCATCCCGGTGGCCGTGGACGAGAGCCTGCGCCACCCGAGCGACCTGGCGACCTTCGTCCGGCTCGACGCCATCGACGTCGCCGTCGCCAAGGTGCAGCGCTGCGGCGGGCTGACCCTGGCCCTGCGCCAGTGCCAGCTCGCCGAGGACAGTGGCCTGGCCGTCATGGGCTCCGGCCTCACCGAGTCCGACATCGGGCTGGCCGCCTCGCTGCACCTGTTCGCCGCGTTCGGCGTGGACACGCCCGTCGACCTCAACGGCCGCCAGTTCATCACCAGCCCGTACGCCACGGACCCGGTCATCACCGTCACCGACGGCGTCGCCCACGTGCCCACCGGCCCCGGCCTGGGGATCGGCGTGGACGAGGAGGTGGTCCGCTCGCTCGCGGTCTGACAGGTGAGCCTCGCGGCGGGCTCAGTTGAGGGGGCCCGCTCCCAGGGGCAGGTCTTCTCCGCGGGCGAGCAGGCCGGAGATGGTCACTTCCAGCGCTTGGCGTACGAGGTCGGTGAAGTCGGCTTGCATGGGGGCCAGCGCCGGGTCGGAGGCGTAGGCGGCCAGTAGTGCCTCTGTGGGTTGACTGTACGGCCAGGCGGCGCTGACCGTCAGTGTGGCCATTCCGACGAGCCGGAAGGCGTCCTGTGTGCCGAGTTCGGGCAGGTAGCGGAGAAATAGCCGGACCAGGCTTTGGAAGGCGCGCAGGGTGGCGTTCTTGTGCCGGATGGCGACTTCGGTGGACACGTTGTGTTCCAGCACCGCGGCTTGCGTGCTGATCAGGTCGCACAGCACCGGCCGCCGGGTGATCGACTTGGCCAGGATGGCGGCCAGCTGGTCTCCGCGTTGCCGCGGTGTGCCGTCGGTGGGTTCGAGTGACTGCTCCAGTTCGGCGATCCAGTTGTGGATCTCGGTGTCCAGGAGCTGGAGCAGGACCGCCTCGCGGGATTCGAAGTAGCGCAGCACGTTGGGCTTGGCCAGGCCGGCGCGGCGGCTGAGTTCGTTCAGGCTCAGTTTCGCGACCGGCATCTCGATCAGCATCGCGGCGGCGGTGTCGAGTATCTGCCGCCGTCGTTCGCCGCGTTGCTCGTCGTTGCGGGCGCGCTTGAAGGTCACGGCCACATCCTACATACCGGCGGTCTTTTGCTAGGTTGCCGATGGTTGGAAGGTTATGCTCGATGTCGCGGAACCGGACGTATCGCCGCATGACTCCCGAAAGGGACCATTTCGAGAGGGATGAGGTGGGTCTGGTGGGCGAGAAGGTCACCGATCGCGTTGATGGTGGGGGAACGGCGGGTCCGGACGACGCGGAGCGGACGCTCGTGGACGACATGGTCCGCGTCGCGACCGAATTCCTCGACTCGCTCCCGGAAGCGCTGTACGCCCGAGCGGCGCTGATCCCTTTCGGCGACCCGGCCGTCGAGGCCGAGCGGGTCCGGTGGTTCTACACCCCCACCGACCACGGCGGGGTGCCGCTCGGCGAACTCTCGCCCCGGCAGCAGGGCCTCGCCATGCGGCTCCTGGCCAGCGGCCTGACGCGCCCCGCGTACGCCACCGCCTGCGTCATCATGGGGCTGGAGAACGTCCTCGACGAACTCGAGGGGTGGGGCGTCGACTGGGGCCGGGAGCGTACCCGCGACCCGGGGCTGTACTGGGTGCGTGTCTTCGGCCGTCCCGGTGACCCCCTGTGGGGGTGGCGTGTCGGCGGCCACCATGTGTCGGTGAACCTGCTGATTCACGAGGGACGGATCGCGGCGTCGACACCGTCCTTCCTGGGCGCCAACCCTGCGACATCGCCGCTGCTCGCCGGAACGCTGCGCCCGCTCGGCGGGGCCGAGGACCTGGCTCGCTCCGTGATGGGCTCGCTTGGAAGGCAGGATCAGGCGCGGGCGCTGCTGCACCCCCGCGCGATCTCCGACATCGTCTCGGGCAACCGCGCCCGCGTACGCCCCGGAGACCGCATGATGCACCTTCAGGACCTGTTCCGCGGACCGCTGCCCACGCCGGAGCTGTCCGCGCTGGCCCACCGGCTCGACGAAGCCGCCGAGCGCGACTCCGGCTACACCGAGCAGGACCACGAGACGATGGCGCTCACCCATGACCCCCAAGGGGTCCCCGCCCACGAGATGACGGGGGAGCAGCGCGGGTTGCTCCGCGAGTTGCTGGCGGCCTACACCGACCGCTCTCCGGCACCGGTCGCCGACGCCTACCGCCGCCACTATCTCGTCGAGCACAACCTCGACCGCGTACATTTCGGCTGGGCCGGCAGCGTCTCGCCGGGCGAGCCCCACTACTACCGGCTCACCGGCCCGCGCCTGCTCATCGAGTACGACAACACCCAGCGCGCCGCCAACCACGCGCACTCCGTGTGGCGGGACCCGGACGGGGACTTCGGGATGGACCTGCTCGCCACGCACCGGACCGATATCCCGCACTGACCGCCCGCCGCTAGCCGGCATCCCCCTTCCCGGCTCCCAGAGCCATATCGCGGTGGTGCGCGTCACCGATTCGGACGCGGTCCAGGCCTTCCACTCCCGAACGCGTCCCCAGCCGCCAGGTAGCCGAGTGATCGATCGCAATTGCGGTTCATGATCGTTTCGGAGCGGTGACTGTGGCTGGGTGGGGTTTCTGCTTGATCGTGTTCGGGTCGGAGACGGCCGGGCGGAGGGCGGGGTCGGATCCACTCGACGGGGGTGGGAGTCGGCGACCCATATGGAGTTGGTCCGCAGGCGGTGTCTTGCGCCAGGGCTCGGATCGCTCGTTTGAGGAGTGCCCTGTGCGGGCGTTTGTCGTAGCCGGATTGGCCTGTCAGGTAACAGCGCACATAAGCCCAAAACCCACATTGGGATGATCTTGAAAGGGTCGCGACGGTGAAGAGCTGACCGGCCAGCGACGCAGCCCCCGCCGGGGGTGGAATGGCTGGAGCGAGCCCTGCGAACTGCTCCGCGGCACCCTGAGCGAGGAGTCGTTTCAGCGCCTGATCTCGGCCCTGACCGTCGTGGTCGGCTGGGAGGCGCAGATCGCCCTGCGTGACGTCCGCGGCCTGGGCCCCCAGGCCGAACAGGGGGCCATCATCTGGGGCCGCACGCAGCCTGGTCACAGCAGCGATCAAGGACCACGAAGCGACGCTGCTGTCAGGGTGAATCGCGGAGATCGAGCGGAAGAGCCGGGAGTTCTGGTTGGTGGGCATGGGGTTGATGATGGCCGGTGTGGGAGGGTCATTCCGCGGTGGGAGCTTTGCGCGTGTGGCTCATCGCAGGAAGGCGTGCTGCGCCGGCGGGCGATGAAGCCGGCCATGCGACGTCGTCCACCGCGAGCCACGGCGCGACCGCCAGGGCCGTGGGCGTGAGCCCGGCGAACGTCGCGACCTCGCGGTGAAGGTGGGACTGGTCGACGTAGCCGTTCTCGGCGGCTACGCGGGCGGCGGCGTGACCCGCCGCGAGAAGGTGGGCGGCGTGGTCGAAGCGCACCAGTCGGGCGGCGCGTTTAGGGGTGATGCCGAGCTGGGACCGGAAGCGGGACCACAGGCGCTTGCGGCTCCAGCCGACCTCGTCCGCCAGGCCGTCGACCCGCACCCGGCCCCGGCTGGACAGCGTCCGCCGCCAGGTGTGGGCGACCTGGGGGTCGACCGGCGGGTGGTCGCCCAGCCGCCGACCTAGGATGTCCACCGCTATCGTGAAGCGTTCGTCCCACGACGTGGCGGTGCGCAGCCTGTCCTCGGCTTGCCCGGCGTCGCGGCCCCAGACGTCCTCAAGGGCTGCCACCGTCCCGCTGAGCTCGGCCGATGCGCCGCCCAGCAACGCAGCCGCCGCGACCGGATCCAGCCGGATCTGGAGCAACTGTCCGGCTCCCCGGCCAGTTGCCTGGAGATCGCCGGGGAGTAGCCCGGCGACGACGCTGCCGCGCTCGTGCCGGCCAGGGGCTTCGTAGACGACACCTTCTCCCTCGCCCAGATCGACGAACAGGGTGACGGACGGGTAGGCGATCATGGAGATGTCCACCGAGGCCGGGGCACGATGGCAGAACCCGGCCATGCTGACCCCCGGCAGCCGAACCGACGGGCGTGGGACTGCGATGTCCACCCATGTCTGGTCAGATGGCATTCCGGCAGGCAACACATGGCCAGTCTAGGCATCAGGGATCACGGGTCGTCGTCGACCCCGCCGCCGTGAAGTCCAGCAGCAGTTTGCCGATCGTCTCGGGTGCTTCCAGCATGGGTAGGTGCCCGACACCGGGTAGCAGCTCGACCCGCGCGCCCGGCACCGCGTCGTATCGGTGCGCCGACGACGGCTCCCAACGGGGGTCGGCAGCACCGAAGATCACCTGCACGGGGACCCCGAGGGCGGCGAGCCGCTCGGGCACGCTCCGTTCGGCGATGTAGGCGGTGTTCTGGCGCAGCACCGTCCTCATCACGCGGTAGGTGATGCCCCGTACGTCGGCGACCACGTCGTCCGGGAGGTCCACGGGGCGAACGGCCGTCGCGCTGATCCCCTTGCGGATCATCGCGTCCGAACGCCTCGGCCACAGGAGCGGGCCCAGCGGCGGGGCCAGCAGCACCCGAAGGATGAACGGCTGCCGGAGGAGCGCATCCGGACTCGGGCCGCTACTGATCAACGCAAGCGAACCCACGAGGTCGGGACGTTGCTCGGCCAGCGCGGTGGCGACGTAGCCGCCGCTGGAGTGCCCGGCCACGGCGACGTGACGAAGGCCGAGGTCGTCCAGCAGCGCCGCCACCTGACCCGCCTGCGCGGGCACGTCATACGACGGCGCGGGCGGGGAGTGGCCGCAACCCGGGAGGTCGACCCGGATGACGTGATGGTGACCGGCCAGCGCCGGGACCACCGGACCCCAGAAACCGCCCGAGGCCCCCGACCCGTGGATGAGCAACAACGGTGGCGCCTGCCGCGGGCCGTCATGGACCACGTGCATCCCATGCGAACGTTCAATGTCGTATTCACTCATGCGAAGACTATGCACGCGCGGCCCGCCGCCAGTCTTGGACAAATGTTCCCGCGCAGTCGAAGACCGGCGGCCATCACCATAACGGCCGTACCGAGGTCCCAAGGCCGGAACACGGGCCCGGCGGGCTCATTCCCGCGCGGCGGGAGCCATGGAGATGTTCCAGAAGCCGGCGTAGCGGCCGCCATGGTCGAGCAGTTCGTCGTGGCTGCCTTCCTCCACGATCCGGCCGCCGTCCAGAAAGACGATGCGGTCGGCGCGCCGGACGGTCCGTATCCTATGCGCCACCATCACCACCGTCCGCCCCGCCATCAGGCGCTCGATGCCCTCGTGGACGGCCGCCTCGTTAACCGGGTCCAGCGCCGAGGTCACCTCGTCCAGCAGCACGATGGGCGCGTTCTTCAGCAGCGCCCGCGCGATCGAGACACGCTGGCGCTCACCACCTGACAGCAGTGCGCCGCCCTCGCCGACCTTCGCAGCCCATCCTCCGGGCAGTCGCTCGATCACTTCGTCCAACCGCGCCGCGGTCGCCGCCGCCCGCACCTCGGCCACGCCTGCGCCGGGACGGCCCAGGCGCACATTCTCCTCGATCGTGCCGTCGAAGAGATGGACATCCTGAAAGACGATGGCGATCCGCGCCATCAACGCCTCGGTGCTGATCGCGCGCACGTCCACGCCTCCCACGCGCACCGCGCCGGCGTCCACGTCGTAGAAGCGCGCCAGCAGCTGCAGCAGCGTGCTCTTGCCCGCGCCGGACGGCCCGACGACCGCGAGCCGCTGTCCCTCGGGGACGGTGAGCGACACTTTGTCGAACACCGTGTGCTCGCCGTGCCGGAAGGCGACGGCGTCGAACTCCAGGCCGTGGTGCGCCGGCTGGATCGGCTCGCGGGGTTCCCGCAGCGGCTCGGTGCGCAGCAACGCCTCGAGTCTGGCCAGCTCCGCACGCGCGCCGCGGAGTTTGCCGCCGACGTCCGACAGCGACAGCAGCGGGTCGGCGCAGCGGGCGGCCAGCACCAGGATCGCCAGGATCTCCGCCGCGCCGATGTTCCCGCCGAGCGCGAGGTAGGCGCCCAGAACCAGGAGCCCGGTGAAGAACGCCTGCACGGTGAGCGTCAGCCCCACGGCGCCGGGCAGCGTCGCCAGCACGCTACGGCGCGAGGCGCGCTGGGCATCCCGAAGCGAGTCGTCGAGCAGCTGGAAGCGTTCGCTGGTCCGGCCGCCGGCCCGCAGCACCGGCTGGGCCTGCAGGAACTCGATCACACGCGCGCCGGCCTCCTGGTCGCGTTCGTGACGCTCGGCGTCGGCGGCGCCCGTCGCGCGCGCCGTCCAAGCCTGGATCGCCGCCACGACGGGTGCGGCGAGCAACGCGGCCAGCCCCATCCGCCAGTTGAAGGCGGTCATCACGGCCACGATGGTCAGGGGCGTGACCAGGGCGGAGATGAACGGTGCCAGCAGATGCGCGGCCACGCCCATGGCTTGCAGGAGGCCGCGGCCGGCCAGGGCGGACACCTCGCCGATGCGACCGGCGTTGTACCAGCCGAGGGGGAGGCGGGCCAGGTGCTCGCCGAGCCGGTGATACATGCCGCGCAACATGGTGGTCCCGACCCGCATGCCGGACAAGTCGCTGATGTAGCGCAGCACGGCGTAGAGGGCGACCGCGGCTCCGAACGCGACCAGCCAGGGCACGGCATCCGCGGGCGTGCTGCCGAGCAGCGCCCGCAGCACCGGGACCAGCAGCGCGTAGGACAAACCTTCGACCACCGCGGTGATCGTCATCAGGATCACGGTGCGGCGCATCGCCCAGGCGTACTCATCTCCGAGCACACGCAGCAGCATTCGGATCATCGGGGCTCGTCTCCTCGCAGTACGCCACCGTGGGTTTTGATCTCGTCGGATTGGTGGGATCGCCAGAACGCGGCGAACCTTCCGCCTCGTGTCAGCAGGTCGGCGGGCCTGCCGCGTTCGACGATCGCTCCGTCCTCCAGCACCACGACAGTGTCAGCGTCGGCGACCGTCTCCAGCCGGTGGGCGATGACGACGATCGTGCGGTCGCCGCTCAGCGTCGCCAGGGCCCGGCGGACCGCCTGTTCGGTCTGCGGGTCGGCGAAGGAGGTCGCTTCGTCCAGCACCAGCACGGGAGCGTCGGCAAGCAGCGCGCGGGCGATCGAGATCCGCTGCGCCTCGCCTCCGGACAGCTTGGCCTCTTCACCGAGCATCGTGTCGTATCCGTGCGGCAGCTGGAGGATGCGGTCGTGGATGCCGGCCAGCCGGGCGGCGCGGATTACGTCGTCGCGGCCGGCCCGCGGCACCGCCAGCGCGATGTTGTCGGCGACCGAGACGCGCAGCAGACGGACGTCCTGGAAGACGAAGGACACCTGCCGATACAGCTCCCGGCTGCCGATCTCGCGCAGATCGACGCCGCCGAGAAGGACCGACCCGTGGGTGGGGTCGAAGAACCGCGGCAGCAGCTGGACCAGCGTGGACTTGCCGCTTCCCGACGGCCCGACGACCGCGGTGACCGTCCCTGGCTCCAGCACCAGGTCGATGCCGCGCAGCACCTCGTGGTCAGCGTCGTAGGCGAAGCGGACGTCACGCAGTTCCACCCGGTGTCCCCGCGGCGGACGCGGGTGGGCGGGTTCGGGCAGCGGCCGGACCGCTAGCACGTCTTTGATCCGGCCGACCGCGCGGCCGGCGCTCTGCAGGTCGTCGAAGCCGTGGCCGAGCGCCGCCACCGGAGCGGTCAGTCCCAGCCCGAGCAGCAGGAACGGCAGCAGGTCCGCCGGGGCCAGGCCGCCGGAGGTGATCAGAGCCGTGCCGCCGGTCAGCACGATGAGCAGCACGAACGGCGGCGACAGCGCCAGCTGCATCCCGGCGGCGATCACGGACATGCCGCGCACCCAGCGGGAGAAGATGCTGACGAAGTCGTCGGCGGCTGTCAGGAACGTGCGGTGGGCGCGCTCGCCTCCGCCGAATGCCTTGACCACCGAGATGCCTTGCACGAACTCGACGACGGAACTGGCGATCCGTCCCAGGGCCGCATCGTAGGCCTCCTGCTCGCGCGTCCTGGCGGGCAGCATCAGCAGCGGGACCAGCGCTATCGCCAGCACCACCGGGATCAACGTGATCAGCGTGAGCCGCCAGTCGACGGTGAACAAGTAGATCAGCGACACCAGCGGCACCACGAACGCGGCGACGAGCTCGCCGGGGGCGTGGGCGATGAACGGATGCACGGCACTCACGTCCTCGCCCACCACCTTGGCCAGCTCACCGGTGCGGCGCCGGGAGAACCAGCCGATCGGGACGCGTCCCAGCGACGCGGCCAACTGCCGGCGGAACGTCAGTTGCACCCGGCTGTCGAGAACATGCCCGATCCCCGACGATGCGGCGGTGAACAGCAGCCGGACGAACAGGCCGGCCGCACCCGCGATCACCACAGTCCAGACGTGAGCGTGATCGATCGGGCCGGGCGACAGCAGGGCACGGCCCAGTTCGACGACCGCCAGCAACGGGGCCAGACCCGTGAGCGCGCCGATGACCTGCAAGATCACCACGGCCGCGAAGCTTCGCAGATGGGGACGCAACAGCCGGGTCATGCTCTGTCCCGCCGCGGAATCGGCATGCGATTGCTTGGTCGCCCGAGCGAGGTCGCTGGTGGTGGTCATCGTTCTCCGGTCTCGTCGATCTCGTCACGACCCGGCCCGTGGCCGAGCCGATGGTGGATGAGGGGCGGCGTATACGGGGTCGGCGTATGAGGGGGCGAGGACCCGGTCGAGCTGGCCTGGCAGGCCGACACCCAGGAGCGGCGTGACTGCGCCCCTACCAGCGCGGGCACCGCCCTGCCCACCGCCCAGGCCTTCACCCGCACCCACCCGTCACGGATGCCGGACGTGGCTGACCGGTCTGCCTGTGGCACTCCACAAACATGCAGACTGACGCCCGCCAGCGGCACGCCCTCACCGCCCTACTGGTCGCAGGCGCCCCCGTCTACGAAGACCCCGCCCTCTCCAGTCGGCGGCTCTCTCGACCGCGGCCTTCACCACGCGGCTCGATGTCGTACTCATTCATGCGGAGACTGTGCACGGGCGGTCGACTATCAGTCTTGGACAAATGTTCCCGCGGAGTCGAAGGCCGACCGTCCGCCACCATCGTCTGGATCGGGGTTGCCGTGCGTTAGCGGTCATCGGGAAACCCGGATTGGCGGCCATGACGACCCTGGCGGACGGCCATGGGTGCAGGCAGACGGCCAGGAGAATCCCGGCGGGTGGACTCGTCTTCTGAAGGGCCGACCTGCGTACCGGATTGGGTGGGACACGGCCACCTATAGCCAGATCGGCGCCTCGCTCGCTGGCCACCAGGGCCGCGTGTTCGGGGTGAGCCGAACGATCTTCTATCGACGGCATGCACGACTGGCGGGAGACCACCTTTGACCAGGGAGGAGTGGTCACAGTATGCGCCCAGCGCACCGTATGAGCCAGGGTGCTGACTAGATGCTTGCGTCCAAGCGGTCTTGCCGGTGTTCAGTGGTCGTAGCGGGTCAGTGACCGCTTGGTCGGCCGACGAATTAGGAACCGAAGATCGTCAGGCGTTCCAAGGCACCAAACTTGGCCCTGTCGGGATTAGAAGATTTAACGACACCCTCTGATCGAGCCCCGAAAGCCCTCTCGAAAATCGGACATCGAGCGACGAACCGTGACGCCGGATGGCCGATTCCGCACACGAATTGACGACAGGATTTTCCGACAGAAGAATCGGGCTCCAGCCCTTCCCGAGGAGAGCCTGGTGCGGATCGTCTACTCCCGCGTCTCCACCGCGGCCCAGTCCCTGCTGCGGCAGCGCCACATCCTCACCGAGGCCGGCCTTCTCGTGCGCACCGAAGGCGTCGCCGAGGGATTCCGGCCGGCCGACGGCGTCCTCCTCTTCGAGGATCCCGCCACCACCTCCAAGATCCCCGCCCTCGACCGGCCCGCGTTCGGCAAGATCGCCGCCAAGGCGCACCCCGGCGACACCCTTACGGTCTCGGAGCTGTTCCGGCTCTGCCGCGATCTGCTCGACATCCACGCCGTCCGCAACTGGTGCCAAGCCCGCGGCGTCGCCCTGCGCGTCCTGTCCGGACCGCTGTCGAACTTCTACGACCTCGCCGCCAACGACGCCACCACCGCCGTCATCATCAACGTGATCACTGCAGTCGGCCAGTTCCAACGTGACATCCAGAACGAGCTCACCGTCGAGGGGATCGCCGCCGCCGAGGCCGAAGGCCGCTACCGCGGCCGGCCGCCCGCGCTGGACGGTGACCGGCGCGAGGACGTGCGGGCGGCCTTCCACGAGGGCACCTCGATCGCTGCCCTGGCACGGGCTCATGGGGTTAGCCGGGCGGCCGTGCGAACCGCCCTGGCCGACCTGCTACCCGGCCAGGGCGACCTACCCCGGCCATCGGCGTGATCGACGGGAAGGGTCAGGCGACCAGGCCGAGGTCAAGACGGCGGCCCATGTCGATGTCGATCGTGCCGTACAGGTTGGCGTTGGACCAGAACAGCGGCGAAAGGCCTCGCTTGTCGGCGTCGGTCAGCTTCTTCTGCCAGGCGGGGTCCTTGAGGATGGACTGAACCAGCAAGGTGTTGATGAAGACCAGCGCCGACTGGAGCAGGTGAAGGCTGAGCATGGAGACCTCCTGATGTTCCTTGTCGCTGCCGGGGATGGTGCCGGCGCTGCCGTAGAACAGGTCGGTGTTGGCGGAGTTCCAGTTCTCCACGACCTGCAGGCCCTCGTGGATCTCGCGGCGCAGTTCCTGCGAGGCGACGTACTCGGCGACGAACACGCTCTTGACCGCCTTGCCGAGTTCCTCGATGGCCTTGTAGGTGGGGTGCTTGGGGCCGCCGCGGGTGAAGCGGCGCAGCACCTGCTCGGCCTCGGCCGTGCCTAGCCGCAGGGCGGTGGCGTACTTCGCCATCTGGTCGTACTGCTGAGCGATGATCTCCCAGTCGATCGGCTTGTCGGCCACCATGCCGGTCAGGCAGGACGGGACCTCGTCATCGGCGTCGGCCTTCACCAGCTTCTGCCGGGCGATGTTCTTCATCCGGGGCAGCAGCTTGAACCCCAGCAAGTAGGAGAACGCGAACCCGACCAGCGACTGGCCATGACTATCTGTGTACTGGCGATCGATCGTGGCGTCGGTGCAGTGCCGCAGCACGCCCTCCATCATCGCGGCGACCTCGGAGGCGTTGCAGGAGCGAAGCTGGGAGTAGACGCACACCGACTTGCGGTCCACGTGCCAATAGATCATGACACCGGGGCCGCCGTGCCGGGCGTGGTACTCGGTCATCAGGTTCGACGACCACGACCCGAACTTCTTCGAATCCGACGCGCACGCGGTCCCGTTGCCCCACCACAGCGGATCCCGCATCCTCAAGGTGGCGTTGACCAGGGTCGCTATCGCCGCTCGCAGGTTGTCGCGGTTGACGAACAGATGCCGGGTCGCCCGCAGCGCCGCCTCGCTCTCGCCATGCTGGCCGCCGTCGGCGACCCGTTTGATCCCCACGTTCGTGCCAAGCGCGTACAGCACCAGGCCCGTCGCAGCTTGACGATCTCTTCCAGCAGCGTCTCCAGCCCCAGCCGCCCGGGGTCGGACTTCAGCTCCAGCAGGAAGCCGTCCTCACCCGTGGCCAGCTCCCACAGCGACCGCGCCGAGTCTGCCGACAGCCCGTTCAGCACATGCAGGCAGAACCCCAGACGGGTCGCCCCCGTCTTGTTCCCCACCAGTTCCCAGTCGCCGTCCAGCAGCGTCCAAGCCGCGATCAGCTCTTCCGGCTCCCACTCCCGCCGCACCCGAACCCGCCCTCCACCTGACCGTCTCCGACACGAACACGATCAAGCAGAAACCCCACCCGCCCAGCCGGATTCACCGCTCCGAAACGACCACGAATCGCAATCGTGATGTCTCATTCCGTTACCTGGCGGCTGGGGACATCTTCGGGAGCGGAGGGCCGTCCAGGCTCGCCTGGCGCGAGACGGTGTCCGCGCCACCCTGCTCGCGACCGGCTGCGGGTGGGCTTCCACTACTTCAACAACAGCTCCGATGTCGAACGAGCCGC
The DNA here is from genome assembly GCF_040649695.1 of Nonomuraea sp. NPDC048901. NCBI lineage: Bacteria > Bacillati > Actinomycetota > Actinomycetes > Streptosporangiales > Streptosporangiaceae > Nonomuraea > Nonomuraea sp. NPDC048901. The sequence goes on along the minus strand of NZ_JBEZFW010000020.1, from coordinate 142,236 downwards.
GAACGCGCTATTTGATCAACGAGGTGAGCGAGATGCCCAAGCGCTGGAACCCGGTCGGCGTGCTGGCACCCATTGGCAATTACACTCACGTGGCCACGGTGCCGGAGAACACCACGCTGGTGTTCGTCTCGGGGCAGGTGGGGAACCTGCGAGACAGCTCACTCGCGGGCCCGGACGCCCTGTCGCAGACCCGGCAGGTGTTCGCGAATCTGCGGTTCGTGCTCGATGAGTTCGGGGCGACGCCGGACGATGTGGTGAAGCCGCCGACCTTCGTATCGGGCACCGAGCAGCTGCCCGGCTTCTTCGCCGCCCGGGACGAGGTTTTCGCCGAGTGGTATCCCGACGGCGACGTCCCGGCGCACTCCCTGGCCGTCGTCGCCGCACTTGCCTCCCCGGAGCTCACCGTGGAGATCGAGGCCGTCATAGCGGTACGTGACGACGCCTGAGCCTCTTTCAGTGCGGCTGTCCGGCCTATCGGTCGTTCGAAGACGGTGCGCAGGACGACCGTGGAGTTGATGTGTGAGATCGCCGGGATCGCGCGGATACGGTCGAGCGTCGCCGAGACCGCTTTGCGCACCGCGCGAACAGTGCTCCCCGCGCCTGCCGACCGGCCCGAGCACCTGGCGCCACACCCGAGCCAGGCGGCCGGGTGCGTGTGGGAGCTGAGCGTCACCGACTTCGAGCGGCGTGCCTGGATGACGCACGTCCTCGCCAACCCCGGCGGGCCGGACCTGGACGCCTACCTCGCACAGGAGTACAACGACGATGTCTGAGTCTGAGACGAGCCCGCGTGAATGTCTGGCCCGCTTCGCCGACGCCTGGGCCAGGCGCGACGTCGGCGCACTGCTGGAGCTGATGACCGAGGACGCGGTCTATGCCGCGTCGGTCGGCCCCGAGCCGGGCCGTATGCCTCAAGGACGCCTACAGGAAGACCGGTAGCGCGTCAAAGGTCCGGCGTACTTGTCGCCCGCGTGGACTCCACGCGCTTGAGCTTGGTCCAGCCGGTCCAGCCTCGCTTCTTCAGCAGCTCGATCAGCCGACGGGCCGGCGGCACAGTGTCGAACGCCAACCTGTCCATCAGCTTGACGAGCGGTGGTTCGATGTCGATGTCGTCGACGTAGTCCTCGCCCTTCTCCTCGGCCAGCCGCGTGATGTAGGCGGCCAGCTTGTCAGCCAGCTCGACCAGCCGCGGGTCGCCGGCGTGCCGGTCGAGTGCCTGGCTCAGGGTGAGAAAGAAATCGATGAGCCGCGGGTCGGCGATCTGCTCCCGTTTGCGGGCCATCCACTCCGGGACCCGCTCGGGGGAGTGCGCGGCCAGCAGGATCCAGCCGTCGCGCTCGGCCTGGACGATCCGCTCGTCGACCCCGAGCGCGCGCAGCCGGTCGAGATAGTCGACCACCTCCGGGGGCAGCGTCAAGCTGTCCCCGGCGGCGAGCCGGGCGATCCGCTCACGGTGGCGTTGTCGCTGCCGGATCTCCGCCCGCAGCCGCTTGTCGATGTCCGCGACCGCCGTGGCGAACTCCGCCTCGCCGGCCTGGAGCAGCTCACGTACGCGCGCCAGTGGGACTCCGGCCTCGGCGAGGGTACGGATCTTGATCAGTTCGACTACGGCGCCCGCGTCGTATCGGCGGTAGCCGGAGTGGTCTCGCTCCGGCTCCGGCAGCAGTCCTTTGGCGTGGTAGTGCCGCACCGCGCGTACCGTCACTCCGGCGTAGGACGCCAGCTCACCGATGGTCAGCATCAGAGCAGCATCTCAGGGGTTGCTTAAGAAGTCGCCTGGCCGGTTTGGGCACCTCGGATGATCTGGGCGATTTCCGGGGCGTGGGTGAAGACCAGTTGGTGGTCGGCGTCGAGCCAGGACATGGCGAGGTGCGGCTGCTCACGGATCAGCCGCTCGCCACCGGCGCGCCAATTCCGGTTGAACCGCGGTGCGTGCCCTTCGCCGCTGTCGCCGGCCATCGAGGTCGACATGATCAGGCGGATGGGCCGGTCGATCTTCTCGTACCGGTCGAGGATCCTGGATCGGACCGCATCGATCTCGATGTTCAGGTCGAGAATCTCCTGGGCGGTGAGCAGCACCTGACGCGCGGTGCCCCGCTCGGCCTGCTGCCGCGTCGCCAGGTCCGCCCACATGGCGCGGAACTCCGGCAGGAGGGCCTCGGTGATGAACGGCTCAGGCACCGGGTTCGCCCCGTCGATGAGAACGAGGTCGGCGACGGCGCCGGGATGCTCGGCGGCATAGTGTACGGCCAGGTCCGCGCCCAGCGAGTAGCCCACAAGCGTGGGCGCCGCATCCAGCTCCGCCAGCACGGCGGTCAGATCGCTGAGGAACGTCTCGAAGGAGTAGTGGTCGGCGGCCGAGGCGAGGCCATGGCCCCGGAGGTCGAAGGTCAGCACGTCGTGGTCGCGCCGGAGCAGTTCGGTCAGTTCGTGCAGGTGGGCCTGGGTCGAGTTCAGTCCGGGGCACAGGACCAGCGGTCGTCCCCGGCCACCGCGAGTCACCGGGAGCGTGACGCCGTCGTGGTGGACCGTGAAGTGCCGCATCGTCCTGTCGCCCGCCTGCTCCCCATCGTCGTACGCGTTGGTCATGCCACCATGCTGGGACATTGACCCTGGGGCAAGGTCAACCGTCGCGAGTGCGGGTCATCGCAGGGTGAGCGGGGTCTCTGATGCGATGCGGGTCAGCTTCCGCGGGTTGCGGACGTAGTAGAGGCCGGTGATGCGGGCATCCTCGACCTGGACCGCTATGACGCCGTCGATCTCGCCGTTCACGCGAAGGACGAGTGCCGGGTTGCCGTTGACCACGGTGGGGTCGCCGGTGAGTGTGACCTGGGCCTTGCCGAGGCCGCCGACGATGAAGCGGGCCGCCTTCTCGGCGCCGGTGATCGGCCGCGGCGCGGCCTGCTTGACGCCGCCGCCGTCGCTGATGAGGACGACGTCGGGGGCGAGCACGTCGAGCAGGCCCTGGAGATCGCTGGTTTCGAGCGCGCGCCGCAATGACTCCAGAGCCGCCTGGGCCTGGCTGGGGGAGATCGCTTCGCGCGGGCGGCGTGCTTGTACGTGCTGGCGGGCGCGGTGCGCGATCTGGCGGACGGCGGCGGGGGTCTTGCTGACGGTGGTCGCGATCTCGTCGTAGCTGACGTCGAAGACCTCGCGCAGGACGAATACGGCGCGTTCGGTCGGCGAGAGCGTCTCGAGGACGAGCATGAGTGCCATGGACACGCTCTCGGCGAGTTCGAGGTTCTCGGCCACGTCGGGCGTGGTGAGCAGGGGTTCGGGCAGCCAGGGGCCGACGTACGCCTCCTTGCGGCGCTTCATGGTGCGCAGCCGGTCGAGCGAGCGCCGGGTGGTGATCCGCACCAGGTAGGCGCGCTGGTCGTGCACCTGCGTCAGGTCGACCGTCATCCACCGCAGCCAGGTTTCCTGGAGGACGTCTTCGGCGTCGGCGGCCGATCCGAGCATCTCGTAGGCGACGGTGAACAGCAGGTTGCGGTGGGTGACGAACGCCTCGGTGGCGGGGTCCATCTGGGCGGGGCCGGCGAGCGGCTCGGCTGTGCCTGTCGTTGGCTCGCTGCGCTCGTTCATGGCCGGCTCCTGCCTGTTCGCTTCTCAAGTGCGCTGTACGCACAAGACGCCGGTTCTCGCCGCTGTGTGACATCCGTGATCGGTGGTGTACGTCACATGGCCACTCGGCGCGTCGCCGGAAGGTGGCCTGCCGGCGACCCGGCCGCGGCGGCTCAGGCGCTGCTCAAGCTCGTCGAAGCAGCCGGCGGCCGCGGGAAGTCATACGACGAGGGGACGGTCTACCTCGAGCCGGCCGTGTTCGATGAGCCAGCGGACGGACTCGAGTACTGCGGCCTCGGGTTCGTACCGGGGTGCATAGCCGAGAAGTGTCTTGGCCTTGTCAATGGTGAGGCAGTGGCTGCGGTAGAGGTGTTCCCAGCTCACCTGCGCGTGCTCGTCGGTCGTGGTGGCGCGGAACTCCTCCCATGACACGCTCTCCAGCGAAGCCGTCTGCCCGAACCAGCTCGCTGCTTCGTGGGCGAATCCTCGGACGTTCAGGGCCGTTGGGGCGACGACATTGAAGTCCTCCCCGCCCGCCGTGTCAGGATGCGCGATCGCCTTCTCGAAGGCCTGAGCGACATCGTCGGCATGAACGTGATGCATGAGCTCGACGCCAAGTCCGGGGATCTTAAGTGGCTGTCCAGCCGACAGGGTGCGCCAGACGGCAGGGTCCAGGTTGCCGGTCGGTCCGATCGGGTCCCAGCCCGGGCCGACGATGTGCCCGGGGTGCAGTGACGTCGTCACCATGCCGCCGCCGGCGGTCTCGTCCTTCAGCATCCGCGCGATTCGATCCTTCTGGATGCCGTAGTCACCGAATGGTTCCGTCCCTGTCCCTTCGGCGATGGGCGACTTGTGACTCGGCCCGTATCGCCACACGGACCCGCAGTGCAGCAGGTGGCCTGCCTGCCCGCGGAGTCGTTCCACGAGGGCCACGGCGGATTCAAGGGTGAAGCACACCAAGTCGACGACGACATCGGGCCGCAGTCCCGCCACTCTGTCGCCGAAGACGCCCTCGGTGTCCTCTTGCTGGCGATCCGCCGTCACTTGCTGTACGTGCTGCCATTCAGGGGCCTCGGCATAGGCGACCCGGCTTCCCCGGCTGATGTTGAGCACCTCATGACCCGCGCGTACGAGCCGGGGGATGAGGAATGTGCCGATATGTCCGCTTCCCCCAATGACGACAACCCTCATACTGCTCCTCTAAACAGATGTAATACGACTTCCTGTGCTTCGTCCCTGAAGCAAGGCGGAAGTCCGGATGCTGTCTGTCCCACGTGAAGCTATCAAAGCGTCTCGGCGGAGCAGCTCCTGACAATGACCATGAGGGAATGGCCAGTGACGATAGACGACATTCAAGGTCGGCTGGAGAGCCGCGGATGGCAGGCCGTGAGCGGCGAAGGGTGGCGATGGATCGACCACACGTACCAGAACGACGCGGCGACGCTCCGGATCAGGTGTCTGCCCGACGTCAACGTGATCCGATTCGACTTCGCATCCGAGGAGCGCCTGGCGGGGCTCTCCATCTCCTTCGACGACCACCTGGACCAGATTCTCGATCTGATCATCCGTGCCCAGTCGTCACTGTCCGAGGAGACCTGGCGGCCCTTCATCGCTTCGCTGATCGAGCTGTCTCCCCAGGTCCTCTCGCTGGCTGACGAGGACGGCGAGGACGCGGTGATCACCGGACCGGACGAGGGCGTGGCCGCGCTGCGCGAGATCGACTGGGAGTGAAGAGTGGCCTGACGCGCGGCGTAGGAGGGATGACCACTCCTTCCACTTCCAACCTATAGCGCATGGGGGGCCTTGCCACAAGGCCCGGGTCATGCCGCACAATCACCCCTCGACGCTGGAAACGTACGAAAAATGGGGGTCGTGGAATGCGCGTTGTGCTGGTGACCTACGGGTCGCGCGGGGACGTCGGGCCGATGACGGGCCTGGCGGTGCGGCTGAAGGCTCTGGGCGCCGAGGTGCGGATGTGCGCGCCGCCGGACTTCGCGCAGCTGCTGGACGGCATCGACGTGCCGCTGACTCCCCTCGGCTGGCCGATCCGCGCGCTGGCGACGGGGGCGGTCCCCGGCAAGACGAGCCTGTCCGACATCGCCGCCGAGCTGACCGCCATGGCCTACGAGGCGGTCGCCGGGCCGGCCGAGGGCTGCGCCGCGGTGGTGGCCACCGGCTCGTTCCCGGCCGTGGCCGGTGCGCGGGCGGCGGCCGAGAAGCTGGGCGTGCCCTATGTGTTCACGTCGTTCTCTCCGAGTTACCTGCCGTCGCCGCACCGTCCGCCTCGCCCCTGGCCGGGTCAGGAGGTCCCCGCGGGGGTGACCGACAACCGGGCGCTGTGGGATCTCGACGCCGAGCACAAGAACGCGCTCTTCGGCGAGATGATCAACGCCCACCGGGTCTCGATCGGCCTGCCGCCGGTGGACGCCGTCCGCGACTATGCCTTCACCGACCGCCCGTTCCTGGCGGCCGACCCGGTCCTGGGCCCGTGGCAGGAGACGCCGGACCTTGACGTGGTACAGACCGGCGCGTGGATCCGCCCGGACGAGCGCCCGCTGCCAGCCGATCTGGAGGCGTTCCTTGCCGCCGGCGCGGAGCCGGTGTACGTGGGCTTCGGCAGCATGCCCATGCGGGGCGCGAGCGCGCGGGAAATCTCCCGGGCCGTCATCGAGGCGGTACGGACACACGGCCGCCGGGTCCTGCTCGGGAGTGGCTGGGCCGATCTGGCCCTGATCGACGACCGGGACGACTGCTTCGTGGTCGGCGAGGTCAACCATCAGGAGCTGTTCGGCCGGGTGGCCGCGGTCGTGCACCACGGCGGCGCGGGCACCACGGCGACGGCGGCCCGTGCCGGGGCGCCGCAGGTGATCGTGCCTCAGGTCGCCGACCAGCCGTACTGGGCGAGCCGGGTGACCGAGCTGGGCATCGGTACGGGACACGACGGTCCGACGCCGACCGCCGAGTCGCTGTCGGCCGCGCTCAAGATCGCTCTGGCTCCCGAGACCGGTGCCCGCGCGGCCGCCGTGGCGGAGAAGGTCCGCATCGACGGGGCGGAGGTGGCCGCCAACCTCGTGCTCGACATGATCGGCCGGATGGGGTCCGCGGGCTGATCCCCGAAGGCCCGCATGGACAGGCGCTTCGCGCAGGTCCCGCGGTGGCGCGCGTCAAGAAGAGGCGGTCGGCGGGTGGGGGCTCCGGGCGGCCTGGTTCTGCACCCACTCCTCCATGACCTGCCGGAAGGCCCCGCTCAGGAGGAAAAGAAGTTCGGCGGATGACTCGAAGCGGGCGCCCGCCGGGGTGGTGGCCCCGAGAATCTCGGCTCCGCGCTGCGATGCGACGGCCAGGGTCTCGTTCATCTGCAGAGCCGCGCGGAGCGTCCCGAGCCAGATCTGATCGTCGATGACATAGCGTTCGCGGCGCGCGCCCGGGGCGCGTTCGCGGCTGAGCATTCCCTGCTGTTCGAGGAAGGCGATGGCGTGGGAGATCGACGCGGGGCTGACGCGTAGCCGCTGGACCAGGTCGGCGGCGGTGAGGGTGCCGGAGTCGGTGATGTACAGGCAGGCCAGCACCCTGGCCTCCATCCGGGGCAGACCCTGCTGAACGAGGAGGGCGGTGAAGGACTCCGTGAAGTCCCGCACCGCTTGGGGGTCACGCCCGTGGCCGCTGTCGGGGATCGGCGGCGCCGGAGGCTGAGCCTGCTTGTGCCGGCGCGCGCGATGCCGTGTGGCCTCGTGCGCCTGGTCTGCCCCGTAGTCGTCGGGTCCGCCGTTGCGGGTGACCTCCCGCATGATGGTCGAGGCGGGCCGCCCTAGACGCCGGCCGATCTCCGCGTATCCGAGTCCCTCGGCCAGTGCCGCAGCGATGTGCTGACGGTCCTCATTGGTGAGTCTGCCTCCGGGCATCGGTGCTCGTCTCCTGACTCTCGACATGCGCGGGCCGCACACCACCGCAACAGTATGTATTCGCTCGCGGCCCATTGCAATGCAATTCTGATCATCCTTTGCATTCAGTCTCAGTGTCATTGCAACGAAGGTCGTATCAGCTATATTTAGCAGGCAAAACAGTCTCTCATTGCTTGTTGACTGATTTATGAACGCAATGTAGTGTCGCAGGCGTTCAGGGATTTCCGAACGGCTCCGGTGGCGCCGCAGAGGGTGTCCCCATGACCGAGCCCCAGACAGGGCTCGCAGAGATCGAACACTGTGCGCGAGGAGATTCATGATGGGAAACAGCAACGGCGGCTTCTCCGAAGCAGGGTTGCGCAGACTGCGCGAGGTGCTGGAACGGCATGTCGAGTCCGGGAAGATCCCCGGCCTTGTCGCCCTGGTCGGCCGGGGCGAGGAGACGCACGTCGAGGCGATCGGGACGATGCGTCATGACGGTGGCGCGCCGATGCGCCGCGACACCATCTTCCGGATGGCCTCGACCTCCAAGCCGGTCGCGATGGCGGCGGCGATGGTTCTGCTGGATGAGTGCCGGCTGCGACTGGATGACCTGGTGGAGCCGTGGCTGCCCGAACTCGCCGACCGGCAGGTGCTCAAGCGGATCGACAGCCCGCTGGACGACACCGTGCCCGCGCGGCGGCCGATCACCGTACGGGACCTGCTGACCTCCACGTTCGGGCTCGGCATGGACATGACGGCGCTGGGCACGCCGATCATGGGTGCGATCTTCGAACGGGGGCTCACGCCCGATCTGCCGGAGCCGATGCCCGGGCCGGATGAGTGGATGCGCCGCCTGGGCGAGCTGCCGCTGATGCACCAGCCCGGCGAGCGCTGGCAGTATCAGATCAGCCACGACGTGCTCAGCGTGCTGGTCGCGAGGGTCACCGGCCAGTCGTTCGAGGAATTTCTGGGCGAGCGCATCTTCGACCCGCTGGGCATGACCGACACCGGCTTCCACGTGCCCGCCGACAAGATCGACCGGCTGCCGACCCTGTACGCCCCTGACCCGCAGAGCGGGGAGTTCCACGTGTGGGACGAGGCCGAGGGTGGACGCTGGAGCAAGCCGCCGGCGTTCCAGGGCAGCGGCGGTGGGCTGGTCTCCACCGCCGACGACTACCACGCCTACTTCCGGATGCTGCTCAACCACGGGACGCACGGCGGCGAACGGATCCTGTCGCGGCCCGCCGTCGAGCTGATGACCACCAACCGCCTCACGCCCGAGCAGCAGGCCGCCCGGCACGCCATGGCCACCAACAACGTGCATCTGTCCTTCGGCCAAGGCCAGCACGGCGGCTGGGGCTTCGGGATGGCGGTGCGCACCTACCGCGGCGACTACGCGCCCATCGGTCAGTTCGGCTGGGACGGCGGAGCCGGCACCTCGACCTACGCCGACCCGCACAACCAGCTCGTCGGCATCCTGCTCACCCAGGTCGGGATGTCCGTCCCGAATTCGGCGCGGCTGATCCACGACTTCTGGACCACCCTCTACCAGGCGAGCGGCGACTGACACGCTCGACTTGATCCGCAGGGCGTCACACCTGCTGCAGGCCGATCACTCGCAGCATGTCGAGCGCCGTGGCTTCGGGAGATCCCGGCTCGGCGGAGTACCCGAGCACGGTCTGGTGGCCGTCCGGGAGCAGCATGGTGTCGCAGGCGAGCGGGATCGTGCCCAGGTTGGGATGCCTGATGCTCTCGGTCGCGGCACGCCACGGGGAGGAGCGGCCCTCCCGCCAGAGCTCGTTGGCGGGTCTTCCTGGCCGCGCGGGCCGGAGTCGGTGGCCCGTCGCTGGATCAGGCCGCCCCGAGTGCGGCTACCGACATGGGTCTGACTCGCACCGCCAGCTATTCCGTGTTGCTATATACCGGTAGTCGGTGTTACTTTGTACCGGTAGTCAGTGACGCCGAGTAGATGGAGGCGAGATTCATGATGGGAAACAGCAACGGCGGCTTCTCCGAAGCAGGGTTGCGCAGACTGCGCGAGGTGCTGGAACGGCATGTCGAGTCCGGGAAGATCCCCGGCCTTGTCGCCCCTGGTCAGCCGGGGCGAGGAGACGCACGTCGAGGCGCTCGGGACGATGCGGCATGACGGTGGCACGCCGATGCGCCGCGACACGATCTTCCGGATGGCCTCGACGTCCAAGCCGGTCGGGGCGGCGGCGGCGATGGTGCTGGTGGACGAGTGCCGGCTGCGGCTGGACGACCCGGTGGATCCGTGGCTGCCCGAGCTCGCTGACCGCCAGGTGCTGACGCGGCCCGACGGACCGCTGGACGACACGGTGCCGACGCGGCGGCCGATCAGCGTGCGGGACCTGCTCACCTCCACCAACGGACTCGGCATGGACATGACCGCGCCGGGCACCCCGATCATGGGCGCGCTCTTCGAGCGGGGTGTCTACGGCCAGGAGGACGGATGGTTGCTGCCCGCGCCGGACCCGGATGAGTGGATGCGCCGCCTGGGCACGTTGCCGCTGATCTGCCAGCCCGGCGAGCGGTGGATCTACAACATCAGCAACGACCTGCTCGGCGTACTGGTGGCCAGGGTCACCGGGCAGTCGTTCGAGAAGTTCCTGCGTGAGCGGATCTTCGGCCCGCTCGGCATGACCGACACCGGATTCCACGTGCCCGCCGACAAGATCGACCGGCTCCCGCCGCTGTACGCCCCCGACTGGCAGACCGGCGAGTTCCGCGTGGAGGACCCGGCCGAAGGGGGGCACCACAGCACGCCTCCGGCGTTCCAGTCCGGCGGCGGCGGACTCGACTCGACCGCCGACGACTACCACGCCTTCTTCCGGATGCTGCTCAACGGCGGGATTCACGACGGCGAGCGAATCCTGTCCCGGCCGGCGGTCGAGCTGATGACCACCAACCAACTTCCGCCCGAGCAGCTGGCCGCCCGAGTGGCCTGGGGCCGCGACTCCGTCCATCGGGGGTATGGCCTGGGGCAGCACGGCGGCTGGGGGTTCGGCATGGCGGTGCGCACCTACCGGGGCGACTACGCCCCCATCGGCCAGTTCGGCTGGGACGGCGGCAGCGGCACCACCGTCTACGCCGACCCGCACCACCAGCTCGTCGGCATCCTGCTCACCCAGACCGGCATGTCCACCCCGGATTCGGCGCGGGCCATCCACGACTTCTGGACCACCCTCTACCAGGCGATCGACGACTGATCGCGCGGCGGATCAGGCCCGCAGGGACATCAGGAACGGTGCGCGGCGACCCGCAGCGAGGACGACAGTCCCGCCTCGTAGAAGGTCTGCTCCAGCTCGGCCCGGCCTTCCGAGAAGTGCGCCCAGCCGTCGTAGTGCGCTGGGACCACGACCTTCACGCCCAGCACCGCGGCCGCGGCCGCTGCCCGGTGGCTGTCCAATGACAGGGGCCGGCCGTCGAACTTCGCCGCGACCCTGGCCGCGCCGGCGTTCAGCACCGCCACGTCGATCTCCGGCACCCGGCGGGCGATCTCGGCCACGGTACGGATCGAGGCGTTGTCGCCGCTGACGTACACGGTGGCCAGACCATGCCCGGACAGGACGAATCCAGTGACCTCGCAGTTGACCTTGCCGTCGCCGTCGCCGTCACGCTCACCGTCTTCCGGACCGGGTACGGCGGGCACCGCCATCACGGCCAGCTCACCACCTCCGCCCGGGCGTGGGAGGGCGTGGCCTGACCAGGCGGCGAGACCGGCCGACGGCGGCCCGAGCCGGCCCGCCGTCGCGGGACCGGTGAGGATCAACGGCGCGCTCAGCGCGAAGGCACGGCCGCGATCGTCGAGGTTGTCCGGGTGCAGATCATGGCTGACCAGGACAAGGTCGACCGGCCCCACCTCGTCCTCGGTAGCGGCCGGCCCGGCGGTCTTGGTGAGGTAACCGTGGGGCCCGGCGTCGTCGAAGGTCGGGTCGGCGACGATGCGCAGGCCGCCGAGATCGAGGACCGTGGTCGGCCCACCCAGGACCACGGCCGCGCACTCCTGCCGCGCCGGCATCGGATTGGTCATCGCAGGCTCCATTCGGTGTCAGCGGGTGAGAGGCCCGCGAAGAACTGCCGTATCAGTGGCTGCTGTCCCTCAGGCCACGAGTCACACACGCAGTGAGGCGGACGCGTCTGCGAACCGGCTCAGGATCTCCGCGGCGTCGCCGGCCATCCGCCGGACGATCTCGACGGCGGGCATGACCCGGTGGATCTGCCCCACGGCCTCGCCGATGATGGTGAAGCAGCGATAAGAGGACGCTAAGTCGGCAGCGGCTCGCCGGAGGCCGTCAGGACCACACCCCTGGCATGCCAGCGGAAGAGCGGAACGCCGAGCTCCTTTGCCAGCGCGTGGATCCGCGCGCTGACGTTCGACTGCACGCTCGATCGTCCGCTGACAGCCTGCGGGACAACGACCGTAACGGGGTGCTGGGGTCAAGCACCCGTAAAGCTCTTCTTCCGCGCGGTGCAACAAGACGGTGGCCGCCCTTGGTTTCCCAGTTGAGGGGGAATGTCCAGGGCCGTGAGGGGTCATCTCGCGATTGGAGTACCGACAGCCCCCTGCTACGCATCGATGTGGTCCGCGGACGCCGCCCCGACCAGGTCAAGGCCGTCGTCGACGCCGTCCATCACGCGCTGGCGGAGGTTTTGGGGATCCCGGTACGAGATCGCTTCCAGATCGTCACCCAGCACGAGGCAGACGAGATCATCGCTCAGGACGCCGGCCTTGGCTTCGAGCGCGGCGCCGAGGTGGTGATCGTCCAGATCTTCACCCAGCGCGGCCGCAGCGCCGCCGACAAGCAGCGCCTCTACCGCGCTCTCGCCGACCATCTGGACCAGGCCGGGGTCGGCGGCCAGGAGCTGTTCGTCAGCTATGTCGAGAACAGTCCCGAAGACTGGTCGTTCGGCTTCGGCCGCGCCCAGTACGTCGACGGGGAATTGCCGATCCCTGGCTGACCGCCATCGCCAGCGTCGAAGGAGGCTCCTGATGTCCGATCATCTCGATGCTCCGAGGATGAAGCCGCCGCATGGCGATGCCCGGATCGACATCACCGATATCTTCGCCTTCCGGCAGCCCGGCGACCAGGACCGCTCGGTCCTGGTCATGTGCGTCAACCCGCTGGCACCGACCATGGGGGAGCGGTTCCACCCGCGGGCCGTGTACAACCTGCACCTGGACACCAACGGCGACGCCGTGGCCGACCTGACCTTCGCGGTCACCTTCTCCGGCGAGGCGGAACAGACGGCGAGGGTGAAACTGGACGGCGAGGTGCTCTTCGCCGGTGCCCGGTGTGTTTCGGACGCGGGCGCAGGCTTCCACCGAGGGGGAGTACCGGTTCTTCGCCGGGATCCGCAGCGATCCGTTCGTCTTCGACCTGGAGGGCTTCAAGGCGGGCATGGCCTTCACGGGGGCCGACTTCTTCGCCGACAAGAACGTCTTCGCGATCGTGCTGGAGGTGCCCAACAGCCTGTTCCTCGAGCAACCGGTCGGCTACTGGACGACGGTGCTGCTGGAGGGCAGGCAGGTCGAGCGGATGGGCCGGCCGCTGATGAACATCGTGTTCACCAGGGACGATGACAAGAACGCCTACAACGCCGGATCACCCGCCGACGACCGGCGCGACCACACCGGCAAGATCGTCGCGGCCCTGCTGGGCGCGGGCGGCGGCTACACCGAGCACGAGGCCACCGAGGTGGCCGGGCAGTTGCTGCCCGACCTGCTCACCTACGACTGCGCCGAGCCGGCCGGCTACCTGAACGGCCGCCAGTTCGCCGACGACATCGTCGACGCGCAGTTGGCCATCCTGACCAAGGGGAACGCGCCCTCCCAGGGGATCAAGCCGCACGGCGACACGCTGACGGTCTTCCCCTACCTGGGCGTCCCGCATTGAATTTCCCAGTCACTGGTCCCACCTCCTAACCTCGGAGCCGAGGACGGCGAAGGGCCGGATCCGGCACCGGCAGGAGAGCAGGCGACCATGAACAGCGCACTGACCGCCATCGGCCTGTCCGTTCCCGTGCTGGCCGCACCCATGGCAGGCGGCGCCACCACGCCCCGGCTGGTCACCGCCGCCGCCGAAGCCGGCGGTCTCGGGTTGCTGGCCGGCGGCTACAAGCGCCCGGAAGCGCTCGCGGAGCAGATCGCCGAGGTACGGGCGGCCGCCGTTCCGTTCGGCGTCAACCTGTTCGCCCCCAACCCGATCCCGGCCGACCCCGCCGCCTACCGTCGCTACGCCCGCACCATCCAGCCCGAAGCCGACCAGTACGGACTCGACCTCGCCACCGTCGCTCTCACCGAAGATGACGATCATTGGCGCGACAAGATCGACCTCCTCCTGGCCGACCCCGTCCCGCTGGCGAGCTTCACCTTCGGCATCCCGGATCCGGCGGTCATCAAGGCGCTGCGCGCCGCCGGCACGCTGATCGCGCAGACGGTCACCTCGGCCGAGGAAGCGCTCCGCGCCGCCGACGCCGGCGCCGACCTCCTGGCCGTACAGGCGGGCGCGGCCGGCGGCCACTCGGGCACCCTCACCCCCGACCGCGTCCCCACGGCGACACCGATCACCCGGCTGCTGCGCGAAGTGGCCCACGTGACCGATCTCCCGCTCATCGCCGCGGGCGGTCTGGCCACCGGCGATGCCGTCGCCGAGGTCCTGCGGGCCGGCGCCGTGGCCGCCATGGTGGGCACCGTCCTGATCCGCGCCGACGAAAGCGGCGCCTCGAAAACGCACCAGGACGCTCTCGCCGACCCGGCCCGCGACCGGACGCTCGTCACCCGCGCGTTCACCGGCCGTCCCGCACGCGCGCTGCGCAACGCCTTCACCGACCGCTACGACCACCTCGCCCCGGCCGGCTACCCCGCGCTGCACCACCTGACCAGCCCACTGCGCAGAGCCGCGGCCGCCGCCGGTGACGCCGAACGCCTCCACCTGTGGGCCGGCACCGGTTACCGGCACGCGTCGGCCGAGCCCGCGGCGCGCATCCTGGCCCGCCTCACGGCGAACCTCTAGCACGCTGGTAGTTCTCTCTGGGACTCGCCGGCATCGCGTACCCGATCGTCGTGGCGGCACTATCGGCGCTGGTCAGTGTGACGCTGTTGCGCAACGGCCGGAGGAACCGCGCGGTCAGCGGCGCCTGGGACCGCTTCGACCCGGCTCCATCCCTGGAGACGTCGGCCGGCACGTGATCAACGGTCAAGCCGGTGACGGCGAGACGGATTCGCGGCTGCGGACCGGCATCGGGACCCGGTGCACCTCGCCGGCCCGGTCGGTGTCCGCAGGGTCGCGGTCGGTCTCGGCGAGCCGATCCATCTCGGCGAACAGCACGTCGACGGCCTTGCGCCCCAGTTCGTAGTGGGGCAGCGCCACCGTGGTCAGTTGAGGCCGCATCCACGAGGCGAGGGGGTGGTCGTCGAAGGAGACGATGGAGACGTCCGCCGGCACCTTGAGCCCGAAGTCGTCGAGTGCCTGGTAGGCGCCCATGGCGATGCGGTCGTTGAAGCAGATCAGCGCATGCGGCCGGACGGTGCGCAGGAGGTCGTGCGTCGCGGCGAGGCCGTACTCCGGCTGCCAGTCAGGACAGGTGCGGGCGCCCGCCACCTTGACGCCCGCCGCGCCGAGCGCTTCGCGGATGCCGACGAGCCGCTCCACCGCCGCGACGCTCTGCGCGGGCACGTCGCGCAGGCGCGGGCCCGCGCCGATCAGGTAGATGTCGTCGCGGTGGCCGGCCTCGAGCAGGACGCGGGCCGCGCGGCGGCCGGCCTCGACCTCGTCGGGGATGACGGCGGGCAGGGGAGTGGGCTGCTTGGGCAGTGCGTTGAGCAGCACGGCGGGCGCGGCTGTGATGCCCTTGGGCACCTTGATGGTCCTGGTGAACATCGAGGCCAGGATGAGCCCGTCGACCTGGCGGTCGTGCATGGCCTGCAGCAGGAGGCGTTCGAGCTCGGCGTCGCCTTCGGTCTCACCGATGAACAGCATGAAGCCGCGCTCACGGGCCGCCTCCAGCGCGCCCTTGATCATGTCGCCGGCCAGCCGTGAGGTGGCGACGGTGTCGGAGACGAAGCCGATCGTCCGGCTGGTGCCCGTACGCAGGCCCACGGAGACGATGTTGGGCCGGTACTGCAACTCCTCGGCCGCCCGCAGGACCCGCTGCTCGACGTCCTGAGAGATGCGCAGCTCACGGCCGCGGCCGGACAGCACCAGCGAGGCGGTCGGGCGGGAGACACCGGCCGCCTTGGCCACATCGGCCAGCGTGACCCGTCGTGGGCTCACCCAGGACCTCCGATCGTCAAGAGAGTGGTACGGGGGGTTGACATCGTACGACGCGCGCCGTGAGACTATCGGGCGCTAACCCGATTTAGCAACGGAAAGCAGGACATCAGCCCGGTGCCGATCGTCCCAAGCAGCAGAGGAGATGCACATGGCACGCCGAGTTCGCCCCGGCAGGTCCGGGGCCGCGCTTGTGATCGCCATGGGGACGCTGGCCGCCGCCTGCGCGGCTCCCGGCAGCGACAGCCCGCGACCCCAGGCCACCAGCGCCTCGCCGGTGTCCGCGGCGCCCACCTGCGGCACCGCGCCGATCACCATGAACGGCTACTTCGAGACCGGCTTCCCGCTCCCCAAGGCGCTGACCACCGAGTTCACCAAGCAGCACCCGAACGTCACGTGGAACATCCGCGAGGACCAGTTCGCCGTCATCACCCAGAACGCCCCGCGCGTGCTGGCCGACAACCCGCCCGACCTGATACGCCTGCCCCAGGTCTCCGAGCTGGTCAAGGACAACCTGCTGAAGAACCTGGACGGCTACGCGAGGGCGTTCGGCTGGGACAAGTGGCCGGCCTCGCAGCTCCAGCAGCTGCGCCTGGGCCCGGGCGGCCGGCCGCGCGGCGAGGGCTCGCTGTACGCCCTGGGCCTCAACTTCAGCATGACCGGCGTCTTCTACAACAAGAAGCTCGCCGCGCAGGCCGGGATGTCGGCGCCGCCCGCCACGCTGGCGGAGTTCGACGCGGTGCTGGCCAAGGCCAAGAGCGCGGGCATTACGCCCATCGTGCAGTTCAACGGCGGCGCCACCGGCGGCCTGGCCTTCCCGCTGCAGAACCTCATGGCCTCCTACGGCCAGCCCCAGCCGATCAACGACTGGATCTTCCAGAAGCCCGGCGCCACCATCGACACCCCGTCGAACCTGCAAGCCGCCCAGCACCTGGAGCGGTGGATCAAGGCCGGTTACTTCCAGAAGGACGTCAACGCGGTCGACTACGCGACGATGATGAGCCGCTTCATCGGCGGCAAGGGCCTGTTCATGTTCAACGGCGACTGGGAGTCGGGCAACCTCGACAAGCAGATGGCGGGCAACGTCGGCTTCTCCCTGATGCCGCCGGTGCAGCAGGGCGGCAAGCGGGCCGCCATGTCGGCGCCTTTGACCTTCGGGATCGCCGCGAATGCCAAGAACGCCGACTGCGCCGCCTTCTTCCTCAACTGGGTGGCCACCGACAAGCGGGCGCGCGAGATCGGCGTGGAGGTCGGCGGTTCGCGTCCGATGGGACCGGCCGAGGCGTACATGCCCGCCGTCAAGTCCGGCACGGTCACCGCCGGCACGCTGGCCGCGGGGGCGGACATCGCCAAGGACAACGGCGCGATGGACTTCATCGCCAACGCCACCGGCGCCATCTACGCCAAGAGCTGGACCCCCCAGCTGCAGAAACTCGTCGCGGGACAGCAGACGCCGCAGGACCTGCTGAAGAGCGTCCAGGCCGACTACGCCGGCCAGCTCGAAGGGAACTGAGGCAGGTGGGTTCCTCGCACCGGCGGCCGGCGGTGGCCAAGCTGCGCGGCTTGACCGGCTGGCTGTTCGTCGCCCCGGCGCTCGCCTTCTACGCGGTGTTCGTCCTGCGTCCGATCGCCCTGACCGTTCAGTACTCGCTCTACGACTGGGACGGTATCGGCCCGTCCACCTGGGTGGGCCCGGCCAACTACGGCAAGGTCTTCACCGATCCGGATCTGTTCGACTCGCTGGTCAACGCCGTCAAGCTGATCGTGTTCTTCAGCGCGATCCCGGTCGTGCTGGGCCTGGCCATCGCCGCGACGATCCGGCGGATCGCCGCCAGCCGGCTCGCCCTGATCGCGCGGACCGTGCTGTTCCTGCCGCAGGTCATCCCGCTGGTGGCGGCCGGCATCGCGTGGAGCTGGCTGCTGGCCTCCACCGGTGTGATCAACCAGCTGCTCTCGCTCGTCGGTCTCGGGGGAGTGACCCGGGCCTGGCTGGGCGACTTCGCCACCGCCCTGCCCGCGGTCGGCATGATCGGTGCGTGGGTGCTGCTCGGCCTGTGCACGCTGCTGCTCCTGGCCGGCATGAGCAAGATCGACCCGGCGCTGTACGAGGCCGCCCGGCTGGACGGCGCGGGGGCGTGGCGGGAGTTCGTCTCCATCACGGTGCCGAGCCTGCGCCAGGAGATCGCGGTCTGCGTCACCGTGACAGTGATCGCGGCCCTGGCGAGCTTCGACATCATCTACATCTCCACCCAGGGCGGTCCCGGCAACACGACCATGGTGCCCGGCCTGCAGATCTTCTACCTGGCCTTCTCCGAACGCGAGGTGGGCATGGCCTCGGCCCTGGCCGTGGTGCTCATGGTCCTGGTGATCGCCTGCGCCCTGCCCATCCAGTGGTTCGCGAAGGACGGCAACCGATGATCATCGCCTCGCGGGAAGCCTGGACCGGCAGGCTGCTGCTCGTCCTCATGATGGCGGTCACGCTCCTGCCGTTCCTCAGTCTGTTCGTCACCGCCCTGCACCCCTCGGGCACCTACCCGGCCGGGCTGGCCTGGCCGGCCGAGCCGCAGTGGGGCAACTTCCCGCGCGCTTTCGAGGCCGCGAAGATGGGCGAGCTGCTGAAGTCGAGCGCCCTCATCGTGCTCGGCGTGGTCCCGATCTCCATCCTCCTGGGGACGATGGCCGGCTTCGCCATCGGTCACCTGCGCGTGATCGGCGGCCGGGTGATCTTCCTGCTGTTCGTGCTCGGCCTGACCCTCCCCTTCGAGGGCATCATCACTCCGCTGTACTACCAGATCCGCGACATGGGGCTGCTCAACACGCGCTGGGCGATCATCCTGCCGCTCATCGGCCTGTTCATGCCGTTCAGCGTCTTCTGGATGCGCGCCCACTTCGTCAACATGCCCGGGGAGCTGTCGGAGAGCGCGCGGATGGACGGCGCCAACGTGTGGCAGCTGTTCCGCCGCATCCACGTACCCCTGGCGATGCCGGCGATCTCGTCCCTGGGCATCCTGCTGTTCCTGTGGACCTGGAACCAGTTCCTGCTGGCCATCGTCCTGGTCGACGACCCCACCAAACGTACGATGTCCGGCGCTCTGGGCGCCTTCCAAGGACAGTGGGGCACCGACATTCCGCTGTTGTGCGCCGGATCGCTGCTGATCCTGACGCCCACGCTGGTGATCTTCCTCATCTTCCAGCGTCACTTCGTCAAGGCCCTGCTCCAGGGCTCCTTGAAGGGCTGACCATGCTCTCTCCGGCACGCTGGACCCACCGGCACCTCGACCTGCTCGCCGAGGCCGCCACGACCACGGCGCCCGTCATCGCCACCGCGGCACCGATTCTGCCCGACCACGACCTGTGGGACCTGTGGCCGATCCAGGACGAGGACGGCTCGACGAGCGTGATCCGCGGCCAGGAGCTGTGGATGGCCCTGTCGGCGCCCGCCGCCGGCCACCCCGAGGAGCGCCACGACCAGGCGCGGATCCGTCTGCTCGCCCACCGCGACGACAAGTGGAAGGACCTGGGGAACGCCTTCACCGACGGCGCCGCGCCCGGCAGCCGCGAATGGTCCGGGTCAGCGGTTCGGCGGCCTGATGGGACCGTGTCCGTGTACTACACGGCCGCTGGACGGCGTGGCGAAGCACGACCGACGTACCGGCAGAGCGTCATCGAGGCCCGCGCCGCCCTGATCGCCGACGCCAGTCGCATCTCGTTGCGACCGGACGTCGAGCATCGTGAGGTCCTGCGCTCCGACGGCCGGATGTACCTGCTGACAGAGGAGGGCGACGGAGCCCCGGGCCTGCCAGCAGAGGAGGGCGACGGAGCGCTGGGCCGCATCAGGGCCTTCCGCGATCCCGGCTGGTTCCGCGACCCGGCCGACGGGCGCGATCATCTCCTCGTCGCAGCGTCCACCGCGTGGGAGGACGGCTTCACCGGCGCGATCGCCCTGGCCGAGCAACAAGCGGGCACCTGGTCCCTCCTGCCGCCGCTGCTCGTCGCCGAAGGCGTCAACCACGAGCTCGAACGACCGCACGTCATCGTCCACGACGGCCGGTACTACCTCTTCTTCTCCACCCAACGTCACACCTTCCACCCGGCCGGCCGCGCGCCCACCGGGCTCTATGGCTTCGCCGCACCGAGCCTGACCGGGCCGTACGAGCCGCTCAACGGATCCGGGCTCGTGATCCAGAACCCCGCCCGCCAACCCGACCAGGCATACGCCTGGCTGGTGCTGCCCGATCTCCGTGTGGTCAGCTTCGCCAACTACCGCTCCTGCCAGGGCGTGGATCCGCGATCCGCGCCGGCCGCGCGGGCCCGGGCCGGTTTCGGTGGCACCATCGCCCCGATGCTCAGGCTCACCCTGGACGCGATGACCACCTCTGTCATCCCGGGTGGATGAAGTCGCGGACGAGCTTCACGAACTCCGTCGGCCGCTCGGCCATCACGATGTGTCCGCTGTCGACTTCCTCGTACGAGGCGCCCGGGATGTCGGCGGCCAGCGCGCGGGAGTACTCCGCGGAGATCAGAGTGTCGCGGGCGCACCCGATCACCAGCGTCGGCGCCTGAATCCCCGGCAGCAGGTCGCGGACGTCCAGCCGAGAGGCGAGATCGATCTGCCGGAGCCTGCCTGGATGGGGCCGAAAGGCGGTGGTGAGCTCCGCCACGGCCGCCGGGCCGATGGCAGCCAGATGCTCACGGCTGAAGGCGATCAGCATCGTGTACCGCGCGAAGGTGTCGCCATCACCGGCGAGATCGCGCCAGACGGTGAACGCGTTGCGGAGGTATTCATCGCCCCGCCCGGCCCAGCCCGTGACCGACACGACGCTGCGCACCAGATCCGGCCGGACGGCGGCCAACGCGGCGGCCACCGAAGCGCCCATGGAGTGCCCGACCACGTCGGCGGGCCCTTTCCCGAGGTCGGAGATCACGGCGGCGAGTTGCTCGACGAGCAGCTCGACCGTGAGCTCGCCCCCGTCGTCGCGCGCCGCGTCGCTTCCCGAAAGATCCGGCAGCACCACCGTGCTGGTGCCCGTGAACGCCCCGGCCACGCCGTCCCATGCCTTCGAGCCCGGACTGCCGCCATGCACCAGTACGAGCGGGCGGCCTTCGCCCATCACCCGGTACGGCACGTGCGCCCTGCCCACTGTGACCTCTCTCATGTCCGTCTCCCCTCTCAGCGCTGCTCGACACCAGGGACGATGCCAGGAGCGTGCGGCGATGAGGAGGGGAGCCGATTCCCTAGGATCGGCCCTCCTAGCGTGCGCGGCCCGCGCAGTGGGCCGGGCGGCGAGGATGGATGACATGAAGATGGACCGCGTCAAGCTGGCTGACTTCCTCCGCCGTTCCCGCGAACGGCTCCGGCCGCAGGAGGTCGGCCTGGCCGCCGGCCCCCGGCGCCGCACGCCCGGCCTGCGCCGCGAAGAGCTGGCCCAGCTGGCCGGGGTGTCGGCCGACTACGTGATGCGGCTCGAACAGGCGCGCAGCTCCCAGCCATCGGTCCAGCTACTGAGCGCACTCGCCCGGGCCCTGCGGTTGACCGAGGATGAAAGAGATCACCTTTATCTGCTGGCGGGCCACCGGCCGCCCGAAGGGGCGCGCGCCGGAAATCACGTACGTCCCGGCCTGCTCTACCTTCTCGACCGGCTGGGCGACACGCCCGCCCAGCTCCTGACCGACCTCGGCGATCTGCTCGCGCAGAACGCCCTGGCCGAGACGCTGTTCGGGTGCGTGTGCAGGATCGAGGAACGGGACCGGAACATCGTGTGGCGCTGGTTCACCGACCCGTTCGTGCGCCAGGCGTACCCCGCCGAGGAACACGACCGCCACAGCCGCCTGCGCGTCGCCGACCTGCGTGCCGCCGCGACACGTCGTGACTACGATCAGCCATCGAGCGCCCTGATCGACCGGCTCGGGGCGGCGAGCGAGGAGTTCGCCGACCTCTGGCAGCGGCACGAGGTCGCCGTGCGCCGCGAGAGCCGGTTGCGTGTCATTCATCCGTCCGTCGGGCTCATCGAATTCGACTTCGAGATGCTGCAGACGCAGGCCGCCGACCAGCGCCTGCGCCTGTTCACGCCGCCGCCCGGATCCAAGAGCATCGAGGCTCTCGAGCTCCTGCGCGTCATCGGCCCGGAGACCGCCCACCGCAGTCACCGATGATTTGTCCTGCGGTGCACGGCCATCGCCGCCCCGAGGGCGAGGGCGGCGTACCCGCAGGTCACGGCCAACCCTGCCCAGGGCGGGAGCGGGTAGTAGCTCCCGAACAGTGACGGGCCGACGTCCACATGCGCGAACGTGGGGACGCTCTGCGTGATCGCGAACCCGGCGGCAGGGGTGATCACCAGCAGCCATGGCGCCAGACCCGCGGTCGCCAGCAGGTACGGCACGACGACCAGCGCGATGGCCAGCCCGCTGGCGACGATGGCCCGCTTGACCAGCGCGGCCAGGCCCAGAGCCAGCACGGCGGCGGCCGCGGTCAGCGCCGCGAAGCCGACGATCACCCGCAGCTCGGTCGCCAGGGTGAGCGGCTGAATCGGGTTCTGATGGGCACGCAACAGCGCCAGACCGCCGGGCACCACGATCCCCGAGGCCACCAGCCCCGCCGCGAACGCGACCGCGCCGACCACCGTGGCCTTGGCCGCCAGCAGCCGCGCCGGACGCGGCCCGACCGGCGGCCCGACCGGCGGCCCGACCGGCGGGCCGACCAGTGGCCCGACCGGCGGCGCGAGCGGCTGTGCGTGCTGCGGGCCGGTCCTGATCAGCCCGCGCCGGTAGTCTGCCGTGTAGAACGTGACCGCCACCACGAGCACCAGGATCAGCCCCACGACCCCGCCGATCAGCGTGAAGTCGGCGCGCAGACCGCCCTCCACCGTGGCGGGCCCGATGTCGCCGCCCCCGGTCACGATGAGCTTGTCACCGAACTCGACGACCCCGCCCGGGTGATGCGGGGTCTTACCGTCGGACTCCAGAGCGACGCCGACGTCGTCGCGGCGCCACGAACCGTTCGCGCCCTGCAGTTTGATCTGGTCGAAGGTGGCGGTGGCCTGGGCGAAGGCCTTCGCCATGTCCCACAAGGCGCCTGGTGAGGTGGCGAACAGCCCGATCTCGACCGTCTCCGGCAGCCCGGTCAGGTTGACCGTGCTGACCTGGGTCCACGTCTTGCCGTCGTCCGACTCGAAGCCGGTGACGGTGTCGCCCGACCTGGTCAGCCGCAGCCACTGCGGGCCGTTGTGCGGTCCGCCGGCCACGTCATGGGTGTAGTTGTACTGCATCCGCACGCCGTGATCTCCGGTGAGCATGACGGCGGCGTACGGTGTGCCCTGCTTGAGGCTCTGCCGTACGAGGAGCCCGGCCTTCGCCCACGGCACCACCCCCTGCTTGATGTTGCGCACTCCGGGTACGGCGTCCGGCAGCCGCATCTGCCCGGTCATGTCCGCCACGCGGGCGGTGATGCTGCCGTTCCCCTTGAGCGGCTGGTGCACGAAGTAGTACCTGTCCTGCACAGCCGTGCCATCGGGTCCCACCAAGGGCGCGGGGCAGGGGCCCTCGCCCTTCCCGGTCACGCAGCTGCTGCGGACGCCCCCGGCGATCAGCAGTCCGAGCGACACGGTGACCAGTACGGAGGCCGCCATGGCGAGCACCCAGCATCGCCCGGAGCGGAACCTGGTCCACTCCACGTGCAAGCCGGATCGGAACGGCATAGATGGATTCATGCCGACGGTTGTACGCGGCACCCGGTTCCAGCCCGGTCGCAGTGGCTGCGACCTGGTTGCGACCGGGGATCTGGGATCGTAAGGGCATGGCACCTCAACCAGGCGGTGAGGAGCGGTGAGGGTCCTGGTCGTCGAGGACTTCGAAATCCTCGCCCGCTCCATCGGAACCGGGCTGCGCCGCGAGGGCATGGCCGTCGACGTCGTCCTGGACGGCACCGCCGCCCTCGACCGCCTGGCCGCCACCCGCTACGACGTGGTGATCCTCGACCGCGACCTGCCCGGCGTCCACGGGGACGAGATCTGCCGACGACTGGCCCACGGCCGCTGTGAGACCCGCGTGCTGATGCTCACCGCCTCCGGCACGATCGAGGACCGCGTCGACGGGCTCAGCCTCGGCGCCGACGACTACCTGCCCAAGCCGTTCGCGTTCGCCGAACTGGTCGCCCGCGTCCGTGCCCTGGGCCGCCGTGCCACCCCGCCGCTGCCGCCCACCCTGGCATGCGGGGACATCACCCTCGACCCGGCCCGCCGTATCGCCTTCCGGGCCGGCCGGCGCCTTGAGCTGAGCCCCAGGGAGTTCGGCCTGCTGGAATGCCTGCTGGCCGTACCCGGGTTGGTCATCTCCGCCGAGGAACTGCTGGAGCGCGTCTGGGACGAGGCCGCCGACCCCTTCAGCAGCGCCGTCAAGCACACCATGCACCGGTTGCGGGTCAAGCTCGGCGACCCGCCCGTGATCGAGACCATCCGCGAAGGCGGCTACCGCATCGGACCGTCATGACCTCCCACACGCTCAACCGCATCGGGCCGTCATGACCTCACAGACGCTCAACCGCATCGGACCGCAATGACCTCGCAGACGCTCACCAGAAGGTCGCTGCAGACGCGGCTCGCGCTGGCCTACGCGGCGGGCATCTACGCCGCCGGGACCTTCGTGCTCATACTCGTCGACATCCCGCTGGCCAGCATCCAGCAGACCACCCCCAAAGGCTCATCCGGCCCGATCACTGAAACCGGGGCCGGGATCAGCCTGCCCCAACTCCTCACCGGATCCGCCATCGCCCTGGTCATACTGATTCCCGTCGCCCTGGCGCTCGGCTGGTACGTCGCCGGCCGGTTCCTGCGCCCGCTGCGCGCCATCACCACCACCGCCAAAATCATCTCCGCCGGCGACCTCCACCGGCGCCTGGACCTCGGCGAGCCCGCGGACGAGCTGACCGAACTCGGCCACACCCTCGACGACCTGTTCGCCCGCCTGCAAGCCTCCTTCGACGCCCAGCGCCACTTCGTCGCCAACGCCTCCCATGAGTTGCGCACCCCGCTCGCCGGCCTGCGTACCCTGCTCGAAGTCGCCCTCGCCGACCCCGACGCCGACGCCGAGACCCTGCGCTCGGTCTGCCAGGAGGCCCTCACCCTGGGCGAACACCAGGAGCGGCTCGTCCAGGCACTGCTCGCCCTGGCCACGAGCGAGCGCGGCGTCACCCGCTGGGACACCCTCGACCTCACCCAGATCGTCGCGGGAGTGCTCGCCTCCCGCCGCGACCAAGCCGCACAGACCGGCATCGACCTCGCCGAACACCTCACGCCCGCGGTGACGGCCGGGGACCCGAGACTGATCGAAAGCCTCGTCGCCAACCTCATCGACAACGCCATCCGCCACAACCGCCCGGACGGCCAGGTCAAGATCACCACCCAGACCATCGGCACCCAGGTGGCCCTCACGGTCACCAACAGCGGGCCGGTCATTCCCGGCGACCAGATCCAGCGGCTCTTCCAGCCCTTCCAGAGACTGGCGCCCGATCGTCACGGCCGCCGCGACGGCTACGGTCTCGGCCTGGCCATCGTCAACGCCGTCACCCAAGCCCACCACGCCACCCTCACCACCAGCGCACGCCCCGAAGGCGGCCTGTCCATCACCGTGCGCTTCGCCCACGAAGCTCATCCGAGCCGTCCCCGCTGACCGGGCACGCGCGGGGGCAAGGTTCTACCGCGGCTTGAGGCTTTCGCACCCTCATCCGCCCAGCACCGTCGACGACCGGCGGGCAAAGCCTCCGGGAACAGTTCAACGACAGCCTTGAAGGCATGAGTCCTGACGATCACGAACAACCCGGCGGCGCCGAGCCCGCCATCCACACCTTCGTCGTGGAGGTGGGCGCGTGAGCCTCACTCCACCCTCCGCCACGCCCGCGTGGCGGGAGTTGCTGGGCCGCGAGCATCTCGGCGCGGCGATCGTACTGGCCGGCGGAGTGCTCGTCGGCGCGATCAACATCTATCTGGCGGCCAGCCTGCTGCCGACCGCGGTGGCCGACCTCGGCGGCGCGAGCTTCTACGCCTGGAACATGACGATCTACCTCGTCGCCATGGTGATCGCGACGATGCTCACCGGCCGCCTCCTGTCCCGGCAGGGGAACGTCGGCGCCTACCTTCTCGGGTTCGCCACGTTCAGCGCGGGCTCGCTGGCCTGCGCGCTGAGCCCGGCGATGGCGGTGCTGCTGGTCTCCAGGGGTGTCCAGGGGCTCGGCGCGGGATTGCTGTCCGGGCTGGGGTTCGCCGTCATCCGAGCGGCGCTGCCGGCCCGGCTCTGGACGCGCGGCACCGCGCTGATGTCGGCGATGTACGGCGTCGGCAACTTCGCCGGTCCGGCGCTCGGCGGGCTGTTCGCCCAGTTCGGCTCGTGGCGGCCGGCGTTCGCGGTCATGGCCGTGATCGGGGCCGGGTGCGGCGCGATCGTGCCCCGCGTGCTGCCGCCCAGCGAACGCGGCGACGGGCGGGTGCCGATCCCGGCCGGGTCGCTGCTGCTGGTGACGGCCGCGGCCGGGGCGGTGAGCGTGGCGGGGGTCGTGGCCGGCACGCTCGCGAAGGCCGCCGGTATCGCGCTGGCGCTGCTGCCGATGGCCGGGTTCGACGTCCATGAGCGGCGCGGCGAGCCGCGGGTCTTCCCGCGTACGACGTACCAGAGAGGTTCGTCGTTGAAGTGGGTCTACCTGACGCTGGGGCTGCTGGCCTTCGGCGTCGCCGTCGAGTCGTTCCTTCCGCTGTTCGGCCAGCGGCTGGCCGAGCTGCCACCTCTCATCGCGGGGTTCTTCGCCGCGGCGATCTCGCTCGGCTGGTCGCTCACCCAGATCGGCAGTTCGTCGGTGACAGGACACCGGGCGGTACGCCGGCTGCGTGTGCTCGGCCCGGTGCTGCTCGCCGCCGGCCTCCTCCTTCAGGGACTGCTGCAGCGTGCGGACACGCCGAGCTGGCTGGTGCTCGTCTGGGTGCCGGTGCTGTTCGTCGCCGGTGCGGGCATCGGCCTGGCCTACCCGCATCTGTCGGTGGCCGCGATGTCCAGCACCCGCGATCCGGAGGAAGGTGGCCGGGCGGCGGCGGCGATCGCCACCGTGACGAGCCTGTCGATCGCGTTCGGTACGGCGGTGGGCGGCGTCCTGGTCAATCTGGGCGGCGCCTCGATACTCGACTCGGCACGGTTCGCGCTGTTCGGCATCGCGATCATCTGCGCGACCGGCGCCCTCACCGCCTATGCCGCCAATCGTACGAGCCTGACGGAACCGGCCGATCAGGCCCCGCTCCACCAAGGATCGTGAGCGGTTGCCCGAGTCAGGGCGGCATGATCGGCCGCGCTGCCCTCACCCTTGCGGGGCGCTCGGCTGATCGGCGGCCGGCTTCGGCTTGCTGATCCGGCCCTCGACGTCGACCACGACCACCTCGACTCCCTCTCTCGAGAACGGGGCCAGCGCGTCTTCCGAGGCCGTGTCGTCGGTCACCAGCGTCCAGGGCCGGGGGAGCCGCACCCAGGCATGGAACGGACCGCGCCCGAGCTTGGCCGCGTGCGCCAAAACGTAGGTCTTACGGGAGTTGCGCGCCATGAGCTCCTTGAGCCGGGTCTGCTGGAGGTCGGCCTCGCAGATCCCTCGGTCGGCGGTGACTCCGTCAGCCCCGAGAAAGACGCGGTCGAACGACATCCGTTCCAGAGACGCCTCGGTGGTGGGGCCCACGAAACCCTGGCTGAGATGGCGCAGCCGGCCGCCGAGGCACTCCACATGGAGGCTCTCGACGTCACCGAGCTCCTTGAGCACGGTCAAGCTCGTGGTGGCGATGAAGAGCTGGGTGCTGGAGCGCAGTTCGTGGGCGAGCGCCGCGACGGTCGAGCCGGCGTCGAGCAGCACGGACTCGCCGGCTCCGATCTGCTGAGCCGCCCATCGGGCGATCCCGTGTTTGGCCTCGAAGGCCTCGCCGACGCGCTGGCGCACCGAGTCCTCGGGGTGGGCGACGACGGCCATCGCGCCGCCGAACGTCCGGGTCAGCAGGCCTTGCGTGGTCAGCCGGGCCAGGTCACGGCGAATGGTGGAGGGCGTCACAGCGAACGTCGAGGACAGTTCTTCGACACTGGCCAGACCACTGGTCGTGGCCAGGCGCACGATCTCGGCGCGCCGACGGTCAGAGTTCCTGGACAACGCTCCTCCTTCTCGGCTTGCGTTCAACGGTCCCTGGTCAGCTCGCCGGACTGGGAGACATCTGGGCGGCTTGCCGCAGCGCCTCGATCATGCTACCGACCTCAGCGATGCCCTTCCCCGCGATGTCGAAGGCGGTTCCGTGATCCACGGACGTGCGGATCACGGGCAGGCCCACGGTGATGTTCACCCCGGCCTCGATACCCAGGATCTTCACCGGGCCGTGTCCCTGGTCGTGGTACATCGCCACGATCAGGTCGTAGTCACCGCGTCCCGCGACGAAGAACGCCGTGTCGGCGGGCAACGGCCCCTGCACGTCGATCCCGTCGGCCTTCAGGACTTCGATGGCGGGAACGATCTTCTCGGCCTCCTCGCCGTAGCCGAACAGGCCGTTCTCGCCGGCGTGCGGATTGATGCCGCACACTCCGATGCGCGGGTTCTCGATCCCGGCCCGCTGGAGCGCCTCATGACCTCGGCGGACGGTCCGCTCCACCAGGCCGGGTTCGATCTTCGCGATGGCGTCGATCAGCCCGATGTGCGTGGTGACGTGGATGACCCGGATCTTCGGCGAGGACAGCATCATGGACACCTCGCCGGTCTCGGTCAGGTGCGCGAGGAGTTCGGTGTGGCCGGGGAAGATGTAGCCGCCCGCGTGCAGGGCCTCCTTGTTCAGCGGCGCCGTGCAGATCGCCTGCACCTCCCCGGCCATCGCCAGCTCGCTGGCCACCCGGACATAGTGGTACGCGGCCGCCCCCGCCACGGGGGAGATCTTCCCCCAGGGCAGGTCCTCCGGCAGGAGCCCCAGGTCGATGACGTTGAGGCGGCCCGGCTGGAACACGGCGTCGGCCACTGTGTCGATCGCGACGATCTCGGTGTCGATCCCGAGGATGCCGGCCGCCTGGCGCAGCCGTACGGCGTCGCCGATGACGACGGGACGGCAGAGTGCGGCGGTGCCGGCGTCTTGGAGGGCGCCGACGATGACTTCCGGACCCACACCGGCACCGTCACCCATGGTGACGGCGATGATCGGAGTGGCCGCGGTGCGAGGCTGTCGGCTGACGCCGGCAGTGCTGATGCTCACTTCGGGACCTTTCGCTTGGTTCTGGGAGCTTTCGCGTTGGGAGAGAGTGGGGTTAAGGGAATCGAGGGAGTACGGGGCCAGGGTCCTGACGATCTCGACGAGCGAGTCGGCCTCCCCGAAGCTGCCCGGGCGGGTGACCACGGAACGGCCGTCGACAGTCCGGGAGTGGACGGCACCCGGGTGCACCTGCCCGACCGGGGTCAGTTCCCGCACCTGGAGGGCGTCCAGGACGCGCCGGGCGGTCTCGCCGCCGGTCAGGACGAGGTCCACCGGACTCTCGTACGCGCGCACCGCGTCCGCGACGGCCTCGGCCAGCCGGCTCGCGATGTCACGGGAGGCCGCAGGGAGGACGACGCCGGCGGAGTCGAGGTAGGCCACGACCGCTCGGTCGCCGAGGGGAATGCGGGGGAGGGGTTCGCGGCCGTCGGGTGTGCCGAGGAGGGCCGTCAGAGGCAGGGCCACGGGCACGGCTCCGGCCTCGATCAGCCGGCGCACCTGTTCGGCCGCGACCGGCTCGGCACTGCCCACCACGACGAGCGGCGCCGGGCAGCCCACGCCACCGTGCCCTGGAACAAGCGAATGCTCCCCGGCAGCCGGGCCGAGACTCCGCAGATGGCGCCCGAGCGCGTCGGCGAGCCCGCCGGAGCCGACCAGCCGTACTGACGGCACGGCCAGCGCGGCACGCAGGACGGCGTCCAGATCCTGATCCGTCTCCGCGTCGCACAGCGCGATATGCGCATCCCGCGCGCAGGAGGCGATCGCCTCGGTAAGACGATCCGATCGCACGGTCGCGAGGTCCAGCACGCGGGCCGGGAGCGGCGCCAGAGCCGCCTCGACCGACGTCGGAGCCGGGACACCGTCCACCGCCCAGGCGTTCGCCTGGTGGAGGGGGGCACCGGCCACGTACAGCACGCCGCCGCGTACCACCCGATCCAGGCCGGGCAGCGCGGGAGCGACGACGACGGCGGCGCCGGGCGTCGCGAGCGCGGCCACCTCCGCCGCGACGTTGCCGCGCAGCAGAGAGTCGATCTTCTTGAAGATCAGCCGCGGCCGCCCGGCGGAGGCCGCGGCGACCGTGGAACGCACCGCCGCGGCGGCGTCGGCGGGCTGCCGATGCCGGGAGTCGGTGTCGACGACAAGGATGTCGGCGAGTTCGCGCTCGCCGCGCACGGCGTCATGGGTGAGAAGAATCCTCGTGCGTGTTCCGCGCATCATGACTCGTGCTGCGGACTCGGCTGCCCCCGACAGGTCGTCGGCCACGATGAGGACACCGTGCGCGGCCGTGCTGGGATTGGGCCTCAAGGAACCCCCGGTGTGATTGATCTTTGCAGGTCAGAAGGACTCTCGCGGCGTTCGCGAACCCATATGCGCGATCCGCTTCTGAGCGAGGCGGACGCGTCGCCGTATCCTTCGTCTTGACTGGATGATGTCACAGCTTGCACAAAATGCGCTAGGCCCCTTGCGCGAAATGCGCAGTCGTGTAATGGTGCAGCAACGTCGTTGTGACGTGGGAAACATCCGGTCCTGGCAGACGGCCGCTGCTGAGCGGCGTACCACTGCGGACGGTTCAGAAAGCGAGAAGCCCAGTGACTCATCCCGGAAGCGGCCCCCAGTTCTCCCGTCGCAGTCTTCTCCGTCTCGGCGCTCTCACGGGTGCGGCCATGACCCTGAGTCCCCTCGCCGCCTGCGCGGGACCGGGGAGTGCGCCCGCCGTGGGCTCCAGCGGCGGGCCCGCCGGCGGCTCCGGCATCACCCTGGCGCTCAACCGCTCGCTCGTGTCGCTGGACAACAAGCTCAACCAGTTCGATGCCGCCGTCACCGTCCAGCGCGGCGTCCGTCAGGCGCTGACCTTCATCGACCCGAAGCTCACCGTGCAGCACGTCCTGGCCGAGCGGTTCGAGCTGACGGCTCCCACCGAGTGGACGGTCAAGCTGCGCGACGGCGTCCGCTACTCCGACGGCAGCCCGGTCACGGTCCAAGACGTCTCAACCGCGCTCGAGATGTACCAGAAGGTGCCCGGATCGTTCCTGGCCGGCCTCTTCCCCGAGTGGCCGACGGTCACTCCCGTCGACGCCGCCACCTTCAAGCTCGTCACCAAGCATCCGGTGCCGACACTCGACTACCTGATGGCGAACATCCTCATCACCCCCGCCGCCGCCAACAAACCGGAGGAACTCCAGGGCGGTGTGGGATCGGGCCCTTACGTCGTCACCGCCGCGAACCGGGGCACCGGCGAGTACACGCTGCAGGTGAACGAGAAGTACTGGGGCCCGGCGCCCGCGATCAAGACCGTACAGGTCAGGTTCCTGCCGGAGGAGGCGAACCGCGTCGTCGCGCTGCGCAGCGGCGAGGTCGACGTGATCGACGCGATCTCCCCCGATGCGATCAGCCAGCTGTCGGGGCTGGGTGACGTGGAGGTGCAGCAGGTGCCGAGCACGCGGATCACTCAGCTCTTCTACAACTTCCGCAAGCCCGCCGGGCACCCGCTTGCCGACCCGCGCGTACGTGAGGCGCTGAGCTACGCCATCAACGGCCCGTCCCTGATCAAGGACGTCTTCGCCGATTCGGTCTCCCCCGCTCGGGGCGTGGTGGCCGACACCCTGACCGGCGCGGTCCAGACGGGTGAATACGTCTACAACCCGCAGAAGGCCAAGCAGATGCTCGACGCCGCCGGAGTGAAGGATCTCAAGATCAAGATCATCTGGGAGACCGGAGAGTTCGCCAACGACACGAGCGTCATGGAGGCGGTGGTGGAGATGCTCAAGGCCGTCGGCGTGCAGGCCGAACTCCAGCAGTTCCAGCCGGGCGGCGACATCTCCAAGTGGCGGCAGGGACGGGGCGGCGACTGGGATGTCCTCGGTAACGGCTACCCCGGCCCGACCGGGCTGGCGCTGACGCCGCTGCAGGGCATGTTCGCCGGCACGAAGGAAAAGGAGGCCACCCGCGACACCTACCAGGGCTACGTGTTCCCCAAGATCGCCGCCTTGCTGGAGAAGGCCTCGCAGGAAACCGACAAGGCCGCCCGGGAGAGCATCCTCGCCACCGCCCAGAAGGAGATCTGGAACACCTGGCCCTGCATGTGGGCCTTCGTCCCCAAAACCGTCATCGCCCGGCGCAAGCGCGTGGAGAACGTGCTGCTCAGTCCCACCAACTCCTACGAACTCGCATCCGTGCGACTGAATGGATGAATCGTGGTCCGCTATGTTGCGCAGCGTGTCGGGCAGAGCATCCTGGCGATCTTCCTGACCGTCTCCACGGTGTTCGTCCTCGTACGGCTGGCACCAGGGGATCCGGCGGCCGCCTACGCCAGCCCGCTGGCCACCACGGCTGAGCTCGACCGCATCCGCGCCCAGTTCGGCCTGGACAAACCGCTCATACAGCAGTACGGGATCTTCGTCCAGGACCTGTTCCACGGCAACCTGGGCACGTCCTTCTCCTTCCAGGCCCCCGCTCTGGACGTCGTCCTCAGCCGCATGCCGTACACGATCATGCTCGCCGTGTCCGCCATCCTGTTCGCCGCGGTCGTGGCCATCCCGGCCGGTGTCTGGATGGCCAGGCACGCCGACACCGCCCGCGAGTTGGGGGCCAACGTGGCCATGATCGCCGGGCAGTCCATGCCGGAGTTCTGGAGCGGCATCATGCTGCTGACCATCTTCGCCGTGCTCGTCCCCGTGCTCCCGGCATCCGGTTTCACCAGCTGGGCCGGCCTCGTCCTGCCCACCGTGACCGTCGGCATCCTGCAGATCGCGCTGATCTCCCGCCTGGTGCGCCGGGAGATGGGAGCGGGCTTCGCGGCGCCCTATTTGACGATCGCCCGCGCCCGCGGCATCTCCGAACGCGGCCTGACCTGGCGCTACGCCATGGGCAACTCGGCCGTCCCGGTGGTGACCGCGCTCGGCACCCGCTTCGCCGCCATGCTCAACGGCGTGGTGGTGGTCGAGGTCGTCTTCGCCTGGCCAGGTGTCGGATCGCTCGTCGTACGCGCGCTGGAGACCAGGGACTACCCGCTGATCCAGGCGACCGTCCTGGTCACGGCCGTCCTGACGGTGCTCGTCCAGCTCCTCATCGACCTCACCTACCCGCTGCTCGACCCGCGGGTACGACTCGGGAAGGCGGTGGCCTCATGACCGCCACGACAGTCGGCCCCGCCGACGGCTCCGGCAGCCGGGACACCGCGGCGCCCGCCACGCGGCCCAGCGCGGTGACCGCCAAGGATCTCGCCCGATCCGCGGCGGCCCGCCGCCGCAAGAGCGCGCGGCTGAAGATATGGGTCGGCTCGGTGGCCGTGGCCCTTGTCGTCCTGCCCGTCGCCTTGGCCGGCCTCCTGCCGATTCCCGGACCGGACGCGCAGAGCCTCAGCCTGCGTCGCCTGCCGCCCCTGACCGACGGGCACCTGTTCGGAACCGACCAGCTCGGCAGGGACCTGCTCTCCCGGGTCCTGCACGGCGGCCAGGTCTCGCTCACCGTCGGCGTGCTGGCCATCCTCGTGTCCGGTGTCATCGGCCTCATCGCCGGCGCGGCGGCCGGATTCTTCGGCGGCTGGGTCGACACCGTGGTCTCCCGCCTGCTGGAAGCGCAGCTGTCGCTGCCTCTGCTGTTGATGCTGCTGCTCGTCGTCGCGCTCTTCGGCCCGTCCATTCCGGTCATCACCTTCGTGATCGCCTTCGCGCAGTGGCCGGAGGTGGCCCGCCTGACGCGTTCCCTGGTGCTCGTCGAGCGGGAGAAACCGTACGTGGCCGCGGCCCGGGTGCTCGGCCTGCATCGCATCACCACCCTGCTCCGGCACGTGCTGCCCAACGTGGTCAAGCAGGCCTCGCTCGTGATCCTGCTGCTGCTGGCCCAGGCCGTGCTGCTGGAGAGCGCGCTGAGCTATCTGGGCGCCGGTCCGCAGCGCCCGTTCGCCACGTGGGGCCGCATCATCGCCGACGGCCAGGACTACATCACGACGTCGTGGTGGCTGGTCACGCTGCCCGGACTGGTCATCGTGCTGCTCGTCGTCGGTGTCAACCTGCTCGGAGACGGCCTGCGGGACCGCGCTCGCCGGCGCAAGGGCCCGCAGACGGAAGGGAAGGTGAGCCGGGCATGACAGCCGAGTTCGACGAGGCCGACCGCCCCCTGCTGGAGGTCGAGGACCTGCAGATCGAGCTGATGACCGAGGCCGGCATCGTCCGCGCCGTCGACGGCGTCAGCTTCCTCATCCGCCAGGGCGAAACCGTGACGATCATCGGCGAGTCGGGATCCGGCAAGTCCACCACGGCCATGGGCATCCTGCGGCTGCTCCCCCCGGAGCTGGCGGTCCTGTCCGGCACGGCCCGCTTCCAGGGAGTCGACGTCATCGCCGACCCGCGCGCGGTACGCGAGGTACGCGGGCGTACCGTCTCCCTCATCCCGCAGGATCCGATGACGGCGCTCAGCCCCGTCCACACCATCGGGCAGCAGCTGCGTGAGGCCGTACGGCTGCGGCACCGCGGCCTGTCCAGGACGGAGACCGTCTCGCGGTCCGTCGAGCTGCTGGCCCGGATGCACATCCCGGACCCTGCGTCCCAGCTGGGCAAGTATCCGCATCAGCTGTCGGGCGGCATGCTTCAGCGCGTGCTCATCGCGATCGCGCTCGCCGGATCGCCCGTCCTGCTCGTCGCCGACGAACCCACCTCCGCCCTGGACGTCACCGTTCAGGCCGGCATCCTCGGCCTGCTGCTCGAAGTGCAGGAGAACACCGGTATCGGCATCCTCATGATCACTCACGACATCGGCGTGGCCCGGCTCGTCTCGGACCGCATCCATGTCATGAAGGACGGCCGATTCGTCGAGTCCGGTGAGGCCGAACAGATCGTCAACGCGCCCCGCGACCCGTACACCAGGAAGTTGCTGGCGGCGGTCCCACGGCTTGGCCCGTGGGACGAGGACGGCGAGTCTCCGGACGCGCCCATAGCGCTGGGAGAGCCCCGATGACCGATGACACGTTGCTCGAGGTCGACGGCCTGGTTGTGGATTATCCCGTCGCCCACGGCGTGTTCCGCGCGGTCGACGACGTCAGTTTCAGCGTCCGGCGGGGCGGCACTCTGGCCATCGTGGGGGAATCGGGCTGCGGCAAGTCCACGATCGCCCGGTCGATCGTCCGGCTGGTCAAGCCCACCGCGGGGCGCATCGTGGTGGGTGGCACCGATATCGCCAGGCTGAGCGAGAAGCGGCTGCGCCCCATGCGTAACCGGGTGCAGATGATCTTCCAGGACCCGTACGGATCGCTCGACCCGCACCTGTCCGCGCAGGAGATCGTCGCCGAACCGCTGCGCGTGCGCGGAATGCGCGACAAACGCGCGCGGGCCAAGGAGGCGGCCACGCTCATCGACCAGGTCGGCCTGCCGGCCACGGCCCTGGAGCGCCGCCCGCCGGAGTTCTCCGGTGGCCAGCGCCAGCGCATCGGCATCGCCAGAGCCCTCGCCTCCAAGCCCGACCTGCTGGTCTGCGACGAGGCGACGAGCGCGCTGGACGTGTCCGTGCAGGCGCAGGTCCTCGCCCTGCTGATGAAGATCCAGGCCGAGACCGGCCTCACCTATGTCGTGATCTCCCACAACCTCGGTGTGGTCAGGGAGATCAGCGAGGAGATCATCGTCATGAGCAAGGGGCGGCTGGTCGAGTCCGGCCCGACCCGCAAGGTGCTGGCCGCACCGGCCGACCCCTACACTCGCGCCCTGCGCAGGGCCGCGCTGGATCCGACCGCGATCCAGGGACGTAAGCCGCGCGAGCTGGTGCGGGCCCCATCCACTACGCAGCTGCCCGCACCACCAGTTCAGCGAGGAACCGACCAATGACATCACCCGTCCGGCTGTCCCAGTTGGTCTTGGGGACCATGACGTTCGGTGACACGGCCGACGCGAAAGAGGCCGAGCGCATGCTGGACCTGGCGCTCGAGTCCGGCATCACCGGTGTGGACACCGCGAACGCCTACGCGGGCGGCGCGACCGAATCCATCCTCGGGCCACTGCTCGCCACCCGGCGCGACCGGATCGTCCTCGCCACCAAGGCCGGCATGCCCCATCCGGACGCGGGCGATCACGCTCCGTTGTCCGCCCGAGGGTTGCGCGCGAGCCTCGAAGGCAGCCTGCGCCGCCTGAACGTCGACCATGTCGACCTGTTCTACCTGCATCAGCCCGACCGCCGTACGCCGCTGGCCGAGACGCTCGGCGTCATCGCCGAGTTCGTCGCCGAGGGCAAGATCGGCGCGCTCGGCGTCTCCAACTACGCGGCCTGGCAGATCGCGGAGATCAACCACACCGCCGACGCCGTCGGCGCGCCGCGGCCGGTCGTCGCCCAGCAGTTGTACAACCTCCTGGCCCGCAGGGTAGAGGAGGAATACCTGGAGTTCGCGCGGAGCACCGGCCTGACGACCATGGTCTACAACCCGCTCGGCGGGGGGCTGCTCACCGGGCGTCACACCTTCGAGCAGGACCCCGCCGCCGGCCGCTTCGGCGACTCCAAGCTGGCGCCCATGTACCGGCAGCGCTACTGGAACGGGGCGCTGTTCGAGGCCGTCACCACCCTCGGCGAGATCGCCGCGCAGTCGGGCCTGTCCCTCATCGAGTTGTCCCTGCGGTGGCTGCTGCATCGCGACGGCGTGGGGGCCGTCCTGCTCGGCGGTTCCAAGGCCGAACACCTGCGCGCGAACATCGCGACCGCCGCGGCCGGACCGCTTCCCGAGGACGTCGTGGCAGCCTGTGACCGCGTGGGCGCGGCACTGCGCGGCCCCATGCCCGCCTACAACCGATGAGAGCCGACTACCGAGGAGAGCGCCAGCAGTGAGCATCACCGACTTCACCGCCAGGATCCGGGCCAGGCAACCCGCACTGGGCTACTGGTCCGTCCTCGATTCGCCGGTGTCCACTGAGCGCATCGCGCGCCTCGGCTACGACTACGTGTGCCTGGACGCCCAGCACGGACTGCTGGGCTACTCGGGTCTGCTGAACAGCCTGACGGCGATCGACGCGGGCGGCGTGTCCGCAGGCATGGTCAGGGTCGAGGCGAACGATGCCGCCCGCATCGGCCGAGCCCTCGACGCGGGCGCCGCGGGCGTCATCGTGCCGCTCATCGACACCGCCGACGACGCCGCCGCGGCCGTCTCCGCGACCCGCTATCCGCCGAAGGGGCGCCGCTCGTACGGGCCGATGCGCTCGGCGCTGCGCATCGGACCGCGCCCCGCCGACAGCGACGCCACCGTGCTGGTCCTCGCCATGATCGAGACGGCACAGGGTCTGGCGAACATCGACGCGATCTGCGCCACCCCCGGCCTGGACGGCGTCTACGTCGGCCCGTCCGATCTGGCCCTGGCCCTGGGCGCCGCCTTCCCCGGTGACCCCGCGATCGCCGCCCGGTTCGAGGACGCGCTGGTCACGGTGCGCGAAGCCGCCAAGTCCGCCGGTATCGCGGCCGGTATCCACACACCCGACGGCGGGAGCGCCGCCAAGCGCCTGGCCGAGGGATACACCTTCGCGTCCATCGCGTCGGACCTCGTCCACCTCGAACTGGTGGCCAAATCCCACCTGACCGACGCCCGAGCCCAGTCTTCTCGCGGAGACCAGTCTTTCCAAGGAGAATCGTGAGCGAGCCCCAGCCCGCCGTCGCCGACCTGCCCATGGACGGCGTGATCCGCGTACACGACGCCGATCCGGACCGCCACGAGGCGTACCTGATCGCGCCCGCCGTGCAGAACCACGCGGCCAACATCATGGCGCTGGGCAACGGCGATCTCGGCTGCGTGTGGTTCGGCGGCACGCAGGAAGGCGTCGCTGACATCTCCATCTGGTTCTCCCGGCTGGAGAAGGGGGCGGAGGCCTGGTCCGCGCCGACGCGGCTGTCCGACGATCTGACGCGTTCCGAGCAGAACCCCGTCCTGTTCCCCACTCCCGCCGACGAGCTGTGGCTGCTGTACACGGCCCAGCGCGCCGGCAACCAGGACACCGCCGAGGTCCGCTGCCGCATCTCGCGGGACGACGGTCACACCTGGGGTCCCGTACGTACCCTTTTCCCCGCCACGAGCCGCGGTGGCGTCTTCGTCCGGCAGCCCGTGCTCGTGCTGCCGTCCGGCCGATGGCTGCTGCCCGTCTTCAACTGCGTCACCACACCGGGCAAGCGCTGGGTCGGCGACCGTGACACCAGCTCTCTCATGATCTCCGACGACGAGGGGCGGACCTGGCGCGAACAGCCGGTCCCCGAGAGCACCGGCTGCGTCCACATGAACATCCACCTGCTGGCCGACGGCACGCTGCTCGCGCTGTTCCGCAGCCGCTGGGCGGATGCGATCTACGCGAGCCGGTCGGCGGACGAGGGCGAGACCTGGAGCGCTCCCGCCGCCACCGAACTGCCCAACAACAATTCCTCCATCCAGTACGTCACACTGAGCGACGACCGGCTGGCACTGGTGTTCAACGCCAGCAGCGCGGCCGACGCCGTCGAGCGCCGGGTGTCGCTGTACGACGAGATCGACGACGACGGGCTCGCCGCCACCCCGGCGGGTCCGACCGGCGAAGAACCGGCGCCTGCCGGGCGCGAAGAGCCCGCGGTCGTCGGGGGCGATGAGCGGACCGCGTTCTGGGGCGCCCCGCGTGCGCCCATGACCCTCGCACTGTCCGCGGACGGAGGTCGCACGTGGCCGATCCGCCGCGATCTCGAAGTCGGCGACGGCTACTGCCTGACCAACAACTCTCGGGACGGACTCAACCGGGAGTTCTCCTACCCCTCCATCCAAGAAACCGCCGACGGTGACCTGCACATCGTCTTCACCTACCACCGCCGCGTCATCAAGTACGTCCGGGTACGACCCGAATGGGCCGCCCGTACCGAAGGGCTCTGAGGTGTCGACGCACGCGGACGAGCCACAGCACGCGGTGGTGACCGGGGCCAGCTCCGGCATCGGCCAGGCCATCGCCGCGCGCCTGCTCTCCGAGGGCTGGAGAGTCACCGGGATGAGCCGCACCCGCCCTCCGGAGTACGAGCGGGACACGCCGGCCTACTCGTGGATCCAGACCGACCTGACCGACCTCGACCAGCTGGCCGACACGTCGGCCTCGGTGGGCGCCGTCGACGCCGTCGTCCACGCGGCCGGCCTGCAGCGCTCCGCGCCGCTCGGCGGTCTGTCGGCACAGGACGGCGCCCTCATGTGGCGGGTCCACGTCGAGGCGGCGACCGTCCTGGTGAACGCCCTCGTCGGCGCGATCCGCCCCGGTGGCCGCGTCGTGCTCATCGGAAGCCGCACGATGGCGGGCGCGGCGGGCAAGAGCCAGTACGCGGCGACCAAGGCCGCGCTCGCGGGCTTGTCCCGTTCGTGGGCCATGGAGCTGGCTCCGCGTGGCATCACCGTCAACGTGGTCGCCCCCGGGCCGACCGACACCCCCATGCTGCGAGACCCCGGACGTGCCGCCACCCCGCCACGGGTTCCGCCGCTGGGCCGGTTCATCCGGCCCGAGGAGGTGGCGGGGCTGACGGCTTTCCTGCTCGGCCCGGAAGGAGGGGCGATCACCGGCCAGCACCTCGTCATGTGCGGCGGGGCGTCACTATGAACCTTCCTGGAGCGTGACCGTCAAAGGTGGTGGATGCGGCGGCCCGTGATCTGGTGCGGGACGATGCGGATGTACAGGGGCCGCTCGCCGCCCGCCCACGGGGTGACGTCGGAATCGGTGACCTCCGACAGTTCGTCGGGGGATATGTGGTGGGCCGGGCCCTGGATCAGGACGCTCCATCCCTCGCGCTGGGCGTCGTCGATCCGGTCCACTTCGAACCCGACCTTGATCTCCACGCCTTCCACACCCGTGCGCAGGTCCTGGTCCATGGGGCCGCCTGGCGCGGTGCGGAAGACGATGAAGCCGTGGTGGAGTCTGTAGTTGACGGGCAGCACGGTCGGGCCGTGGGAGCCGCTGAAGGCCACCCGGCCGATGCCGCCGGGCTCGATCAGCTTGAGGCATTCTTCGGGGTCCAGGCTCTCCAGCGTCGGAGCCCCCGCGGCGCGGCCACGGCCGGGAGGCCGATCGACGCCGCCGCCGAGGAGGTCGTCGACGGTGGTCTCCAAGGCTCCGGCCAGGCGGTACATGGTTTCGGCGGTGGGTGTGCCGGGGCGTTCCTCCAGGTACTGGAGGTAGCCGGGGGACATCTCCGCGCGTTCGGCGACCTGGTCGACGGTCAGGCCGAGTCGCACGCGGTGATAGGTGATGCGACGTCCGAGGTCGCCGGTGCTTGTCATGATGGTTTCTCCTTGCCGTCTGGCGAAAGGTTCGCTGGAAAAGGTCAGGCTTTCCACGCCGTTGATATGGGCCTGCCGATGATCGGCGTCGATGAGGAGCTGATGCCCGCGGAAGCGGATCGACAGCGACAGGACGCCGAGCCGGTCGGGCAGGAGCGGGTTGAGGTGCAGGCCGTCGGGCCGCGGTTCCAGGCCCAGGTAGCAGCGCTGCAGCAGGTCGAGCGTGCCGGCCATGGCGCCGAGGTGGATGCCCTCCGCGGTGGTGCCGCCTTGGATGTCGTTGATGTCGCCGAACAGCGCCTCGGCGAAGAACTGCCAGGAGCGGGCCCGGTCGGAGCGGGAGAGCACCCAGGCGTGTACGACGGCGCTGAGGGTGGAGCCGTGGCTGGTGCGGTCGAGGCGGCGCACGCCCCGGTAGCGGGCCCAGTCCAGCTCCAGCAGGTCGGGGTAGCCGGTGAACTGGCTGATCACGCCGTCGTGGAAGTCGACCCGCATGCGGCGGGTGATGTCGTCCCAGCGGGCCCGTTCCTGCTCGGAGGCCGTGGGTTCGGGCAGCAGGTCAAGGGTGTCTCGGGCGCGCGACAGGAGCCACACGGTCATGATGTTGGTGTAGGCGTTGTTGGCCAGGCCGGGCGAGGAAGCACCCGGGTAGCGCTCGTGATACTCGTCGGGTCCCATGACGCCGCGGATCTCGTACCGTCCCGACGCGGGGTCGAGCACGGTCAGTGAGGCGAAGAACCTGGCGATCTCGATCAGCAGCTCCGCGCACCACGGCGGCATGAAGCCGGTCGCCAGGTAGTACTGCCACACGTTGTAGGCGATGGCCGGCCCGATGTGCCGCTGCAGATGGGAGCCGTCGGGCAGCCAGCGTCCCGAGGCGGGGTTGAGGTGCAGCGTCTGGGTCTCCTCGCGTCCGTCGCTGCCGCTCTGCCAGGGGAACATCGCCCCGTCATACCCGGCGTCCCGCGCCGCCGCCCGGGCCTCGGGCAGCCGCCGCCACCGGTAGCGCAGCAGGCCGAGCGAGATCTCAGGGAAGCGCAGGTTCAGCCAGGGCAGCACGAACAGCTCGTCCCAGAACACATGCCCGCGATAGGCCTCGCCGTGCAACCCGCGGGCGGGCACGCCCACGTCCAGGTCCGCGGTGTGCGGGGAGAGAGTCTGCAGCAGGTGGAAGACGTGGAGGTGAACGAGCTGCGAGAGCTCCGGCTCGGCCACCTCCAGCCGGGCGTCCCGCCACAGGCGCTCCCAGGCCGCTACATGCCGGGCGAGAAGTTCATCGAACCGCGGAGCCCGGCGTACGGCACGGATCGCCGCGGAGCGGGCGTCGTGGACGGCGCTGTCGCGCGAGGTCACCAAGGCCACGGTCTTGGTCAGTGTGGCCGATTCGCCCCGCGCGAGGTCGAGCACGTGATGGGTGGCGATCCGGTCCCCTTCGCGGATCACCTCGCGGGCGGGGGAGACGGTGTCGGTACGGCAGGCGAGCGCCACGATGATCCGGGAGGAGCGCGTGGTGGCGGTCAGCCAGATCAGACCGTTCCGGTCGCCGGTGTCATGGCCGGTGAGATGGTCGCCCCGCAGCTCGCGGTAGCGCGCCACGCCGCTGTTGGTCACCCGGCCGTCCAGGGTGGCGCGAACGCGAAGCGGGCCGGACCAGTTCTCGGCGGTGAAGGTGGTCTCCAGGGCGGCCAGACGCGGGTCGGCCATGGAGACCAGCCGGCGTTGCCGTACCGCGGTGACGCGGCCCGACTCATCGCGCCAGCGCAGCGCCCGGTGCAGGATCCCCTGGCGCATGTCGAGCTCCTGCCGGTAGTCCAGCAGCTCGGCCCGCTCAGGGCGGAACCACGCCGAACCGGGGGTGGCGAAGGTGACAGGCAGCCAGTCGGGCAGGTTGACCAGATCCTCGTTGGTCACCGTCCGCCCCGCGACGGTGGAGTCCAGGTAGCAACCCGCGACGTAGGTGCCCGGCGTCCGCAGCTCACCGTCAGGGGTCGCGCCGCGTGTGGCGAACCGGCCGTTGCCCAGCGTGCACAGCGCCTCGCGCAATCCCTCGGAAGCCGGATCGAAACCCTCGTAGGACAGGACCCATGGGTTCATGGCGGGCTCGCGGGGGCACCGCCCCACATCGGGACTTCGAGGACGTCGCCGTGCTTCCAGGTGAGCTCGCCGTGGACGGGCATGCCGCTGACGGCTTTGCCGATGAGCAGGTCGGCGAAGGTGCGGAAGCAGGCCTGCTGGTTGACGGCGGCCACGTCGGTGGTCATCACGTCCTGGACGGTCATTCTCATGACGATCACCTCAGGTGCCTGACCCGGACGATGCCCGGCACGGTGCGGGCCAGCACGTCGGCGATATGGTCGGCGTGCTCGTGGGGCGGCCCGCTCAGCTGCGCCACACCGTCGCGGACGGCGACGTCCCAGCTGGGGCCGAAGGGGTAGTGCTCGCGCAGCGCGGCGATCACGTCCGTGCGCAGCCGCTCGTCC
The DNA here is from genome assembly GCF_040649695.1 of Nonomuraea sp. NPDC048901. Classification (NCBI taxonomy): domain Bacteria; kingdom Bacillati; phylum Actinomycetota; class Actinomycetes; order Streptosporangiales; family Streptosporangiaceae; genus Nonomuraea; species Nonomuraea sp. NPDC048901. Next base: position 99,549 of record NZ_JBEZFW010000020.1, on the reverse strand, counting down.
GAACGGGCGAGCATCGCCATCAGGTCGCGGCGGCTGAGCATGCCGACGATCCGATCTCCCCGTACGACGGGCAGGCTCTTGATCCGCTCGCCGACCATCAGGGCGATGGCCTTGGTGACGTCGGTGGTCTCGGTCACCGTGACGATCTCGCGGGTCATGACCTCCATGACCCGGCGGGGCGGCGGTTCGGCGGACGGGCCGACGGGCCGTAGCGAGGCGCGGGGGTCGGGCTCGAACTCGCCGCGCAGCAGGTCGAGCTCGCTGACGACGCCGACCAGGTGGTCGGTGTCGTCGGTGACAGGGGCCGCGGTGATGTCATGGTCGTGCAGCGACCGGATGGCCTGCCGTACCGGGTCGGTGCGGCGGACGGTGATGGCCGGGCTGCTCATGACCTCGCGTACGAGCATGGCTATCTGGCCTCCCACGTGGAGTCGTCGTGCTTCCAGGTGAGCTCGTCGATGACGTCGACCACGCCGTTGACCCGGCCGGTCATCCGTACGGCGATCGCGGTCTCGGTCTTACGGTCCATCTGGCCGCTCAGCGTCACCACGCCATGGCGTACCTGGACGACGACGGCGGAGGTGTCCACCCACAGCCCTCGGTCGAGGATGTCCTCGCGCACCTCGGCGGCGATGTCGTCGTCGGAGCGCAGGAACAGCTTGATCAGGTCGCGGCGGGAGACGATGCCGACCGGCCGGCCGTCCTGGTCGACGACGGCGAGCCGCTTGACGTCGTGGGCGTCCATCAGCCGGGCGGCGGAGACGGCCGGGGCCTGGGGCGAGATGGTGATCGGCGGGCTGGTCATCAGCTCGGCCGCGGTGTCACCGGCGGCCTTCTTCCTGCCTTTGGGGTGGCGCAGCCGGGCGCGCAGCGGCGGCTGGTAGCCCTCCCGGTAGAACTGCTCACGGAACTCCTCCTTGCGCAGCAGGTCGGCCTCCGACACCATGCCGATGACGTGGCCGTCGTCGTCGATGACCGGGACGGCGCTGATGCCGCCGGCGATCAGGGTCTCGGCGATGTCCTTGAACGGGGTTCTCGCGGTGACCGTGACGACCTTGTCGGTCATCACGTCGGCGACGGTCCTGCGCTTCACGGCTCAGCCCTTCTCGTCGGCTGTTCTTGTACTTTCATCACAGCTCCGACTGTGGTGCGCCTGGTAGGGCCGTAAGTCCCGACGGCGATGGTCGTTGGTCAGTGCGGGCGGCGCGGCGGGCCGACATGCCGGCATGAGGACCGGGGTTCATCCCGGTGGGAACAGCGGTCTCAGATTGGCGGTGGGGGTCACCGCGACCGGGCACCAGGCTTCGAGCAGCGCGGTCTGGGTGACCGGTCCCAGCAGAAGGCAGGCGGGTGACTCGTTTCCCCGGTTGCCGAGCACGAGGAGCGTGGCGTCCTTGGCCGCGTCGATCAGCGCGCGCTGGGGCCGCTCGGTCACGAAGTCCGCCGTGACCGGTACATCGGGGTGCCTGCGCGCCAGCTGGGACGTGACCTCATAGAAGCGGGCTTCCGCTCCCTGGCGCAGCGCGTGCGAATCCACGAAGGGAAGCGGCTCCTGCCACGACGATGATCGGCATTCTCTCCAGCAGCACAGGGCCGTCAGGGAGCCGCCGCGCAGCGCGGCCTCGTCCAGAGCGAGATCGAAGGCCGCCAGGCTCGCGGGTGAGCCGTCGATGCCGACAACGATCCGGACGTCCTGGCCGCTCGGTCGCGGGAGGGGCCGTACGACGACGACCGGCCTGACACTGTGCGCGGGCACCTGCACGGCGGCCGACCCCACCTGAAGGCCGTCGAACCCGCCCCGCCCGCGAGCCCCGAGCACGGTCATCTCCGCCTCGCGCGTGGCCTCCAGGAGCACGGCCGAGGGGGTACCTCTCCCCAGCAGCGGCTGGGCCTCCACCTCCGGAGCCAGGGCTCGGGCACGGTGGACGCCCTCGTCCACGACGGCGAGGGCGACTTGCTCGATCTGCGTCAGGACCTCCTGTGCGACAGGCCTGAGCACATAGGGCCAGTGCAAAGCATGACAGACCAGTACGGGTAGCCCACGCAGCCGCGCCTCTTCGACCGCCCAGCGCAGCGCCTCATGGCTCCCAGGCGAATCGTCGTAGCCGACCAGAATGGGCCGACCAGCGTATCGATCGCTCATCGCCGCCTCCTGGAAGTCCGTCCATGCCGCATGAGCTTCCCCGCCGCCGATGAGATGAGACCCATAGACGATGAAACTCTTGGCCCTGTCTCGCTCGCCCTGGACGAGGCGGTCGGTCGCACGGCGGTGACCTTGAATTCGGGGCGCGACCCCAGACGCCGCCGATGGGAGGGGTGGAGGATCCGGTCGAGCCGGACGGCGGCGTAGCCGAGGGTGGACAGCGCGGTGACGATCAGCAGGTCGCCCAGGGGCAGTGGTTCGGTGCCGAGCAGTTCGCGTAGCGGCGGCATGTACAGTCCGGCGAGCTGCAGGGCGAACGCGCCGGCGACGGCGAGTAGCGGATCGCGAAGCTGGGCGAGCACCCGCCGCCACAACGGAACGGGCGGCTTCTGCGGGAGCAGGTTGGCCCCATCCCGCTCCAGACGCACGGCCGCCTCCGCCGCCGACGGCCGTCGACGTAGCGCGGGTAGTCGGCCCGGATGTCGAACGGGGTGGAACGGCCGTGCAAGAAGGCATCGAACACGTGCTTCCACGCGGCCGCGTGCACGCGGGCGGTGTCGGTGACCACACCGTCGGTGTCGAAGACGACGGCACGGAGCCCGGTCAGGTCGATGGTGGCCATGCCATCGACGCTACGCACCCGTCACCTGGGCAAACAGGGTCCTTCGGTCCTGTCCGGCGGACTTCCGGCCCTATGACAACGCTCCGCGAATGGGTCGGATGGAGAGGTGACGAAGGAGGACAGATCATGATCATCGTAGGTGTGGATGGCTCGATGACCGCGCGGGCCGCAGTGGAATGGGCGGTCAACGACGCTCTGCGGATGAGAGAGCCGCTGCGGATCGTGCACGCCGTGGACCGCTCGCCGTATCAGATCGGCAGGTTCCCTAACGCCGCGCTGCCCGACACGCTGCTGCGCGAGGGACATCGGATCCTGCGCGAAGCCCTGGCCCTGGCCCACGAGCGCCAGCCCGACGTCGAGGTCACGACGCAGGACATCGAGGGCGCGCCCGCCGAGGTGCTGCGCGAACAGGCCAAGGAGGCGACCGAGATCGTGCTCGGCAGCCGCGGTCTCGGCGGGTTCGCCGGCGCGCTGCTGGGTTCGGTCAACACGCATGTGGCGGGCCACGTGGACTGCCCCGTCGTGGTCGTACGCGGCGATCACCAGCCGGTTCATGGGGAGATCGTGGTCGGCGTGGACGGCTCGCCCGCGTGCGAGCCCGCGCTGGCCTACGCCTTCCGGCAGGCCGAGCTGCGGGGGGCCGCACTGAGGGTGGTGCACGCCTGGCAGTTGCCGGTGCATGCGTACGCGCCCGGAGTGCCGTACGAAATGGACGAAATCCGCACCGCGCAGCACCAGATCGTCCGCGACCGGGTGGGAACCTTCACGAAGGGCTACCCGCGGGTGACGGTCGTTGAGGACGTCCAGCCGGCGCAGCCGGTGGAAGCGCTCACCGACGCCTCCGCCGGAGCCGACCTGCTGGTGGTGGGCTCGCACGGTCACAGCACGGTGGGCGCGATGCTGCTCGGCTCGGTCAGCCGCGGTGTCCTGCACCACACCCGTTGCCCGGTGGCGGTGGTACGCGCGTAGGGGGTTCGAGGGGACCAAGGTCCTCAAGCTGTGGGTCGTACGGCACTGCCCCGGAAAGAGGGCACGCGGTGTGCTTTGGAGGTGACGAGAACGCGCTGAAAGGGGATCATCATGGCCACCACCGTCAACAGACCCGTCTTAGAGACCGGCCCTCCCACCGCACACCGCCCCGTCGACTACGTTTGGGCGATCACCCGAATCTCGATCGGGTGGATCTTCCTGTGGGCGTTCCTGGACAAGACCTTCGGCTGGGGCTTCGCCACTCCGGCCGGCAAGGCCTGGATCTCCGGTGGCAGCCCGACGACCGGCTTCCTCAAGGGCACCGGAGAGAACGCGCTCGGCGGGTTCTTCAGCTCGCTGGCCGGCCAGCCGTGGGTGGACTGGCTGTTCATGCTCGGCCTGCTCGGCATCGGCGCCGCGCTCATCCTGGGCGTGGGCACCCGGATCGCCGCGGTCACCGGCACGCTCATGCTGGTCCTGATGTGGGCCGCCGAACTGCCGCTGGCCAACAACCCGTTCCTGGACGAGCACCTCATCTACTCCATCGTCCTGGTCGGCCTGGCCTTGGCCAACGCCGGCGCCACACTCGGGCTGGGCACCCTGCCCATCGTCCGGCGTACCGCATGGCTGAAGTAGCCGCCCACGGCCAAGCGCCCGCCTTCGGTAACGGAGGCGGGCGCTTGGCCGTCATCCACGATGGGCGGCTCGGTCCGCGCCACGATCCGGTGCTGCCGGTCAACACGCTGTCCGCCTCCGGCACGACTGCCGCCCGCGGGAGGCGAACCTGGTCGTGTCTTCCCAGGCGGCTGATTAGGGACCAAAGGCACCTGTATCGAGGACTTCGTCCCCAGGTGGCGGGGGGCCTGTTTGGTGAGGCTGGAGATGGAAGGAAACCTCGCGGAGGAGACGCGTGATGGCCAGACGGATCGTGGTGGGCGTGGACGGGTCGGCGCCGTCGGCGGCGGCGGTGGAGTGGGCCGCGGCCGATGCCGAGCGCAGAGGGCTGCCGCTGCGGATCGTGCACGTGTGCGAACAGTGGCCGCACAGCCCTGGTGGGCCCGCCTACTGCGCCAAGGCGCTGGAGGCCGCGGCGACGCGGGCGCGCGAGCTGGGCGCGGAGGTGACGACGGAGACGCTGACCGGGAACGTGATCGACGACCTCATCGGTGAGTCGGCGCCGGCGGACAGCATGGTCCTGGGCAGCAGGGGACTGGGCGGGTTCGCCGGACTGGTGCTGGGCTCGGTCAGCCTGGCCGTGGCGGGGCACGCGGTCGGCCCGGTGGTGATCGTCCGCGCGCCCATGCAGGCGCGGCACGGTCGGGTGGTGGTCGGCTACGACGGGTCGGAGCACTCGCGGGCCGCCATGGAGTACGCACTGGCGCAGGCCCGTGCCCAGGGTGCCGAGCTGCGTGTGGTGTACGGGTGGCGGACGCCGATGTTCTCGTCGTACGCGGCCGTGTCCGGCAGCCTGCTGGAGGACGCCTTCCAGCAGCAGGTACGGATGGCACGCGAGCGGGTGGCCTCCTGGCGCGAGGGCAACCCGGACGTCAAGATCACCGACGCGGAGGTGTGTGAGCACCCGGTGGCGGCGTTGATTCAGGCCTCACAGACGGCGGACCTGGTGGTGGTCGGCTCGCGCGGGCTGGACGCGTTCGCCTCGGCGGTGCTCGGGTCGGTCAGCCACGGCGTGCTGCACCACGTGACCTGCCCCGTCGCGGTCGTACGCCCGCGAGAGGAAGGTGACCGGCCTTGCGGGCGAGGCTAGTCACGGTCAGGGGCGAAAGTCCCGGGAATCGCGCTGATCCGCACGCAGTCGGGCGGCCAGTGCGGCGGCCTGGGTACGGCGTTGCATGTCGAGCTTGGACAGCAGGTTGGACACGTAGTTCTTGACCGTCTTCTCGGCCAGGAACATCCGCTCGCCGATCTGCCGGTTGGTCAGCCCCTCGCCGATCAGGTCGAGGATGTTGCGCTCCTGCTCCGACAGCGTGGCCAGGGGGTCCTTGCGGGCCGCCTGCTCGCGCAGCCGCGTCGGCATGGCGGCGGTGGTCTGCGGGTCCAGCAGCGACTGGCCGGAGGCCACCGTACGCACCGCGCCGACGACCAGGTCGGAGCCGTGGATCTGCTTGAGCACGTAACCGGCGGCACCCGCCATCACCGCCTCGAACAGGGCGTCGTCGTCGGCGTAGGAGGTCAGCATCAGGCACGCCAGCCCGGGCAGGCGGGAGCGCACTTCACGGCACACGTCCACGCCGTTGCCGTCCGGCAACCGGACGTCCAGCACCGCCACGTCCGGCTTCAGGGCCGGGATGCGGGCGATCGCGGACTCGGCGGTGCCGGCCTCGCCGATCACCTCTATGTCGTCCTCGGCGTCCAGCAGGGCGGCCACTCCCCGCCGTACCACCTCGTGATCGTCGACGAGGAACACACGAATCATGGGACAGACGGTAGTCACCACACCTCGCTTCTGGTAGAGACCAAAGACCTTGGCAGGCCATGTCGTCGCGTTCCGCTTGTAGAGGACCTACGACGGGATCATCCGGGCCCTTCGTCACTGCCGACCGGAGCCGGGACGAGGGACGGTGAGGGTGGAGGTGAAGGGTTATGTCCATCCAAGTCAAGGACGTCATGGGCCGAGTCGCCATCGCCGTGCTGGAGGAGGCGTCGTTCGCCGAGATCGTGGCCGCGATGAAGCGGTTCGCGGTGGGCGCGGTCACCGTGATCGACGCCGACCGCAGGCCGGTGGGTGTGGTGCGCCAAGGCCGGCAAGCCGCTCGTCTCACGAGGGATCGGGGTACGGGAATGGCTGACCACCTTGCGTCCGCCGTCCGCCGCTCTGGAGTCGGCCGCCTTCGACACCCGTATCGCCAAGCCGCGCATGCCCGGTTCGGCGGCTCGTGGCACCGCCAAGCGGCTGCGTCGGCTCGGGGTCAGAGCGGTGGCCCCGGCACACAGCTTCTATGTCATCGGCGGGGAGGGACCGCTGGTGGAGGCGGAGCTGGAGCGGGCCCGGCAACGGTCGTTCAGCCGGTCGGCCCCCTCGCCTACCTGTTGTGGGGCCGGCGGCCATGACGGCTCTGAGCGGGGTTGGCCTCACCAGTCGTGGATCGTGCCGTCCTGGAGTCGGTTGAGCGGCAGGTAGGACGGCTCGTACGGGTGCGCGGCCGCCAGTTCCTCGTCGAGGTCGACGCCGAGCCACGGCGCTTGCCCCGGATGCAGGTGGCCGTCGGTGAAGGTGCAGGCGTGGGGGAAGACGGAGTGGGTCAGGTCGGTGTACCCGGCGTACTCCTGGATGCCGAAGTTGTGGATCGACAGGCCGAGGTGGATGGCGGCGGCCATGCCGACGGGGGAGATGTCCTCGGGTCCGTGGATGGTGCTCTTGATCTGGTATTGGGCGGCGAAGTCGAACAGTTTCCTCAGCGGGGACACCGGAGACATTGGCCATGATCCGCTCGGCCGCCGACGTCGTCCGTCTCCGCCTAGGAGACCGGCGCCGTCCGTCTCCTCGCGCTCCCGGGTTGGGCCGCCCCGCCCTCGGCCTCGGGTTTCGGTCCCCGGCCGGAGACGAAGCGCACTGCGAATATCGCGACCAGCAGGAGGGCGCAGGTCCAGGCGAACCAGTCGCCGAGCCAGGTGTACAGGGTCGGCACCGCATGATCCGGCAGGTCCGCGGTCACCGACACGAAGGACGTGCCGGTGGTGCGCGCCTCGGCCAGGAGGCGGCCGTGCGGGTCGCTCACGGTCAAGGCGCCCTGCCGGGCCGCCCGTGCCACCGCGAGGCCGTTCTCGATGCCGCGCGTGATCGCCATCCGGCTGTGCAGCCACGCGTCGTCGCCGAAGTCCCAGGCGGGTACGAACAGCGCGCTCGCCCCGTCGCGCCGATAGTCGCGGACCAGGTCGGGGAAGTCGAGATCGAAGCAGATCGCGATCGCCCATCGCCGGCCGGAGCCGGGCACGAACGCCTTCGTCTGACCGGCCGTGAAATCGCTCTCCAGCCCAGGGACGAGGTGGCGTTTGACGTACTCGACGGGTCGTCCGCCATCCGCGGGGAAGTCGATGGCGGCGTTGTACTCGCGCCCGTCCCTCGTGAGGATCAGCCCCGCGACGATGTCGATGTGGTGGCCGGCGGCGAGCCGGGACAGCGGTCCGGCCAGCGACGGCAGGTCCGCCTCATCCACCCGGAACGTCTTCTCGGGCAGGACGACGACGTCGGCCCCGCGCTCGGCCAGGGCCGGGATGCGGCTCACATAGCCGGCCAGCAGGTCGCGTCCCTCGGGGTCGGTCACCGCCACCGGGTCGATCGACCGGTCGGTGGCCAGCAGCGCCACCTTGACCGCCGCCCCGGCCTCGGCCGGTTGCAGCTGCCACCACCCGTAGCCCGCCACCAGGCCCGCGACCGTCGCGGCGGTCACGGCGACCCGCACCCGGCCGGCCGCGCCGGGCCGCAGCAGGGCCGCGGCCGCGGCCGCGACGCCCGTCAGCACGAACGTCACGCCCCAGGGTCCGGTGGCCGAGGCGATCTGGATGACGGGAAGGACGTCGGCCTGGGTATAGGCCAGGCTCCACCAGGCGCCGTTCGGTGTGATCAGCGACAGCGCGTACTCGATGACGACCCACGCGGCCGGGACGACGCCGACGGCCATCAGCGGGTGCCCGCGCAGCGTCAGGCCCCGGTAGGCGATCACCACCAGACCGAACAGCAGCGCCGAGCCGACGAGCAGGAGCACGGCCATCGTCGGCGGGATCTGCACCGTGTTCAGGAAATATCCCCACATGGGGGTCTGGCCGCCGAGCCATGCGAGGGACGCGGCGGCCAACGCCGTACGCGCCGAGCAGCGCGGCGCCAGGACAAGGACCGGGATCGGCGCGATCCACGTACACCAGGGCACCGGCCGCAAGCCGGTACCGAACAGGAACAGCGTGGCCGACAGCACCGCCGCGCCGATCAACCACCATCGTTGCGATCTCATCGAGCAGACTCCTCCGCCAGGGAAACTGCCTCGATACTCCGCATTGGCGCCCCGCGCCCACATCGGCGGCGAGAGTGAACTCGGCACTCCCTCTCAGGGACCGCTCAGGCGTCGCCGGCGACGACGAGTCCCGACTCGTAGGCGAACACGACCGCCTGCACCCGATCGCGCAGCCCCAGCTTCGTCAGGATCCTGCTGACATGGCTCTTGACGGTGTGCTCGCTGACGACCATCTCGCCGGCGATCTCCGCGTTGGACAGCCCCCGGGCCACCAGCCGCAGCGTCTCGGCCTCACGGCCGGTCAGCTCGGCGAGGCGGGCGGCCAGCCGGGGAGCCACCCCATGGCCCGGCCGGAGGATCAGATCCTCGATCAGGCGTTTGGTCACCGTGGGCGCCAGCAGTGATTCTCCCGCCGCCACCACGCGCACCGCCGCGGCCAGTTCGTCGCGACGGATGTCCTTCAGCAGGAAACCGCTGGCCCCCGCGCGTAGCGCGTCGTAGACGTACTCGTCCAGATCGAACATGGTCAGCACCAGCACCTTGGCGGACGTCGTCGCGCAGATCCGCTCGGTCGCCTCGATCCCGCCCATGCCGGGCATCCGGACGTCCATCAGCACGACGTTCGGGCGCAGCTCGGTGGCCGCCCGAACGGCCTGCGCGCCGTCGGCCGCCTCGCCGATGACGGTGATGTCGGCCTGGGCGTCGAGGATCATGGCGAAGCCGCCGCGGAACAGATCCTGATCGTCGGCCACGAGTACGCGGAGCATGGGCCTATCCAACCGGGAGCGAGGCAGCCACGACGAAGCCTTTCTCTCCCCGGCCGGCGCGCAGCGTTCCGCCGCAGGCGGCGGCCCGTTCGCGCATCCCGATCAGGCCATGCCCCTCGGCGCCGTCGTCCGCGCCCTTGCCGTCGTCGGCCACGTCGACCGCCAGAACGCCCGGCGTCCAGCGCAGTCGCACCTGCGCGGTGCGCGCGTCCGCGTGGCGCAGCACGTTCGTCAGCGCCTCCTGCACGATCCGGTACGCCGCGACGTCGACCTCGACGGGGATCGGCCGCGGCACGCCGTCGCTGGCCAAGGTCACCCGCAGCCCGGACCGGCCGGTCCGCTCGATGAGTTCCGGCAGGGCCGCGAGCCCCGGTTGCGGCTCCCGGTGATCGGTCTGGCCCGAACGCATCGTGCCGAGCAGGGTCCGCAGCTGGGCGATCGCGCCCCGGCCGGTGTCGGCGATCGTGTCGAAGGCGGCCTGCGCGCGGGCCGGATCGGCCTGGAGCATCAGCGGCCCGGCCTCGGCCTGGACGACGATGAGGCCGACCGAATGAGTGAGGATGTCATGCATGTCCCGGGCGATGCGCGCCCGCTCGTCAGCCGCGGCGATGGCTCGCTCCCGCTCCAGCCGCAGAGCCCGTTCGGCCAGCTCGGCGGCCCGGGCGCGGCGGGCGCGGGCGCTGGTGCCCAGCGCGTACGCGGCGACGAACGCCGTACCGACCACGCGATAGGAGTCCAGTCCTTCCTGCGGCAGGGCGAGCGAGACGTACACCCCCGCGCCGATGACCGGAACGGCCGCCAGCCGCAGCAGCGGCGGGCTCAGCGCGGCGATGGTGTAGGTGCCCACCAGCGGCCCGTACGGCAGCATCGGCTTCTCCCACATCACCAGCGCCGTCATCGCCAGCCCGACCACGCAGGTCACCACGAGCGGTGCCCCGCGCCGCCACAGCACGGGCACCGAGGCCAGCACGGCCAGCGCCACCACCCACCACGGCTGTGCGGAGGGGACGAGCGCGGGACCGACGGTGGCCGCCGACACGGCGACCGTGATCGCGACGTCGACCACTCGTGGCGGCACGTCCGTCAACCGGGTGCGCAGCCGCTCAGTAAGTCCGGGCATCTCGCCCAGTATCGGGATCCAGGCCGCCCGGCGCATCCCTCCCACGACGGATAGCGCCGTTCACTCTCAGGAGCGACCGGCTGTCGGGGTGTCTCCCTAAGATCACGCGTACCCCGTCTCCTTGGCAGGCGAACCGGCCGGGCTCAGCACGCCGGGCAGCCGGCGGGCGCCCCGGTGGGCCGCGCTGCCGCCCCTACTGGCGGCGTTCGTCCGGACACTGCCCGCCGAGACGTACGCGATCGGCAGGAAGGTGGGGGTCACCGTGTTCGGCGGAAGTCGCTCCGTGCTCGGAGAAAGTGGCCTCCATGGCGAAGCTGGGAAAACACGTCCACGGCCCGGAGAACGCCCACACGGTGCTGTTCGGCTTGGGATTCTGAAGCGGCTCGGCGGGACCCGATACTGACCGCGTCTCTCACGCGCTGCCGATGCGGAGCGCTTCTTTCAGGAACACGCGGTAGACGCTGGGCGTCCCCTCGGTGGTGATGACCTCGACGATGGAGCGGACGTCGCGGTCGTCGACGGCCGCGCGGATGAGCGCGTCCGCGAGGTCACGACGTGAGGTGAACCGGCCGACCATCTGCGGTGGGCCGACGGTGTATCCGGTGATCGCGCTGCCGTCGAACAGTCCCGACGGGCGGATGACGGTCCAGTCGAGATCGGTCTGGGCCACGATCTGTTCCATGCGGGCGGCGTCCTCGTACAACGGGCGCCCCATCTTGATGAGCGTCGGCACGATCACCTTGCGGTAGATGAGGGTCTCGCCGGGCGGGGGTTTCATCGGCACGCCGGTAGAGGTCACGCAGACCAGGCGCCGGATGCCGTGCGCGGTCATGGCCGCGATGATGTGCCTGGCGGACTCGGAGAACGTGGTGGTGGCCTCGGAGCCGTAGGGGACGCCGAGCGTCGAGAGCACCGCGTCATGCCCGGCCACCACCCGACACACCGCCTCGGGGTCCAGGGCGTCCGCCTTCGCGACCTTCAGCACGGGGGCGTCGAGGGGGAAGGTTTCCGGATGCCGGGTGACAGCGGTGACGGTGTGGCCCTCGGCGAGGGCTTGGGCGGTGGTGAGCCGTCCTGTCGGGCCGTTGGCCCCGAAGATCACGAGCTTCACGTACGTGGCCTCTCATGCGCTTTACGTGGATGGCGGCGGGCATCTGACGCCATCCATATTCATTATAAGTAGCGTAAAGCACGCCATCACCGTTCAGGACGTGGGGCGGGAGGTCGGACGTGCGGGACATCCAAATTCCCCGAAATCGGGGTGAAACTATCTGGCGGGTCCGGACAGGTACGGGGTGTCGGACCTATCGGATGAGAGAAGGCAGCGTGACCCACCAAGACCGCAAGCAGCGCTTCGAGGTGATCTACGTTGCCAACTATCCCGACATCCTTGCCTATGTTCGGCGGCGTACGGACTCCCACGAGGACGCCGCCGATGCACTCGCCGAGACGTTCGCCACGGCCTGGCGCCGCCTGGACGACATCCCCGAGGGGCGGGACGCGCGCCTTTGGCTGTTCGGCGTGGCCCGCCGCATGCTGGCCAACGGCCGTCGCGCCGAGTCGCGCCGCAGCGAGCTGGTGGAGCGGCTCGGTCACCAGCTCGCCGTGTGGGCGGAGCACACCGAGGACGGTGAGAGCCTGGCGGGCGTCCAGGAGGCGTTCGCGCGGTTGAGCCCCGACGACCGGGAGATCCTCGCGCTGGCCGGCTGGGAGGGCCTGGGCTCCGACGAGATCGCCACCGTCCTGGGCTGCTCGCGCGCCAACTCCCGGCTGCGGCTGCACCGGGCCCGCAAACGCCTGGCCAAGCACCTGGACACGGCCGGCGTCGACATGGCCCGCATCGGCTTGCGCGCCGTCGCGATGACGAAGGGGGTTATGTGATGCACGAGATCGACCGCCTGGTGGCCGGCATCGCGCCCGATCCCGGTCCCGGCACGACGCCGATCGCCAGGGAGCTACTGGAGGAGATCACCTCCGTCTCCGTCCCCGAGCAGCGCCGCCGCCGCAATTGGCTTGTCCTTCCACGGCCGCGCAGGTGGGCGGCCGGGCCGGTCCTGGCCGCGCTGGCGGCTCTGCTGTCCTTCGGCGTCGTTCAGGCGCCCGCCTCCGCGGCGCTCGACATCGAACTGGTGGACGACCACTACGTGATCACGGTGAAGGACCTGCTGGCCGAGCCCGAGGTGTACCAGCGCGAGCTCAGGGCCAGGGGCCTGGACATCACGCTCGACCTGGTGCCGACCTCCGCGAGCCTGACCGGCCAGATGATCGTGATCAACGACGTGGACCGGTTGAGATCCGGCGAACCGCTGCGCGGCGACGGCCCGATCACCACGATCGACGCCCTGGGGCCGTGCGAGCGGTTCTCCGGCTGCCCTGTCGGCCTGAAGGTGCCTGTCGACTTCGACAAGAAGGCCGAGATCAGTCTCGGCAGGCGGGCCCTGCCCGGCGAGAGGTACAAGATGCCGCCCGGCATCGCTCTGCCCGGCGAGCCGCTGCACTGCGTGGACTATGTCAACAAGAGCGTCGCCGAGGTCTCGGCTCTGCTGCGCGAGCGGGGCGTCACGCCGTCGTACATCCAGTACGGCAAGCGCGCGGCCGCCGCCGCCCCCGGCGGCTGGTACGTGCACGACGGCGTCATGAGCGCCGACGGCCAGGCCCTCCTGCTGGTCGGCGCCGACCGCAGCACCCAGCCGAGCCCGATGCCGCCGTCCCGCTGCTGATCCCGGCCCGGTACTGAGAGCTTCCACCCGGGGCGCGCGCGGCTGAGCGCGCGCCCTCATCACCGCCATGCGTTGTCCTCGGCATGCGCGGACCCCTGTCATGCCGCCACGATCGGATTTCGCGTGCTCACCGACACCCGCGCGGCGCTGCCCTCGCAGCGCCGCCTCGCCGACCACCGATTCTTCGCCGCGTTGCTGCTCCTGGCCGCCGCGTTGCGGGTGGTGACGATGCTCGGCTATCGCCCCGTCACGCTCTACTGGTACGACTCCTTCACCTACCTCGACACCGCCGTGCACCCGGCTCCGTCGGCGACGTTCCATCCGATCGGCTATCCGCTGCTGCTGCGGGCGCTGCTGCCGTTCCACAGCGTGGAGCTGGTCGCGGCCGTCCAGCACGCCATCGGCCTGAGCACCGGGATACTGCTGTACGCGGTGCTGCGCCGCAGGTCGGCGCCCGGCTGGGTGGCGGCGTCGGCGACGGTACCGCTCCTGTTCGACGCCTCCTTCCTGCGGCTGGAGCATGCCGTCCTGTCCGACACACAGTTCATCTTCCTTGTCGTGGCCGGGCTGGCGGTGCTGATGTGGTCGCCGCGGTTGTCCGTGCGTGCCGCCGCCGGAGCGGGCCTGCTGTTCGCCACGGCCGCGCTGACCAGGACGATCGCGCTGCCGCTGCTGCTGCTCGTCGTGCTCGTGCTGGCCGTACGGCGCGTGGGATGGCGGCCTTTGGCCGCGCTGGTCCTGGCCGGTTCCCTGCCTCTGGCCGGCTACGCCGCCTGGTACGCCCAGCACCACAGCCGTTTCGCCATCAGCGGCGCCGACGGCGTCGCCCTGTGGGCCCGCACGATGACCTTCGCCGACTGCGCCCGCATCCAGCCGCCCTCCGATGTGGCCCGCCTGTGCCCCAACGGGACGAAGGTGGACGCGGCCTCCGAGTACGTGTGGGCCCCCGGGGCCTCGCTCAACTTGCTGCCCGGCGACCGGTTCACGCACAACGACCTCGCCCGCTCGTTCGCGATCGACGCGATCCTCGCCCAGCCGCTGGACTACCTGGTCGACGTCGTACGCGACACCGCCATCGCCTTCTCCTGGACCCCGATCCCGCACCCCGACCGCACCACCCCGGCGTTCGGCTTCAGCAGCGGGCACTGGGAACTGCCCGACCAGCCGCTGATCGACAAGGTCAAACGGGAGTACGACCCGAACATTCGCGGCCTGTCGTCGGTGTCGCCGTACGCGGACTTCCTCATCGCCTACCAGTACGCCGCCTACCTGCGCGGCCCGTTCCTGGGCCTGATCCTCCTGCTCGGCGCGGTCGCCGCGGTGCGGCGGCCCGGCGTGGCGCTGCTGCCATGGGCCGTGGCGATGGGCCTGCTGATCGGCCCGGTCGCGGTCCTGGACTTCGATCACCGGTACGTGCTGCCCGTCATACCCGTCGCCTGCCTGGCCGCCGCCTTCGCTTTCCACCGTCGCCTCTGGCCCGCGCGACACACCCGGAGCTGAAGTCAGGTCGACGAGGCAGGGGGTGGCATGGGTTTTCCGTCGGATGCTCGTCATGCCCCGAGTACGTCTTCTGATTTTTTCCGCGGTGGGTGTCGGATGGCGTCGAGCCCGTTCGTAGCCAAGATGAGAGACCGGCGACGGGCCGGTACTCGCCGAGATGAGAAGGCAAGGAGCGTGCACACCATGGACCAGGAGAACGTGAGCGCCACACTGACCGTCGCCGCGCCCGCCGCGAGGGTGTTCGCGGTGCTGGCGGACCCGGCGGCCCATGCCGCGATCGATGGCACCGGCTGGGTTCAGGAGCCTGCCGACCGGGCGCCGCTGACCGAGGTGGGGCAGGTTTTCCGGATGGCCATGTATCACGCGAAGCATCCAGACGGTGACTACCGGGTGGCCAACAAGGTCGCGGTGCTCGACCCGCCGCGCGCCATCGGCTGGCTGACGGGGACGGAGGAGGAGGACGGTCGCCTGGAGCTCGGCGGCTGGATCTGGCGTTACGACCTTACGCCGCTCGGTCCGTCCGAGGCCGAGGTCACGCTCACCTACGACTGGTCGGCGGTGCCGCGGTTCAGGCGGGAGTACATCCAGTTCCCGCCCTTCGGCCCCGAGCATCTCATCAACTCGCTGCGCCACCTGGCCGAGCTCGCCGCACCGGCGTCACCCGACCGGACCACGTGACCCGCTCCACACACCCGATCCCGCGTTCGAGGAGAGCACCATGACCGCTACCTACACCTTCGACGTCTTTATGAGCCTCGACGGCTTCGGCGCCGCCGGCGGCAACTGGGGCGGCTACTGGGGCAAGCAAGGCCCCGAGTTGCTGGAGCACCGCCTCGCCCTGCACAGCGAGGAACAGCGGATGGTCTTCGGGGCCAACACGTATCGGGCGTTCGCGCGGATGCTGGCCTCGAGCACCGAGGACTCCGACGTACGTGACCCATGGGTCACCCGGATGAGGAACCTGCCCGCAACCGTGGTGTCGACCACACTGAGAGGACCCCTCGACTGGCCGGACGCGACCGTCGTGAGCGGCGACGCCGTGGACGTCGTCGCCCGGCTCAAGGAGGAGTCCGAGGTGCCGTTGCGCTCACACGGCAGCCTGTCGATGAACCGGGCGCTGATGGCCGCCGGTCTGGTCGACCGCGTCCAGGTGACGCTCTTCCCGGTGATCACCGGCCAGACCGGAGCGGACCCGATCTTCCAGAATGCGGCCGACTTCGACCTCGAGCTGATCGAGAGCCGGACGCTCGACGGCCGTACCCAAGAGCTCATCTACCGGCCCACCCTCCATATCTGAGTCCGCCCATGTCGTAGCGGGGCGTGACGAACATCGGAACGAAAAGTCCCGTCAGCAGATCTGAGCCGATCGGCTTACCGTGATTTTCCTTCGAAGGCGTCTCGCAAGAGCGTTTCCGCAGGTGCCGGACTGTAGGCGTGGCTGTAACTGAACGCGCCGGTCACGCTGCGGTGGGGTTCGCCGCGAGGAAGGTGCTTTCTATAGCTCCGGAATGGCGGGCTCTTTCCGCTGAGGTTCTGGGCTGGCGGCCCCGGCCGATCGAGGAGACGATCCTGGACACCGCGGCCGGCTTGGCCGGCCTGGGCCTGTCCGCAACACAACGCGAACGGCCGACGCTTAGCCGACCCCATCTCGCCGCATCGCGATCAACGTCCTGCCGGATTCTGGTCGAGATCGGCCAGGAACCTCTCGGCGCGGCGGGCGAAGAGGTGGGCCCCGCGTTCGCCGGATCGGGCGCGGGCTTCGTCGGCGGCGGCTCGCACGACGTCGACGGGTTCGCCGCGGGCGTGCAGCAGGCGGGCGCGCAGCAACAGGAGAAGTCCTTCGGCATAGCGTTGGCCGTGGGCCTGGACGGCCTGGTCGGCCCGGTCGAGGGCGGTCGCGGCCTTGTCGGGCATCTCGGCTGCCAGCCACATCTCGGCGATCAGTCCGTACCAGTAGGCGAGGCCCCATCTCGGCGGGTCGAGCAGGGTCGCGGCCAGGAGATGTTCGGCCTTGGCCGCGGTGCCGGCAGGGTCGTCGCCGGTGAGGGCACGGGCCCAGTACCAGTCCAGCCATATGTAGGCTTCCTGCGCGACGCCGGGACGGTCGGCGCTGGCCGCGACCCATCGCTCGGTCGCGTGCATCGTCCAGGTCGTGTCACCGGCCATCGTGGCGGCCATGGTTTGGTAGCGGGTCCAGCCCGACATCTCAAAGGGGTCTCCCTCGGCCTGGTACACCCTGCCGAGCAGGGACCGCCCCGTCTCGACATCCCCATGCAACGTGGTGATCACGGCCAGATAACCGACCCACTCATCCTGGATCCGCCAACGTCCGAGGTCGTCGCGGCGTCGAGCCGGGACGCCCCCGACCCGGCTGGCAAGGTGGTACATGCTTTCCTGAGCCGGCCCCGGGTGCGGGTCGGCCGAGTTCGCGAGCAGCGAGGCAATGCCGTCCGCAGTGGTACGGCCTACCCAGCTGAAACACTGATACGCCGCGCCGATGTCGCCGATGTCCCATTGGTACAGGCCCCAGGCCTGCCGGCCGTACGCCTGGATGATCGGGTCCGCAGACGCCTGGCCTTGCTCATGCAGCCGGCGAGCCCACACCCCACGGTCTTTCTCGGTGGAGACGTAGGCCCCGGTCATCCGAACGAAGAGAAACTCGGCCTCGGCCGTCTCGCGGCCGAGTCTGCGGGCAAGATATGCGCCCCGTTCCAGCAGATCGAACGTCGAGCCGCCCATTCCCGGGGGCTCGACGGCCAGGAGGTTGAGCAGCGACAGGACGGACAGTTCCAGCTCCAGCAGCCCTGCCGTCCGGGCGATCTGGACGGCCGATTCCAGGTTCCGATAGGCGGCCGCGAACGCGAGCTTGGTCGCCGCGCGGCGACCGGCGCGCGCCAGTGCCTCCGCGGTGCGAACCGGGTCGGCCAGGGGGCCGGCACCCCGCAGGTGGTAGGCGAGGCGTTCGGCGACGGACTCGTCGTCCGCATGGATGTGTTCGAGGGCGTCGGCGACGCGCAGATGCAGCTGGACGGCCTGCCGCCGCGCAATGGTCTCGGTGACCGACTCGCGGACCAGGTCGTGCGCGAAGCGCCACGAGAACGGGTCTTCCGGCTTGGTCTCCAGGAGACCGAGTGCTTGCAGCGGTTCGAGGCGTTCGAGGCAGTCCGCGACATCGACGCCGATCGCGCGGGCGAGCAGGTCGAGGTCCACGTCGCGGCCGATGACCGCGGCGATGCGCAGCAGGCCGTGAGCGCTGTCGTCGAGACCGGACATCCGATCGCGGACGACGTCTCGCACGGTGGCCGGCACCCCGGCCCGTACTGACGCGCCGCCGTCGCCGAGCGAGCCGCCGTCGCTGAGCAGCCGGGACAGCTCCTGGACGAAGAACGGATTGCCGGCGGTGCGGGCATGGATGCCGCGGGCGACTTCGGCACCGGGATCGTGGCCGGTCTCGCGGCGGATGAGCTCGGTCACGTCGGTCAAGCCGAGCGGGCCGAGCCGGATCCTGCGGTGGCCGGGCAGCCGGCTGGCCGCGGCCAGGACCCGCGACAGATCAGAGCCGGGTGTGGGTGCGCGATCGCGTAGCGCACCGATGATCACCGTGCCGGCGGGTAGCCGGGCCGTCAGGTGGCCGAACAGCTGGAGCGAGGCGGCGTCGGCCCATTGGAGGTCATCGACGATCAGCAGCGTGGGCTGTTGCGCCGAGGCCTGCCCAACGGAGGTGACAACCTGCTCGAACAGGCGAAACTGGGCACCGCTGTTGGGAATGGCCGGCGCGGCGGCGTAGTCGTCTCGCGATTCCAGGAGACTGCCGAGCTCACTGGCGAGCCACTTCTCCCGCAGCGGCGCGGGCAGGCTGTCGAGAATCGGGCGGAGCGTCTGTTCCCAGGGCCACATCGACGGTGTTCCGTCGCCTTCCAGGCATGAACCCCAGACGACCAGCGCGCCACGCCGGCTCGCTTCGGTGGCGATCTCTCGTACCAGGCGGGTCTTGCCTACGCCCGGCTCGCCTTCGACGATACGGAGCGCTGGGCGGCCGGTGAACGCCATCTCGACGGATTGCCGCAGTAGGGCGAGTTCCTCGGCCCGGCCGACCAGCCCGGCTGTCGTTCGCGCCGACGCGCCATCATCCCCGCCGTCCGTACGCGCCACGAGCGGCGACGCCGAGGGCTGCGACAGCACTCGCAGGTGTGCGGCTCGCAGCTCCGGGCCAGGATCGATACCGAGCTCGTCGGCAAGGCGGGCGCGGACCTCGCGGAACACCGACAGTGCCTCCGCCTGGCGTCCCGCCGCCCCGAGGATGGAGATGAGGCCGGCCTGTACGGGTTCGTGGAACGGCGCCATCGATGCGGCCAGCTGCAACGCCGGCAGCACCCCCGCCGGTCGGCCCAGCGACACCGCCAGTTCGGCCGCTTCGGTGCACGCGGCGTGAAACTCGTCGTCGAGGGCGGCGAAGGTCGGCAGCGCGGTCGATCGGTGCGTGAACCCGTCGCCCGCACGGCCCCGCCAGAGGCCAAGCGCTTCGACATAGCGATCGAGCGCCGTTTCCAGGCGTTGCCGTGCCAGGGCCGCCTTGGCGGTCTCGACGAGTTCCCGGAAGGTGTGGAGGTCCAGGGTGCCGGGGGCGGCGGTGAACTGGTAGGAGCCGCCGCGGTGGTGCAGGTATGAGCCGGATTTACGGGCGGGGGTCGCGGGTTCGAGCAGCCGCCGCAATGCGCCGACGTGTTTGTGGATGATGTTGAGCGCGCTGCTGGGGACCTCGTGGTCCCAGACCAGGTCGATCAGCTCGCTCGTGCTGACCGGCCTGCCTACCCGGGCCAGAAGCAGGGCCAGCAGATAAGCCTGTTGCCGGGGGCCGGCATCCAGTTCGACACCATCGCGCCACACCCGCAACGGGCCCAGGACCTGAAGGCGTAAGAGAGCGCCGCCGGCCGGCTGATCGTCGACGCCTGGCCGGACGGGATGAACGGGCAGAGCCACCTCGGCTCCCGGGTGAGTCGAGAGATTGCCAACTAGCAAACCGTCCAAATCATACCGCAGCAGTGCGAAACCTACCGGAGCCCGAGAAGGTCAGGGCGGTCACCGACAATCGACGTGTTCTTGCTCGGCGGCCGCGGCGTAGGCGGCGTCGAGGCGCTCGAACCCTGTCACCAGCGCGGGGTCGACGTCGGGTGGCGGCACCATCTCGGTCACCGCCGCAACCGCCTCGGCGAGCTGACGGGAGGGCCCGTGGCGGCGCAGGGTGCTCGCCGTGGCCTGCATGCCGTAGCGGGCCAGATCCACCATCCTCCGGTGCGGCACCTCAGGTGGCAGCGGCATGGCCCCCAGTCCCACCCCGAGGATCTCCGCCGCGCGCTCCAGCGCCTTCTCCAGGTTCTTGCCCGATGTCGCAGCCGGACTCTTGCGCCAGCGCTCCAGGTCTGAGGCGCGCCTGCCGACGGGCACCTCCAGCAGCATCTGCGGGATCACCCGCTGGCGCGGCGACGGAATCCCGTACAGGGTGTTGTAGAGCCGGTCGGTGGCCTCATCGCGTACCCGGGCGACCAGCCGGCCCGGCGTGGTCACGCCGGGCAGCAGGACCTTGTTGGTGCGCAGCCAGGTCACCATCGGACCAGCGTCTTGCGGATCTCGACGGGCAGCGGGTCGCCCTTCCAGGTGGTCTCCTGGGCGTCGGCGTAGGTCTCCGCCACGAAGGTGCCTTGGGGGAGGAACGACAGCGGGACCTGGAGGGTCCGGTCGTTCTCGTCGGTGATCGCGCCGAGGTACCAGGTGCCGCCGTTGCGACGGGCCGTCACGGTGTAGTCCCCGATGACGCTGTCCAGGACACGGGTCTCGTCCCACGTGGCAGGCATGTTCTTGAGGAAGGCGAATTCGGGGTGGGCGGCGTAGTTCTCGGGGGTGTCGGCGAGCATCTGCATCGGGCTGAAGAACGTCGGGTACAGCGCGAGCTGCGCGGCCGAGGTGGTCTGGACGCGGGTGCCGAGCCGGGCCGGGTCCCAGGTGACGTTCAGGACGCCGGGCGTGTAGTCGGCGGGTCCTCCGATGAATCGGGTGAAGGGGAGGATCGTGGCCTGTGCCGGCGGGTTGCCGTTGACGCCCATGTAGTTCTGCTGCTCCAGGCCCGCGACGCCCTCGCCCGTCATCATGTTCGGGTAGGTGCGCGCCAGGCCGGTGGGTTTGATCGCCTCATGCGCGTCGATCGTGATGCGGTGCCGGGCCGCCGCGTCGATCACCCGCTGGTAGTGGCGGACGGCCTCCTGGTCGTAGTGGCTGCGGTTGACGCCGCCGAGCAGGAATTTCGTGGCGTAGCCCGTCTTGACCGCGTGGATGCCGAGTTCCTCGTACCGGGAGAAGATCTTCTCCAGATTCTGGTCGTAGTAGTCGATATCGCCGCGGGTCTCGTTGTGGGCGATGTACCCGATGCCGTTGTCGGCGGCGTACCGGAGCACCTCGGGCAGGTCGAAGTCGGCCTGCGGGGTCAGGAAGTCCTGGCCCGACCAGGAGCCGCCGGAGTTGACGTTCCAGCCCTCGGCCAGCACGAACTTCGCGCCCGCCTGCCTGGCCAGGTCGATGTACTGCTTGACCCGTGCGGTGGTCGCGCCGTGCTTGGGCCCGGCGGTCCAGGTGGTGTCCCTGCGCTGGAGCTCCCACCAGACGCCCACGTACGTCGCGGGCTTGATCCAGGAGGTGTCGCCGCAGATCGCACCCGCGTCGTTGAGGTTCTCGATCAGATGGGACTCGCCCAGGTCGCCGGGCCGCTCACCCACGGTCAGGGTGCGCCAGGGCGTGGCGAACTCGCCGTTCAGCCTGGCCTTGGCGCCGTCGGGCAGGGCGATCAGGTCGCTGGAGAACACGCCGGGTCGGCCGGGCACCGCCTTCAGCGTCATGCTGGGGTAGTCGGTCAGGTCGGCCTCGTGCACCACCACGTACGAGTCGGCGGCGGGCGCGACGGTGATGGGGGTCTGGGCGGTGGCGACGCCGGACAGGAGGAGGTCGCGGTAGTGCTGCTCGTCGGCGGACCAGGTCTTGCCCGCGGCGATCGACCAGCTCCGCGCGGCGGGGTCGAGGGCGAACTCGGTCTGCTCGGCGGTGACAGTGTAGGCGTCCAGATCGCTCTGGCCGGGGAAGTGGTAGCGGAAGCCGACCCCGTCGTCGAAGGCCCGGAACACCAGATCGAGCCTGAACCCCGTGCCGGCCTGGACCGCGTGGACGGTGAGCTCGCTCGCGTGGTTCCTGACCTTGCTCGATGTCCCCCAGAGCGGCTTCCACGTCTCGTTGATCGTGCGCCGTTCGACGGACGCGATGCTCATGCCCCGCGTGAGGCTGGGGCGTCCGGCGAGATCCACGCCGAGCCCTGACGCGCCGACGAGAGTCTTGCCGTGGCTGTTCACGCTGTACATGAGCCGCCCGTCCACGGTGGCGACCGCGACCCGCAGATCGCCGTCCGGCGACGACACCACCTGAGCACCCGCCTCGCCGACCTCGGCCAGGGCGCCGGTGGCGGGCTCCGCGGCCTGGGCGACCTCGGCCAGGGCGCCGGGCGCGAGCTCCGCGGCCTGGGCGGGGACCGCCGCGGCGCCTCCAAGGATGACGACGGCCGCCGTCATCGCGAGGAGCGTTCTCCGCGCCGCGTCCGCTCGCTTCATGCACACCTCATTTGCTGGGAAGGCACTTCGCTGGGCCGGACGACTCGCGGAGTACCAGCTCGGTAGGCAGGCGGATCGCCTCGCCCTCGCGTTGTGATCGTGCGGCGAGCCGCTCGATCAGGAGCTCTACCGCGAGCCGACCGGCATGCGAGCCGGGCCCGGCCAGAGTGGTCAACGAGGGATGGACGAAGTCGGCGGCGAAGATGTCGTCGAACCCGATCACGCTGATGTCGGCCGGGACTCGGACCCCGCGCTGGGCGAGACGTCGGATGATTCCGATCGCCAGGAGGTCGTTGTGAGCCACGACCGCCGTCACACCGGTGCGCAGTGCTCCGTCGGCGGCGGCTCCGCCGTTGGCGACGTTGGGGGCGTACGGACCGATCCGGTGTGCCGTCAGACCGTGCGCTTCGGCCCCGGCGCTCAGCGCGGCCCAGCGCGCCGCACCTATCCAGGAGCTGGGCGGCCCGGCGCAGTAGGTGATGCCCTGATGCCCGAGCGAGGCCAGGTGTTCCAGGATCTGCTGACAGCCGGCGCCGGTGTCGAACGTCACGCTGGTCAACCCGGGCAGCTCCCGGTTGAACAGCACGATCCGGTGCAGTTTGGCGAGGTCGCGCAGGACCTCGTCGTCGAGTCGGCTGGAGGCCAGCACGAACCCGTCCACGCTGGCCGCCAGGCCGCGAATCTGGTTCTCCTCGATGCGCCGGGATTCCTCGGCGTTGACGATCACCAGCGTGACGTCGGATGCCTTCGCGCGCTGCTCCGCGCCGCGGATGAGCTCGAAGAAGTGGGGATTGGTGATGTCGGAGAGCACCATGGCGACGGTGCGGTGGCGGACCCCCGCGAGAGCGCGGTTCTGCGGTCTGTGCTGGTAGCCGAGCTGCGCGGCGGTGGCGATGATCCGCTGTCGCGTCGCCTCGTTGACCCGGCCGGGCTTGTTGAACGCCCGGGACACCGTCGACGCGGCCACGCCGGCGGCTCGCGCGACGTCAAAGATCGTGGGCTCCACGGACGCATCTAGTCACGAGAATGAAATTCTGGCAACACCTTGCAGAAATTGTCGTGGGGTACCTACGTTCCGATCATGCCGGCCACATCATGCCGTGTCGGGCGAGAGGAGCGAGGGATGTCGCAGCCCGGACAGAGACTGCAGCACATCGCGGGTCGGGCCAGGCGATGGTCCGTGGCTGTGACGATCGGCGCTCTGCTGGCCGCGTCGCTGACGTGGGTGGGGGTGACGCCGGCGCAGGCGTCATCGACCGATTTCACCATCTTCGACGGGCGTACGACCGCTCCGATCCTGATCGACCCGTCCTATGGCGGCGAGCACGCCGATCGGGACTACACGCAGGTGCGCCGCGCGGTCCAAGACCTGCGCCAGGATGTCGCCATGGTGAGCGGGGCGATCGATCCCGGTGAGGTGCAGAGCCTGTTCGTCGACGACACGCCCGCCAGGGAAGCGCGGCTGGCGAAGGCCGACCAGCGCAAGCTCCCGGCCCTGCAGACCAAGGCCGCGGGCCAGAAGACCGCGATCATCGTCGGTCAGCTCGGTCAGAGCCGGCTGATCGACGCGATCGTCGCAGCCGGCAAGTTCGACGAGGCCGCCGGGATCAAGGGCAAGTGGGAGGCGTACGCGACCAAGACCATCAAGGACCCGCTCCCCGGGGTCGGCAACGCACTGGTGATCGCGGGCAGCGACGCCCGCGGGACGATCTACGGGATCTACTCGATCTCCGAGGAGATCGGCGTCTCGCCGTGGTACTGGTACAGCGACATGCCGGTCAAGCGGCGCGACGACATCGAGGTCAAAGGCAAGGTCCGGGTCGACGACGGGCCGGACGTCAAGTACCGCGGAATCTTCATCAACGACGAAGAACGCACCGTCGCGTGGGCGAAGAAGAAGTTCCCCACCGGCAACGGCACACCTGATGTCAACTACTACCGGCACGTCTATGAGCTGATGCTGCGGCTCAAGCTGAACACGTTATGGCCGGCGATGCACCTGGCATCGAGGGCGTTCAACGCGGTCACCGACACCGGGACGTACGACAACGGGACACCCATCAACGCTCGCGAGGCGTCGGCGTTCGGCGTGGTCGCCTCCTCCTCTCACGCGGAGCTGATGCTGCGCAACAACGAGGGGGAGTGGCGGCAGTGGTACGACCGCAACAAGGACGCGCTCGACATCAAGGGCGCGGACGCCGTGGCGGCCTACGACTATTCGATCAACAAGCCCGCGATCCTGGAGTACTGGCGCCAGCGGGTGGTCGCCAACTCCGGCTTCGAGAACATCCTCGCCCTGGGCATCCGCGGTGTGCACGACAGCGATCCGGTGTTCACACCCGGCAACCCGTACGGGTTCAAGGACAAGATCGAGATGCTGGCCGACGTCATCAGCGAGCAGCGCAAGCTGATCGCGGCGGTCTACGGCAGCGCCGACGCCGTGCCGCAGGTGTTCATCCCCTACAAGGAGATGAACGATCTCTACAACGCCGGGCTGAAGAACTACATCCCCGGCGACGTGACCCTGATGTGGGCCGAGGACAACCAGGGCTACCTGCGCCAGGTGCCCACCCGTACCGAAGCCGCCCGGTCCGGCGGGAACGGCGTCTACTACCACATCTCCTACTGGGGCGAGCCGAAGAGCTACCTGTGGCTTAACTCCACGCCGATGTCCTTGATGGTGCAGCAGCTGCACCGGGCGTGGAACTCCGGCGCGGGGCGCTACTGGATCCTCAACGTCGGGGACATCAAGCCCGGCGAGATCAAGCTCGACCTGTTCGCCAAGCTCGCGTGGGACGTCAAGGGCTATGACGACACGAACATCGGGAGCAAGTTCCTCACCGAGCAGGTGCGGGAAGACTTCCGGCTGAAGGGCGACGACGCCGCCGCGGTCGCCGGCGCGCTGGAAAGGTTCGACGCGCTCGAGAGCACCAAGCGCGCCGAGTTCTGGGGGGAGATCAACTCCTCCAACGCGAGCTCGGGAAGGATCCACAACGGTCAGGTCTTCCCGTTCAGCGCCACCTCGGACGGGGATGAGCTCCAGCGCTACATCAACGAGTCCAACAAACTGGTGGCGATTCTCGAAGGTGTTTCCGCGAAGCTCGACCCGCGCTATCGCTCGGCGTTCTATCAGCAAGTGCTCCACCGGGTCCGGTCCTACCGGAACATGGCCGAGCAGATCGGCTACTACTGGAAGAACCAGCTCGCCGCCGCCCAGGGCCGCTACGCCAGCGCGGGAAGCTATGAGCTGCTCTCGAAGCAGGCCCGTGAGCGCATCTTCACCGACGAGGACTACTGGAACACGATCAGCGGCGGCAAGTGGGACCACGCCATCGGCCACAGCCATCCCGAAGGCTTCCCGAACGAGGGCACGGTCATGCTGACCAACGACCGGTATGCCCGGGTGGCCACACCGGCCGACGCGGTGGGCGCCGCCGCCGAGGGGAGCAAGGACCCTGGCCGTGGCACGCTGACGTTCAACTCGGCCGCGCCCGACGACAAGCGGTTCTTCGACGTGTTCTCCCGCGACGACGTGGCCAGACCGCAGGAGTGGGTCGCCGAGGCGGACGCTCGGTGGATCATCCTTTCGCAGCGCTCGGGCACGACCGCGACAGAGCAACGGGTCACGGTGGCGGTCACCAAGAACCACCCGGCCGCGACGGGGACGATCCGGGTCTTCAACGCCGTCAACAGAGCCAAGGTCGGCGACCCGGTCGCGACGTTCACGGTCGACGCGGCGCGGGCGGCCGTGGACCTGCGCCATGCCGAGCGCGGGCACCTGGAGGCCAACGGATACGTGGCCCTCGAGGCCGAGCACTTCGCCGAGAACGCGCCCGGCGCCGACGGGAGCCGGTGGGCCCCCCTTGAGGGCGTGGGTCAGCGCGGTGCGTCGATGGGCGGCTTCCCGGAGATCGCGCCCCGGGTCGACTCCGGCTTCGAGACGACCGCCCGCCTGAGATACCGGGTCTACTTCACCTCCACCGGGAAGTTCGCCGGGACCTTCTACCGCATTCCCACCCTGAACGAAGGCACAGAGGACGACGGCACGCCGCGAACCGCGCGTACGGCGATCGGGCTCGACGACCAGGCGCCCGGCCTGCTGCGCGGCAACTCTGTCGCCGGTACGAGCACCAGCCCCTGGGGCTTCAACATCATGCGTCAAATCGAACCCCTGAACTTCACCATCGACGTGACCACACCGGGCTGGCACGACCTCGTGGTCTACCGCTCGGACGCGGCGATCCTCTTCGACCGGATCATCATCGAGACCCGCGCCGGCGCGGCCGGTGACGGCCTGGTCGGCCCGCCCGAGAGCCCGAACAACATCGCCGCACCCCAGAAGGCCACCGTGGCGCCTCTTCCTGACGCGATGCCGAAGCTCCGGCGGCTGCCCGCGATCCAGGCGTCGGTGGGCGAGACGAGCACGATCACGGGTGTACGGGATGTGGCGGCCGCGGAGTCCGACAACGAGACCGCTGCGTCGGTCGCGGTGAAGGACGGTCAGGTACGGGTCACCGGACACCGCGCCGGGAAGGCCGAGCTGTCCATCACCGCCGCCGGTGGTGAGGCCTGGGTGGCGCCTGTCACGGTGGGCAGAGCCGCGGGCGGGCCGGTCGGCGCCTATCTGGAGCGGAACGGTTCGGTCGTCTTCGACGCGGCCGACGCCCTGGAGAAGAGCGCTGCCGCCAATGCGGGCGACAGCAACAACGGCACGCACGGCTGGGCGCTGGCCCGTAACGGTCTCCAGGTCGTCCCGCCGGCCGACGCCAGTGCGAAGGCGCAGTGGCTGGCGACCTCGCCGGCCCAGGCCGAAGCGTTGTTCAAGGCCGGCCCGACACAGAAGGTCAACGGGAGCTCCGCGGCGGGAGCACCACCGCGGCTCGACTTCACCGTCGATATCCAGACCGGTGGCACGTACTACCTGTTCGTCAACACGAGCAACCCGAACGCCGACGCCGACTCCTACCACGTGCTCGTCGACGGGCAATGGAGATACCAGTCGAACAAGTCCGGGCCGGAGACCGGGTTCGAGACGTGGTACGGCAGCACGAGCGTCGCCGCGGCCGCGCTGGCGCTCGGGCCGGGTGAGCACACGATCTCGCTGACGCCTCGTGAGGCCGGGCTGGTGCTCAACCAGATCGTCTTGACCACGGACGACACACCCGGCCTGACCGGCTTCCAGACCCCCAGCGGCCGGAAAGCGAGCGCTTCATGACGCCCTAGCGGTGGTGTCACGGCGCCCAGGGCGACCTTGGCCAGTGCTTCGCCCGCGCGTGCCGTGAACGCAGAGGATCTTCTCGCGCAGCAGGCCGGCGTCGCGCAGGGCGATGACCGGCTGCTCGTGACGATCAGCCGGGCCGACGTGGCCGCTTTCATGCACCAGGCCGCGCACACCGGCGAGTGGATCCACCGCAGCCCCGTGATCACCGACTGAGGCCGGCTCGGAGAAGGACATGGTCGACAAACGCAGGCTCGGCAGAACTGAACTCGAGGTAACCCCCATCGGGCTGGGCTGCGCCCAGATGGCCGTGACCGGCATGACCTCCCTATCCCGGCCTGGCCTCGCGAGTGGACCTCCAACCTCGCTGACCCTGGCGGGCGCGACCGCCAGGGTCAGGCCCGGCCGAGGACGCAGAACTCGTTGCCTTCCGGGTCGGCCAGGACCTTCCATGGGACGTCGCCCTGGCCGACATCGGCGGGCGTCGCGCCGAGGGTCCGCAGCCGGGCCACTTCCGCCGCTTGCTCGTCAATGGGGTCGGGCAGCAGGTCGATATGGATGCGGCTCCACACGGTCGGCACGCCGGGCCTGCGGAGGAACTCAAGATAGGGGCCGACACCCTTGGCAGAGCGGAGCCGCGCATGATCGTCGGTGACCTCGTGCACGGTCCAGTCCGTCGCCTCGCCCCAGAACCGGGCCATGGCCCGCGGATCGGCGCACTCGACCACCATCGCGGCGATCGGCCCGGTGTCCCGGTAGATCTCCCGAGGCTCCAGCACGCAGAACACGTTGCCTTCCGGGTCGGCCAGAACCGTCCACGGGACGTCGCCCTGGCCCACGTCGGCGGGTGTCGCGCCGAGCTCCTTCAGGCGCGCGACCAGCTCCGCCTGATGGGCGGCGGAGGTGGTGGCGAGGTCGAGGTGTACGCGGTACTTCACCGTTTCGGGGTCCGGGACGGTGACGAGATCGATGTAGAAGGCGTCGGGGTCCGGCCAGGAGAAGCCCTCGGGTTCGAGGTTGGTCACGCCGGGTCCCTCGCTGGAAAGACCCCAGCCGAGCGCGTCCGCCCAGAACCGGCCGAGCGCCGAGTCATCCCGAGCCTTGAAATTCACCTGAACAAGTCGCAACGCCATGCCGCCGATCCTAAGCCCAACCTACAAACGAGGATGAACCACGCACCTTCGGCTCAACCGGCGGTAACGGGCAGGTCGGGGACTGCGCCGAGCGGCCGATGGCTTTGGGCGGGTGCGGAGGCGGTGAGGGCGTAGCGGCACACCGCGGGCGCGCTTTGGTCAGGAACTGGGCAGCGAATGGCCTGGGAAGTGATCAGGCGAAGAGCCGAGACTCGGCGGGCTGGTTCTACGACGGCGGACACCGTGCTGTCGCCGTGCCGCTGAGGAAAGGCTGAGTGATCTTGACCGAACGCGTACGCGTGGCCGTGCTGGCGGGTGGGCCGTCCGCCGAGCACGAGGTGTCGCTGCAGTCGGCGCAGGCTGTGCTCGATGCTCTGCCGAGGGATCTGTACGAGCCCGTCGCCGTCATCATCGACCGGCAGGGCAGGTGGCCGGTGGAGCTGCGACGCGATCTGGCGGACGTGGTCTTCCCCGTGCTGCACGGGCCGTTCGGCGAGGACGGCGTCGTCCAGGGGCACCTGGAGACCCTGGGCATCCCGTACGTGGGCTGCGGCGTCATGGCCTCCGCCGTGGCCATGAACAAGGTCGCGATGCGGCGCGTGTTCCTGGCGGAGGACATTCCCATCACCCCGCATGTGTGGTTCACCGAGCACGAATGGCGCACCGCCACCGACTACTGGGGTCTGGTGAAGTCGCTCGACTGGCCGATGTACATCAAACCGGCCAGCTTGGGCTCCTCCATCGGCATCTCACGTGTCACCTCCATGGAGGAGCTGCGCGCGGGCGTGGAGCTGGCGCTGACCTACGACCGGGTGGTCATCGTCGAGCAGGGCGTGACCGCGCGCGAGGTCATCTGCGGCGTGCTCGGCGGCTATGACACGCCGGATGCTTCGGTGTGCGGTGAGCTCATCGTGCCCGGCGACTGGCTCGACTATGAGGCCAAATACCTCAGCCAGGCCGAGATCGCCACCATCCCCGCCGTGCTGCCGGAACGGGTGGCCGAGGAGGCGCGCGAGCTGTCCCTGCGCGCCTTCCGGGCGATCGGTGGCTACGGCCTGTCCCGGGTCGACTTCCTCTATGAGGAGGACACGGGACGCCTGTACGTACTGGAGATCAACACCATGCCCGGCTTCACCTCCCGTTCCGTCTACGCCCGGTCCTGGGCCGCGAGCGGTGTCCCGTACCCTGACCTGCTGCGCCGCCTGATCGACCTCGCGTTCGCCAGGAGCGGCTCATGATCCCCATGACGCTGAACGAGATCGCGCAGGTCGTCGGCGCGAGCCCGCATGACGTGCCCGACCCGCGGGCGCTGGTCACGGCGCCCGCGGCGGTCGACTCCCGCGAGGTGATGCCCGGCGGCCTGTTCGCCGCGACGGCCGGCGCCCGCGTCGACGGTCACGACTACGCGGCCGGTGCCATCGCGGCCGGCGCCGTCGCCGTGCTGGCCGCATGGCCCGTCGGCGTGCCCGCCCTGGTGGTCGAGGACGTCCAGCTCGCGATCGGCCTGCTGGCCAGGCACCTGCTCGAACGCGTCAGCCCGATCGTGATCGGCCTGACCGGCTCGGTGGGCAAGACCACGACCAAGGACCTGCTGGCCCAGGTGCTCGAACGGCGCGCCGCGACGGTCGCCACCGACAGGTCGTTCAACAACGAGCTCGGGCTGCCGCTCACCGTGCTGCGTGCCGACGCCACCACCCGATACCTGGTGCTGGAGATGGGCGCGGGCCGGAAGGGCGACCTGACGTACCTGACCGGGCTCGCGCCTCCGCAGGTCGGGCTGGTGCTCAATGTCGGCACCGCGCATCTGGAGCGTATGGGAGCCGGGCTGGCCGACGTGGCCGAGGCCAAGGGCGAGCTGGTCGAGGCGCTTCCGGCGGACGGGTTCGCGCTGCTCAACGCCGACGACCCGTACGTCATGGGCATGGCCGGCCGCACCAAGGCGCAGATCCTGTTGTACGGCAGGTCGGCGCGGGCGCGGGTGCGAGCCGAAGGCGTACGGATGGCCGACCGGGCGCGAACCGCGTTCGAGTTGGTGACGCCCGCCGGCCGTGCCCCGGTCGAGCTCGACCTCATAGGCGAGCACCAGGTGAGCAACGCCCTGGGCGCCGCCGCCGTCGCCACCGCACTCGGCCTGGGCGTCGCCGAGATCGCCGATGGGCTGACCGCCGCACGGCGGCGCTCCGGGGGCCGGCTGGAGATCATCGAACGACCTGACGGCATCACCATCGTCAACGACGCCTACAACGCCAACCCCGAGTCCATGCGGGCCGGGCTACGGGCGGTCAAGGCCCTGGCCGGCACCCGTCGTACCGTCGCCATACTCGGCGCGATGGGCCAGCAGGCCGACGCCTCCCGCGCCCGCCACGCGGAGATGGGCCGGCTCGTCGCCGACCTCCGCTTCGACGTGCTGATCACGGTCGGAGCCGGGGATCCGCTCGCGATGGCGTGGGCAGCGGAGACCTCGAACCAGGGCGTGGCCGTCCACACCGTCGAGGACGTGGCCGAGGCCATCAAGCTGGCCACCTCGCTCCTCGAACCGGGAGACGTGGTGCTCGTCAAGGCCTCCAGCGAGATCGGCCTCAGCGCCTGCGCCCGTGCGCTGGCCCAGTGACTGTTCAGATGAAACGGAGTTCCATGCGCACTATCGGGCTTATCGGCGGGTTGAGCTGGGAATCGACGGTGATCTACTACCAGATCATCAACCAGCGGGTACGCGAGCGACTCGGCGGCAGCCATTCCGCCGACAGCCTCATCTGGTCGGTCGACTACACGCGGGTCGAGGACCTCATCTTCGCCGACCGCTGGGACGAGGTGAGTACGCTGCTGACCGGGGCGGGCGGGAAACTGGCGGATCTGGGCGCCGAGGTCCTGCTCATCTGCAGCAACACCTTCAGCCGGGTGAGCGACGACGTGGAGCGGGCAGTGAGCGTTCCGGTGCTGCACATCGCCGACACCGTGGGCACCGAGATCCGCGCCAGGGGGATGCGCAAGGTCGGCCTGCTGGGCACGCGATTCACCATGGAGGAGCCCTTCTACCGGGATCGGCTGGCCGCCCATGGCTTCGACGTGGTCGTCCCGCGGCGTGAGCAGCGGGAACTGGTCCATCACGTGATATTCGACGAACTGGTGCGCGGGGTGCTCCGGGAATCGTCCAGGGACGCCTACACCCGGATCATCGATGATCTCGCGGCCGACGGCGCTGAAGGCGTCGTCCTCGGCTGTACGGAGATCGAGTTGCTGATCAGTGAGAAGGACAGCGCCATCCCGGTGCTGCCGAGCGCTCGGCTGCACGCGGAGGCGGCGGCCGGCTTCGCTCTTGCCGACTCTTAGGCGGATCGGTACGCCGGTGCCCCGTACAGCTCCCGGTGCCACAGGTCGGCGCGGAGGCGTTCGATGCCGGCCGCCAGATGGCGGCGGTAGGTGCTGAACGGCAGGCCGAGCCGTTCCGCGGCCAGCTCCCGGGTGGGCGTGCCGCGCAGGAACGTGACCGAAAGCGCCTGATGGAACTTGACCGAGCGCGGATCCGCACGCAGGTCGTCGATCGCCTGGCGCAGCAGGTCACTCAGCGCTGCGGCCGGATCCTGCCCGGCCCGCTCGGCGATCAGCCTGGTGCGCGTCAGTGGGGAAGCGGCCAGCGCGTCCGGCCGCGACAACTGACGTAACGCCTCGCGGACCGCCTCGGCGAACTCCGCCCGCGACAGCACCGCCAGCTCCGCCGTCGCGGCACCCGGGCCGCCGGCGGGCCCCGCGACGAGCAGCCGGTTCATCCGCTCCAGCCACGCCCGCGCCGGCACCGCGCGCCAGTCATGGACGAACAGGGTGTACGCGTCATCCCCCAGCCGCGGCTGCTCGGCGATGTCACGCATCCCGAAATGCCGTAACCGCTCCGCCCACGCTTGGTCCGGATGCCGTGCCGCGATGTACGACCAGGCCATCCGCTCGGCCCGCAGACAATCGCCGATCACTCGCCACCGGATCACCTCCATCAGGGACGAGTTTCCGCGATACGTCGGCAGCGTCCACAGCCGGCCGACCGCCACATGTTCACCGGCGCGCAACGGCGTGGTGGCACGAGCGTGCGCCCACGCCATGGCCACGATGGGATCGGCCGTCAGCTCCTCCTCATCGAATTGCGCCAGCCGCAACCACGCGGAGAAGGCCACGGGCTCGCCGGTTTCGGTCCGCCGATACAGCCGGAACGCCTCCGGCTGACGTTCCGCCCAGAAGGCGGCGCAGCGCGCGGACGCCGCGCCCTCCGCCGCCGTCGCCACCCGGAGCAACGTGCCGACGTCCTCCTGGCGCAGCACCTCTTCCTGGAACTCGCCCTCGTCGTGGCGGCCATGGAAATCGGCCGGCGCCCCGTTGCCGCGATGCGGGTAGAGCAGTGCCGCCACCGCGCCGGGCACGTCCGCGTCGCTCGCCGTACGCACCTTGTCCGCCAGATGCGCATGAACGCGCTCGCGCATCACCGCGTACCCCTCCGGATCCCGCCATCGCAGGTCCGCCTCCACCACCTCCCGCACCACGTCATGCGGAAACAACCCGAGACCGCTCGACTCCACGAACGGCAACCGCCGCAACCACCGGAACAACGTCCCGGCGTCTTGCGGCAGGGCCGCCCGCAGCAGGTCCTCCGTGGTCGTGTACGCATGCGCGCAGATCTCCAGAGCATGCCGATGGGCCGCCGAAGGCACCTCGCCCACCAGCTGATCCAGCAACGTGGCCACCACGTCCTGACTCGGCGTCCACCGCCGGCCGGCCCCGCCGTCCTTCACCGCCACAGCCGCCCCCAGCAGCAGCGCCAGCGGATGACCACCGGCGAAGGCCGACAGCGGCGCACGCGACTCGGCCGGCACCCCGCAGGAGTCCATCAGGGCCTGCGCGTCTCCGGCCCGCAGGTCGCGCAGCGGCAGCACCTCCAGCGCGCCCGCCCATCCCGGGTCCGCCTGCCAGCGCAGATCCGGCGGGTAGCGCCCCGCGATCACCACCAGCGCCCCCACGGGCATCCGCGGCAGGAACCGCTCACGCAGCCATCCCTCCAAGCCCTGAACGCATTCGAAGGAGTCGACCAGCAACACCGCCCCCGCATCACGGAAGACCGGTTCCGCCTCAGCCTCGAACGCCCCCGCCGACGGCTCCGACATGCGCCCGTCCACCATGGACACCGGCCGCCCCGTCATTGCGGCCTGGTGAGCGAACCGCCGCAGCAAGGCCGACTTCCCGATCCCGCCGGGACCGTGCACGAACAGCACGCTGCAGCCGCCGCCGTACAACGCCGCCTGGAAAACCGCGAGCTCTTCCTCCCGCCCTGCGAACGCCCTCTCACGCGCCGCTCGCAGGTGCCATCCCAGCAATCCAGATCCGTCGTCCATGACGAACCACGATCGGTGCCGAATGTGCGCGAGTTGTCCGCCGCATGTCACCGTTTCTCGACGGCGGCGACCGTAGGCGCGACCGTGACACGGCCGAGGCCACCTGATCGCGGCGACCGCGCGGGCTACGGCAGCATGCCCACCAGCGCGGCCAGCTCGGGGTCGCCTTCGTACCGCTGCCGGTGCAGGTCGGCGATCTTCGCTCCCATCTGCGGGTCGTCGTCGGTGATGTCGTACGAGTCATACTTCTCGACCAGCGGCATACCGAGCTGGTCGGTGCGCGCGTGCGCCGGATGCGTCAGGTACTCCCAGTAGCCGTCGATGTCCTCGATGACGAACACTCCACCCCAGTCGAAATCGCCTCCGTAGTCCCGGCCGACGACGAACGACTTCACCGCCGAGATGACCCGGCCCTGGTTGCGCATGCTCTCCAGGGCCTGCTCAATCTGCTCCGTCTTCTCGCCGTGCCGGCGACCGGCATCACGGCCTACTTCGTGCCGCCGTATCTGGTCGGCGGCACGACCGTTCCGGGTCTCGACATGAGCATCCCGGGGTACTACGTGAGTCTCGTGTTCCACGCGGTGCCCGCCGGCACGGCACTTCTCGTCGGGCCGTGGCAGTTCGTGCCGCGGTTGCGGGCCCGTTTCCCCCGTGCGCATCGGATCACGGGGCGGGTGTACCTGATCTCGGTCGTGGCCGCCGCGATGGCGGCGGCCTACTCCTTCGCGGTGACGCCGAGCGGCCCCACCTTGCAGGTCGCGTTCTTCGGGCTGATCGTGGCGTGGTTGTACACGGCAGCCAAGGCGTATCGGACGATCCGCCGCCGCGAGGTGCAGTTGCACCGCATCTGGATGGTCCGCAACTACGCGTTCACGTTCGCCGCCGTGACTCTGCGGCTCTACCAGCTGGCCGGGCTGCAGCTGATGGGCGTCATGCCGTCGCTGGAGTACCGCGATGTCTACGCGTCGAGCGCGTGGCGATCCGGCGGGCGAGGAAGACCATCGCCCTCGCGGACGCGTTGTCGACCCACTGCGCGTCATCGATCAGGGCCGCTCCCGGGCCGCCGCTGTCACCAGTCCGAGGGCCGCCAGACCGATGAGGAACGGGTCGGGTGTGCCCTCGGCCAGCCCGAAGGCCACCCGCAGAGCGTCGCGATGCCGGTCCGGCAGCTCGTCGAGGTGCTTCAGCATCGGCACGCACAGCTGGTGCAGCGCGGAGTACGGCAGTTCCTGCTCGAACTCCGACCCGGACGTCCGGACCACCCGGAACCCGGGCGCCGCGTTGCGGGCGTACTCCAGCAGAGCACTCTTGACGATGCCCGCCTCGCCTTCCAGCACCAGCGCGCCGCCCTGTCCCGTGCGCGCGGCGCCGGTCAGCTCGTCGACGCGTTGCTTTAAGCCGTGCCGGCCAACGAGCGGATCGGTGGTGAGCGCAGGAGCCCGCATAACGGGAAACGGTAGGGGATCGCGGACTTGGCCGGGTCAGGTTTCATAGGCGCTCGTCAGGCGTGACCGCGACGCCTCCAGGTGGGCGGTCATGGCGCTCGCCGCCGCCTCCGGATCGTTGCGGCAGATGGCGTCGAACACCGCACGGTGCTCATCGGCGGCGTGAGTGGCGATCCCGTGGCGGAAGTAGAGGCGGTAACCATGGGTGTGCGCGCGGAACCTGCGCAGCGTGTCGGCGATGAGCGGGCTGCGACTGGCCTCGGCGATCGCGTTGTGAAACAGGGCGTCCAGTTCCGCGAAGCCGCGATACGCCTCGTAGGTGTCGCCGACCAGCGGTGACATCATCTGCTCCAGCGACCCCCGCATGGCGCTCACCTCGGCGGCCGTGGCGTACCGTGCGGCACGCGCGGCGGCGGACGGTTCGAGGAGCAGGCGAACGTCGTACAAGTCGTCAAGGGCGGCCCGGTCGAGCAGGGGAGCCACCAGATAGCCCGTGTTCGGCCGGCGGACGACGAGCCCCTCCGACTCGCAACGCGCGAGCGCTTCGCGGACCGGCGTCTGCGACACGTCGAGTTCGCGGGCGAGCCCGTCGATCGACAGCTTCGCCCCAGGCTCCAGATCGTGATCCATGAGCCGGGCCTTCAGCGCCTGGAAGACCGATTCACGGACGCTGACCTTGGCCGGCTCGTCGGAACCCGAGCCGCCGGACGCGCCCGTCACCGGCGTCGATTCGCTCATCTCCCCTCCAAATGAACTTCCCTATTCGTGGTTGACACATGCCCGAAACGCCCTGCATCCTCATGCAAATCGTATCGTATCCGATCTGGGCAAGCCTGCCCAACGCAGAAGGATGAGCTCGTGACCATTCCCGACTGGTTCGGCGAGGCGGGTTTCGGCCTGTTCGTGCACTGGGACCATGCGAGTCAGCAAGGCGTGGAGATCGGCTGGCCCCTGGTCGGCCACTCGATCCTGCCGGGCCGGACAGAACCCGAAACCGACATGACCATCACGCAGTACCAGTCGAGCGCGGCCACGTTCGACCCGCGGCGCTGGGATCCGCGCGGCGTCGCGCGGCTGGCCCGCGACGCGGGTGCCCGCTACGTGGTCTTCACCGTCCGCCATCACGCCGGGTACTCGATGTACCACACGAGGCAGTCGGAGTTCTCCATCGCGGCCTCGCCGTACGGGCGTGACATCACCCGGGAGTTCTTCGACGCGTTGCGCGCCGAGGGCCTGCGGGTCGGCGTCTACTACTCGCTGCTCGACTGGAACCATCCCGACTACCCGGCGTTCACCGACGCCGATCGTCCCTACCCGCACGACCGTTACCGGCGGCCCGCACCGGAGCAGTGGGCGCGATACCTCGGCTATGTCAAGGGACAGCTCACCGAACTGCTCACCGAGTACGGGCCGATCGACCTGCTGTGGTTCGACGGGGAGTGGGAACGCACCGCGGAGGAGTGGCACGCCGCCGAGCTCCGCGAGCTGATCAAATCCCTGCAGCCGGACGTGATCATCAATGACCGGCTGCCGGGCCAGGGCGACTACGCGACACCCGAGCAGGGCATGCCGCGCCGGCCACCGGGCGGACCGTGGGAGCTGTGCCTCACCATGAGCGAGAGTTGGGCCTACCGGCCCGACGACCTCGACTACAAGAGCCCGCGGCTGCTCGCCTCCTACCTGAGCGAGGTCGTCTCCCGGGGCGGCAACCTCCTGCTCAACATCGGGCCGCGGGGTGACGGGTCGCTGGTGCCGACCGAGGTCGCCACGCTCAAGCAGCTCGGCGGCTGGCTCGCCGGCCACGGCGAGAGCATCGTCGGGGCCGCGCCCGCGCCGCAACGCCTCGACTTCCACGGCCCGGCCACGCAACGCGGCAACACCATCTACCTCCACCTGCTGCTGCGGCCACAGGACGTGCTCGTCGTCAGGAACGTTCCCATCGGCTCGGTCGTCGGCGTTCGCCTGCTCGGCACCGAGCAACCGCTCGAGTGCGGCCTCAACGAGGAAGTGCACAAGGCGAACGGCGCGGACGACGAGCCGCTCGGCGAACTGTTCATCACCGTGCCACCACCCACCGGCGCGCTCATCGACGTCATCGCCATAGAGCTGTCGGCTCCCTGGAAGGACGGCTCCCATGCCACTGTCTAGAACTCGCAAGGTAGCCAGGCCCGTCCTCGCGGGCGTCCTGCTCGCGGCCGCCGTCGTCGCGTGCGGCACCGGCACCGGACCAGGCGGCGGCGACGGCAAGTCGCTCCGGATCCAGATCCCCACCGGACCGCTGGCCAGCGCCATGCAGCAGGTCGGCAAGGACTTCGAGAAGGCCAACCCGGGCACGGTGGTCACCTTCGAGGGCGTCGACTCCGGCAGCTCCCGCGGCCCCAACGTGGCACTGCTCAGCTCGACCGGCACCCCGGACATCGGCTACCTCCAGCGCAGCACAGGCGTCTGGTCGGCGCTGTTGAAGAACAAGCAGCTGACCCCGCTGGACGACGTCTGGAAGGCCGCGGGCCTGGCGGACAAGTACTCCAAGAGCCAGGCCGACTACTACACGACCGACGGGCACCACTACGGCGTCCTCTACGAGCAACTGCTGATCAACCCCGTCTACTACAACAAGGCGGCCTTCGCGAAGGCCGGCCTATCCGACCCGCCCGACCATCAGGTCGCCTCCGTCGCCGACTTCGAGTCCATGGTGGGCAAGGTCAAGGCCGCCGGTTACGAGGGGTTCGGGGTGGGCGGTTCGAGCCCGTACGACCTGGGGCACACGCTGGACGCGCTGCTGCCCACCGCGGTGCCGGCCGAGGACTACGACGCCATGCTCACCAACTTCAAGCCCGGATCACCCACGGACGTCAAGTACACCGACCCCGGCTTCGTGAAGGTGCTCCAGACGATCCAGGACTGGCAGAAGAAGGGCATCTACCAGAACGGGATGCTCGGCATGGACACCGACCAGGCGCAAGGGCTGTTCACCAGCGGAAAACTCGCGATGCTGCAGGGCGGCAACTACACCTACTCGAGTCTGAAGGAGGCCAAGCCGTCGTTCGAGATGGGCTGGTTCCTGCTGCCCCCGCTCACCCCGGGCCGCAAGACGCCCTTCGACGCCTTCAACGGTGACACCCTGGTGGTCCCGGCCAAGGCGGCGAACCCGGATCTGGCCAAGAAGTTCCTTCAGTTCTTCATGACCGACAAGTACCAGGTCAGCGTCATCGCGGCCACCGGTTCGCTCCCGGTGTTCACCTCGATTCCCGCGTCGAGCCTGTCGAACCTGGGCGACCTGGTGCAGCAGCAGTTCGAGCTGTCGCGGTCCGTCGGATTGGTCAACATCTGGGATTCCACCGTTCCGTCCACCCTCGGGCAGGCGTTCTCCGTGCCGGTGCTGCAGAAGCTCGTGGCCGGCAAGCTGACCCCGCAACAGGCGGCCCAGCAGTATCAGTCGGCGCTGGAGGACCTGCAGTCCGGCAAGGTGTCGGGAGCGTCGGACTGATGATCGCCGACAAAGTCGTCCTGGCGACGACCGCCACGGCGCGGCCGCCTCGCCGGAGGGCACGGATCTTCCCGATCGCGATGATGATCCCGGCCTTGGTACTGCTGCTCGTGCTCGTCGCCTACCCGATCACCGGATCCGTGCGCATCAGCCTCGGTTCCTGGGACGGCATCGGCGCGGTCGCCTACCACGGCCTGGACAACTACCGGCGGCTGCTGCGCGATTCGCTGGTCCGGGAGTCCATCGGGACCAGCCTGCAGTTCTTCATCGGGACCGTGGTGTTCACGGTGGCCCTCGGCTGCCTCCTGGCCAACGCGATCAGCCGGAAGGTCCCCGGCGCCCGGATCTTCAAGGTCGTCTGGTTCCTGCCGGTGATCATCCCGGTCAGCATCGCGGGCATCTTCTGGTCGAACGCCTTCCAGCCCACGACCGGCGTGGTGAACTCACTGCTCGGCCTGATCGGGCTCGGAGACGGTCACGCCTGGCTGGCGTCGTCCTCGACGGCACTGTACGCGGCGATCTTCGTCGCGGTGTGGACGCAGACCGGGTACGCGATGCTGATCCTGCTGGGCGCGATGGAGGCCATCCCCGAGGAGGTGCACGAGGCGGCCACGCTCGACGGCGTCGGAGCGGCCGGCCGGCTGTTCCGGATCACCCTGCCGAACATCGTGCCGATGCTGGGCACGATCACGACGCTGACCTCGGTGTTCTCGTTCAACGCCTTCGGCATCATCTACGCGATGACCCGAGGCGGCCCGGGTAACTCCACGAGCATCCTGCCGGTGCTGGTCTACAAGCAGTCCTTCGTCGACCAGGACTACGGCTACGGCTCGGCCACCGCGGTCATCACGACGCTCATCGTCGCCGCCATCGGGATCATGGTCATGCGGATCTTCCGCCAGCAGACCCTGGACGCGCGATGACCGCGCCGCGGACCCCGAGCCGGACGCGGCCGGCCGTACGGCGTCGATCGGTGTGGCGACACGGCCCGCTCTGGTACGTCGGCTACGCGCTCCTGCTGGTCTGGACGGCGATCACGGTCGTGCCGTTCGTGTCGATGCTGCTGCTGTCGCTGCACCCGACCAGCGACATCTACGCCCACCCGCTGGGGCTGGGCGGCCAGTGGGTGCTGTCGAACTACGCCGACGCCTGGCGGGGCGTGGTCGGTGGCGCGCCGCTGTCGACGTACATCATCAACAGCGTGCTGGTGGCACTGTGCAGCCTGGCCATCGGCGTGACCTGCGGCAGCCTCGCCGGCTACGGCCTGGCCCGCGCGACCAGGGGCCTGTCGAACGCGGTCAGCCGCGTCATGGTCCTCGCCCTGAGCGTCCCGCTGGTCGTCGCGCTGATCCCGACGTTCGAGCTGCTGGGCAGGTATCGGCTGCTCAACAGCGTGGCGGGCATCTCGCTGGTCTACGCGGCGTTCATGACGCCCACCATCGCCCTCATCATGCGGTCGGTGTTCGCCGCCGTGCCGCGGGAACTGCTCGAAGCGGCCAAGATCGACGGTTACGGAGAGCTGGCCGCGCTGCTCCGCGTGGTCCTGCCCATCAGCAAGGGCGGTTTCGTCTCCGTCACGCTGCTCGGGCTCATCTTCGTGTGGAGCGAGGTCCAGTTCGGCGTCGTCCTGCTGACCCGCCCGCAGGACCGCACGCTGTCGGTCGGTCTGCTCTCCTTCCAAGGCCAGTTCGTCAGCGACCAGGGGGCCTTCTTCGCCGGCCTCGTCATCGCGACTTTCCCGATCGTCATCCTCTTCCTGATCTTCCAGCGCTACGTCACGAGCGGCATCACCCTGGGTGCGCTCAAGTGAAGAAAGCACATGACATGCCCCGAATCGAACGAATCGACGTCCAGCTGGTCGACCTGCAACCGGCGGCCGTCCGCGTCGACGCGATGCAGTCCTTCGTCAAGCAGGAGACGGTGCTGGTCACCGTGCACACCTCCGACGGGCTGTCCGGCACCGGGTACTCCTACACGATCGGGACCGGCGGGCGGGCCGTGATGTCACTCATCACCGAGCACCTGGTCCCGGCGCTTCTGGGCCGGGACGCCCGGCCGGTCGAGGCGCTGTGGCGGCACATGCTCGACCAGACCCGCGCGACCACCGTCGGAGCCATCACCTCACTGGCGTTCGCCGCCGTCGACACCGCGCTCTGGGACCTGCGCGGCCGCCGTACCGGTGAGTCGCTGTGGCGGATGGCAGGAGGCGCGCACGAGCGGCTGCCCGTCTACGACACCGAGGGCGGCTGGCTGCACCTGCCCGTCGAGGAACTGGTGGACGGTGCGAAGCGGGCGGCCACAGCCGGGCTGCGCGGGGTGAAGGTCAAGGTGGGCAGGCCGTCGCTCGCCGAAGACGCCGATCGCCTCGCGGCCGTCCGCGAGGCGGTGGGACCGGGCTTCGAGGTCATGGTCGACGCCAACCAGGCGTTCACCTCTGCGGAGGCGATCCGGCGCGCCCGGACCTACGAGCCGCTCGGCATCGCCTGGTTCGAGGAGCCGCTGCCGGCCGACGACCTGCACGGACACCGGAGACTGGCGGCCTCCACCTCGGTGCCGGTGGCGGTCGGCGAATCCCTCTACTCCGTCCAGCGGTTCGGCGACTACCTGGCCGCGGGCGCGGTCGGCATCGTGCAGGTCGACGTGGCCCGCATCGGCGGGATCACCCCATGGCTGAAGGTCGCCCACGCCGCCGAGGCGTTCAACGTCGCGGTGAGCCCGCACTTCCTCATGGAACTGCACGTCAGCCTGGCCGCCGCGGTGCCGAACGGGATGTACGTCGAGTACATCCCGCAGTTGCGGGCGATCACCCGCGGCTCTCCGGTGATCGAGGACGGCCAGATGACACCGCCCGACGTCCCCGGCATCGGGATCGACTGGGATCCCGATGCCCTCGACGACCATCGTGTCGCCTGAGCCCCGTCAGCGAGCTCGCCGACGACATAGGCTGGCGATCGATGCCGGAAACCCGCCAGCCTTTCCCGCCTTTCCCGCCGCCCTCGACGTCACCGGTGACGTCACCGCCCAGTGGTGGGGGCTGGCTGCCGCACGGCTACCACCTCGGCACCCACTCTCATACCGAGGGCCAGCTGGTGTACGCGGCCGCCGGCGCCCTGGCCACCACGACGGCGCGCGGGACCTGGGTCGCCCCGGCCAACCGGGCGACCTGGACGCCGCCCGGCTTCGATCACTCCCATCGCTTCTACGGCAGGACCGACATCCGGCTCGTCACCATCCCGGCCGGCCTGTGCGACGCGCTCGTGGCACACCCCAGCGTGTTCGCGGTAAGCCCCCTGCTGCGAGAGGCCCTCCTGGCGCTGACCGAACGGCGGGCGCCGCGCCCCGGCGCCTACGAACGGCTGCGCGCGGTGGTGATCGACGAGCTCGCCGAGACCCCGGAGCAGTCCCTGCACCTGCCCGAACCGCGCGACGACCGGCTGCGTGCCGTCACCGATCTCCTGCACGCCGATCCCGGCCGCACCGCGACCCTGACCGAGCTGGGCCGGACCGTGGGAGCGAGCGAGCGCACCTTGAGCCGCCTGTTCCATACCGAGCTGGGCATGAGCTTCCACCGCTGGCGCACCATCCTGCGTATCCACCACGCCTTGGTCCATCTCACCGACGGCCGGTCTGTCACCGAGACCGCGACGGAGTGCGGGTGGTCCAACCCCTCGAGCTTCATCGAGGCGTTCACCGAGGTCGTCGGCCAGACCCCGGGCCGCTACCAAGCGGATCTGCGCGGCGGCGCGAAGTAACCACGCTGGCCCCGCGTGCACTAAATTGGCGGGTTTCCGGTATTCGGTGGCCATTTTATCGGTGGTCGGCGACCACTGTCGGGTCCCAGAGTGGTGGTCGGCACGCCGCACTCTTCACGGAGGTCCGGAAATACATGGTGGAAACAGGCGAGGACACCGCCGTAGTCATCGTAGGGGCCGGGGTCGCCGGACTTACGCTCGGCAATTTCCTGCTGCGCAACGGCATCGGCTGCGTCGTTCTGGAGAAGCACAGCCGTGAATACGTCGAGCGGCGGCAACGAGCGGGGACCATCGACAGCCGCGGGGTTCGAATGTTCCGTGAATGGGGGCTCGACGAGGTGCTGGAGGGTGCCCCCATCTCGCAGGCTGAGGGCGGCTTCTGGATCGACGGTGAAGAACTGCCGATCGAGTTCGAGGAGAACGACGACAACGCCAGTCTCTTCTGCCCTCAGCAGGTACTCGTACGGAACCTCACGGATGTTTTCCGCCGCGACGGCGGAGACCTCCGCTTCGAGGCCGCCGACGTTCGCCTGGAAGACGTCGGCGGCGAGCGTCCCCTTGTGCGTTATCGAGACGCCGCCGGTTCGACGAAGGTCGTCAGCTGCGACTTCGTCGCCGGCTGCGACGGCGACCGTGGCGTCAGCAGGGCGGCCATTCCCGCCGGCGCCCTCACTCGCCACTCCCATGAGTACGGGTATGCCTGGCTGAGCGTCCTGGCCGAGGTACCGGCACATCCCCATATCTGGAACTATCAAGCATTCGCCACATGGATTACCGAGACCATGCACAACGCCGGTGACGCCTCCTACGAGGGAGAGTTCCGCAAGCAGATCGCCCGAGCGGAACTGGAACGCCAGTTCACCTCTCCCTCTGCGAACCGCCTCTTCGGCGAACTCGCCGCCGGAGAGAATTAGGCGATGGCCGTGATCGCGGCTTCGAAGGTGGGTGCCCTTCACACCGACGCGGTGAGGAATTGCGTCTGGATCTGGACAGACCGGCCGGCCATGGGGAGTTCGAAGTGGTGGACCGCCGTCACCTCGTCGCCGTCCTCGTAACGGCGTTCGAGAAGGTCTCGTGCTTGGAGCCCGCGCAGGACACTCCAGACGTTGCCGAAAAACGCAATATGCGTGACAAAAAATGACATTCGCTCTTTTAGGCAACAATAAGCATTTCTCGGAGGCAGATGCCCAGTAATGATGAGCCGTGATGTCCCCCAACATCGATTCGACAGGAGCGCCGATGAGAAGACTGCTGACCGCCATCGTCGTCGCGGCGGCCGCCGTCATGTGTCTTTCTCCCTCTCCGGCAGAAGGATCGGCGCGGATGCTCGGCCCCAGCTCGAACGTCTGCGCGAACGCCCCCATCCCCACCGGCTCGATGCCGACGGCCTACTTCGACTGGTACCAGTGTGGCCAGCCCGGCACCATCTACTACAACGCGAAAACCCTCCAGGTCATCAGCGACACCGCCGCGGGCGGCACGGTGACCACCTGCATCACGCCTCCGCCCCCGGCCGGGTTCTATGCCACGGCGCTGTCCTACTCCTTCAACTGCGAAATCAGCAAGACTCCCAACGGCGTCCTCAATAACCAGCAGACCCTCACCAACATCAACGGTCTGCCCTCCGGCCGCACCCTCATCATC
Source organism: Nonomuraea sp. NPDC048901 (assembly GCF_040649695.1). Taxonomy (NCBI): domain Bacteria; kingdom Bacillati; phylum Actinomycetota; class Actinomycetes; order Streptosporangiales; family Streptosporangiaceae; genus Nonomuraea; species Nonomuraea sp. NPDC048901. Next base: position 55,044 of record NZ_JBEZFW010000020.1, on the reverse strand, counting down.
TGCGGCGTCCAATCGGCGCCGCCCGGCTGGACCGTCGTCGCCGTCGTACAGACCTACCTGTGCGTGTACCCCCGAGGCGGCGGGATCGGCGACAACGCCGTATCGATCCGCAAGCTCTGAGCCCCCACGCGGTCACCGAGCCTGACACCCCAGCCCAGGAGGTGTCAGGCTCGGACCATCCAGCAGTTCAATGCCGGCGCCTACCTCCACTCGTGGAACTGTGCGTGCTGCTCGCGTCGCGCTCGAGAGATGCGCCGAGGCTCTCTACAGCAGTCTCAACGCGCTGCGGACATCGCTGAGGAGGGTCGTCATCGCCCGCTCGGCGGCGTCCGGGTCTCCGGCGCAGATGGCTTCCATGACGGCCTCGTGGTAGCCGATGGTCTCGGGGACGGGGTAGTCGGAGCGGCCGTGAGTCGGTGACTCCCTGAGGACTTCCGCGATCGGATCGGCGAGGGCGGTGTACATCCCGTTGCCGGAGGCGCCGAGGATGATCCGGTGGAACTCGATGTCCGCGGCGAGGTAGCGCATCGGCCGGTGCGTCGTGCCGTAGCGGCGCATGTCCTGCGCGGCGGCACGGAGTGCGGCGCGCTCGTCGGCGGAGGCCCGCAGGGTGGCCAGGTGCGCCGCGATCGGCTCGATGCCAAGGCGCAGCTCCGTGAGAGAGCGAAGCTGGGCGGCGCGGTGCTTGCTGTCCAGGCGCCAGCGGATCACCCGGGTGTCGTAGACGTTCCACTGCTGCTCAGGCGAGATGCAGATGCCGGTGCGGCGCTGTGAGGTGACCATGCGCAGCGATTCCAGGATGCGCATGCACTCACGCGCCACCCCTCTGGAGACGGAGTATCGCTGTTGCAGGCTCTCCAGGGTGAGGACGGATCCGGCGGGCAGTTCTCCGCTGACGATGTCCGAACCCAGTGCGTCGAGAACCGCCGAATGGAGAGTCGCAGCCGACATACGATCACCCTACTCGTCACCGGGACGGCCATTCGCCGTCCCGCCTTGGGGCCGGGTCGTTCGGACGACGTCGCGCCAGGGACGCGTGCCGGGCGGAGCGGTACGGTCACTGGTCAGTTCTCCGCTTCGAGGGTCCTGCGGCGCTGACGGACCAAGGGCAGCGCCGTACTGATGAGGACAAGTATCGTCAGGGCGAGCAGTACGACGGCCGTCGGCGGGGAGGCGAAGATGCCGAAGCCGCCGTCGGAGAGCACCAGCGACCGGCGGAAGTTGGTCTCGAAGATCGGGCCCAGGATGAAGGCCAGCACGATCGGCGCGGGCGGGACGCCGATGCTCCGCAGGAGATAGCCGGCCAGGCCGGCGGCCACCATGACGGCGACGTCGAAGGTGTTGCCGTTGATGGTGTACGCGCCGACGATGAGGATCGCCCCGGTGAGCGTGGACATCACGGCGGGCGGGATCTTCGCGATCCGTACGAAGACCGGCAGCAGCGGGATGTTCATGACGAGCAGGATCAGGTTGCCGACCACCATGGAACCCACCACGCCCCAGAAGATGTCCGGGTGGCCGAACCGCTCCGGCGTGCGGGAGATCTTGCGTTCCACGCCGTACGAGACCAGCGACGCCAGCACCCCGCCGCCGCCGGGCACCAGCCCGAGCCCGGTGCCGATCAGCGAGCCCCGGCCGATGGCCCCGGTGTTCTCCTTGAGGTCGCGGCCCGTGGGGAGCACCCGGCCGACGGCGTTGGTCGTGGACACGCCGCGCCGGTTCTCGACGATGTTGACGAGGATCTCGGTCAGCCCGAACAGGCCCATGATCACGGCCACGATGTCGATGCCGCCCATGAGGTCGGGCACGCCGAACGCCCACCGGCTCGCGCCCGACATCGGGTCCTGCCCGATGGAGGCCAGCAGCAGGCCGATGCCCACCGCCACCAGCGACTTGACCATGGTTCCCGCGGAGGTGTAGGCGACCAGGATCAGGCCCAGGAGCGCCAGGACGGTGTATTCGGGCGAGCCGAAGTTCAGCGCGAAGTCGGCCAGGGCCGGGGCGAACAGCACCAGGCAGCAGGTGGCGACCAGCCCGCCGACGAAGGAGCCGATGGCCGCGAGCCCCAGCGCGCGACCCGCGTGGCCCTGCCGGGCCATTTCGTGCCCGTCGACGGTGCTGACGACCGAGGCCGCCTCGCCGGGGATGCGCAGCAGCACCGAGGTGATGGTGCCGCCGTACATGGCGCCGTAGTAGACGCCGGCCAGCATGATCACCGCGGTGGACGGCTCCAGGCCGAACGTGATCGGGAGCAGCAGCGCGACGGTCGGCGCGGGGCCGAGGCCGGGCAGGACCCCGACCATCATGCCGACGGACACGCCGAGCAGGACGAACAGCAGGTTCTGCGGGGCGAGGGCCACCTGCAGCCCGTCGGTCAGATTCTGGAGGATGTCCATGACTACCGGATCCCGGTCAGGGTGCCCAGCGGGGTGGGCACGTGGAGCAGTTCGATGAAGACGACGACGATCCCCGTCGTGATCGCGGCCGCTCCGATCAGGCTGCGGACAGGGGCGGTCCTGGTGATCACGATGAACCAGTAGAGGCAGGTCAGCGCCGTGGTGACGGTGAGCCCGAGCAGGGTGAGCATCGGCGGCGCCAGCGCCAGCAGGGGAAGGGCCGCCGCGACGGCGAGCCCGTCGGCGGGCCGCCAGCGCGTCCAATCGCGGCGTTCGCACCGTGGGTGATCCCATGCACGACAGGTCGCCATAGCCGTGGTCGTCTCCGACGAAGATCACCACGTTCGGCCGGTCAGGTCCCGGGCTCACAGCCATCGATCCGTACTCCCCATCCCTCGCGATTAGTCGGGAAAGGTAGCATCTTCCTGTGAAAGGTACAATCTTTGGCGCTCGAAGGGTGGAGGCCAGGGCCTTGTCCAAGTGGTTGTCGCGGACGGTGCCGAGGAACAGATGCTGCTCCTGGGTGACCAGCGCGACGACTGAACCGATCGGAGCAGCTCGACGACCGGCGGCGTGCGAAAACCCGGACCAGGATCAGGCTCGCCGCCACGACCCCAGGCATCGTTTTCGCCGAGCTGGATGTCCAGCTCGGCGTTTCAGGTCTCCGGCTTCGCATCCCTGAGACGGACGAACCCGACAGTGCGCTGACTGCCGAGGGGACAAGCTTTCCAGCGTGCAATCCGGGCAGCCAACCTCGTCGCGAGCTAGGTAATCGCACCAGGGCCGTTCAGGATGTCCCGCGATTCGGTCTCGGCCCAGCTGAAGATGCCGATCGACATGGTGCCGCGCTCCTGGGCGGCGCGGAGCGCGTAGACCTCGGCGCGGGCGGTGTGGACGGCCTTGTCCTCCGGGGCGGCGTCGCCGGCGAGCTGGGCGAGGTGGCAGGCCAGCCGGTGCTCGCCGGCGCGGGACAGTTCCAGTGCGCGGTCGGCGAGGACCTGGGCGCCGCCGGCGAGCGCGGCGAGTTCGGTGGCGAGGGCGGCGTCGGTGGCGGGCTTGAGGTGAGCGGGGTTGCCGTCGTACCAGCCGGCGAACTGGCGCCATACGTTGCGGACGATGAATTCCGGCTCGTCGTAGAGCGGCTGGAGGTAATGCAGCGCGGCCAGATCGTCCGGCACCCGCACCCGGTGCAGGGTCTCGACCAGTGTCGCGCCGTCGTTGAGGCAAGCGAGCGTCTGGTCGACGAGGGTCTCCAGGTAGCGGGCGGTGTTCTCCAGGGCCTCGCGTACGTGATCGGCGCCAACGACGGGGATGCCGTGGCTGCCGAGCATCAGCTCGGCGTCGAGCGAGGCCATCCAGCGCAGGGCGGCGGCCCAATCGACGGGGTAGCGCTGCACCTTCTGCGGGTTGCCGGCGTTCGGGGCGACGCCGAGGAACAGGTCGCCGGGGAAGAGGATCCGCTGCCGGGGGAGCCAGCCGACCACGTGGTCGTCTGTCTCGCCCCGGTGGTGGGTGAGTTCGAGGCGGAGGCCACCGGCCTCGACCACATAGGTGTCGGAGAAGGTGACGTCCGGTTCCCGGTATTCGGCCGGCCAGACGAGGTCTGGGATGCGGAACTGGCGGCGGTTGATGATCGTGTTGTAGCCCTGTGTGTCGGCGTAGCGCCGGAAGCGCGCGAGTACGTTGTCGTGCGCGATCACCTGCGGGCGAGGCACGCCGCGGGCATCGGCGGCGGCGTCGAAGGGGCCGAGTCCGCCGACGTGGTCGACGTGACCGTGGGAGTAGACGGCGTGGGTGACCGGCCCGGAGTCCCACGCGGTCACCCGCTCGTGCAGCTTGTCGGCGAGCAGCTTGACGCCGGTGTCGAAGAGTACGACTCCGTGCTCGTGCCGGAGGGCGAAGGCGTGCCCGAAGCCGGGCACCATCAGCACCCCGTCGGCGACCTCCTCGGCGTCACTCAAGGTGGATGCCACTATGGAGGTCGGCTCGCGCCGGCCCCACATCTCATCGGCCAGCTTGAGAATCGAGGAGGTCATGACGGGTCCTTTCTACAGCGGCTTTCGGGCGTGACAGTCACCACTTGATGATCGCGGTGCGGCGCCAGCGGCGTACAGGCCCGGCGTACGACCACGACGGTTAAGGCGGTCATCGCCAGCAGCGACGGCCTGCTGAACAGCGCGCTGACCAGCGTGAGCCCGACGAGTGAGTTCGCCGAGTAGAGGTAGCCGAGCGGCACGAGGTGGCTCACCCACAGCACGACCCAGCCCACGGTCAGGCGGACGTGGCGGCGCCGGACGGCCGGATCGCCGGCCGTCCGGGACGGCTCTATCCCGGCCTTGCGGCAGACGGCTTCGGTATGACGACGGCCCGGAGTCGCCGCGGTGCCTGCGGATCGCGCCCGCCCTTCCCGAGCCCGATCGCGCAAGCCCTCCCCGAGCCCGGATCGCGCCGGACCCGGCGTGCTGGTGAGCCACAGCGACGACGCCGCCCACGTCACACCGCCGTTCATCGACCCGGGCCTGTGCGCCGGGCTCCGCGCCGCGCACAACCTCGCCTGGAAGCTGGCCGCGCGGCCGCCCCCGACGCCCTGCCATCGGCCTGGCTGACCGTCGATCCGGAGGGCGGCGAGGGCGAACGGTTCCTCGCACGCTGGCTGCGGAACGCCGGCGTCGCCTGGGTCAGCGTCGACCCCGACCGCGTGATCAAGGCCGCGGGACCGTCCGGGGCACTGCGGTGAGTAACGGGCTCGCCCTGGCTACAAGGCGGAACTACTCGACGCGGCGATCGCCGAGGCGCTCGAGACCCACGCCGCCTGGCTGGAGAGGCTGCTCGCCGACGTCGACGAGCCCGCTGAGGTCTTCGCGACGTCGATGCGGCTCACCGGCCGGCTCGTCCGCACCGCCCCCGGCTGGCGCAGGTGATGATGCCGCGGGCTGCCTGATCGCCACGATGCACCCCTGCGCCACCGACCCGAAGGCCTCGGTCGACGACGTCGCCGACCAGACCGTGCTCAACGTCCTTCGGATGTTCGGCATGGACGAATCGGAGGCCCGCCGCATCGTGGCACTGCGGCTCCCGGCCGACGAGCCTCCGTCCGGGTCGATCTGAGCGTGACCGGGCCAGCCGGGCCGCCACACCGGATTCGCCCCGCAGCCGCACGGGCCCGTCTGGAGCCGTGATCACGTGGCTGGAAAAGGATTGGACGGGATGATGCTCGGGCTTGTAGCTTGCAGTCGACCGTGACACCGCCCCAGGAGGTGAGACCCATGAACGCTGTATCGATGTGGGTGCTCCCCCTTCCGGTCACGGCCGGCGATTGATGTAGGTGTCGCCGGGAGCGCCTCGACAACAAGGCACTCCCGAAAGGCAACACCTATGCACTTTCCGCAGTTCCCCGCCGAGCCGTCGTCGGACGATACGGTCGAGCGCGACATCTCCGGCCTCCGGTCGCCGGCCTCCGATCGCGCGCCCATGTTCGACGTGATCATTGCCGGGTGCGGCCCAACTGGCGCGATGCTGGCCGCCGAACTGCGCCTGCACGATGTGCGGGTACTCGTTCTGGAGAAGGAAACCGAGCCCAAGTCGTTCGTCCGCATAGTCGGTCTGCATATTCGCAGTCTCGAGCTGATGGCAATGCGCGGACTGCTGGATCGCATGCTCGAACACGGAAGACAGCGTCCGGCCGGCGGCTTCTTCGCCGCCATCCCCAAACCCGCGCCCAAGGGCCTGGATTCCGCGTACGCCTATCTGCTGGGTATCCCGCAGCCGGTCATAGAGCGTCTGCTTGAAGAACACGCGATCGAACTGGGTGCGCAGGTTCGGCGCGGTTGCGCGGTGGCCGATCTCGAGCAGGACGACGAGGGGGTGACCGTCGAGCTGGCGGACGGCGAACGCCTGCGTTCGCGCTATCTCATCGGCTGTGACGGCGGGCGCAGTACGGTGCGCAAACTGCTCGGCGTCGGCTTCCCCGGCGAGCCCTCACGGACCGAGACGCTGATGGGCGAGATGGAAGTAGGCGTGCCGCAGGAGGAGATCACCGCCAAGGTGGCGCAACTCCAAGACACCCATAAGCCATTCTGGCTCAGGCCCTTCGGCCAGGGCGTCTACAGCGTCGTCGTCCCCGCCGCGGGAGTCAGCGACCGCGCGGAACCGCCCACCCTCGACGATTTCCAACAACAGCTGCGCGCCATCGCCGGAACCGATTTCGGCGTGCACTCCCCGCGCTGGTTGTCCCGCTTCGGGGATGCCACCCGGCTGGCCGAACGGTATCGGGTCGGACGGGTGCTCCTGGCCGGCGACGCGGCACACATCCATCCACCCACCGGCGGACAAGGCCTCAACCTGGGCGTCCAGGACGCAGTCAACCTCGGCTGGAAACTGGCCGCCCAGATCCGCGGTTGGGCACCGGAAACACTGCTGGACACCTACCAGACCGAACGTCATCCGGTCGCCGAGGACGTGCTGGACAACACCCGCGCCCAGATGGAACTGCATTCCACCGAACCGGGCCCGCAGGCCGTGCGCAGGCTGCTCACCGAACTCATGGACTTCGACGAGGTGAACCGCCATCTGATCGAGAAGATCACCGCGATCGGCATCCGCTACGACTTCGGCGCGGGCCCCAACCTGCTCGGCCGCCGCCTGCGCGACATCGACGTGAAACAGGGCCACCTGTACGGTCTGCTGCACCGCGGCCGCGGCCTGCTGCTGGACCGCACCGAACGCCTGACCGTCGGCGGCTGGTCGGACCGGGTCGACTACCTCGCGGATCCCACTGCGGCACTGGATGTCCCGTGCGTCCTGCTACGCCCCGACGGCCACGTCGCCTGGATCGGCGACGATCAGCAGGACCTGGACGACCACCTCTCCCGCTGGTTCGGCAAGCCCGCCGACTGATTCGGCCTGAGCAACCCAAAAGGGCCCCGTAGGGAGGATCGGAACGGCCAGTAGCGACTGACCATCGGGCAGCATCAGCCGTGGTGCTCTGACGCCAGGGTCGGCCTGCGAGGAGGGTTGGCCTCCGAGTGACGACCGGAAGACGCCGGACTGGCCGCGCTGCTCGAGCGGGGCTGGCGGACGCGGTTCGTAGCCACCCGGGTCGTCGCGGCAGCCTGCCCCCGCTCTTGTTCCACTTGTCCCAAAAGCTACTTTGTAAAGGCGCCGGAGCGACGCAAAAACCCAAACACATAATCGAATAAATACCCAACTTAAATCGGCAAGGTCACGCTGCGCCTCACACTGGTCGTCGGGGCAGGCAACACGCTGGCCATGCCGTACGTCCCGGTGCCCACCTACCTGATGATCGTCGCGGTGGCGGCGGCCCTCGCTCTGCTCGCCACCGCGCTTCCTGCCTGTCTCGCCCATGGCCCCGCGTCCGGTCGAGGCCACCGGCGCGCGCGAGTAGCGCGAGGGTGCTCCAGGCGTTCATCGGTGGGACCAGCTCTTTTGCTTTGTTCGGAATTCGTAGTCGCCGGAGAAGCAGACATTCTGTAGACATTTTGTAGACGCCGAATAGACGGGCCTGTCACCATTCATGTGGTCCCTGAGGTGGTAAAACGGCACAGTTGCGGCGAGTGAGGATTTTTACGCAGATCAGCGGCAGGAAACCTCCTACGTTCATGTCCGTCCGGAACGACTACTGGACATCACGACTAATCAGGAGGACGGAATGCGAAAGATTCGCAGCATTCTCGCCGGGGGCGCCGTCGTCGGCTCTCTGGCAGCGGGTCTGGCCCTCGCGCCGGCCGCGAACGCCGCGACCACCGGGGTGGCGGCGACCACGGCGACCGCGACGGCTGCCAGTTCGAACGGCTTCCGGTGGTACTCGGGCTTCGGCCGGGGCGAGGACCGGGGCGACCGCAGCTACATCAAGGGGGAATGGCACCGCGATCGGTCCGGTGACGTCGTCTTCGTCTTCGCCATTGTGATCGTGGACGGGGACGACGACTACAACTGGGTCCGCTTCAAGTGGCAGGACGACGACGGCGACTGGCACTACCGCTGGGTCAAGGCCTTCGAGGGGCGCCGCTACTCCTACCGGTTCGACCGGGACGACTACCGCAATCTCCGCATCGGGCTCTACGGGAGCGAGAGCCGGGGCGGCGACTTCGGAGGCTGGCACAAGTTCTAGCCACCGCTGAACCCGAGGCCGTCCGTCTCCCTTGCCGGGGAACGGACGGCCTTTCCCTTGGTATAGGGGCCTGTTCCGTCAAGACGGGTTGGCCGCTGTGAAGATCTTGCCCGCCATACCGATGCCCTAAGTCAACGGCATCGCAGCCCTACCAAGGGACGATCTCGCCATGGCGATCCAGGAAACGCAGGCCAGGGCTGCCGGCCTGCGCCTCGAGGACGTCGACGACGGCCGGGATGCACCGCACGGCTGACGGCATCGTGTCTCGCATGCCCGGCGCGAACTCTCAGCCCCGCAGGGCGCGCACTGGTCCCGTGTGCGACGAGGCCGCACGTCCAGGGCAGTGGTCTCGCCGACCGCGATCTCCAGGGTTCGACGTCTGAGGGTGAGGCCGGCGGTTGCGTACAGCCGACGACCCCACGGAGCGCGTCGGGGATGGGCTGCTCACCCTAACCACCGGGTGGGTGGCCGACCGGTATGGGGGCAGAACCACGGCGGACCAGCTGAACTGACCTCGGAGCGCCCTGAGCAGTGACGCACCCTACTCGGTCAGGTCGTGGCGGTGGCCGTTGAGGAGGGCGGTGCCCAGATGGGTGGCGGAGTGGAGCACCGTCTGACCGTGACGCTGGCTCGTCGCCAGCCCGGCTTCGCGCAGGGTCGTGACCTGGCGGCTGGCGGTGGAGGGAAGGACGCGCAGTTGCCGCGCCAGCTCGGACGTCGTGCACGCGCCGGCAGCGACGGCCTCCAGTACCCGGGCGCGGGTGAGTCCGAGCAGGTCGGCCAAGGTCTGCGGCGGATCGCCGCCCACGCCGTGCGCCCACGCCGGGTCATGCTCGATGGGATAGACCAGAACCGGCGGAAGCTCCGGATCGCGCAAGGTGACGGGGGCCTGGCGGCAGAAGAAGGACGGCTGCAGGATCAGCCCGCGTCCCTCCAAATGGATGTCGTGCTCGGCCGGGTAGGCCAATTCCAGCACCGGGTACGACCAGCGCGCCGACGGGTGCAACGTGGCGAACACCGCCTCCCAGCCGCCCTCCGACAGCAGGCGGGAGCGGCGTGTCCGGTCCTTGCCGACCTCCACCCGGATCTGGGACCAGTACGGCGACAGGCACGCTTGGAAGTAGGCGCCGGTCGCCGTCGCGACGGCTTCCACCTCCTGCGTACCGCCGGCCGCCAGGCCGTGGGTCCAGGAGGGCAGCCGGGTGGTGGAGTGCCTGTGCGACAGCTCCGCCAAGTCGGCGCGCAGCCGGTGACGCGGCGTGCGGCGCAGGCTCTCCATGCCGGCCTCCAGCGAGCCGGACTCCGTTCGCGGGGTGAGGAAGTCGACGGTGTAGCCGCGGGGCGGCGCGAGGGTGGTCAGCCGCCCGGTGAGCGACGGCACGCGGCGGAGGGTGCGTCGCTTCCACTCGCCGTAGACCACGCTGTGCTCGCGGCGACGTAGCCGGTTCAGGCTGAGCATCAGCTCCCACATCGTGTCGGGTTCCCGGGCGATCCGGGTCCGCGCCAGATCGGCGCCGGTGAAGTGGATGCGCAGCACGCTCGTCAATCCTTCCGGGAGAGACCATGTACGCCTGAATGAGCTGGTCGGTGGTCCAGGCCTGAAACCGGGTCCGAGGTCCAGCGTGTGGCTTCGGGGACGGAATCTCCAGGAGATTCAGGCTGGCCTGAATAATGACGTCCGGGAAGAATCACCTCAGGGGATGCCAAATACGGGGGGCGTCGATGGTTTATCGCGTTCACTTCACCAGTCAGGATCTTGCTCGTACGCGGGTGGCCGAGGCGCCAATGCCCTTGGCGGAGCTGCAGCTGGCGATACGGATGTTGCAAGACCGTGAAGCGGCGTGGTTGGACGGCTGGCGCCGACGGGTCATGCCCCGGCTGCCGCAGCACGCGCGCATGGTGTTATCCCTGGTTCCCGCGGTCGGGTGGGCACCGACCTTTCTCGGCCCGGGTAAGGCCGGCACCCTGCCAGAACTGGTCGAGGAAGTCAGAGCGACCCCGCCCGACGTGATGAACAACGAACTCGCCGCGATGGCGGAGCTGCAGAGCGTCCCAACATGGGCTCGCCGTCTCGGCGACGACGAAACGCTGCGCGGACAGCTGTGGGAGGCGCTCGAGCAGCTGTACGAGCAGCTACTGGGCCCCTATTGGCAGCGGCTCACCGGCTGTTTCGCGGCTGATCGCGCTGTCCGGACCCAGCATCTGCTCGCCGGAGGCGTCGAGCGGTTGCTCACTCTGGCCAACCCTCTCTGGATGCGTTGGAACCCACCGGTGCTGGAAGTGCGGATGGCGAATGGGCTCGACCACGATCTGTATCTTCAAGGGCAGGGCATCGTGCTGGTGCCGTCGGCCTTCGCATCGCGCTCCATCGTCGACGACGACGAGAGCCAACCGCAGGTCACCTATCCCCTCCCCGGCGATCTGTCTCTCGACCGGTTGACCGCCCTGGTCCCTGAGCAGGAGGTCCCGGGCTCCACAGCCGCTTTGGCCGCGCTGCTCGGGAACACCCGCGCCGCCGTACTGAGCGTCATCGCCGAACACCCCGGCTGCACCACCACGGAACTGGCCGGGTTGAGCGGCACCACGCCTCCAGGTGCGAGCCAGCACGCCACCGTTTTGCGGGAGGCCGGGCTCATCCATACGACCCGCTACCGCAACACCGCACACCACACCGCCACCACGCTGGGCATCGCCCTGTTGAACGGTCCGGACGGCACACGGCAGAACTGACACGCCGATCGGCGTCCTGGGGCGAGTGCGCGGGACACCGGCCCACAACGACCCGAATCCCGAGCCGTTGCGCCGGGATCGTGTGCCGCGGCGAGGAGGCCGATGTGATCGTACGGTGGCTCTTGTCCTTTGCCCTCGCCTTATCCGGTCTGGCAGGCCCGGCGGCCGCCGCGGTGCAGGTGGCCACCGCCGAGCCGCTGCAGCCGGGCCCCGGCCAGTACTACGAGGCAAGGGTCCGCGTGCTGAGCAACGCGTCGATCGCGGGCGGGGCCACGGTGACGGTGAAGGTCGCCGGGGTGGGCGGCGTGCCCGCCGGCGGTGTGTCGAGTGTCGCGGTCAACTTCGCGGCCAAGGGCGCGAGCGGGACGGGCGGCCTCATCGTCTACCCCTCGGAGTTGACGGCCGCGCCGGGTGTCACCGGCACCCGTTACCGGTCTGGGGTGTGGGAGGACCAGCTTCTGACGGTCAAGCTGGGCACCGATGGTTCCATCAAGGTGAAGAACACCGGGTCGGCGGCGGTGAACGTCTACGCCGAGGTGCGGGGCTACTTCAGCGCCGCGGCCGCCGGCCCGGCGGGCGCGGCGTACGTACCGCTCGACACCGCCAGGCTCGTCTCCAACCAGAGCGTCGCCGCCAACTCGACCTCGGCCTTCACCGTCACCGGTGTGGGCGGCGTCCCCGCGACCGGGGTGGCGTTCGTGGCGCTGACGGTCGCCGTCAAGAGCACCGGGTCCGGCAAGATGTTCGCCTACCCCTCGGGCGGGACGCTGCCCGGCGGGGCCGACATCGAGTACCGGCCCTCCTATTACCAGTCCAACCTGGTCATCGTCGCGCCGGGCGCCGACGGGAAGATCGCCGTGAACAACAGCGGCCCGGCCGCGCTAAGTGTGTACGCCGATGTGGCGGGCTACTTCGTGACGCCCGCCACCGCGGTGTCCCCGTCGGCGCTGGTGCCCGTGGCTCCGGCGAGGATCGCCGGCAACGTCACGGTCGCGGCCGGCGCCACCGCCACGGTCGCCCCGCTCGGCAAGGGACGAGTGCCCGCGAGCGGTGTGTCCGCCGTCGGGGTGAACATCACCGCGAAAGGCACGGCCAACGGCATGATCCGGGTCTATCCCGGCGGGCAGCAGAGCGTCCCGAGCGGCGGATCGATCGCCTACCAGCCGAACGACTTCTGGTCCAGCCTTGTGCCGGTCAAGCTGGGGCCCGGCGGTACGTTCGTGATCCTCAACACCGGAAGCGCGAACATCAGCGTCGCCGTGGACACCTTCGACTACTACAGGGCCGCCACCGTACCCGCCCCGCCGAGCGGGGTCACGGCGACGGCGGGCCAGGGGAGGGCCACCGTGAAGTGGCGCGGGCCGTCGGACGGCGGCGCGCCGATCACCGGGTACACGGTGACCTCCACCCCTGGTGGCAAGACCGCGAGCGTGCCCGCCGGCACGCTGGAGGCGACGCTCACCGGTCTCACCGACGGCACCGGCTACACCTTCACCGTGAGCGCGGTCAACACCGCCGGCACGGGGCCAGAATCGGCGCCGTCCGACCCGGTGCGCCCGCAGCCGGCTGACGTCCCGATGCCGCCGCCCGGGCTGCTGGTCACCCCGCTCGACCAGCGGGTGGACGTGCAGTGGGTGCCCGCCGTCGACGGCGGCTCGGCGATCACCGGGTACACCGTGACGGTGCAGCCCGGCGGCCGGTCCGTCGACACCGCGCCCGACACCACGGTGACCTCGGTGACCGGCCTGGCCGACGGCACCGCGTACACCGTGTCGGTGGTGGCCAGGAACGCGGCCGGAGCGAGCGCCCCCTCCACCGCCAAGCCCGTCACACCGTCGGCGAGCCTGCCGCCGGGCCCGCCCGACCACCTGCGCGCGGGGCTGCCCGCCTCCGGCAGCGTGCAGCTGACCTGGGACCCGCCGGCCGTCACCGGCACCAGCCCGGTGACCTCCTACACGGTGACGGCCAGTCCGGGCGGCAAGACCGCGACGGTCACCGGCACCACCGCCACGCTGTCCGGGCTGGATCCCGCCACCGCCTACACCTTCACCGTCCGCGCCGCCAACGCCTCGGGCACCGGCGTGGCCGGCGCGCCCACCCAGGCGATCACGCCCAAGCTCACGGTGAAGAGCGCTCCGGTGGTGCTCTCCCCGGAGGCGGCGGCCACCCTGCGCACCGTGCACGAGGGCCAGGCGCTGGAGTTCGACAATCCTCCGGCGGAGGTCACCGGGCTCACCGCGGGCACCCTGCTCGTCATCGGGCAGAGCACGCTCACGCCCGAAGGCTTCTTCGGCAAGGTGGTCCAGACCATCAGGCAGAACGGGCTGTTCATCGTCCAAACCGTCCCCGCGACACTGGCCGAGGCCTTCACCGACGCCAACTTCGCGGTGGACGGCCAGATCGACAGCGGTGACCAGGTGACGTTCGTGCCGTCTCTGCCGGGGGCGCGCCTGGTGCGGCCGGTGAAGCAGGGGGTCTCGGCGCTCGGCGGCGGGGGAGTGGTCCTGCGTGACGGCGCCCTCGTCATCGAGGTGGAGCACAGCTTCCAGGAGAAGGGCCGGATGGTCACGAAGGTCGAGGGCCAGGTCACCCTCCAGCAGCGGACCAAGATGAGCGCCGGAACCGACTCCAGCGCCCGCGGCGTCGACATCACCAACTCCACGAGCGTCAGCTCCGAGCTGCGCGTGAAGCAGAACCTCAGCCAGGAGTTCGAGAAGCGGGTGCACATCGGGCACGTCAACGGGCCCTGCTTCACCTTCAACCTGGGCCGGGTCCCCGTCGTGGTTTGCCTGCGCTTCTCGGTAGCGCTGGGCATCGAGGGCGGGGCCTCGGTCGGGGCGACCTTCTCGGTGCACTGGGACAAGACGCTCGGCACCCGCTGCCACGTCGTCAAGGGCGGCACGACCTGCACCCCGGTCGACGACGGGCCCGGCTTCTACCTCGACGGCGGGGTGGGCCTCTTCGGCGACTCCAGTCTCACCGCCACGGTCTCCACCGACATCCAGCTCCTCGTGTACGGTGTGGTCGGCCCGGCCCTGGTGGTCGACCTGCCGGGCGTACAACTGAAGGCCGACACCACGCAGAACCCGTGGTGGGAACTTCGCGGCCTCGCCCGGCTGGGCGCCGCGATCGACCTCGGCGCCATCAGCAAGGACTACTCGCTCTGGCGCAAGGACAACATCGTCAGCGCCTCCTACACCATCGCCCACGCCGCCAGCCCGTTCCAGGGCATCAAGGTCACCCCACCGCTCGGCACCGTCGGCCCGGGGCAGAACCATCAGTTCAAGGTCGCCGTCTCCGGCTACCCCGACGACGTCGAGACCCAGTGGAGCATGGTGAGCGGCCCCGGAACCGTGACCCTGGGCGGGCTGTACATGTCGCCGCAGGAAGGGATCGCCGAGGTCGCCGTGGTCAGCCCGGCCACCGGCGGGCATCCCCAGCTGGAGGGCCGGGGCGGAGTGATCGTCGGCACCCAGTACGGCACCCCCGGCCCGCCCCAGCTCGACGCCTACACCAAGCCCACCCTGCGCGGTGCCTCGGTGAGCTGGACGCCGCCGGCCGACCACGGGGCAAGCCCCATCAGCGGGTACGTCGTCACCGCCACAGCCGACGACGGCAGCGGCATCAAATCGGTGTACGCCTACGACGGTGATGCCACGCACCAGCTCATCCAGGGGCTCAAGCCCGGCGTGAGCTACACCGTGTCGGTGATCGCGCAGAACAACAACGGCACGGGCGAGCCGTCCGGCACCACCGTCCTGAAGCCGCTGGACATCGTCTTCCCCGGCCCGCCCAGCACGCTGGGCGCGGACCTCGCCAGCAGCACCGAGTATCCGGGGCGGCCCGACTCGACAGGCACCGCCGGCGGCATGGGCGGCGGCTCCATCTCGGGAGACGGGAAGTACATCGTCTTCGAGACCCAGGGACGCGGCAACCTGATGCCGCAGGACTCGCCGTACCGCCACCCGGCGAGCAGGTACCCCTACGTGGTGAGGAAGCAGGTCGACGGCACCGGTGGCGGTTCGGTGGTGGCGTCGATCGAGCCGGACGGCAATCCCAGCTACAACATGTACACCGAGCCGCTGATCAGCAGAGATGGCAATGTGGTCGCCTACACCGGGTCCAGCTACGCCCGGCCCGGCGTCTTCAGAGGCGTGGTCCACGACATCACGGCCGGGACCTCATGGACGACCGAGGACAACGCTCAGATCTACGGCGTCAGCGACAACGGACAGGTGGTCCTCTACTGGAAGTCCGCATCCGGCCAGGCCGCCAACCTCTACCGCCAGGTCAAGGGCGCCGCGGCACAGAAGCTGACCAACTGCACCGGGCTGAGCGGCCCGGAGTGCGCTCTGACGCCGCCGGGCAGGGGGATGCTGTCCGGCGACGGCAACCGGGTGGTGTGGTCCACGGCCGACTCGGCCGGCAAGCGGCACAGCTGGCTCTACAACGCGCCCAGCGGCACCACCACCGAGATCTTCCCCGGCGCCGACGTCGCCGCCCCGCTCATCTCGGGCGATGGGCAGGTCGTCGTCCTGTCCTACACCTCGCCGGACCGCCTCACGTCGTGTTTCGTGATCAAGGCGCTGAGCAACCCGCCCCCGACCGCCGCCGACTGCCGAGTCAGCGACACCAGCGCCGGGCGGGCCGAACCGATCTTCCTCAGTAAGGACGGCCGGGCGCTCGCCTACCGCTGGATCGCCTTCGCCGGCGGCTCTCCCAACCGGACGAGCCTTCGCGTGTACTACGACACGACCACCACCCACATCGCGGGCGGCTCACCGGACACCTGGCCGAGTACGGCGTTCATCACCGACGACAACCAGCGGCTCGTCTACAGCTTGTGGCGCGATGAGGACTCAGGGGGTACGTCGTCCACGGTGCCGGGGCTCTGGTACGACTTCACCACGGACAGCATGTCCCTCCCTCTGAATCTCGGCCCCTCGACGGAGGAGAAGCGGGCTCGGGCCGGCCGAGTCCCGCCCCGCGAACTCAAGCCCTTCGTGCCACATCCGCTCAAGGCCTATCAGGCCGCCGTGCCGGACGATGACGATGAGGCGGGAAGGGAAAAATCTACTTTGTAAAGGCGCTCGGGCGGAACAAAAACCCAAACACATAATCGAATAAATACCCTCATTTAGAGCTAACCGGCTTACGGAGAGTCACGGGGAGAGATGTCGAGTTCAGCTCGCGATCAAGGTGGTGTTGCTGTGCGCGCTCGCGGGCCTAGGAGGTCGGGCAGTTCTCGCCGCGGCGGCCTCCTGGCTCCTGCGGCTCGGACCCCTCGTACACGTTCAGGGTCGCCTTGCCCGGCTCCGTCATGGAGCCGTTCTCCACCAGCCACGAGTCCGGCACCGACTGCTTCGTTCCGCCGGTTAGGGGATCCATGTCCTCGAAGCTCTGGATGGTCACGCCGCGCTCCTGCAGCATGCCGCGCACCTCTGCCACGGTCCGGCCGATGTAGGGCTGGCAGTGCAGCGGCTCGCCCAGGCCGTCGATCGTGGTGCTGTTCTCGAACAGCTCGCCGGGCCGGGCCTCGCGCCCGAGCGTGATGTCGGCGGGTCCCTGGAAATTCTCCGGGATCTTCACCCCGATGGGGCAGCCGCCCATCTTGTCGCAGGTCCCCGGCTGGTCGATGGTCTTGATCTCGTCGAGGTACCGGTGCTCAGTGGGCGAGGTGGGGAAGATGGAGCCCACCCACGACGGCGTCGAGGGGATGAGCCTGAGGGTCACGTTCAGACCTGCGTCACGGAGCTGCGCCTGGTACGTGCCGGCGTCGGCGTACAGGTCCTTGATCTCGATGACGTAGTACCCGTCCTCCTTCCTGATGTCGAGCGCCGCGGCCGTCCCGGGTCCGAGGCCGAGCCCGGTGGGCAAGAGCCAGCTCAGAGCGAGGAACGCGGCGGTCAGCAGGGCCACGCCCGGCACCGCGGCGCGCAGGATCAGCGGCCGGTGCGCGCGCCGCCCTGCCGGTGCGACGGCCCTGGCTGTGGCGGGCTCGGCGGCCATGATGTCGCGCATGAGCTCGTGGGCCGCCTCGGTCATGCCGGGCCCGGCGCCGGGGGACAGGTGGGCGACCACGCGGTCCACGCTGTTCTTCATGATTTTCCCTCCGCGAGTGCGACGGCGCGCAGGCCGTAGGTGGTCAGGTCGAGGTCGGCGGCCGCCAGTTCCTTGGCCAGCCGCTGGCGGGCGCGGTGCAGGCGCAGCCGCGCCGCTCCGCGCGAGCAGCCGAGCACCTTGGCGATCTCGGCGCTGCTCAGCCCTTCCCAGCCGACCAGGGCGAGCAGTTCCCGGTCGTCGGGCGACAGGCGTCTGAACGCCTGGTGGGTGGCCTCGCCGTACTGCTCGGCCACCGGCCTGGACCAGGTGGACAGTTCCGCGCGCAGCCGCGCGGCCAGCGCCGATCGGCGCTCCTCGGCGCGGAAGTGGTTGGCGAGGACCCGCCGGGCGACGGCGTACAGCCACAGCCGGGCCTCGTCCCCCGCGGGAATGTCGTCCAGCCGGCGCCAGGCGGTCGTGAACGTCTCGGCGATCACGTCGGCGATGTCGTCCGTGGACTCGGTACGTCGCGCCACATAGGCGGCGATGGCGGGATAGTGCGCCAGGTAGAGCTGCTCGAAGCGTTGCTCCGGCGCCGGGGGGCCGATGTCGCCTTCTCTCCGTTGTTTGGACACATCTCAGCAGATGTCCGGCTTAGCGGCTCTGTTTCACAAGAAGGCCTATTTTCCCGAAAGGTTTTCACCGGAGACCCCGTAACACCCTGCCGTATCCGGACATTTGCTCATGCGTTGCCGCTGAACGTACCTGAGCGTCGTCGGCGGCGATCGGTCATGCAGCCGATAGAGAGGAAACGCATGAGGTTAGGCAAGGGCCTGCTGGCCGCCATCCTGGCAGTGACGGCCGGCGTCACGACCGCCCCGGCACCCGCCGCCGCGACGCCGGCCCCGACCCCGTGGGTCGCGAGGCAAGAAGGCACGACGAACCGGCCGACCGGCACGGTGACGCTGATCACCGGCGACCGCGTCATCGTCACCGCCGCCGGGCATCGGGTGGAGCCGGGAGCGGGCAGGCAGGTGCACTACAGCAGCCAGTACCGCGACGGCCATCTGTACGTCTACCCGTCCGACGCCCATCCGCTGGTGGCCAAGGGCGTTGTGGACGAGCGGCTGTTCGACGTCACGCAGCTCCTGGCCTGGGGGTACGGTGACACGAAGCGGAGCGACATCCCGCTGATCACGCAGTCGGCCAAGGGGGAGGCGCCCGCGCTCCGGAGCGCGCGCCAGGACCGGCGGCTGTCCTTCCTCGGCATGTCTGCCGCTGAGGTGCCCAAGAAGAGCGCCGCCGAGACGTGGAAGGGCATAACGGACGGCGTCCAGACTCTGACCGCCGGCCGGACGAAGATCTGGCTGGACGGCCACCGCTCCTTCACTCTCGACCAGAGCGTCAAGCAGATCGGCGCCACCGAGGCGTGGAAGCAGGGCTTCACCGGCGAGGGTGTCACGGTCGCCGTGCTCGACAGCGGCTACGACCCCACACATCCCGACCTGAAGAACGTCGTCACGCAGGCACGCGACTTCACCGGTCGCGACGACATCCGCGACAGGAACGGGCACGGCACGCACGTCGCGTCGATCCTCGCGGGAGCGGGAGAGAAACAGCGCGGCGTGGCGCCCGGCGCGAAACTCGCCATCGGCAAGATCGGCGACATCGTGATGCAGGAGTCCGACATCGTCGCCGGCATGGAGTGGGCCGCGGCCGAGGTCAAGGCCAAGGTCATCAACATGAGCATCGGCGGCCCGGACACGATCGACGTGGACCCGGTCGAGCAGGCGGTCAACACGCTGTCGGAGCGTACCGGCGCGCTCTTCGTCGTGGCCGCGGGCAACGACGCCAAGCCCGGTACGGTCTTGAGCCCCGGCAGCGCCGACGCGGCCCTCACGGTCGGTGCCGTCGGCCGGGACGACAAGGTGGCCGACTTCTCCAGCAAGGGCCCCCGGCTCAACGACCATGCCATCAAGCCGGACCTCACCGCCCCCGGCGTCGCCATCAAGGCGGCCAACGCCAATGGCGGTGCCGACGCCCCGTACGTCGCCAGGAGCGGCACCTCGATGGCCTCGCCCCACGTGGCGGGAGCCGCCGCGATCCTTGCCCAGCGCCATCCCGACTGGAGCGGACAGCGGCTCAAGGCGGCCCTCATCGGCAGCGCCGCCCCCAACGGGAGCGCCAAAATCTACGAGGAGGGCGCCGGACGCGTGGACGTGGCCCGCGCGGTCTCCCAGCAGGTGGCCGCGACGACCGGCAACGTCTGGGCCTCCTTCCCCTGGAACGGCACTGGCGAGCGCGTGGCGACCAAGACGCTCACGTACGCCAACTCCGGCGACACCCCGCTCACCCTGGACCTCGCCGCGGACGGCGAGGGACTGGAGCTGGGGTCCAAGCGGCTGGAGGTGCCCGCCAAGGGCGAGGCGTCGGTCGAGCTGACGATCCGCGCGGAGGGCAAGGCGCCCGGGGACTATCCCGGCGTCGTCACCGCCAGGTCGGGCGCCACCGTCGTGCGCACGCTCGCGGGCGCGTTCGTGGAGCCCGAGACCCACACCCTGACCGTCAAGACCATTGAGAGGAACGGCCAGACACCCCGCGCCGCCATGGGTTATCTCTATCAGCTCGAGACCGATACCCAGAAGACGCTCTCGTTCGACGACCAAGGCGTCGCAAGAGTACGGGTGCCCAAGGGCGAGTGGAACCTCTACGTCAACGTCTACAACTCGGACCAATCCACGACCGCGCATCGGCCCGTGACCATCGACGGCGCGGACCAGGAAGTGACGGTGGACGCGCGCCAGGGTAAGGAGATCACGTTCACGGTGGACGAGCCGACCGCCGTCCAGGACGGCAGTGAGCAGATCACCCTGGCCAACGGCTGGTTCAGCCAAGGCTGGGCCAGCTTCGGTGACGACGTCTACGCTCTGCCGGTGCGCCAGCCCGGCCTGAAGTACCTGGCCGGGAGCACCTGGCACAAGAAGGACGCCGCGCCGAGCCCGTACCGCTACGACCTGGTCGACTACCGCACCGGCGGAATTCCGGACGACCTGTCGTACACGGCGCGCACGCGTGACCTGGTGAAGGTGAGCGCGACGTACCGGGCGCCCGGCGTGCCCGGCACGGCCGACGTGATCGTGGGGCCGCTACTCCCCGGCGGGTCCTGGGCAGGGGGCGCCTGGCTGTCCGAGAGCCCGAGCCTGAATCTGCCGGCCACCATGACGCACTACCGCACTCCCGGCTTCGCCTGGGAAACCGGCATCACCACGGGCACCCACTGGGTGTCCGGCGTGAGCCAGGTGCTCGGCCGGCGGCCCGTCACCGAGCTGTGGAACGCCGCCGTGACCGGCCCCGCCTTCGGCACGTCCGCGGGCAGCCGCGACGGCGACTGGCTGAACTTCAACGTCGACGGCATCCTCGCCGACGGGCGGGCCGGGCTGATGGGCGGCGACTACGACATCACCGGCAGCATCGCCCTGGCCCGCGGCGAGGAGAAACTGGCCGAGACCGATCTGGCGACCTGCGAACCCGGATACACGGAAAGTTGCCGGCTGGACGTCCGCCTGCCCGCCGAGCCGGCGGCCTACACGCTGACCGCGTCGGCCCGGCGGCCGTCGGCGCTGTCCACGAAGGTCGAGTCGGCCTGGACGTTCCGGTCGCAGCGGACGGCCGAACCCCGGCCGCTGTTCCTGACCGCCGTCCGCTACGCCCCCGAGGGTTTGGACGACCACAACCGCGCCAAGCCCGGGTCCACGACCGTCGTCCCGGTGAGCCTCCAGCGCAACCCCGGCGCCTCCGCGCCGCGCGCCACGTCGATCACGCTTGAGGCGTCCTTCGACGACGGGGCGAACTGGCGGCCGGTCCGGCTGGCCCACGCCGGCTCAGGATGGACGGCCCGGATCGCGAACCCGGCCGCACCAGGGTTCGTCTCACTGCGCGCCAAGGTCACGGACGCGGCGGGTGACCGCGTGACGCAGACCATCACCCGGGCGTACGCCATCGGGTGACGGGTCCGCACTCCGGCCGCGCGGGCGCCAGCCTCCCGCGCGGCCGGCCGGACACGGTGAATCTGGACACTGCCGCGGTTCCGTGCCGGAGCAGTTCCTCGCCGACCACGAGCCCAAGCCGGAATAGGGGCCGTTCTTGGCGCCGCGCGCCTTCATCCGGATGTGGGACATTTGCTGAGGGCATCCGACCCGGAGACCTGTCGTGGTACCAAGTCGAGGAAGTCGCGACATGACACTCCCCACAGCCACCGCGGCGGAGCGCAGGCACAGCCCTTGGCTTGTCCTCTTCGTTCTCTGCCTCGGCTTTTTCATGATCCTTCTGGACACGACGATCGTGAACATCGCGATCCCGCAGATGGGTGATCACCTCAAGGCGTCCCTGTCGGACATCCTGTGGGTCATCAACGCGTACATCCTGATCTACGCGGTCCTGCTGATCACCGCCGGGCGTCTGGGCGATCTGTACGGCCCCAAGCAGCTGTTCATGATCGGTCTCGTGGTCTTCACCGGGGCGTCGGCCGCATGCGGGTTCGCCCAGAGCCCGGCACAGCTCATCGTCTTCCGGGTGATCCAGGGGCTGGGCGGCGCACTGCTCACCCCGCAGACTCTCTCCGTCCTGACGATGATCTTCCCCTCGGAGAAACGTGGTGCGGCGTTCGGCGTCTGGGGCGCGGTCGCCGGTGTGGCCACGCTGGCCGGGCCGCTGCTGGGCGGCTGGCTGGTCACCGACTTCGGATGGCGCTGGATCTTCTTCGTGAACCTGCCCGTCGGCGTGATCGCCCTGGTGCTGGCCGGGATCGTGATGCCGAACCTGCGGCTGAACCGCCGGCACCGGCTGGACTGGGCCGGCACCGCGTTGGTCACCGTCGCGCTCTTTCTGATCACGTTCGGTCTCATCGAGGGGCAATCCCATGCCTGGGGGAAGGTCTGGGGTCCGATCACGATCGTGGAGATCCTCATCTCCGGCGTCGTGATGCTCGGTCTCTTCTTCGTGCATCAACGGGCGCAGCAGCGCCGGGAGCCGCTGGTCCCTTTCCAGATCTTCCAGGACCGGAACTTCTCCGTGATGAACGTCGTGGCCGCGTCGATCGCGTTCGGCATGCTCGGCTTGTTCCTGCCGTTGACCATCTTCCTGCAGTCGGTACTGGAACTGTCCGCGTTGCAGGCGGCCCTGACCTTGTCGCCGATGGCGCTGATCTCCATGGTGGTGGCGCCGCTGGCCGGGCGTGCCGCAGACCGGGTCGGAGGCAAGTGGATCTTGTTCGTCGGTTTGTCGCTGTTCTCCGGTGGCATGGGCGTGCTGATCGCGTCCTCTCATGTGGATACCAGCCGGCTCGATCTGCTGCCTGGGCTGATCGTGGCCGGCTTCGGGCTGGGCATGACGTTCGCTCCGATGCAGGCTGTCGCGATGCGCAACGTCGAGCCGCGAATGGCCGGCGCCGCCTCCGGCATGATCAATACGACCCGGCAGCTCGGCGGGGTGATCGGGTCGGCGGCCGTGGGCGCGGTGCTGCAGGCCCAGATCTCCACCCACCTCAAGAGCGCCGCCGCGGCCGACGCCGGTCAACTGCCCGCGCAGTACAGGGCGCAGGTTGTCGACACACTGAGCCACGTGGCCTCAGGCAGCCAGGACATCGCCGGCGGACAGATCGCCCCCCACCTGCCTGCCGGGATCCCGGATCAGGTACGGGCCCAACTGGACACCTTCTTCACGCTCGTCTTCCAGCAGGGCTTCGTGGGTGCCATGCGGGCGACGCTATGGTTGCCCATCGCGGTCATGGGGTGCGCGGCGCTCGCCGTGATGCTCGTACGCGGGCGATCGGACCGCCGCTCTCGGACCGAGAGGAACGAGCCGGAATCCCCTCCCGCGCCCCCGCTCGGGTCCGCGCCACCAGCCCCTGAGTAACTAACAGACATCGCCTTTGCGGCGAACTCCGGCGCCTACAACGCCGGCATCGCAGCGGGTGCCGCGCTTGGGGCACTGGTCCTGCCGCTCGCCGAGGGACGGGGCACCTTCCTCGTCGGAGGGCTGCTGACCGTTGGGTCCTGCGCGGTCCTCTTCGACGGCCGGCTGTCACGTAGGCGCCGTCATACAGACGATCAGCGGGAGCAGGTTCGGTCCTATAGCGCTGGGGCGAACAGTTCGGCATCGGCCTGGAGCGGGGTCCTCATTCGAATGGGGCCAGGTGGCTGGCGTGTTTCCGCGGAGGGCGGTCGTTTCGCCAGTCGTCCAGTCGGATGAGGTTGACAGCGATGGCGGAGACGATGTGTTCGAGGTGGACTTCTTGATGCCGCGGTAGCGGGTGCGGCGCAGGCCGGTGCCGGTGACGGCTTGGTGGATGGTGGCCTCGATGCTGCATCGGAGGGCGTATTGGTCGTGCCAGGCGGGGTGGTTTGTTCGGTGCGGGCGGAGTCAGGGTTTCCTGGATTGCGCAGGGGGTCACATGCCGAAACGGCAGTAGTTTGGCCGGCGCCGCCGCGTCGGTCTGCCGGACGCGCTGGCCGTCAATAGGGCGGGGGAGGGCGCCGTGTTCAAGCCGTTCGCGTACCTGTGGCGGGAACACCCGTACGGGCCGGATCTGGACGGTGTCCTGGTCAACGCCTCGCTCGCCATCATGTCGATCCGCCAGGCACTGCCTCCTGGCTGGGCCCGGAGCGCGCCGCCGCCCAGGTCTTCACGGTGGCCTGCCGCCGGTCTTGTCTCGCATCTCCAAAAATCTACTTTGTAAAGGCGTCCGGGCGGAGCAAAAACCCAAACACATAATCGAATAAATACCCTCATTTAGACCCAGAAGGCTTACGGAGGGTCACGGGTAGAGCTGGTCGGCGACCTCGCGGACCCGGGTGGTCACCCGCAGCAGGCATCGCAGAGTCTCGGTGTCGAGGTGGTCCATGATGGCGCGCGACGACGGGGGGCAGGTTGTTCTCTTGGGAATGTCGCTCAGCCTGTTCGCCAAGCTTCATCCGATCGACAAGGGAACCGTGTCGCGCTATCTCAACAGGACCGTGCCCGCCACCAAGAAGAGATCGCGCAGCTGACGCGACAGCTGAAACTGGCCCGCGAACGAACGTATCGGGCTGAACGCCGGGTGCAGGCGCTCGAAGACCTTCTCGATCAGCTGGAGGCCCAGGAGCCGCCCGGAGGCGAGCACACCAGCCTCAACCGCGACCGGATCAGGATGCAGGACGCGACCACCCGTCTCCGTTGTCCCATCCCGACGACAGCGTTGCTTGAGTTCTTCCATCCACAGCACGGCTCCCACCCAGCTCGGTTCGACGCAGTGGACCGGGCGATGGCAGATCCCGCTGGTCGTCCGTGGCATCAGGCTCACCTGCCCACTCCCAGCCGATCATCGCGGCCACCCAGATGATCCGGTCGATCTCCGCGTCGGCCTGCGCTCCTTGGACTCGCCGATGTCGCGCCCCTGACGGACCGCCTCGATCCACCGGTCGATCCGGTGGCGGGCGTCCCGGGCCATCTCGTCGTCGACGCCATGCACCAGGCGTACGACGTAGCCGAGCGCCGCGGTGGTGTTGCCGCTGGAGCCACCGCGGCCCTCGGGCATGCGCCCGCTCATGTAGTAGCGGAGGTCCACTTACAGCTCGCGCACCCCGGCGTGAATGGTCATGAGCAGCGGGCCGGCCTCGGCATGCCTGGGGCGCCGGCTACGGCCGAGGCGGCCGGAGATGCACACTCCGGCGCAGGTGCGCCCAGCCTCGTTTGAGGGCTTCGCGGACCTTCAACTCCGATCACCAACTCTCGGATCGAGTGCCTGCCAGGCGCGGGCTCGGCAGGTTCAGCGTGCGGACCTGTTCACGGTGCGCAAGCACCTGCGCGTGAAGTGCGATGAGCTCATCCGATGAAGCCGCAGCCTTCTCGGCCTGCGCTTGGACGATCGCGAAGCCGGTCCGGGGCGTCATTCTCCGGTGGTGTCCCACTGTTCAAAGGCGAACTGCATCACGAAGAGGAACGCGACCGCACGGACATACCAGACGATGAGCTGGTGCTGCTGTTCGCTGGTCAGAGCAGGAGTCTGCACCACTTCCAGCTCGGCCGTCGCGGTGAACGTGACGGTGACGGAGGCGGGGATGTCGCGGTCATCGCCGCTCGTGCGGCGGAACAGCCATTGGCGGTAAGCCGCTACATCACAGGTCGCGGAAGTCGCCAACGACTGTTCCACCGGTATCGACCCCCGGGGAGGCCATGCAGCCGCGCCCGGCTGCATGGGACACTGCTGGGGTGACCGCACGACGTATCGCCTACCAGGGGGAGCCCGGCTCGAACTCCCACTTGGTGTGCAAGCAGCACTACCCCGACTGGCATACGGTGCCGTGCGCGTCCTTCGAGGATGTGTTCGCGGTGGTGGAGAACGGCGAGGCCGAGCTGGCGATGATCCCGATCGACAACTCGATCGCCGGCCGGGTCGCCGACATCCACCACTTCCTGCCGACCTCGGGCCTGCACATCATCGGCGAGCATTTCCTGCGCATCCAGTTCCACCTGATGGCGCCGCCGGGTGCGACCCTGGACACGATCAAGGCCGTGCACAGCCACGTGCATGCCCTCGGCCAGTGCCGCCGGATCATCCGCGAGCACGACCTGGTGCCGATGATCGCCGGTGACACCGCCGGCGCCGCGCGCGAGGTGGCCGAGGCGGACGACCCGACCCAGGCGGCGATCGCGCCGCCGCTCGCGGCGGAGATCTACGGCCTGCACATCCTCGCCCGCGACGTCGAGGACGAGGAGCACAACACCACCCGGTTCGTGGTGCTCAGCCCCAACTTCGTGCAGGCACCGCGCGGCGAGGGCCCGGTGGTCACCTCGTTCGTCTTCAACGTCCGCAACCTGCCGGCCGCGCTCTACAAGGCGCTCGGCGGGTTCGCGACCAACGGCATCAACATGACCAAGCTGGAGAGCTACATGGTCGGCGGCCACTTCGCGGCCACCCAGTTCCTCGCCGAGGTCGACGGGCACCCCGAGGATCCCGGCCTGAAGAACGCGCTGGAGGAGCTGGCGTTCTTCACCACGGACGTGAAGATCCTCGGGGTCTACCCGGCCGACCAGTTCCGCACCGACTGAGTCCCGAGACGGGGCGCCAAGGCGCCACTGTTGGGTCACGATACTTGCCACCAGGCGAGTACCACCAGCTACCACACCCGCGTTGATCGCCAGGGCACTCTGGAGGCTGTTGCGGCCTTGGACGGCCAGCCAGCCGGCATGGCCCGGCCTCGCAGGCCGGGCCATGCCGGTGGATCAGTAGCGTTCGGCGATGCCGGAGTTGATCTCGACAAGCGCCAGCGTGGTGTCGGTGAAGGCGACCACGTTGCTCAGCGGTGGCAGCGGCAGTGTGGCTTGTGCGTGGCGGGCGGCGTCGCCCACGGTCCGCAGGCCCAGCCGCTCGATGGTCACGGTGTGGACGGCCGTCGCGGCGTTTATCCGGCGGTCGGCCAGGTTGAGGTAGGTGGCCAGGAGTTCGGCCTTGAGGGTTCTGGGCTGTAGCAGCGGCAGCCGGAAGGTGTCGTTGACCTCCTGCTGGGTCAGTCGGCCGTCGGCCGGGGAGGTGTCGAAGCGGGTGTCGGTGGCCTGCACCCTGGCCAGCAGTTCGGCCGTGCGCGTCGCCGGGAGGCTCGCCCAGATGGTGGAGATCTGCGGGTTACGGCTGGGTGCCGCCTCGGTGACCGTGGAGGTGCTGGAGGCCGAGACCGGGTCGTAGGCGCAGCCGTTGGCGTTGCCGTAGGTGACCTTGGCCTGGCCGGTCAGCCGGGTGCCGCCCTCGGTGAGCAGGCTGGAGCGGGTGGTGAACTCCACGCTCTTGGCGGCGCCGGCGTCCGCCGTGCCCAGGTTCCAGGTCAGGATCCGGCCGTTGACGTTCGCCGGGCGCGGCCCGGTGCCCTGGTCGAGCGCGGTGCTGTAGTAGACGCCCTCGGGGAGCGTGTACTGCAGGGTGACGCCGGTGGCGGTGGCGCTGCCGGTGTTGGCGGCGGTGAGCTTGGTGGTCACCGCCTCGGCCGCGTTCGCCGTCGGGGTGGCGGTGGCCGTCAATGTCAGCTTCGGGGCCTTGATCCGGGTGGTCGCGGAGTCGCTGTTGTTGGCGGTGTCGGTCTCGGGCTCCTCGGCCAGGTTCTTTGCCGTGACGGTGGCGCGGTTGGTGAGGTCGGTCGTGTCGGCCGTGGTGCAGGGCACCAGGTAGGTGAAGGTCTCAGTGTGGGAGGCCTGCGCAGCCAGTTCCGGCAGCGCCCGGTTCACTGCGGTGCCGTCGGGCAGGGTGTCGGTGAGGCTTACCGCGGCGGCGCGGCCCTTGCCGATGTTGCTGGTCTTCACCTGGTAGGTGAGCGTGTCGCCGGGTAGCGCGGTCGCCTTGTCGACGGTTTTGGCGACCGTGACGTCGGGCTCGTAGAAGTTGCGCCGCGCCAGCTCCGAGCTGACCACCTGCCGGAACGAGATCTCCGGCCCCGAACCGGTGATGGCCACGCCCTTGAACTTCAGGCTGGCCCAGTCGTCGTGCCCGGTCAGGACCGTCTCCCGCCCGCTGTCGCCGCCGCCGGGCGTGGACTGGCAGGTGTTGTCCCCGCCCGCCAGGATGTCGTCGCCTATCCGGACGTCGTTCGGGTTGACGGTGCTGTTGAGGCCGTTCGTGCCGCCTAGCACGCAGACGTCGTCGTCGGCGTTGATGTCCACGGCCAGGGGCGGTGTCGCCGGGTCGATGATGGGCTGGCCGGCGGTGTCGAAGTTCGCGTTCCAGTTCAGCGGCCCTCGCCCCGGCCCGAACCTCTCGTTGCGCATCGGGTCCAGCCAGCGGGTGAGGTCGGTGCCGTCCTGGATGCCCATCGACTCGTTGAGGGCGGTCCTGTCCAGGTCGGGCAGGTCCTCGCGTGAGTAGTCGAGGCGGCGGGCGGCGTCGCGGCCGGGGGCGATCGGGATGCCGCCCGGGTCGAAGGAGTAGTTCATGACGCTGAGGTAGTTGGGTTTGTGATTGGTGCGGATGCTGCCGCCGTGGGCGAGTCCGAGGGCGTGGCCCAGTTCGTGCATGATCGTGCCCGACTGGTCGCGGACCGTGCCGACCCGGGCGTTGTCCCGGCCGGTGCCCGGAGGCAGGACCTGCTCGTCATCGGGGCGGGGGACGAGGGTCGTGTCGACTTTGCTCTCGCAGTCGCCATTGGTGCCGACGTCGATCTCGTTGGTGCCGAGCAGCACGTCGTCGCCGCCGAGCTTGGTGTCGATGACGCCGTTCGTCCCGGGCGCGACGCACAGGGTGCGCCAGGAGCCGAGCGTGATCAGGAAGTCCTTGTCGGCGTCGCAGCAGACCCCGGACACGCCGGCCGCGTTAGGCTGGTCGTGAGCGGCGATCGCGTAGTGGGCGTAGGGACGCAGCAGCGGGCTGAGATTGGCTGTCCGGAACCTGCGGAAGTCGTTGTCGAGCCCGATTGTGGCCTGTTCGGCGATCGGGTTGCCCTCGATGTAGATGAAGTCCACACCGACTGGGGTGGGCACCCCCGCGTACCGGCAGGGCCGTACGGGATCGACCGGCGCGTTCGCGAACGCGTTCTTGGCCTCGGCGATCGCGGCGGATTTGGGTTTGTGGTTCTCGGCGGGCGAGGTCATGTAGTCGATGGTCACGATGACGCTCTTGCGGCAGGGGTTGATGCCCATCGCCGCCAGGTCGTAGCGCATCGTGCCGTCCGCCTCCCTGATGCCGAACCGCTCGATGACGTCGTAGATGCCGTCCTCGTCGGTGTCGGGGAGGGTGGCGGGATCCACCTTGATGTCGATGCCGATCGTGGCCGCGACGCCGTCGTTGACCTCGGGGAAGTTCGGGTCACCGTCACCGGTGATCCGGCCCTGGCTCGGCGTGATCCCGTCGGCGACGCCGCGCCAGGAGCGTGTGCCGAGGTCGAAGTCCAGGTTCAGCTCGTCGTCCTGGTTGCCGGGGCTGATGTCCATGAGATCGTCGCCGAAGTTGGTGCCGTCGTCGTAGTCCCACAGCCTGATGAGCACCGGCACGGTGAATTTGTCATCGGGCACGGAGACCGTCCTGGTGAAGATCCAGGGGTCGGGGAAGGTGCTGGGGTCGAAGACGTCGTCCTGTACGTACGGCTTGCGCAGGACGGGATCGCCCGGTCCGTCGCCGATGCGGATCTCGGGGAAGTAGTCGCCGTCCCCGCCGTCGTCGTCCGGGTTCTCGTGCTGCTGGACGTGGTTGATGGTCAGCGTGATGGTGACGTCTGTAGCGGCACTGGCCACCGAGACGATCGCCGTGTTGAGCGCGATGAGACAGAGCACGACCAGCGGGATGACAACCAATCGGCTGAAATGTGGTGGATGACGCATGCGCCCAACGATGAGGACCTTGCGGCGGTACGGCATGAGTAGTGGCTACTCAACCGTGCAGGCGGTCAAGAACCGCGGACTCACGGCAGACTAAGCAGGAGCAGATTCCGACCGCTGCACCACATCCCAGCCGACCTCGATCGATCGCTATCTGGGGTTCTTGGCCTCTTCTCGCAGGGTCAGAGGTGAGATGATCCTTTCAGGCTCGTAAGGCGTGTGACCGATCTTGAAGGCATGTTGCATCGATAGCGTGGCCGGGCGTTTTGGCCGATCGCGCGATGGCGGCAGAGGCAGATACCGACGCACGGGCTGGCCAGGATGCGGCCGTCCGGGCCGAATGCCAGCCCATACACCACGCTGACGTGGCCGATGAGCCGGAACGCCGGCGAGGCGGCGGGTTGCGGTGTTCCGCGGGGCCCCTTTGCTATGTCTTGACTGCGCACCGCTTTTGACCTGGGTAAACTCCCTCATCGCACCCCCGTGTCGGTTGAACCCGAGGGGGAGCATCATGGCTACGCTTCGCACTGCCGGTCCTATGCTGGCACTCGCCGTCGACTACCTGCCTGAGCCCGTCGGCTCGGCGCGGCGTGCCTTGGGGCAGGACGTCGACGCTCTTGCCCATTCTGCGCGCCTGCGGGAACGTCGGAAGGTGTGAGGCAGCCCCAGCTTTCCCCCATCAGCCGCATGGTGGTGGCCATCATCGCCGGAATCGTGCTGGTGCCGGAGGTTCTGCGTTTGCTGACACCCAGCGCGGATCGGCTGTCGGTGTCGCGGGCGGCGCTGTTCACCATCCCTCTCGCGCTGGGTGTGCGGACGGTGCGCGCCGATTGGCGGGCTTGGCCTCGGCTGTCCCCGTATGTGCTGGCGGCTCCTGTGGCCCTTTGCCTGTGGCTGCTGCGGGAAGGGCTGGATGCGGCCGCCGCCACTGAGGGGACCGCCGTGCTGGGGGCGGGGGTGGCGGTCTTGGCGGGGTTCCGGCTCGTCGTTGAGGTGCCCATCGCGCTCGTGCTGGTCGGGGGCCTGTTCAGTCCGGACGACTCCATCTTCCGTACGTTCGCCGAACCCTCGCTGTACGCGGCGATGGCCGGGATGGCGGTGTATCTGCTGGCGTTCGGCGCCGAATCCTGGGTTCCCAGGCTCGTGGCCGGTGGCCGGTGGCGGACCGGTCTGTGGCTGGCGCGGCTGGTCGCGGCTCCCGGTCCGCTGGTGGATCCAGACCTGCGCTGGTCGGCGTACTCGACGTTGGCGATGGTTCATCAGTCGCTGAACCGTCCCGAGCGGGCCGTACGGTTGCGGCGGTGGCTCTCTAGGCTGGCCGGTCGGCGCCGCGACCCCGCCGCCAGATGGCAGGCGCTGTACGACCAGGCCGTGGCCGAGCGGCAAGCCGGGAACCCCGAACGGGCGCTGCGCGTGCTCGGCCAGGCTCGCCAGGCGATCGGCGACGCGCCGGGCACACCTCTGGAACGGGAACTGGGCAAGATCGATCTGCTGGGCGTGGAGTACAACGTGCGCCTGGGCCTCGGCGACATCGACGCGGCGGTCGCGACGCGGAAGGCGGCACTCGACCTGATCGAGGCCGCGTACCTTCTCCTCCCCGGAGTGGACCCGTCGGCCCGTGCGGCGACGCGCCGGCGCATTCAGGAGGAGCACGCGCAGACGCTGCGCACGCTGGGCGACCTCTACTCCGATCACCTCCTGGACTACTCGGGGGCGGCATGGCACTACCGCGACGCCGTGAAGCTGGCCGAAGACTTGAGAGATCCCTTCGTCCGCTATCCCCTGTACCACAGCGTCGCCACGCTGTACGCACGCCGGGAGCGCTACGCGGAGGCGGGGGAGCAGTTCCGCCAAGCGCTGGCCCTGGCCGAATCCGGGCGGCTCGGCGACCTCACCACGCCCTCGGGCAGCAGCGCCAGGGCACTGGCGCTGAGCGGCCTGGCCAACACCGCCCGCCAACAGGGCGATCTCGACGAGGCGATCCGCCGGTACGACGAGGCGATACGCGCCGGCCGCGCCATTCCGGGCTGGAACGTCCCGGCCGCGACCTTCCTCGGCGCGGGCGCGGCCCACCTGGAACACGGCGACACGGCCCGTGCCATCGAACTCCTGCGAAAGGCGCTCGACGGCGGCCTTGGCGAGTCGCAGATCCGCATCACTCATCTGGAGCTCGGGAAGGCCTACGAGCAGGCGGGCGTGCCTCGGACCGCCTACGACCACTACCGGCGCAGCATCGAGATGCTGGAGCGCTCGCGCGCCAGCATGGAGGCCGAACAGGACCAGCTCCACTTCTACGGGTGGGAACCCCGTGTGCAGGTGTACGAGCGGATGGTCGCCACCTGCCTCGCCCTGGGCCGCACCGTGGAGGCGTATGACTACGTCGAACGGGCCAAGGCGCGCGCGATGCTGGAGGCGCTGGGCTCTCATTCGTCCAGGCGATGAACCTCGTCGATGGCGCCTCCTCTGGCCAGCAGGGGGATCAGCCCGGCCAGCCCGCCGAACCGCACGCGGGCGCGAAGCTGAAAGCGCGCCCGGACCGGCCGGCCTTTCGGCGCCGACACCAGCAGGCGCAGTTCGCGGTCGGCGTGCAGGTAGCGCTCGCCGAGCGCGAGGAAGTCCCAGTAACCCCGGGTGAACCCGGCGCCTGAGGAGACGATGCGGGGATGGTAGACGGTCTGGCTGCTGGAGTACTCGGGCTTGGCCTCGGCGCTCAGCGCCTTGGCGGCGCTCGAACTTCAGCCCGATTCCGACGGTGGTCTTGAGTTCGACGGGCTGATCCGCCATGACCTCGCGCGGCGCCATGTCCCTGATCACCGCGTCGGGTGTCGGGGTGAGGTCCACCATCAGCCGCGACCAGACGAACCGGCACTGCGGATGCGAGTGGACCACGCACTTCAGCGGAACGTCGCACACGGTGTCCGAGACCCGGCTCGTCTCGCCCCGGGACAGGGCGATGCGGTTCTCCCGCACCAGTAGCCGGATGTCGCGGTCCCCGATGATCCGGCCGGCCGCGTCGGCGTCTCGCTCCGCGGCCAGGCCCTCGTCGTCGACCTCGAGCGGGGTGTCGGCGATCAAGCCCATGACGTCATTCCTACCCCCAGGCGCCCACGAGGGTAAAGGGGGCCCAGTGGTGCGGCGAGGTCCAGCGCGGGTCCGTCTTGGTGTCCACGATGGCCTGCCGCAACGCGTCCGCCTTGTCCAGCCGGGACAGGTGCTCGTAGAAGCGCCGCATCAGGTGGGCCGTCGAGGCGTCGGCCACCCGCCACCGGCTGACCACGAGACTCGCCGCCCCGGCCAGGAGGAATGCCCGGGTGAGACCGACCAGTTCGTCGCCAGGATGGCGGGTGTTGACGCCGGTCTCGCATCCGCTCAAGGTCACCAGCCACGCCGACATGTCGCCTACATCGCGAGCGGTCAGCATTTCGCCTCCGGCCAGTTCGAGACCGGAGGCCAGCGCGTCCGTCTCGTCGAAGCGCGCGTGCCCGGCGAAGTGCACGATGTCGGCGCGCGACACCGCCTCGGCGAACGCCTGCCGCGTGACCCGCTCACCCACCTGAGCGGTGGCCCCGAGGCGGGCCGCCACGGCGGCGACCTCTGCCCGGGCGTCCGGGAGATCACCGCGCGGATCCCCGAACACCGCCGCCGAGCCGCGTTCGCTCCGGGTCCGGTGACGTTCGCGGACCGCGTGCAGAACGGACGCGCTGGGCGCGTAACAGACGGGATTCCTTTCGATGAGATGGCCGCCGTCCACGCGCAGCGCGTGCAGGGGAAGGTAGTGCAGCAGGCCATGGGGCACCAGAATCACCAGGTCGCCCGGCTCGCTCCACCGGCTCAGCGGCTCGATCAGCCGGTCGTGGGCGTACCAGAGCTCCTCCAGTCCCATCGAGACCAGCTCTCGTACGCCGCCCGCGTGCCCGAAGGTCGTGACCACGAAACGCCGCAGGTCTTCTTGAACCAGCGGCAGCCGCACGACCTCGGGCTCCGCGAGCTCCGCCGCCACGCCGAACAGGACGACCTCATCGCCCATGGTGAAGAACTCGACCATGACCGTCCGCCGCCCGGACGCCGACAGCGATGCGCGAACCTCCTGGTAGGACAGAGGAGCACCGGTCTGGGAGGGCATGCCGCAATCGTCGCACGAACGTTACGACCAGATCGGCGTGACCGCAGTTCGATCGACTGTGCGCATCGCTTTGCGCAGGGCGAGCCGAAGCGACGCCATGATCCTTACCGATCTTCAGCCGGCTCCATGAGGGTCAGCGCACCCGCCGGCGATCTCCTCCTTGATCAGGGCGCGCAGGGCCTCGTTGGCCTGGGGCGGCGCGCGGCCGCCCCTGGGCACGTCAGTGGTTGCTGCACTCCATGTGGGCATAGACGCCGTTGGCCCGAGCACGACCCAACCGTCCCATCAAGATCAGGAAATAGCGTCGCATGATGCACCTCCTTCACTTTTGGATCACCTGCGGCAACAAAAGGGACCCATGGGAAAGCTCGCTCGTCGTTGACTCCCGAGTCGGTGCTAGACGCGGCCGATGATCTCCAGCACGAACGGCGCGGCGACGACGAGGACGGCGATGACGATCAGCAGCGCGATCACGTTGCCGACGAAGCTCGACCGGCCGGAGCGGCGCGCCAGCCGCGCCGAGTCCTGAGCGGATTGGCGCGCCCACTGGGCCGCCCTGGCCGCGTTCTGGTTGGTGTTGTTCTGGCTCTGCCACGATGAGAAGTTCGGGTTGGTCATGACGATCTTTCCTTTCGTATCGTATGGATCAGGCCGGGCCGTCCCGCGACCTCCGTGCCGAAACGCGTGTTCGGATGGCGCCGGCGAGCAGAGCGGCGCCGAGGGGCCCGGCACCCAGGAGGTAGGGGGCTCCCGGATCGCCGGTGAGCGGGCCGAGCAGAGCGGCGAACGCGATGACCGCTCCAGCCGCCGGCCGGACCAGTCCGGCGCGGGCGAGCCCGTACGCCAGCAGCGCGATGCCGGCGGCGGCGGCACAGGCCAAGGCGAGCCGCGGGACGGACTGCGCCGCGACCCACCGCCCGCCGGCGACCCGCAGCGTCGCCTCGACCATCCAGGCCGAGGCGACCACCCCGAGCAGGGCCAGTGCGACGGCGGCCCGCCCCCGTCCGGCGTGCCGCGCGATGTCGCGGTACACCGTCGCGGTCGCCGCCACCCCGGCCCATGCGCCGGCCCCCCACATCACTTCGGCGCATGCGGTCAGGGTCCCGGCGAGGCAGAGCATCGCCGAGGCCAGCAGCCCCAGCCCGCCGAGCGCCCGCGCTCTCATGTTCGTCGTCAGGGCCGGCGGTGCGGGCTCAGCAGTGCTTGCTCAGCGACATGTGCTTGATGAGCGGGAACAGGCCGGGGTCGAACTCCGCCTCGGTGTCCTTGATCTGCCACCGGTACGGCTCGGTGTGGCTGGGCATGTTCATGACGAATTTCGTCAGGTTCGTGGGGTTGGAGCGGGTGTGTCGCAGCCAGCCGAGCACGGCGCCGTTCTCGTCTTTGATCTTCGCCCACATCAGCCAGGCGTCGCCGTCATCACTGCTGGTGACCGTGCCGTCGAAGGAGGCCTTGCCGGTGGAGGTCAGGGTCCATCGGGCACCCGAGAACATCGTGCAGTCGCCCGCCCGCATCGTTCCGAAGTAGAAGGTCTTGGTGGCCAGGGCGGTGGTGCCCTGCGCGTGGGCGGTTCCGGTGGTGGCGAAGGTCAGCCCCGCGATCAGGGCCGCAGCGGTCGATATGGCGCCCAGTGTCCTTCGGGTCCCGCGCATGGGATCGTCCTTTCCTGAAGGTGGCTCGTCGATCGGTCACCCTCAGGGTGGGCGATACCGTGTCCCGTCGTCATGGGTCCCGGGTCCCAGTCGATCCGGGAGGTTGTTCCCGGGCGAAAGGGGCCTTCATGAGGATTCGGGCGCTCCGCCGAGTCCCGCCTCGCGGGCCCGTACGATCGCCGCGGGCCGGTCGGCCAACTGCAACTTGGTCAGTACGTTCGAGACGTGGTTGCGCACGGTCTTGCCGCTCACGCCGAGGCGCCGCGCGATCGCCGTGTTGTCCAGGCCCCGTGCCACCAGCCCGAGCACCTCATGTTCCCGCTCGGTGAGCTGCGGGAACGGGGAAGCCACGACGGCCTTGGAGAAGTGCGCGAGCAGCCGCGTCGCCACGCCGGCGCCGAAGACCGCCTCGCCGCGGGCGACCGCGCGGACCGTGGCCGTGATCTCCTCGGGGCCGGCGCCCTTGAGCGCGTAGCCGTGGGCGCCGGCCCGCAGGGCGGCCAGGACGTTCTCGTCATCGTCGTACATCGTCAGGATCAGCGCACGCGTGGGCAGGCCGGCGGCCCGCATCCGGGAGGTGACCGTGAGCCCGTCGCCGACGGGCATGTTGACGTCGAGCACCGCGACGTCGGGCCGGTGCTCGATCGCCGAGCGCAGCGCTTCCTCGCCGGTCGCGGCGACGGCGAGCACCGTCATGTCCTCCTCGGAGTCGAGCAGGGCCCGCAGGCCCGACGCGAACACGGGGTGGTCGTCGGCAAGGATCAGCCGGATCATTGTGCCCTCCCAGACTCGCCCAGATCCGCCGGCAGGAAGGCGCGCACACAGGTGCCGCCCTCGGGCAGGGAGCATATCGACCATTGCCCGCCGACCTCGGCGGCCCGCTCGCGCATGGAACGCAGCCCCACCCCGGGTGCCCGCTCAGGATCGAGCCCGCGGCCGTCGTCGCGTACCGTCACCTCGACGCCGTCGGCCGCCAGCGCGATCTCGGCGGTGCAGCCGGTCGCGCCGCTGTGCCGGACCGCGTTGGTGATCGCCTCGACGGCGATCCGGTAGGCCGCCGTCTCGACCGCGGCGGGCAGCGGCGGCAAGCCTTCCTCGCCGATGACCTCGATCGGCATCGCTCCCGCCAGGCTCGCCGCTCGGGAGCGTACCGCTCCGACGATGCCCAGCTCGTCCAGCGCGGGCGGGCGCAGCGCCTCGACCAGGCGCCGGATGTCGCTCAGCGACGCGCTCGCCTCCGCGGAGATCTCGCCGAGCAGGGAACGCGCCGCCGAGTCACCCGGTACGGCGCGGGCCGCCAGCGCGGCCTTGAGCCCGATCGCGGCCAGCGTCGGTCCCAGCCCGTCGTGCAGGTCGCGGCGGAGCCGGCGGCGTTCGTCCTCCCGCGAGGCCACCACCTCGGCGCGGGAGCGGGTCAGGTCGTCGTGCAGCCGTACCGCCTGCACCGCGCTTCCCACCTGCTGCGCCAGCGAGGCGATCAGGCTGAGGTCGATGGGATCGAGCGGGTCGTCCGAGCCGCGCGCCGAGACCAGCAGGAGCCCGACGAGCGTCCCGTGGTAGCGCAGCGGCTCGGCGTGCACCTGGCCCGCCGCGACGCCGTGCCGGGCCGCCGGGTGGCGCTCGCCCGCGCCGTCCACCAGGTCGATCGCCACGTACGGCACGCGTAACGACCGGGCCACGGTCTCCACGATCGCCGGTAGCATCTCGGCGGGCAGCAGTACCGCCTGCAGCCGTGTCCCGAGGCGGGTCAGCGCCCCCTCCGGGTCGTGGCGGTCGCCGTACATCACCCGGTTGACGGTGCTCTGCGCCGCGTTGCGCAGCGGCGCCAGCGCGAGCGCCGCACTGGCCGCGGCGAGCGCGGCGGCCACGGTGCCCGACAGCCGCAGCACGCTGACCAGCAGCGCGACCACGGTCGCGTACCCGGCGACGAGGATCGCGACCATGGTGGCGTACACCAGTGAGCGGTTGGCCAGCCTCTCGACGTTGAACAGGCGGTGGCGGCGCAGCGCGACCCCGATCCCGGCCACGAACGGCAGTCCCGTCAGGCCGAGCGCGCCCCAGGGCAGCGGCTGCGTTCCGGTGATCAGTTCCGGCAGGTGCCAGCCCGCGATGCCGAGTACGGCCGCGGCCGCGCCGCCGCCCAGCATCCAGCGCGTCCGCCCGCGCATCAGCGGATCCGGGTTGCCGCGATAGCTGATCGCGCCCCAGACCGTCCCGGCCACCAGTACCAGCGCCACCACCGCCGTCTGACCGCTGTGCAGCAGGCCGAGCCACCGCAGTGCGTCGGGCGCCAGCAGCGCCGCGACCCCGCTCCACGCGGCCATCGCGGCCAGGGGCGCGGCGTAGGCGACGGCGATCGTCTTGCGGGTACGGGGTGACAGAGGCTGGCGAGCCGTGAACGCGAGCACGAAGGCCAGGAACGCTCCCCAGCCGATGGAGTACGACACGATCGCGTTGATGTGGAACAGCCAGAGCTGAGGGCCGCCGGTGGCCAGCGCGAGTGCGGGCAGCCCGACGGCGACGGTGAGCGTGCTGCCCAGCAGCCCGGCCGCGAGCACGAGCAGCGGGGCCGTCGCGGGCGCCTCGGGCCGCCGCAGGTACAGCGCGGCCGCCAGTCCCGCCAGCGCCAGGACGAACACGAGATTGCCCCAGCCCTGCACGAGCAGCGGGTACGGATCGGGCCGATCGACGCGTACCGCCACGACCGCGTCCTGGCCGGCCACGCCGTACGGGACGCTCGCGCCCAGGCCGGGACGAGAGACGGCGCCGAGCCCGTCGGCCAGGCGCCTGCCGGCGACGGCGATCACCAGGTCCCCGGTCCGCAGCCCAGGCCCCGAGGGCGCGGCCGGCACGTCCACCACGACGCCGTCGAGACGCCACGTCGACCAGCCCAGCCGCACGATGCTGCCGTCGGACGGCGCGTCCAGCGAGACGGCGGTCGCGACGACGCCCAGCACCACCAGGACGATCGCGACCGCGGCCGGAACCCTGCGCGAGCGTCGCATCGAAGCCAACCAGGACAGCCGCGCGGACACACCCCCATCCTCACCGACAACCGGCCGCGAAACCACCGGCCCGCGGGACAGGACGGTCCTGAGCCGATGGCGGCCCGCCGGCCGGTAGGTCACGAGTCGCGTCGGGCGCTGGAGGAAATGCCGGCCCGGCCCTCAGAAACCCGCTGCCACCGCGGCGCCCAGCCCCAGCAGGACGACGCCGGTGGTCACGCTGAGTCCCCGCAGGACGGTCGGCCGCGACACCAGGGCGCGCCCTCGGCTGACGGCCCAGGTGAGCAAGGTGTACCAGGAGGCGCTGACGAGCGCCCACAGGGCTCCCAGGGCGACGGTTGACAGGAACACCGGGCCATTCGCGGTCACGAACTGGGGCAGCACCGAGACGGCGAACACGCCCGCCTTGGGGTTGCCGAGATTGGTGATCAGGCCGGTGAGATATCCGCCCGTGAAGCCGGTGCGGCGCCCGCCCTCGTAGGCCGGGGGAGTGGGGACGGTGGTGAGCGCGGTCCGTAGGGTGTTCACCCCGAGGATCATCAGCACGATGCCGCCAGCGATCCGGAGCACCGCGTACGCGGTGGGGCTGGCCAGCAGGACGGCGGACAGCCCGGCCGCGGCGGCCGTGGACCACAGCAGGAAGCCGGTGGCGTTGCCCGCGAGCGTGCCTCGGACCGTGCGTTGCCCGCCTTCCAGAACCTGCCGGATCATCAGGGCTTGACTCGCGCCTGGCAGCATCGCCAGCAGCAAGGTGGTGGCGATGAAAACGGGCACATGCGTGGGCATGGAGAAAGAACCCCTTCCGGGGATTGCGGCCGATGAGTGTCCCACGAGTCTTCCTCGCCCGTACCCGTAAGAGAAGTTAAAAGAGAAGGGTGCAGCGTTAGGATTAGTGAATGCTGGTGGATCCGGGACAGCTGCGGCTTCTCGCGTTGATCGAGCGGCACGGCTCCCTGACGGCGGCGGCTCACGCGCTCCAACTCACGCCCGCGGCGGTCACCCAGCAGGTGGCCAAGGCCGAACGCGACTGGCAGGTGCCCCTGGTCATCCGTGGTCCTCGTGGAGCAACGCTCACCGCGGCCGGTGCGCTGCTGGCCTCCCACGGTCGAACCGTGCAGGAGGCATCGGACAAGGCCGAGGCGCAACTGGCCGCACTGCTCGGCCACCTGTCGCTCCGTCTGCGGATCGGCACGTTCCAGGCGGCTGCCCTGCACCTGCTGCCACCCGCCCTGACGGCCCTGCGGCACCGCCATCCGGACGCCGACGTCTCGGTCGTGGACGTGGTGTCCGGACGCGGAGCGGACGAGATCAGCGCGGGGCGCCTGGACCTGGCCATCGTCGCGTCCTGGGGCGCACCGCTCACGCCGCCCCCACACCTACGGGGCCACTCGCTGCTGCTGGACCCGATGGTCGTGGTTCTCCCCGATGACCATCCACTGGCCACCGGGCAGCCCGCGGACACCGAACTTCACCTGGAACAACTGCGCGACGAATCGTGGGTTTCCATCCTGGCCGGCCATGCCGCCCGCGAACAGTTCCACGACGCCGCCCGCGAGGCCGGCTTCACTCCCACCGTGCGGTTCGAGACCGAGTCCTACGACGTCGCCCAGGCCCTCGTCGGCACCGGCATCGCCGTGGCCCTGGTCTCGCGCCTGGCCCTGACCCATGCGCCCGGCACCGCCCATCGCGAACTGGCCCACCCCAGGCCCTACCGCCACCTCTACGCCGTGACCAAAGCCGACGCCGGCCTCACACCACTGGCAGACATGCTCATCGACCTCCTCCGTGATGTCGCCCGCGACATCACCGCCACCTGGGAGGCTCCCCTCTAAACGTCGCCGAGGTAGCCGCGGGGCCCTCGAGGTACGCCGGCCGTAGCTAACGCGAGCGCAGGGCCCATCGCCGCGGGAGGCGGGAGAGAGCCAGGGCGCTGTACCTGGAAAGCCTGGAAGAGATAGGCCAGCAGGCGCCGGCCCGGACGGCTTGTCACCCCGGTGCAGGCCATCTCACTGCTCGCCGAAACCTTGACTTCGACGGCCTCTCGCCGGCCTCGCCTCCATCCTCGCCTCGACCCTCCACGGCAGCAGACGCATCCGCGTCTTCAGCGGCAACCCCGGCACCGAACTGCTGGCCCAGATCACCCGTTACGCGGAGCACGGCGACATCGTCCCCGTCGTGGACACCGTCCACCCTCTCGACCGGCTCGCCGATGCCCACCGGGCCCTGGAAGCCGGTGGCGTCCGCGGCAAGCACGTCATCCAGATCCGGTGAGGGGGCGAACACTCACGTAGGATGTGTTGTTCATGACCTCCACGCGACCGCGCAAGCTCCGGAAGGATGCGGCGGAGAACACCGAGCGGCTGATCGCCGCAGCTGTGCGTGCGGGGCTGGCCGAGGGTAAGTTCGTTCCGCTGGAGCAGATCGCCGCCGAGGCGGGGGTCGGGATCGGGACGCTCTACCGTCGCTACCCGAACCGGGAGGCGCTGCTTGAGGCGATGGCGGTCCGCGCCTATCGTCTGATCCTGGCCGAGGCCGAGGACGCGCTGACGTCCGGCGATACCGGTCATGACTCGATCAGCCGGTTCCTCCATCAAACCTTCGCTCATCGCGACGAACTGGTGCTTCCGCTCCACGGAGCGCCCATGACCGAGGGCACCGAGTCCGCGAAGCTGCGCGCGCGCATGCAGCAGACCATGGGCGCCATCCTCGAGCGCGGCCATCAGGACGGTTCGGTCCGCGCGGATGTGAATGCGGGGACTGTGGTGCGTTTCGGGGCGATGCTCGCGCAGCCGATGTCGAACGTGCCCGGCTGGGCCGAGGCGGCCGCCGAGTTGCGCGCGGTGTTCCTGCGCGGCATCGCACCCGATCGCGGTTAGTTCGACGCGTCAGTTCCCGGCGCGCGCGGGACCCTGGCCGGATACCCATGCCGCGAAGTCGCGCGCGTCGGGGACGAGGTGGCGCGTGAGGTCGAAGTCGGCCTGGTAGGCGGGGACGGTGGCGAACCACTGGAACATCGCTCGCATGTCCTCGTCATCACGGAGCACATCGATCGGCAGCCCCTCGTACCGCGTCGGCCGGCCGAGCTCGGATGCGACCCGGTCGGCCACCTGAGCCATGGTGAGCTCATCGCCGGCGAGTTCGACCGCGTCACCATCGATGACATCCGGGGCGACCAAGAGACGCGCGGCGGCGGCGCCGATGTCGCGAACAGCGATCATCTGGAGCGGAACGTCACCCGCGACCGGCAGGCGAAGCACCAGCTCCCCACTCCCGCCGTCGGCGAGCTGCGGCGCCAGGTTTTCCATGAAGAACGTCGGGCGGACGAACTTCGTCGGTACGACCTCGCCAAGCCGCTGTTCGACCCGGTGCTTGCTCTCGAAGTGCGGGATCCCTGTCGCTCGCTCCGCCCCGCCGACCGACGAGTACACGACGTGCGGCACGCCCGCGCGTGCTGCGGCATCCGCGACGGTCACACCGCGGCGCGCCTCGCCCTCCGTGCCGTCCGCTCCCTCGAACGTCGTCATCAAGAACAGTGCCGCGACCTCGGTGAGTGCCCGCTGGAGCGATTCGCCGTCCTCCTGGTCGGCGGCGACGACCTCCACGCCGCGGGCTCGGAGAGCGTGTGCGCCCGCGGCTTCGGCGTCGCGAACCAGGGCGCGAACCGCCTGCTTCCGCGCGAGCAGAGCATCCACCACGCTGCCGCCCTGCTGTCCGGTCGCGCCGATCACGGCGATGGGCTGCTGAAGCTGAGCCATGAGTCATCCAATCTGAGTAGATGACCCTTAAAGCGGAGGAAAACCTCCGTTATTCCCGTACGATGAGCGCATGCTCGTTGACGCCGACTCAGACGGTTACGCCGCCGCCACCCGGCCCCGCAACTCCTCCATCAAGCAGCGGCCCGCGCGGGTCGCGGTCGTCTCCCGTCCGGAGGACATCGCGCCCACGCTCGATGAGGTGGCCGCGCTCGCGCGGTCGTCGGGCACGCCACTGGAGATCGTGCCGCAGGCGACCGGCCACGGAGCCGGCGCGCCGGTGGGCAAGGGGGTGGTCCTCCTCGACACCTCGAGGCTCACCGACGTGTCGATCGACCCCGAGTCGCGCGTCGCCGTGGTCGGGGCCGGCGCGACCTGGTCTGCGGTGAACGCCGCTGCCGAACAGCACGGTTTGCTCGCATTAGCCGGCTCAGCCCCGAGTGTGTCCGTGTCCGGTTACACCTTCGGCGGCGGCATCGGCTGGCTTGTCCGGCGGGATGGACTTGCCAGTGGAGCGCTTCGTGCCGTCCACTATGTCGACGGCGGCGGTCGCTCCCGTACCGCTGCCGACGATGCCGGCGACGAGGTCGATCGAGCGGCGATGTGGGCCTTCCGCGGAGCGGGGGGAGTCGGGATCGCTCACACGCTGGAGTTCGACCTCGTCCCAGCGGCGGACCTGCACGCCGGAGCACTGCTGTGGCATGCCGACGCGCTACCGAAACTCCTCGCAGCATGGTCGAGCACCATCGCAACAGTCGGTAGCGGCGTTTCCTCCAGCATCGCGGTGCTTCACGTGCCGCCTCTGCCCCCGTTCCCGCAGGAGCTGCACGGGAGGAGCGCAGTTCACCTCGCGATCGCCGATCCTGACGGGCCCGTCGCGGCGACTCCGCTGCTCGACGCGATGCGGGCGGCAGCGGAGCCGGTCTCCGACAGCTGGGGCCCCACCGACGCGGCGGGACTTGCTCGAATCCACCTCGATCCACCTACGGCAACCCCGGCCATCGGTGACGCGCGGTGGCTCGACGCATCGACCCCTGTCATCGCCGAAGCGCTCCTGTCGACAGCCGCGGCAGACGACGCCCCGATCGTGATGATGGAGATCCGCCACGTGGCGGGCGCGCCGGTCAGGCGCACCGGGGCCGTTGTGGCCCCGCTGGGCGACTTCATCTACCACGCGGTCGCGCCGCTCAACCTGTTCTCCCGCGAACGGATCGAAGCAGGGTTCGCTAGGGCGCGATCCATCTGGTCGATCGCCGACGCCGGCTCGACGCCGGGCTCGTGGGTCGAGGGCGCGGCCGGCGTGCCGGACGCGCTACCGGCCGATGTCCGGAAGCGGGCCGCGGCGATCGCCGACGCTGTGGACCCGGACGCCCGAATCCGCCGCTCGCGCCTGCTCGGATGATCCCGCGGCGCTCGTTGACCCAGCGAGGGGGCCGGGGCGCGATCAGGCTCCGCCGCCG
The DNA here is from genome assembly GCF_040649695.1 of Nonomuraea sp. NPDC048901. NCBI lineage: Bacteria > Bacillati > Actinomycetota > Actinomycetes > Streptosporangiales > Streptosporangiaceae > Nonomuraea > Nonomuraea sp. NPDC048901. The sequence goes on along the minus strand of NZ_JBEZFW010000020.1, from coordinate 11,421 downwards.
GCCAGGCTCTGGCGCGGCTTCGCTGGCCGAGCGCTGATCCGAGATCCCTTTTTCTTGATCGACGTGTTGGGGATCGGGGCGGACCGTCAGTACCAGGACATCGTCATACCCGCGTCCGCGTGAACGGCCGCGCTGTATGTCTCCTTGAGGTCGGCGAAGTACAGCGTGAAGTACTCCTCGTCGTCGCCGTTGACGTTCTCGCTCGTCCGTAGGGCCGTCATGAACTGCTCGGCAGTGACGGGCGAAAGGCGCTCCCAGAAGGCTCTGACCTGTTCGGGGGCGAGTCGGCCCACGAATCCTTCCTCCGACCCCTCGGCGTCGACGCCGTCCGGACCCCCTACCCCGTGAACGATCTCGTCGCCGTCGAGCCCCAGTGCCTCCAGCCCCACGCGAAGGTAGTGCGCGCTATTGTCGAGGTCGTAGCTGCCAAGCTTCTTTCCGTCCCTGACGACGTCGATGTAGATGCAGACCCCCACGGCTGCCCCCTCGTCTGGCCTTCGGCGACGAACATATATGTGCGTAGATCTTACGATCACCAGTTCGAGGCTCTTCGCCTGAGCTTCGAGTTCGGCGAACCGGGCGTTGGAGAGGGCGGCTTGAAGCCGTTCGTTCAGGGTCCGGGTTTCGTCGGTGAGGCCCCGGACCGCGCCGCAGGACCATGGATGATCTGTTCCAGGCAGTCGCGGAACAGATCATCGACGCTGTGGCCGGCCTGGAAGTACTCTGTCACGCCGGCCATCACGGTGGGGTACGCCGTGGCGTACGCGGCCATGTCGAAGCCGTCCAGGGCGTCCGCGTCGGGGCGGCCGGCCTGTTCCTCCAGGACGTAGCCGACGGTGAAGCGCAACACCGTCAACACGATCAGACGAGCCTGCCGCAGGGGGATGCCCCGCCCGACCAGTGTGCTCATTGCCAGTTCGGAGATGGCGGCCATCTTGAGGGACAGCTGGGAGGCCGCGATGATCCGGGCTCCGTCCGGGTGGGCCAGCAGCGCGCGGCGCAGCCGCTCGGCCAGGCCGATCAGCCAGTCCGGCCAGGGCTCCTGCGGCGCGGGCGGCGCCGGCTCGGGGAACTGCTGCTCAAGGATCGCCTCGGCAATCGCGGTGACCAGCGCCGCCTTGTTCGGGATGTGCCAGTAAAGGGTCGGCGACTGTACGCCGAGCCGGGCGGCCAGTTTGCGCGTGGTCACGCCGTCGAGACCCTCTGCGTCCAGTAGCGCGACGGCCTCGGTGACGATCCGCTGCTTGTCCAAAGCCAATTCCGGCACCTCCCTTCCGGAGTCTATCAGTGATAGAGTTCTCTATCAGTGATAGAGACTCACCTGCCAGAGGAGGCAACGATGAGACACCAGCACTCGCTCCGCGACCTGCTGCACCGGGCGACCCATCGCATTCCGGGGATTCCCGCGCACACCGAGCGGCCGGCCGGGCACCAGGGCCAAGCCCGCCACGGCCATGGGAGGCGGCACTCGCTCACCCACCACCGTTCGCACCACCACGGGTTCAACCACTCGTCGGCCCGTCCGCCTCGTGTCCTGGCGGCGTGGCAGACGCGGATCGCTCGCTTGTTCGGGCAGGAGCTGGGATGAAGGCAGCGGTGCTCCACGAGGTCGGCGGCATCCCGCGCTATGAGGACTTCCCCGATCCGGTCGCCGGCGACGGTGAGGTGATCATCGATGTCAAGGCGGTCGCCGTCGAGAACGTCGACAAGGCGATCGCGGCCGGTACGCACTACGCCAGCGAGAAGTACATCGGCCGGCTTCCGTTGATCCCCGCCTTCGACGGCATCGGCGCCCTCCCGGACGGCACGCTCGTCGGGTTCGGCAACATCCGCCTGCCCTACGGCGCGCTCGCTGAGAAGGCCGTGGTGCCCCAGGGCTCCTACCTGCCGATCCCCGACGGCATCGACCCGGCCGTGGTCGCGGTGATGGCCTCCGCCGTCACCGCGATGGCGATGAAGACGGCCGCGGGGTTCGTTACCGGGGAGACGGTGCTGGTGCAGGGCGCCACCGGGGTCGCCGGGCGGCTCGCGGTCAAGGTGGCCCGGCTGCTGGGCGCCGGCCGGATCGTGGCCACCGGCCGCGACGACGACCAGTTGCGCAAGGTACAGGCCATCGGGGCCGACACGGTGATCAACACCGCGGTCTCCGACGAGGCGCTGGCACAGGCGTACCTCGACGCCAGGGGAGACGGCTACGACGTCGTCATGGACTACCTGTGGGGCAGGCCCACCGAGATCCTGCTGCGCGCCCTGGTGCCGCGGTCGTTCGCGTTCGGCAAGCCGACCCGGGTGGTCCAGATCGGCGAGTCGGTCGGCAGCGAGGTCGCCATCGCCGGGTCGAGCCTGCGCACCTCCGGCGTGGAGATCTACGGCGCGGCCAAGGGCCTCGACCCGCAGACCATGGACCAGGCGTACCAGCAGGTCGTGACGTGGACGCGGTCCGGCGAGCTCACCTTCGACGTGGAGAAGGTCCCGCTGAGCGACATCGCGGCCGCTTGGCAGCGAACCGACCTCAAAGGCAGGCGACTCGTCGTGATGCCATGACCGGCCCGCGCCCACGACACACCGGCGATGATCACCGGTCGGCGTTCCGTCGCCGTCCCCGGGGTCGAGCTGCGCATGCGGGCCGCAGGGTCTCTGACCTGCGACGATGCGAGTCCCGCCGCAGCCTGTCCGGAAACGTACACGTTCTCGGACGACGGGCTCACCTGCGCGAATGCCGTCCGAAGTCCTACCAGGCCCGCCGCTCCCGAACGTGTCCCCAGCCGCCCGGTAGCGCCGATCCCCGCCTTCAGTCATGATCAGGTATGGCGATGACGCAAGAACTGCTCGCTTGTGTACGGGGTCGGACGCCGGGCCGCGTCGGCCGCACCGCTGGAGTCCGGGCGCTACCGGTTCTGCTCGCCGTCCTCGCCGTCCTCGTGATGGCCGGCGGTGGCCAGGCCGCAGCCCGTACGGCCGTGGCCGGGGCGCCCGCCGAGGCGCGCGGTTCGTCCTCCGGCCCTCCCGTGGTGCTGCCGAGGATCGACTGCGCGGCCCTCGCCGGGCAGGACCTGTCGGGGACGCCCGGCGCTCCGGCGGTCATCGGGTCCGCGACCGCGACGACCTCGCCGGTCGGCTGGGCGGCCTGCGAAGTCAAGGGAACCGCGGCGCCGCAGATCCAGTTCGATGTCCTCCTCCCCACCGAGACGTGGCGGCAGCGGTATCTGCAGACCGGGTGCGGGGCGTTCTGCGGGAGCGTCGACATCTACGCCGACGCGACGGACGGGTGCGTGCCGCTGACCCGCGGCGACTTCGTCATAGCCACCGGCAACGGGGGGCACGTCGGCGTCTCCGGCTTCGACGGCACGTTCGGTGCCGATCCGCAGCTCCGGGTCGACTTCGGCTACCGGTCCGACCACGTCGTCGCGCTCGTCGCCAAGCGGCTCATCGCGCTCTACTACGGGCAAGGCCCGCGCTACTCCTACTTCGACGGCTGCTCGCAGGGCGGCCACGAGGGGATGACCGAGGCGCAGCGCTACCCGCGTGACTTCGACGGCATCATCGCCGGCGCCCCGGCGTCGTTGCTCACCTCGCTCATCGTGTGGTCCGCGGGCTGGCACGCCACGGCCAACACCGACGCGCGGGGCCGGCCCATCATGACCGCTGCCAAGCTTCCCGCGCTGCACGCCGCCGTCATGCGCGAGTGCGACGCACGGGACGGCCTGGCCGACGGCCAGATCGACGACCCGCGTGCCTGCGCGTTCGATCCGCGGAGCCAGCGCTGCGCGACAGGAACCGACAGCGCGGACTGCCTCACCGACGCGCAGATCGATGCCGTACGCAAGCTGTACGACGGGCCACGCGACGAGCGGGGCCGACGGATGTACCCGGGGGGCGAGCCCGTGGGCTCGGAAGCGAACTGGGCCCGCTGGGTCACCCCGACCGCCACCGGCGCCCCGGCCGTGGCCGAGGGCAACGCGACGAACGCACTGAAGTACCTCGCCTACCCGTCCGCCCGGCCGTCGGCGACACTGCACGACCTGCACTACGACTCGGCGACGTTCCGCGATATCTACCGGCAGGCCGGCGTCTACGACGCGAGCGACCCCGACCTGACAGCCTTCCGCGCCGCGGGCGGCAAGCTCCTGCTCTGGCACGGCTGGGCAGACCAGGCGATCTCGCCGTACGGGACGATCGCCTACTACCACGCCCTCACCGAGCGCATGGGCGGGACGGACGCCACGCAGCGGTTCGCCCGCCTGTACATGCTGCCGGGCGTCGCCCACTGCGGTGACGGTCAGGGGCCGGACGCGATCGACGCGCTCACCCCCACCCTCGACTGGGTCGAGAACGGCGTCGCACCCGACCGGCTCGTCGCCACGAAGCGCCAGGACGACACCGTCGTACGAACCCGGCCGGTCTACCCCTATCCAACCGTCGCACGCTACGACGGGAGCGGCAGCATTGACGACGCGGCGAACTTCGCACCGACACCGCCGCCCACGCGCTACGAGGACGACATCCCCTGGCTCGGGTCATTCCGCTCCGGCTACGAGCAGACCTGCGGCTGGCACGACGGCCGCTGGTCCTGCACCCTGGCGCAACGGCCGAGCTAGCTGGGCGGCTTGGCGTCCTACTCCACAACCGCGGCCAGGGCCACTTGGTCGCGTCACCGCCCCGTTCGCGCTCCACCGTGCCGCATTACAGCAAAGCAGCGCCCTCACGACCGAGGGCGCCGGACTGACCGCGCGCAAAGCGCACCGGGTATACGCCACCCGCATCCCAGCCGCCCAACAACAGATGCCGCGCCGCCCAACGCCAACGAGGCTGACCAGCAACTACCGCGCTGCCCGCGGCCCGTTACTGTCGTAATCGAGACGTGGTGGCCGGACCAGCTCGGCGCGCTCGGCCTGGTCCTCAACGCCATCGTGCTCTGGACGCCCCGCTAAATCGACGCCCAGTGAGGACGACGCGGAGAACTGACGGCATCAGGTGCCGACCAGGCGCGCCGATCAGCTTGTGGGCCGCCGCCCGTGGTCAGCCGCTTCGCAGCCGTGGCGGTCTGCCCCCAGCGGCCCCGAGGCCACCACGGCGTGGCTGTAGCCGTTGCCGGGAGGCATGCCTCGGGGCGTACGAGAGGGGGCGCATCGTCACGTCCTACTCATCCGGGTCCCAGGCGCTGAGCTGGTCGAAGACACGTCGGTCGCCGTCGAGCTTCAGCGAGTCGATCGGGATACGGTCGTGCAGAATGAGGACCAGCTCGTCGGCCGTGCCCCAGGCGGAGGCGTTGGCCGCGTCCGGGTCCTGGTCGGCAGCGGTGGCCGATATGGTGCCGGGCCCGGGGAGACGGGCGGTCCGTGCGCCGTCGGCGGAGAGCGAGAGGCGCCAGGAGCGGCCCTCGGAGGCGTGGAAGTCGACGACAGCGGGCTTGTGTGGCCAGGCACTCGTTGTTGCGACGCAGGTGGACAGGAACTCGTCGACACCGTCGAGTGCCACCTCGGCCGGCAGCGGCTGCGGGGCACCCACGGTGATCTGGGCGTCGTAGGTGTGCACCGCCATCTGCTGGAGCTGGTGCCGAGCTACGGCACCTGAGGTCTGCGGCGACTGCGACGTCTCCCACCACGTCCAGCAACCGCGATCCGGGCCGGCCTTCCGCAGTGCGTCCACCAGTTGCTCTGTGGACTCCGCCAACCAGGCCAGCAGCGCCTCGCGCTCCCGAGGCGCAACGGAAGCGCCATCCGCTGCCGACTTGGCCGGAGCAGGCCCTGCGGCGACGGTGGCGGCCCAGTCGCGGCGCCCCTCGCCGATGTGCTGCGCCAGATCGAACAGCGTCCACTCGGGACAGGTCGGCACCTGTACGTCAAGGCTGGGCGCGGAGGCGACCGCGGCGCGGAAGGCGGTCGACCGTTCGTCGATCAGTCGCAGCAGAACGGGGAACTCGAGCGTCGTTGTCACCCGGAATCTCTATCACTACCTTCCAATGATCGCATCCAGCTCGAACTCCTCACCGGCCCGCTCACCGGAATCTACGACCCCAACGGCATGGGCGCCATGTTCTTCGCCGTGCTCGCCGTCGCCGGGCAGATTGAGCGCAACTACATCCGCGAGAAGACCCTCGAAGGCCAGGTCATCGCCGCGTCCAAGGGCAACCACGGCGGACGGCCGAAGGTCATCGACGACGACATGGCCGACCACACGAGGTGGGCCCGTCGGCCGGCCCGGCCACCGAGTTCCTGCGGCTGGCCTGCCTGAACTACCACGGATCCATGAGCATCGAGACTGCAGCGCGGCTGCTGGCCGCCCATCCCCAGACAGCCGACGCGTCGGTGTGGACGATGGCAGCGGTCGGCGACGCGGCAGGGATAACACGCGGCCGACCCCGCATCGCCCCAGGCATACGGCGGCCCTTCGGCTGGGAACCGCTGCTGTATCTGACCTGTTCACGAGTGGCGCAGGCCGACGCCGTGGAGACGGCGCGGGTCCTGCTGGCGGCGGGTGCCGATCTGAACGCCGAGCAGTTGATCACGCACCGGTTTTCGCTCACCGAGATCGACCTGGCTGTCAACGCGACCCGGGACCGCCGCGAGCCGATCTGGATGACCGTGGCGCTGCCCGATCCCGTCGTACTGGGCGAGCGCGCGGCCGGTCGTCCCCTCTGTATGACCGGCAAATGGCCGGTCACCACCCTGTTGACGGTCCACTCACAGTCTCATCATCAACAGTACAAGCACCAGGTAGCCCGAGCGAGAGCATATCTGCCCCTCTCCGGCGCCACCGTCAAAAAGTCGAAATTGATATCCAGATCAGCGGAGAACCCGTTACAAAGAAAGGCGCCAAAAGATGTATCAAACGAAAAAGCTGGCACGCCGAGTGGTCACGTTCGCGATGACTCTCTTCTTAGCCGGGACGGCCATGGTCGGGGCAGCGTTGGCGGATGACACACCTGATCCCACTCCCACTCCGCCGGTCGTGAGTTGGACGGACGAAGCGGGCGACACCTACTTTGCCCAGGCGCTCACCGCGGACGAGATCAAGGAGAAGGGCCTGGACAAGTACGTGGACATGGACAACCTGACCATGACCACGCCGAGGCTGGAAGACGCCACGACGTCGGGGATGAAGCCTACGGAGCCTGAGGAGAGCATCGGCGGAACAGCCGCCGTGAAGGCCAATGGCTGCTGGCATTACTGGTTCGGCTACGGGACGTTCTCGTGGCCGCGCCTGTACGGAAAAACTGACGTGGACTGGTGCGGCGACGGACGATGGGTCAGGTACGCCAACTCCTTCTGCTACGGCTACGACGACTACACGACCTACAACTACGAGGGTTGCAGCAATTACCCGAACTATGGCGTCGGCTGGAACCTCTACCGAGTGAAGACCCAGTGGAGCCTGTGCTATGCGTATAACCCGGTCTGGGGCTCGTGCCTTGCGCGTTCGAAGCCGATTCGGAGTTACCAGTTCCTGGGCAGCGGCGCCGTCCAGTACCTGGGCGCTGGCTGACCGATCAGGAGCCTCCGCTCGCCCTTCGAGGACGAGCGGAGGCTCTGGCGCGAGTCCGGCGTGATTCACTCGATCGTCGCGTACTCCTTGTCGAACGCCTCGAAGTCCCCCGCACGCGCGAGCAGTACGTGCACCTCCACCACGTCCTCCCGGGTCGCGCCCCCGGTCCGCAGGACGTGCTCGCAGTTGATCAGCGCCTGGCGGGTCCGATCCTGGTTCGTCGGGCCGGCGAACCTGCCGGTCGTCGTGTCGAAGCCCCACATACCGGTCACATAGGGTATGCGTCCACGGCCGTGCTGCAGTCGTCGGGGGTGCCGCGATCCATGGCGCGAACAGCTCCGGCGGTCCCGGCTATGATGCGGCGTCGCCCTGCCCGACCAGACACTCATCCAGGTCGGCGAGCACCTGGCGCAGACGGCCCTGCACGCGGACTCCATCGGCCACCGGCCCTGGTACGTCTTCGACGACCTGGTCGGGCGCTCCGAGCGTCCGCGCGGGAAACGGCCGTACTGCATGGAGAACTTCAGCAAGATCGCGAAGGCGAGGCGCGTGGCACCGCGCTTGCCGACGACGAGGTCGCGCTCTTCACCCAGGATCGTCCAGTGCTCGACCAACTTGTCGATGTGCATCGGGGGTGCGTCATGTCCGCCCGCCATTGACCAGGCAAGTCACAACAAGATCAACAGGCTCGTGGCGCATTTCTTGCCGGCACGTCATGACCGATGCTCTAGACGGCAATCCCGCACTATGCGAATATGAGTTCGATTTACGAAGATCGTCAGCGGGAGCAGGTCCCGTAGTCATGCCGGGGTGCTCCCCTCCTCCTCCAGAACGGAGTGCCTGTGCGCCGATCAACCTCTGCCCGTGCTCCTCTGTCCCGCCGATTAGTCGCCTGGGCCGGGACCCTGCTCCTGACGGCGGCCCTGCTCGTCACTCAGGCGCCCACCGCCTCGGCCGCCGCGACCGTCACCGACCTCGGCGTCGCCGGGAAGGGCGGAGACGTGGTGGCGCGCGGCGGCAAGGTCTTCGTCGCCACCGGCGACCAGATCGTGGTCGCGTCCATCGACGGCAAGGTCATCAACACGATCCCCGGCCTGTCCGGTGCTGTCGCCCTGGCCTCGCCGGAGACCGGCAGGAAGGTGTACGCGGCGCTGCGCGATTCGCATGAAGTGATCGAGATCGACACCACCACGCTCGCCATCACCAAACGCATCGACCTCACCGCGTACCCGTGCCCATCGAGCCTGGCGCAGTCGTACGGCCGGCTGTGGATCGGATTTGGTTGCGGCGAAGCGGGCGGGGGAGGCGTTCTCGGTCTCATTCCGGCGGCGGCGATACCCACCCCCGTCCGGGTCGGGCCGGCCACGACCCAGGCTCCGCTCGTCGCCGTCGCCGGGAACACGCTGGTGGCCGGGGAGCCGGGAGTCAGCCCCGCCACAGTCAAGGTGTACGACATCAGCACCACGCCGGCCACTTCGCGCGGCGAGATCCGCGGAGACGCGAACGGGCTGCCGGCCCTGCGGGATCTCGCACTCGCCGAGTACGGGTCGACGGCGCTGTCGACGTTGGACGATACCCGCCAGTTCGACGCCTGGGACACGACAGCCATGACTCAGGGCCGCGCCTACGACAGCAGCGGATTCGGCGAGCACGGCCTCCCCACCGCTGTCGCGGCCAGCCCGAACGGCGCCTATGTGGTGGGCGGCTGGAACTCCTCCGCGGGCGACGCGGCGGAGCTCGTGGTGTACGACGCGACCACCGCGGAGGTCATCTACACAGCCGCCCAGCAGGGGAAGGCGGTGGTGGCGGGCAGCATCGAGTTCTACGGCACGCTCACCTTCGCGGTTTTGAAGGAGCCCGGCACCGGGCGGATGCACCTCTGGCGGCTGCCGCCCTCGCCCTACCACTCCTCCACGCTGACCTTGACGGCTCCCTCCAAGGTGACCGCGCTCAAGCAGTCGACCCTCAGCGGACGACTCACGCTGAGCAGCGGACTGCCACCCGGCGTACAGACGCTCGAACTGTACCGCTGGCTCCCCGACGGCACCTCCAGGCCGTTCCAGGAGATCACCACGGCGGCGGACGGGACCTACCAATTCACCGACGCCCCGCCGTCCACCGGGGCGTTCAAATATCAGGTGTACTGGCCGGGCAACTCATGGTTCCTGGGTAGTGGCTCCTCGGTGACCGTCACGGTGGCCTTGTACGAGCCGACGCTCACCGTGACCGGACCGGCGACGGGCAACGTCGGCGAGCGACTCGAATTCAGCGGCACCTTCGGCGCCGACGGCATCACCTTCCCGCGGGCGATCATCACCGTCTCGCGCAAGGTCGTCAGCCCGGATGGCACCGTCACCTCGGAGCACCTAGTGAAGTTGACCTCCGCCGCCGACGGGTCGTTCAGCTTCTCCGATACGCCGGCCACGGCCGGGGAACACACGTACTCCGTCCACTTGTTCGGCAACTCGACCATCGAGTCAGCGCGCACCACCCAGGTGGTCACCGTCCTCCAGCCGCCCGCGTAGCATCCCGACGCTCGGGTGACGGTGACCCGGCTCGCCGTCACCCATGCTTTCCCACGCCAAGGGACTACAGATCGCCAAGGCAGCCATGGGGGTCCGCCTGAACGCTGGCGGAACGACACCGTCCATCGACGAGATCACGGCCGCCGACGTGTCCCGGCACACAGCGCACATGTACTTTCCGAGCCTGGACCATCTGCTGATCGACGCGACCGTCGGCACGAGCAACGAGCCTCCAGTCGAGGAGGCGCTGGCCGATCCCGCACTCGCCGGCGACACCGCAGCCCGGGTGGAAGCCCTCACCCGAACCCTCCTCGCCTAATCACCACAGTCGCTCCTCCCTTCAGGCATGTCAGGCGTGCTGCCTCGGTACTACCGCCCTGAGCGGGCGGTGGGGGCGCCGATGAGTCGGTGTGGTGGGGGGTGGTCGATGAGAGCTTCGGGTTGCATGTCGAGGCGTGCGCGTACCTGGCGGGAGCGCGGCGGGCCGAGCGTTCAACACCGAGAAGACGTACGCGAGCCGGATCGCCTTGTACTTGTCGTACTGCTGGGGGAACGGCGTGGTCTGGTCGAGCCCGAGTCTGGCGCCAGTCGGCCGCGGTCGACCGGCTGCGCGTCGTTCCGGTCAAAACTCCGACGCGGCCCAGCCGCCCGCCGCTCGGCCATGCCATCTCGACGTCCAGGTACTCCCGCCTCCTCATCCGCCCCGTCCGAAGGACTGCGGCAGCTTGGTGAGATCCCCGAGCTGATCGACAGCGGCGGGGCGGACGAGGAGTGGGTGTGGAGCTCAGGTATCCAGGAATTCATCCCCGCGCCTGGCCTGGCTGGGCGATCCTGTCTTTGTCGAACTTCGGAGAGATGCCCGGGCGGGGGGAGATGCACCCGGCGTGAGATAGTCGTCGATGCGGAGAGCCTCAACCCGTCGGGCACAGGACGGCTTGGCCGGCTTTGATCATTTCGGGGATGATGGCGTCGTCGGTGGTGCTCCGCGTGACGGAGATCTCGAACTGCCGCCGGCCATCGGTCGAGTAGAGGATCAGTGTGGTGTAGCCGAGTCCCGAGCCGCCCTGCATGTTCAGATCTTCTTCGCACGTTTCCGCGCCCTGCCGCGCGCTGCCGCTGCCATCGCCGCCGGCTGAGCCACCGGCAGAGCCACCGGCGAGGACCTTCCGCAGCGACGGTGGCAGCAGCCTGCCCTGGTCGAAGGCCCGCTGGAAGATGCTGACGTCACGCGTGGTCGAGACGACATTGCCGGCACCGAAGCCCCAGCTGGCGTTGGCGTGGTGCATGTCGCGCAGGGTGCCGGTGGAGTCAGCGTAATAGCCGTGCCCGTGCGGGCCCTTGATGCCCTCCGGGGGCTTGGTGAGCGCGTAGGTCCGGGTCATGCCGAGCGGGCGGAACAGGCGCCGGTCGA
>NZ_JBEZFW010000019.1:0-212086 GCF_040649695.1 Nonomuraea sp. NPDC048901 | reverse complement strand
CCGCCTTCCTCGGGGCGGGCGGAGGAGATGGCGGTGCCGAGTGAGGGGATGAAGGCCAGGGACATGCCGAGGGCGGCGACGAGGCTGGCGGGCAGCACGTCGGTGGCGAAGCTGCCGTTCGGGCTGATCAGTGACAGCCACCCCATACCTGCGGCGAGCAGGGCCAGGCCGGCCACGGTGGTCGCCTTGGGGCCGAAGCGGCCGATCGCGCGGGGTGCCAGGACGATCATGCCGACCATGATGAGGACGGTCATCGGCACCAGCGCCGCGCCGCTCGGGAAGGCGCTGTAGCCGAGGACCTGCTGCAGATAGAGGTTGAGGAAGAACCACATCGGGATCCACGCGCCGCCGAGCAGCAGTTGGGTGAGGTTGGCGGCGGAGAGGTTCGGAGCACGGAAGATCGACAGCCGCATCAGCGGCTCGCGGCGGCGGGCCTGGATCGCGACGAAGCCGCCGAGCAGGGCCACGGCGCCGACCAGCACGAGCCAGGTCTGCGCCGAGCCCCAGCCGATCTCAGGTGCCCGGACGATGGCGTACACGGCGGAGGCGAGGCCGGCGGTGACGGTCAGCGCGCCGACCACGTCGATGGAGCCGCGCTGGGACTGTACGGCGGGCATCAGCGGCTTGTTGGCCAGCAGGACCACGATGGCGATGGGGATGTTGATGTAGAAGACCCAGGGCCAGCTCAGGTATTCGGTGATGACGCCGCCGAGGAAGACGCCGGCGGTGCCGCCCGCCGGTGCCGCGGCGCCGTACAGGGCCATGGCCTTGGTGAGTTCCCGGGGGTCGTGGCCGAAAAGCATCATGAGCAGGGTGAGGGCGGACGGCGCGATCAGGGCGGCGCCGGCGCCCTGGATCACGCGGCCGGCCAGCTCCACCCACACCTCGGGGGCGATGCCGGCGACGAGCGAGCCGGCCAGCAGGATGACCCAGCCGGCGCCGAACACGCGGCGGGCGCCGAACAGGTCGGACAGTCGGCCGCCGAGCAGCAGCAGCCCGCCGAAGGCGACGACGTAGGCGTTGAAGACCCACGACAGGTTCTCCTGGGAGAAGCCGAGGCTTTCCTGGATGCGGGGAAGGGCCACGCCGATGATCGACGTGTCCATGATGACGATGAACTGGGCGGTGGCGATCAGGGCCAGGGCGGCCCATCGCCGGGGAGATGGAGCAGACATCAGCGGTTCTCCATGCCATACGGGGGTAGGGTATGCGGACTCGCAAACGATTCCGCGAGAGGCGGGTTCGTGTGCGACTCGGGGTATTGCTGGCTTAATGAATACCCTCGGGGGGTATCTGTCAAGCGCTACCGACCCACTTCTTGCCGGCGTCGAAGCGCGACGAGGGTGATCGCCGCCGATGGAAGCGCCAGGGCGAAATCGATGGCCATGCCCACCGTCAGCTCGACGAGTTCCTGGATCCAGCCGAGTGCCACGTACAGCGCGCCCCCGAGGGCGGCCGACATGCCCAGGACCATGCCGGCCGCGGTCGCCGGTGACTCCGGAGCCAGGTCGCGTCGTTGACGACATGAACCGCGGCGAGGAAGGCGGCCAGTCGGGTCCCGCTGAGCACGCCCGGCCTGCGCATCACATGTGGCATCTCATCCTCCTGGATTTCGTCAGCCTTGTTGGGCTTCTGTTGTCCGGAATACCATAGGGGGGTATGGTGTTGTTCCCGGCGACGAAGGATGGGAGGTCCGGACATGGCCGGATATGGCGGAACCAAGAAGGATCACGCGATGCGGTTGCGCCGCGTCGAGGGGCAGGTCCGCGGCCTGCAGCGCATGGTCGAAGACGACAAATACTGCATCGACATCCTCACTCAGGTGTCCGCGGCGACCAGTGCGCTGAAGTCGTTCTCCCTGTCGCTGCTGGAGGAGCACCTGGCCCACTGCGTCGCCGAGGCCACGCGGAAGGGCGGCCCGGAGGCCGACGCGAAAGTCAAGGAAGCCGCCGACGCCATCGCCAGACTTGTCCGTTCCTGATCGACCTTGAGGAGAGACCGATATGAGCACTGCCACCTACACCGTCAAGGGCATGACCTGCGGCCACTGCGTCAGCTCGGTCAAAGAAGAGGTCAGCGAAGTGGCCGGCGTGACCAACGTCGAGGTGGACCTGGCCACCGGACTGCTGACCGTTGACAGCGACGACTCCATTGACCCGGCGAAGATCGTTGCCGCGGTCGAGGAAGCCGGATACGAAGTGGCGAATCAGTCGTGAACACCGCAGCCAAGCTCGGCGCCTATGTCCTGGGGCTGGCCGTCGTCTTCGGCGGCGCTCTTGGGGCGGGCAAGGCGGTAGGGCCGGTCGGGACGCCCCCGGCCGAGGATCACCGCGCCATGACGGCGCCCACCACGAGCGCGAGCGCGGGTCACGACCAGCACGCCACCCAGCAGGCCAAAAGCGATACCCCTGGGGGGCTCCAAGTGTCCGAGAACGGTTACACCCTCGTCCCACTCACCGAGGCACTCAAGCCCGGTGAGCCCGCAGACTTCCAGTTCACCGTGACCGGCCCCGACGGCAAGCCGGTCACCGACTACAAGGTCGAGCACGACAAGAAACTCCACTTCATCGTGGTCTCCCGCGACCTGGGCACCTTCCAGCACCTGCACCCCACTGAGGCGGGCAACGGCGTGTGGTCGGTCAAGCTGACGCTGCCGGACGCGGGCACGTACCGAGCCTTCGCCGACTTCTCACCGGTCGGCGGTGAAGCCCTGACACTGGGCACCGACCTGGCGGCGGCGGGCGACTACGAGCCCAAGGCCCTGCCCGGGGAGAGCCGCACCGCGACGGTCGACGGATACACCGTCACCCTTGACGGAGACCTGGCCCCCGGGCAGTCGAGCAAGCTCACGTTGAAGGTCGCCAAGGACGGCAAGCCGGTCACCGACCTGCAGCCCTACCTCGGCGCCTACGGTCACCTGGTGGCCCTGCGCGCCAAGGACCTGGCCTACCTTCACGTCCACCCGGACGGTGAGCCCGGCGACGGCAAGACCCCGGCAGGCCCCGAGATCGTCTTCTACGCCGAGGTGCCCAGCACCGGCGACTACCGGCTGTTCCTGGACTTCCAGCACGACGGCGAGGTCCGTACCGCGGACTTCACCCTTGGCGCCGGCGAGCAGTCCGCCCTCCCCAAGGCGACTCCGACGGCCACCCCCAGCGGCCACGGCGCTGATGGCCACGGCCACTGAGTGAGAGAGCGGAGTGAGAGAGCGGAGTGAGAGAGCGGAGCGAGAGAAAGGAGCACGGTGATGACTTCGGTCACCGATGACCGGCAGAACGCGGTCGAACTCTCGATCGGCGGCATGACCTGCGCCTCGTGCGCCAACCGCATCGAGCGCAAGCTGAACAAGATGGACGGCGTGACCGCCACGGTCAACTACGCCACGGAGAAGGCGAAGGTGACCTTCCCCGATGGCGTGGATCCGCAGCAGTTGATCGCGGAGGTGGAGAAGACCGGCTACACGGCCGCGCTCCCCGCCCCTCCCAAGACGGAGGGGGCGCAGGCGGTCGCGCAAGAGCCGGAGGACGAACTCCGACCCCTGCGCAACCGCCTCATCACCTCCGTGGTGCTGGCTGTGCCCGTGATCGCGATGGCGATGATCCCGCCGCTGCAGTTCACCAACTGGCAGTGGCTGTCGCTGGTGCTGGCCGCGCCGGTGGTGGTGTACGCGGGCTGGCCCTTCCACAAGGCCGCCTGGACCAACCTCCGGCACGGCGCCGCCACGATGGACACGCTGATCTCGATCGGTACGCTGGCCGCGCTCGGCTGGTCGCTGTGGGCGCTGTTCTTCGGCACGGCCGGCACGCCGGGCATGACGCACCCGTTCGCGTTCACCATTGAGCGCACCGACGGCACCGGCAACATCTACCTCGAGGCCGCGGCAGGGGTCACGGCGTTCATCCTGGCGGGACGCTATTTCGAGTCCCGCTCCAAGCGGCGGGCCGGGGCGGCGTTGCGGGCGCTGCTGGAGCTCGGTGCCAAGGACGTCGCGGTGTTGCGCGACGGCGTGGAGACCCGGATTCCCGCCGACCAGCTGACGGCCGGGGACCGGTTCGTCGTACGGCCGGGCGAGAAGATCGCCACGGACGGCGTCATCGAGGAGGGCACGTCGGCGGTCGACGCCTCCATGCTGACCGGCGAGTCCGTGCCGGTCGAGGTTCGGGTGGGCGACGCGGTCACCGGCGCCACCGTGAACGCCGGCGGCCGGCTCGTCGTACGGGCGACCCGGGTGGGCGCCGACACCCAACTCGCCCAGATGGCCAAGCTGGTGGAGGAGGCCCAGACCGGCAAGGCGGCCGTGCAACGGCTGGCCGACCGCATCTCCGGCATCTTCGTCCCGATCGTGATCGCGCTGGCCATCGGCACGCTCGGCTTCTGGCTGGGCACCGGCGACGGCGTGGGCGCGGCCTTCACCGCCGCGGTCGCGGTGCTGATCATCGCCTGCCCGTGCGCGCTCGGCCTGGCCACGCCGACCGCCCTGCTGGTCGGCACCGGCCGGGGCGCCCAGCTCGGGATCCTGATCAAGGGTCCGGAAGTGCTGGAGTCCACCCGCAAGATCGACACCGTGGTGCTGGACAAGACCGGCACGGTCACCGAGGGCCGCATGACCCTCACCGATGTCCACGTCGCCGATGGCGAGGACGAGGCCAAGGTGCTGCGCCTGGCCGGGGCGCTGGAGCACGCCTCTGAGCACCCGATCGCCCGGGCCATCGCCAAGGGCGCCGCGGCCCGGGTCGGCGAACTGCCCACGCCGGAAGACTTCGCCAACGTCGAAGGACTCGGCGTGCAGGGCATCGTGGACGGTCACGCGGTGCTGGTCGGCCGGCCCCGGCTGCTGGAGGAGTGGTCCCAGCACCTGCCCGCCGATCTGGAGCGGGAGCTGCACGCCGCACAGGCCGCCGGTCGCACGGCCGTCGCGGTCGGGTGGGACGGACAGGCCCGTGCCGTGCTGGTGGTGGCCGACGTGGTCAAGTCGACCAGCCAGGAGGCCATCACCCAGCTCCGCGCGCTCGGTCTCACGCCGGTTCTGCTGACCGGTGACAACGAGGCCGTGGCCCGTACGGTGGCGGCCGAGGTGGGCATCGCCGAGGTGATCGCCGAGGTACTGCCCGCCGACAAGGTGGACGTGGTCAAGAAGCTGCAGGCCGAGGGCCGGGTCGTGGCCATGGTCGGCGACGGGGTCAACGACGCCGCCGCGCTGGCCCAGGCCGACCTCGGGCTGGCGATGGGCACCGGCACCGACGCCGCGATCGAGGCGAGCGACCTCACGCTGGTACGCGGCGACCTGCGGGTGGCCGCCGACGCGATCCGGTTGTCCCGGCGCACGTTGTCCACCATCAAGGGCAACCTGTTCTGGGCCTTCGCCTACAACGTGGCCGCCCTTCCGCTGGCGGCGCTGGGTCTGCTCAACCCGATGATCGCCGGCGCCGCGATGGCGTTCTCCAGCGTCTTCGTGGTGAGCAACAGCCTCCGGCTGCGCCGCTTCAAGTAAGAACCGCATCGAAATGGCTCCGAGCAGCGCGGCTCGGAGCCATTTCGATGCGCTCGGTGTGGTGCTGCCGCCTACGGCTGGTAGATGGTCCGGAAGGTGGCGCCGCTGTCCACCGACTCGTAGACCATGCCGTTCATGGCAGCGGCCAGGAGATGCTCGGCGGACACCGCCGTGAAGGCGACGGGTCGCATGGGCAGGCGTCCCCCTGGCTGCCAGGTCGCTCCCGGGTCGGTGCTGCTCCGCACCTGCCCGTCAGGGTTCACGCCGACCAGACCTTTCTCGCCGGTCACGTCCAGGAACGTACTTAACGACTTCGGTCCGCGATTCGGGGGGCTAATGCCTCGGCTTCTGCGCCACTACCTTGCCTTCCGGGTATCACGTAAACCTACTTGGGTCCGTCCTGCCCTTATCCTTGCGCTCAAGGAGGGCCAGCCTGATTTCAGCAGGCTGGGCCTCCCCTAAGACACCAGGAGCCGCAACGCCTCAGGCGGCACCTCCTCGACCGGGTCGGGCAGGGCGAGGTCAGCCCACACGAAATGGCCGAGCGCGTCACTCCCGCACGCACCCGTCGTCACCGCCAACTCCGCCACGATCGCCAGACCGCGTCCGCTGAGCGCGACCCCCGCCAGATCCTCCAGGCCTTCGAGATCGTCGTCCAGGGTGGGCTCGTGAGAGCACGGGGTGGGCTCTCCGATCAGCCACCCCGCTCCGCCCAGATCGACGACACCGACCCGCACCAGCGTCCCGAAGGCCAGCTCCACGCCGAACCAGCCCCCCGGCCGCCCCGAACGCGTGTAGAGCACGCTGTTGTTGGCTAGCTCGTTCACAACTAGACCGGCGTCGTCCTCGCGGCCGGTGCCGGTGAACAGTTCCTCCACCAGCTTGCGCGCCCGACGCACCTGCTCGGGTACGCCCGCGAACGTGTAGCGGAGCACACCAGGCGGAGCGGCGGCCCGCCAAGCATTCGCCGAGGCTCCGGTGGTTGTGTTGTGCATGGGTTCTCCCTTGTTCGGGTGCCGACCGCCGGGCGGCGGCCGGAAGATCAAGACTCCGCCCGCTCCAGCAGGCGCCGATATGGGGTCCGCCGCCATCGTGGTCACCTCTTACCGGCCGCCTCTCTCCCACGTTCGGCTGGCGCCGCTCCCTGACGTCTCACCCCGGGAAGGGGCGATCGTCACTGCCGATGTTGCTCGGCCCCGGTAGCGGCGCGGAGGTGTCACCTTTAGCACCCGCCTAGGAGGATCGGACCGCCCCCTGAGGCGTGTGGATGGCGGGGGCGAACGGGAGCCTCGGGGTCGAGGGTGACGCGGTGACCATCCACGGTGATGCCGGGGATGCGGTTCCAGCGCGGGTCGAACGTCTCGGGCAGCTCGACACTGATCTTGTCGTGGATGGCAGTGGACACTTGGGTTCCTCCGTTCGAGGAGACGAGGTGCTCCCCGAGGAGCTCGGGGACGAGGTCCCTCGGATGCTTTCGCTCCACACCTGTGACGACGTCGAGGCCGGTCTGAGCGGTCATCAGTCGACTCCTTCCGCGGACGCGTTCTCACGCTCCGTATTGGGGTTGCTGCTAACAGTGGCCCCGCACGAACAGGACCGCTATGGTCGAAGGAGTCGCAGAGCGTTTAATCGGTTTATCCATAGGGAGTTCCGATGGCGAGGCCCCCTGGCCAGCGCTCCCCGAATGACCGGCTGCGGGAGATGATCTCGGCTTCCGGCCTGGGCTATGAGGGAGTTGCTCGCGCCGTCGTGCGTGTCGCTGCGGAGAACGGCGAAGCGCTGCGCACCAACAAGTCGGCCATCGCGCACTGGGTGGCGGGCATCGAGCCGGGTGAACGCACCATCGGCTACCTCGTCGAAGCACTCTCGCGCCGCGCCGGGCGTCCGGTGACCCGCCAGCAACTCGGGTTCTTCGCCGATGAACCGCCAGCGCTCGAGGGTACAGAGCCCATCGAGACCGCGACCCTTCTCGGCCGAACCGATGTCGAGAACAGGCGCTATCTCGCTACGGCCGTCTACACCGCCGCCCACGTGAGAATGCCCCTCGACTACGACGCCGAGGCAGTGAGCAGGCTCCTCCGGGCGCGCACAGGACTGTCCCGAGTCGGAGCGGCCGAGGTAGTTGTCGTCCGGCAGATCACCAAGGCGTTCGGCGCGGCCGACGAACGCCTCGGCGGCGGACACGGGCTGTCCACCGTCGCGGCCTACCTTTCCGACACCGTCGCCCCCATACTGTCGGGACGCTTCACCGACGAAGCAACACGACGCGACGCATTCAGCGCCGCAGCCGAACTTGCCTGGCTACTCGGATGGAAACACCACGACCTCAGCCACGAAGGCGCGGCCCAGCGGTATTACCTCACCGGCTTCCAACTCGCCATCGAAGCCGACCCCGGCGCCCACGCCGCCTGGATGATGCGAGCGATCGCCCACCAAGCACTCAGCTTGACGGAACGCCACCACAGCCGAGATCTCATCGAAGCCGCTCTCAAGCGAGCCGAAGGTCGCTGCGACGGCGCGACCAAGGCGCTCCTACACATCACGCACGCAAGGTCGAACGCGGCACTCGGGGAGAAGGCCGGCGCCGCACGAGCACTTCTCGCGGCAGAAGACGCACTGAGTCGTTCCGGAGATCCGCAGCCCTCGTACTCGCTGCTCATGGGACCGGCCTCGGGAACCGTCGACTCCCACACCGCGAGAACCCTGACCGAGATCGGTGATCACCTCGGCACCGAGGCTCGCCACCGGGCGGCGTTCACCTCCTGGGACCCCGCCGCCTACCCGCGCGTCCATCTACTCACTCACATGGACCTCGGCGACTGCCTCGCCGTCCAAGCACGAGCCGACGAAGCGATCGGAGCCTGGAGCCAGGCACTCGACCTCGCCGAAGGGATGGCGTCGGGCCGCAGCAGGACCGCCCTGGCGGGAATCCGCCCGACCCTCGCCGTCTACAAACACCGAGGCGTCCCTGGAGCAGCCCTACTGGAACAACGCATCCGGCATGCGGCCACCGCCGCATGAAAGGATCGCACCCATGCCCATGCCCGGCACCGCACTGCCCCCCGCACTCGAAGCGCACACCCTCCTCGTTGCCGCCGTCATCATCCACGACCAGGAGCAGAGACGGGTACTGCTCATCCGGCGAGGACGCCAGGCGAAGTTCGCCCCTGACCATTGGGACCTCCCCGTCGGCAAAGCCGGTAAGGGCGAAGTGATCACCCAGACCGCAGTCCGCGAACTCAAGGAGGAAACCGGCCTGGTTGTAGACCCCGCCGACCTCCGCGTGGCCGGTCTGATCCACTGCGCCTGGGGCGTCGAAGCACCGAACGGCTTCGTCACCGTCGTCTTCGTCGCCAGCGAATGGAGCGGCGACCCCTTCAACGCCGAACCACACAACCACGGTGACGTCGCGTGGCATCCGGTCGACGAAGTGCCCGAGGCATTCGTGTCGACCACCCGGACCGCACTGATCAACTACCTCAACAGCGGTCCCATGGTGACCACCGAAGGCTTCTGATGTCGGAATCGCTCATCCTCGGCATCGATGACCTGCGGCCGCTGCCCAGAGCTTCACAGGTCGCCCGCACCAGCAAGGAGGGCATCCGGCTTCTCCAGGAACACCGCGACGGCTTCATCGACGAACTCTGGCTCGACCACGACCTGGGCGGCGACGACAGCATCATGCCTGTCGTGACGCTCCTGGAGGAGGCGGCCTTCAACGGGCAGCCCTTCCATATCGGAGCGATCTTCGTCCACAGCGCCAACCCGATCGGTGCGGAGACGGTCGTCCGCGTCCTTACACGGTGGGACTACCGAGTCCGACGAGCAGTCGCCTGAATCGACGGAGCCGCCCGCTTGCCAGCGTCGTGAAAACCAGGTTGGCCCAGTCCTCTGCGCCCGGTATCGTCCACCGTCCTGACCTTGCGATCGATTGATCACCTCTGGAAGGGGGCAGCGCTCGTGTCCGGTGGAAGCGCAACGACGACCCTCTGGCGTCCGACCGGCCCGAAGGAGCTGGAGCTCGTGCGAGCCCTGAACTGGCGGGCGTGGCCGCCGCGCCTGACCGAGCAGCCGATCTTCTACCCGGTTCTCAACGAGGACTACGCGATCAAGATCGCCCGGGACTGGAACGTCAAGCACGATGGTGCCGGGTTCGTCACCCGCTTCGAGGTCGAATCTGAGTTCCTTTCGCGCTACCCGGTCCAGCAGGCCGGTGGCCAAACGATCCTGGAGCTATGGGTTCCCGCCGAGGATCTCGACGCCTTCAACGCTCACATCGTCGGGCCGATCGAGGTCGTTCACGAGTTCCGCTGAAGGCCCCAGCCCACTCAGGGGCTGTCCCAGGGGGACCAGATCCCAGTGATCAGGCCCAGCCACCTCACCCTCCTCCTCGATTTACCGACCGGCCTGGCTGTGCCCAGGGAGGTGGCCTGTCCCGCGCGGCCGAGATTGCTTTTGCGGTGGGCCGTCCAGCAGACTGCGGAACCCTTTCGAGCGGTATGCCCAACGCCTCCGCCCAACGACGACGCCAGGCGAGTCCACGTTGAGCCCTGCGTTCCACGCGGGTTTGAGCCTTGCGGCGGCGGCGCTCGACCTCGGCTAGGGCTGCGCTCTCCGACCGGAGCCAGGGCGGCGGATTTCGCAGCAAACCTGCCACATGCTGGGCCGACCAGCGGCCGCTACTGGGGCGCACCTGCCGGATCACATCGACCGGCAGGCTGAACAGCTCGGCCACCGATGCGTCGGAGAGCCTGGTGGCTGCGCGGATGGCCGCGTCGACGGCTGCCTGCTCGGCGCTTTGGCGCCGGGACGCGTCCGCCACGGCACGGCTTGCCGCCGCTTGGGCGGCTCGGCGTAGCTCCTCATCGGCTCGGGCGTGCAGGAACCAGGCCGGTGGTGCGGAAAGCAGCTCACGCAGGGCCGGAGCGAACAGGTGGTCGCCAAGGCGCGGAAAATCGGCGGGGAACGCATCAACAGGCACGCCGAGGGCATCCGTTGGCGCGGTCAGCAGGGTGACCGCCTCGGTTGCGAGGGGAAGGAGCGAGCCGAGCATGGCATCGAGGTCAGGGCGGGAGAGCCGGGCCGTGCGGAGCGTCGCGAGGAGTTCGGTGATACGAGGGTCATGAAGATAGGCGAGGCGACGAAGCGGACCCGGTCTGGTGCCGGAAGCCTCCATGAGCGCGGCCGCCCAGACGAGCACCTGGATCGGGTCTCCGTCGTGACAGGGCATGGCCCGTTTCAGCAGGGCCCGTGCTGCCACCGCCCTCTCCTTGTTGAGCTTGCGGGTCGCCGCTGCCTTGCGCGCTGCTTCGGACCGCGAAAGGGCCCGGGCCGCGGCGCGCAGTTCGGTGTCGGCCCGGACGAGGTCGGCGAGCGCGTCGATGTCGGCGGCGCGGTAGTAGCGGATGGTGAGTGTCCGGCCGTACTTCTGGATCTCATCGACGGCGACGGGCGCCAGTCGGTCGGCGAGGCGTTTGAAACGTTGAGGTGAAATGCCCAGCCTGATCGCCGCCTGGGTGGCGTTACAGCGATGTTCGGCGGCGAGCAGGCGTTGGAAGCGCTCGGTGTCCGCCTTCGCCGCGTTGACCGAGACGGGGTCGAATGTGCGGTCCGGCAGGCGGCGGAGCAGGCTGGTCTCGACCGCGAGCTCGACTTCCCAGACGGCGAGGCCGAGCTCCTCGCGCACCTTCTTCATGCCCAGACCGCGTGCCATGGACAACAGAGTGTCACCGGCCTACGACAGTTTCCAGGCCCGCGATCCTGCAGGGGTTCCTCACCTTCTGGCGGCGCAACGGCGAGATCCTGCAAAGCCGCGAGACCTATCACGAGGCCGCCTGTCACCTGATCTTCATGGCTTGGCTGCATCGGGTGGTCAACGGCGGCGGTGTGATCGACCGTGAGTACGCCCTGGGTCGTGGGCGCATCGACATCTGCGTCCAATGGCCCTACACAGACGCCGATGGCAAGCGCTGCTGGCAGTGGGAGGACATCGAATTCAAGGTTCATCAACCCAGACAGCCCGACCCCGTCGAAGACGGCCTGCACCAGCTCGACGGTTACCTCGATCGCCTCGACCTGAGCCACGACACCCTCATCGTCTTCGACCGCCGGCCCACCGCCCCACACCTTCTGGAGCGCAGCGCCATCGAACAGGTCACCAGCCCGCGCGGTCACGCCGTCACCCTCGTCCGGGCATGAAGGGTCACACGCCGACATCCAGGGAGTCAGGCCAGGTGACGCCGACCCCCCAGGTCATTGCTGACCAGGGGTTTTGGCGTTCCTGGCTGCTCTAATGTGACGTACGGGCCTGCAGGAGGTCGGCCAGGAGATGGAGCAGGGCCGCCGCCGTGGTCGCGGACGTGATGGCCTGCTCGCTGATCAGCCGCTGGATGCCCAGCACCGGCAGCCATTCGGCCCGCTCTCGTTCGTCAGCCCGTTCGTCAGCCCGTTCGTCAGCCCGTTCGTCAGCCTTTTCGCCGACCGGCGCAGTCTGGTCGTCGGTCGGCGTGGCGACGGGGGTGGCCTGGTAGGCGACGAAGATCACGTGGTCGCTGTCCGCGACGTCCTCGGCGGTGCGGATCCGGATCAGCGGCATCAGGGGACCGGGCCGCCAGCCGGTCTGCTCCTCCACGAGACGGGCCGCGGCCCTCTCCGGGTCCTCGTCCGGGCCGATCTCGCCGAGCGGGATCTCCCACCCCCACGTGTCGGTGACCGGGCGGTGCCGCCACAGCAGCAGAGCGCGCCCGGCGTGAAAGACCACCGCTCCGGCGGCCTGCGGTGTGCGGACGAAGGGTTGCTCCACGTGCCCGCCGTCGGTCAGTTCGAGGTCCACGACGCGAAGATCAACCCCATTCGCCGCGTAGAGCAGCCTTTCCGACCGACTCATGGGACGCTCCTCACCGATTCGCCGGGGACTCGCTCCTTCGAGCATACGCACGGGGATGACCCGGCATCCCGGGCGCATGGACGTCGGCGGGGGAGATTAGCCTGGTAAAGGCCGGGGTCGGTTCGACCTGGATGTCATTGATGTCCCGACGTCTGACCGGAGGGAAGCGATCGTGGGGTCTTTCGCGGGCGGAGAGTTGCCTTCGGATGACGTCATCGTTCCGGCCCTGCGCGCGGGCGATGAGGCGATGTTCGCGGCGCTGCTCGACACCTGGTCCCGGGGCATGCTCCGGGTGGCCAGGTCGTACGTGCCCACCGACCACGCCGCGGAAGAGGTCGTCCAGGACACCTGGCTGGCGGTGATCGGCGGGATCGACGACTTCGAGGGCCGTTCGTCGGTCAAGACGTGGATTTTCCGCATACTGGTCAACGCGGCGAAGAAACGCGGCGTACGCGAGAGGCGCACGCTGCCGTGGAGCGCCGTCAAGGACGACGGCGGCGCGATCGCGGGCCAGAGCCTCGACCCGGTGCCGCCTGGCGGTTGGCGGGATCCGCCCGCGGCATGGCCGACGCCCGAGAAAGAGGTGCTGGCCTCGGAGGTGCGCGGCCTGATCGGCGAGGTACTGGCCAGGCTGCCGCCCCGGCAGCGGACCGTGATCACGCTGCGGGACGTGGAGGGCTGCACCTCCGACGAGGTGTGCGAGATCATGAAGATCTCCGCCGCCAACCAGCGGGTCCTGTTGCATCGCGCCCGCGTCGCGGTGCGCGGGTGGCTGGCGGACTACTTCGAGTTCGCGAGACAGCCGGACTGACCTCATCCGCTCCGTGCGGCGGCACAATAGGTGAAACGGTTCATTCAGCAGACGAGGGCGGTCAACGTCGTGAAGCGCTTCACATGCGGCGAGCTGGTGGGACTCCTCACCGCCTACCTTGACGACGCCCTCGATCCGCCCGAGCGCGAGGGTGTGCACGCCCACCTGACCGGCTGCGAGGGGTGCGGCCGCTACTTAGAACAGTTCCGCGCGACCATCGTCGCCCTGGGCGACCCGCCCCCGGAGAAACTCTCCGCCGACGTGCGCGATCGGCTCATGTCCGCGTTCCGCGAGCGCCGGCGGCCATGAGGCGCGAGCCCCCCATGTGACCGCTCATCCAATTACCCGAATTCCGTGTGTAACGCTCGCGCGGTTCGTGGGTCTGTAGATGGGGCCACCGTTGCCTGCGGTGGACCGCTGGACCATCAGAGACCCATGCGCCACGCGAAGGGGAAACGATGATCGGGCTTACGGCCGAGAGTCCGCCGTTGCAGGACGCCTCGGAGGTGGTGGACTTCGCGCGTCGCTGCTTTTGTCCCGCCGCCGCGGACCTGGTGGGCGTGGAGCTGGAATTCCTGATCTTCGACCGTACGGCGGCAACGAGGCATGTCCCGCTGGCCAGGATCGAGCGGGCCATGCCCGAGCTGCCCGGTGGCAGCCGGTTGACCTTCGAACCGGGCGGGCAGCTCGAACTGTCCGGCCCGACGGGCCCGCTGCCGGAGTCGCTGGCCCGCCTGGCCGCCGACGTGGCCGCCGTGCGCGCCGCCCTGCGGGCGTCGGGGCTGGTGCTGGCCGGTGTCGGTCTCGATCCTGTACGGCCGGCCCGGCGCCAGCTGCGCCTACCCCGGTACGACGCGATGGCCGAGTTCCTCGGCGTGCCGTACGGACAGCTCATGATGTGCTCGACCGCGTCGATCCAGGTCAACCTGGACCTGGGCGAGCGGCCGGCGGCGCGCTGGGAACGGGCGCACGCGCTCGGCCCCGTGCTGATGGCGGCCTTCGCCAACTCGCCGCTGCGCGATGGCCGGCCGTGCGGCTGGATGTCGGGCCGCCAGGCCGTCTGGGATCACCTCGACCGCACCAGAACCTCGCCCGTCCCCGCCTCGGACGATCCCGCCGCGGACTGGGCCGAATACCTGCTGGATGCCCGGCTCATGCTGGTACGGGAGGACGAGCAGAGCTATCGCACCGTCCGTGACGGCTCCAGCTTCCGCGACTGGCTGAACGCCGACGGCCGGCGGCGGCCCACCGCCGAGGACCTGGCCTACCACGCCACGACGCTGTTTCCACCAGTGCGGCCCCGGGGCTGGCTGGAGATCCGCTACCTCGACGCCCAGCACCCGGCGATCTGGCCGGTCTGTGTGGCCGTGACCCATGCCCTCATCACCGACGACCGCGCCGCTGACGCCGCGATGGCCGCCGCGGAGCCGTACCGACGGCTCTGGGGGGTGGCGGCGCGGTGCGGGCTGGCCGACCCGCGCCTGCGCCGGGCCGCCGAGGAGTGCTTCCGCGCCGCGCTGGAGGCGCTGCCGCGCTGCGGCGCGGGTCCCGGCCTGGTCGGCGAGGTGGCCGCGTTCGCCGACCGGCACGTGAGCGCGGGCCGCTCACCGGCCTCCTACCTGCTGGATCTCCCGAACTGGCCGAGCGACGAAGGATGGGAATGAACGACATCAAGGAACGTATCGCGGCCGAGCTCATCGCGGTGCGCGACCGGTCACTCACCTACACGGCCGCGGAGGACGACCTGCTGGTACGCCAGCACTCCCCGCTGATGTCGCCGCTGGTCTGGGACCTGGCGCACGTGGGCAACTACGAGGAGCTCTGGGTGCTGCGTGAGGCCGGGGGCATCGACCCGCTCCGGCCCGAGATCGACGACATCTACGACGCGTTCAAGACACCGCGCAAGGATCGCCCCAGTCTGCCCTTCCTGGGTCCGGCCGAGGCCCGCCGCTACATCGAGGGCGTACGCGGGCGGGTGCTCGACGTGCTCGACGCGATCGACCTGGACGGGCCCGCCCCGCTGCACCGCGACGGCTTCGTGTTCGGCCTGGTGATCCAGCACGAGCATCAGCACGACGAGACCATGCTCGCCACCCTGCAGCTGTCCGGGCAACCCGGGCTGGTGCGCGACGGTGACCTTCCACCGGGCCGGAGCGAGGGTCCGGAAGAGGTCTTCGTGCCCGCGGGCTCCTTCCTCATGGGTACCGACACGCTGCCCTGGGCGTACGACAACGAGCGGCCGGCGCACCGGGTGGACCTGCCCGCGTACTCGATCGACCGGCTGCCTGTCGGCAACCGCGCCTACGCGGCGTTCATCGAGGACGGCGGCTACGACGACTCGCGCTGGTGGTCCGCGGAGGGCTGGCAGTGGCGGCAGCGGAGCGGCGTCTTCGCCCCGCTGTTCTGGGTCAGGGACGGGGGCGCCTGGTGGCGTACCCGTTTCGGCCGTACCGAGCCGGTCCCGATGGACGAGCCGGTCCAGCACGTGTCCTGGTACGAGGCCGACGCCTATGCCCGCTGGGCGGGCAAGCGGCTGCCCACCGAGGCCGAATGGGAGAAGGCCTGCGGCTGGGACGCTCGCTCCGGGAAGGCGCGCCGGTACCCCTGGGGTGAGGACGCCCCAGGCGCCGAGCGGGCGAACCTCGGGCATCGCGCCGCCCATCCCGCGCCGTTGGGCGCCTACCCGGCCGCGGCCAGCCCTTACGGGGCCGAGCAGATGGTGGGAGATGTCTGGGAATGGACCGCCTCCTGGTTCCAGCCCTACCCCGGTTTCCGCAGCTTCCCGTACAAGGAGTACAGCGAGGTGTTCTTCGGCGAGGAGTACCGGGTGCTGCGCGGCGGCTCCTGGGCGGCCGATCCGGCGGCGGTGCGGACCACGTTCAGGAACTGGGACTACCCGATCCGCCGGCAGATCTTCAGCGGCTTCCGCTGCGCCCGTTCGGAGCTGGTCTAACGTGTGCAGGCACGCGGCCTGGCTGGGCGCCGCCCGCCCGCTCGCCGCGCTCATCAACGAGCCGGACCATGGGCTGTTGAAGCAGTCGTACGCGCCGCGGCGGCAGCGTTTCGGCATGATCAACGCCGACGGGTACGGCATGGGCTGGTACGAGCAGAGTCCGGCCCCGGTGCGCTATCGCCGTGCCATCCCCATGTGGGCCGACGCCAACCTGCCCGGACTCGCCCGGATCGCCCGCTCGACCTGCCTGCTGGCGGCCGTACGCTCGGCCACCGTCGGCATGCCGATCGAGGAGAGTGCCACCGCGCCGTTCACCGACGGGCGGTGGCTGCTCAGCCACAACGGGCGCGTCGAGCGGGACGCGGTCAGAGATCTGGCCGACAGCGCGGAAAGCGCGTGCGACGCCGCCTGGGTCGCCGCGGCCGTGTTCCAGCGCGGGCACGCCGGGCTTGGCCTGGGCGAGGCGCTCGCCGAGGTGGTCGTCCGCGCCGGGGAGAAGGACCCCGGCGCCCGCCTGAACCTGCTCGCCTGCGACGGCGCGTCGATCGCCGCGACCGTCTGGGGCGACACCCTCTTCCATCACCGACTCCACGACGGCGTGCTGGTGGCCAGCGAGCCGCTCGACGACCTGCCCGGATGGCAGGCCGTACCCGAGCGCAGCCTGCTCACCGTCACCCGCGACGACGTACGCGTCCAGCCGTTGTAATCCACTTCAGGAGGCATCGTGCCTGTCAGCCAGTCGACCGTGCAGGTGATCAACTATCTTGACCGCGACTATCTGCGCCAGGCGCTCGAACACGATGTCAGGGCCGGGCTGACGGCCGTGCCCAAGTGGCTGCCGCCCAAGTGGTTCTACGACGCCGCGGGCAGCGAGTTGTTCTCCCGCATCACCCGGTTGCCCGAGTATTACCCGACCCGGCGCGAGCTGGCCATCCTGCGCGCGCGGGCCGCGGACCTGGCCGCCGCCAGCGGCGCGGACACGCTGGTCGAGCTGGGCTCGGGCACCAGCGAGAAGACCGTTCTGCTGCTGGAGGCGCTCGCCGCGCGTGTCTACACGCCGGTGGACGTCGACGCGGTCACCCTCACGGAGGCGGCGCACCGGCTGGCCGGGCGCTTCCCCGGGCTGCGGGTGAAGGCGGTGTGCGCCGACTTCGAGCGCCATCTGGCGCTGCTGCCGCGTACCGGAAGGCGGATGGTGGCCTTCCTCGGCGGCACGATCGGCAACCTCGAACCAGCCGCCCGCGAGGTGTTCATGAAAGACCTGCGGGCCACGCTCCAGCCCGGGGACACGTTCCTGCTGGGGGCGGACCTGGTGAAGGACACCGAGCGGCTGGTGGCGGCCTATGACGACCCGGCCGGGGTGACGGCCGCCTTCAACAGGAACGTGCTGCGGGTGATCAACCGGGAACTGGAGGCGGACTTCGACTCGGAGGCGTTCGAGCACGTGGCGCTGTACGACGAGCGGCAGGAGTGGATCGAGATGCGGCTGCGGGCAAGCCGCGACATGCGGGTGCGGATCGGCGGGCTGCGGCTGGTCACCGACTTCGCGGAGGGGGAGGAGATACGGACGGAGATCAGCGCGAAGTTCCGGCCAGAGGGGCTGTGGGCGGAGCTCGTGGGGGCGGGCTTCAAGGTGCGCCGTCGCTACACGGACCCGGCCGGGGACTTCACCCTGGTCCTGGCCGAGCCCAGCTGAAAGTTTCAGCAGCGTCGTCGGCCTTGCCCAAGGTCGGCGTAGGTGCCATGCGCTGAGGCGTGGGGAGGCTCTTGCGAGGCGAATCAGGGCGGCAGATCGTTGGGAGCGCTCCCAAGTGTCGGAGCTTGGCCGCTTCAAGAGAGCGGTGTCCATCGGTTTCGTCACGGAGGGCTCTCATGCCGATCGTGTTACGCAAGGCCTTGACGGCCGCCGCCGCTGTGGTGCTGGCCGGATTCGGCCTCGCCACCGTCCAGAGCGCGGCCGACGCCGCCGTGTCGTGTTCGGCCACCTACACCAAGAGCTGGGACAACGGCAGCGCGTTCGGCGCCACCATCGCGGTGACCAACACCGGCGACGCGTTGACCAGCTGGACGCTGAGCTTTGACTTTCCCAACAACCAGGTGATCACCCAGATGTGGGAGGGCGTGCCCACTCCGGCGACCCCCACCCCGGCGGGTGCGGCCATCACCGTCAACCCGGTCTCCTACAACGCCGCCAAGGCCGCCGGGGCGACCTGGAGTCTCGGCTTCAACGGCACGTACACCGGTGGCGCCAACACCAACCCCAGCGTCTCCTGCACGGGAACCGGCGCCGGAGGGACGCAACAGGCGCTGATGGTCTCCGCCACCAGCGTGAGCGTGCCCGAGGGCGGGACCGGCGGCTACACGGTCCGCCTGCGCTCGCAGCCGACCGGCAACGTGACGGTCACCAGTACGGCGGGCAGCGGTGACACCAACATCACCGTGACCGGGGGAGCCTCCCTGACCTTCACCACGGCCAACTGGAACACCCCGCAGACGGTGACGTTGAGCGCCTCGGAGGACAGCGACACCACGAACGGCACCCGGCCGATCACCGTGGCATCCAGCGGCTTGACATCGGTGACGGTGAACGCCACCGAGGCCGACAACGACGGCGGTACGGGAGGCGCGGCGCCCGCGCTGCACGTCTCGGGGAACCGGCTGGTCACCGCTGCCGGCGCCACCTACCGCATGCTGGGCGTCAACCGGGCCAGCGGCGAGTTCGCCTGCGTACAGGGCAAGGGCATGTGGGACAGCGGCCCGGTGGATCAGGCCTCGGTCGACGCGATGAAGGCGTGGAACATCCGCACGGTCCGGATCCCGCTGAACGAAGAGTGCTGGAACGGCACCAACGGCACCCCCAGCGGCCCCGCGTACCAGCAGAACGTCAAGGACTACGTGAACCTGCTGGTCGCCAACGGCATCACGCCGATCGTGGAGATGCACTGGAACTACGGCCTGTACACCGGTCAGGGCGCCGGTTGCTCCGACACCACGGCGACCTGCCAGAAGCCGATGCCCGACGCCCAGTACGCCCCGACGTTCTGGACCGGGGTCGCCAATGCCTTCAAGGGCAACAACGCGGTCGTCTTCGACCTGTTCAACGAGCCCTACCCGGACGCGGCCGCGAACTGGGACGCGACCGCCGGCTGGAAGTGCTGGCGCGACGGCGGCACCTGCACCGGCATCGGCTACCAGGTGGCCGGCATGCAGTCGCTGGTCAACACGGTGCGCGCCACCGGCGCCACCAATGTGATCATGCTCGGCGGGCTGGCCTGGTCCAACGACCTGAGCCAGTGGCTGACGTACAAGCCGACCGATCCGACCGGCAACCTGATGGCCGCCTGGCACACCTACAACTTCAACACCTGCTCCAACACCGCCTGCTGGAACAGCCAGGTCGGCGCCGTCGCGGCCCAGGTGCCGGTGCAGGCCGGTGAGATCGGCCAGAACTCCTGCGCGCACGACTACATCGACCAGGTGATGAGCTGGGCCGACGCGCAAGGCGTCGGGTACACGGCCTGGACCTGGAACCCATGGGGCTGCAGCCAGGGCAACGTGCTCATCACCGACTACAACGGCACGCCCACCAGCACGTACGGCGAGGGCTTCAAGGCACACCTGCTCACCCAGAACCCCCTCTCGTAGCAGCACTCGACCGGGCCCGTCATCGGGCGGGCCCGGGTGTCTACCTGGAGCCGCTCATGCGCCGCAGATCCCACCTGTACGCCGTCCTCGTCACGCTCCTCGTGGCGGTCGCCTTCGGCGTTGCCCTGCCCGCGCTGTCGGCGACGGCCCCCGTCCGGATCATGCCGCTCGGCGACTCCATCACCGCCGGACCCGGCTGCTGGCGCGCCCTGCTCTGGAACCACCTGCAAACAGCCGGATACACGAACATCGACTTCGTCGGCAGCGTCCCCGACGGCGGCTGCAACTACGGGTTCTCGTACGACGGCGACAACGAGGGCCACGGTGGCTACGCCGCGACCGGCATCGCCGACCAGAACCAGCTGCCGCCGTGGCTGGACGCGGCAAAGCCCGACATCGTCCTCATGCACCTGGGCACCAACGACATGTGGGGCGGCTTCCTCCCCACCGCCACTGTCCTGGCCGCATATACCAAGCTGGTCGGCCAGATGCGGGCGAACAACCCGAACATGAAGATCCTCGTGGCCCAGATCATCCCCATGAACCCGTCCGGCTGCCCCACCTGTGCGGCCAGTGTGGTGGCACTCGACAACGCGATCCCGGGCTGGGCCGCCGGCCTCACGACCGCGCGGTCGCCCATCGTCGTCGCCGACCTATGGACCGGTTTCGACACGGCCACCGACACCGGTGATGGAGTCCACCCGAACGACACCGGCTTCCGGAAGATGGCCGACCGCTGGTACCCGACGCTCGCGCAGGTACTCAACGGCGTGACCCCGCCGACCTCCCCCTCCCCGTCGGTGACCCCTCCGCCGGCCCGGTGCACCGCCACCTACAAGGTGATCTCCCAGTGGGGCGGCGCCTTCCAGGGCGAGATCACGGTGAAGAACGACTCTTCAACCGCCTCCTCCGCGTGGACGACCACCTTCACCTTCGCCAACGGCCAGCAGATCAACCAATCCTGGAACACCACACTCACCCAGAACGGAGCCGCCGTCACGGCACGCAACGCGAGCTACAACGGCAACCTGCCGGTCGGCGCGGCCACCACCTTCGGCTTCACCGCCACCTGGAACAACACCACCAACGCGCTGCCCCAGGTGAGCTGCTCACTCGGCTGAGGTTCGACACCGCCGCCTACGGCAGATCCCAGCGATCGAGGTACGTGGTGACGGGATGGCTCCCGCACAGCCGGGCCAGCTCCTCCTCCGTCAGCGAGGCCGTACTGGGAAAGGTGTCACCCACCTTCCAGCCCGCGTGGAGCACGGCTTCCTTGAGCGCCGTGACGGGGTTACGGGTGGCGAGCCAGCCGTGCAGGAACGACGCGAACAGCGCGTCCCCCGCCCCGGCGGTGCTCAGCACGCCGCGCGGCGCGACGGCCGTCGCCTTGATCAGGGTGCCGTCGCGCAGCCCCATGAGGCACCCGCGCCCGCCGAGGCCGACCGCGGCGATCGCGCAGCCGGGATGGCGTTCGAAGACGCTCGCCACCCACTGTTCCGGCGGGCCGGCCAGCCGTTCGTGGCTGCAGAAGACGATGTCGGCGACCTCCAGCCAGGGCCGGTTGTACGCGTCGTCGATGTCCGTGATCAGATGGACGTCGACCGCGATCGGCACGTTCCGTGCCCGTGCGTGGCCCAGCAGGGGCCGGACGAACGCGGTGTTGGTGAGCACCGCGAGATCGACGTCGCGGACCAGGCGGCGGAACACCTCGACGGGATATTCGGCGGTGTTGACCGCGGCGACGTACGGATGCCCGGAGCGCCGTCCGTCCGGCGCCACGAGCACCACGCCGAGCGATGAGCGCGGCACCTTCACCACCCCCGGCCCGAGCAGCCCGCGGGCGCGTAACGACGCGTTGATCGCCTCACCCGCGACGTCCTCACCCACGAAGGTGCACAGGCGCGCCTCGTCGCCCAGGGTGCGCAGGGTGTCGGCGATGTGGCACGCGGCCCCGGACACCTCGGCCCGCATCCAGTCGGGGAACCGCAGCGACGTGTACGGGAGCGGGAACTCCTCGACCGGCATGGCCATGTAGAGGCTGCTGACACCGGCTACGACTATCTTGGTGCCCACTGCTCCTCCTTCAAAGATGGGGTGGGGGGACCGGATCGGTCCGCGGAATGGTGAGTGGCTGCGTCATGCGCATCAGCCGGTACATCAGGCGCCGCATGTTCCGGTCGAAGCAGCCGGGGGCCGAGGTGAGCCGGGCCACGACGGCGTCGTGCCGCCCCTGCCAGTGGCCGGTGGCGGCCGCGCGCAGCTGGGCCGCCAGCGGCCCATGGGGCCGTAGCCGGGGCGCCGCCGAAGCCAGCAGCCCTCCGGCGGACTCCGGGTCCACGTCGTCCTTCGCGTCGCCCACCAGCAGGACCGGGGCGCCGCAGACCGCGCCGTACACCGCGACGGAGCCGTGGTCGCCCACCACGTGATCGGCGGCCACCAGCGCACCACGCCAGTCCGCCTCGGGCGGTATCAGGACGAGCCCGTCACGCAGGCAGTCGGCCAGCCAGGCTCTCACCTGCCAGACGCCGTGGCCGAACCAGACATTCGGATGGAAGAGCGCGGCCACGCGGTAGCGGTCGCGGGGCAGCTCGGCCAGCATCCGCCGGAACAGCTCCGCACGCCGCCCGAAAAGGGATCGTGTCCCCCAGGTCGAGGTCACCACCACGAGCTCGCGGTCGTCCTGGACGCCGAGGGCCTGGCGGTAGGCGCGCCGCTCTCCGGCACTGGCCACCAGCCGGTCATGGGAGGCGTCGCCGACGACCTCGGCGACCGCGACGGCCTCCGGACAGCTCCGCGCCAGCCGCCCCCGCTCCGCGTCGTGGGCGAGCACGATCGCCGACGGGACCACCATGCCGTCCCGGACCAGCTCCTGAGCGCTGAGCCCGTACACGCCGCGGGCCGCGACGGCGCCACCGCCCAGCCGGCGGCTGACTCTCTTCTGGTAGCCCGCGCCGTGCGGGATGACGACGAGCGGCGCGTGAACGTCCTCGATCCCCCCATAGGCGGCGGACACGGCGAGGTCGAAGCGCTGTCGAATGGCCAGCCGCCACGGCATCACCACGCCGCCGATGCGCCCGAGCAACTCGCTCACCCCGTTGCCGAAGACATCCGGGGCCCTGGTGAAGACCACCTGGACCCGCAGATCGGCGGCGAGCAGACGGACGACGTCCAGCAGAATCTGCCCGGACGTGACCGTGTGAACGATCACGAGTACGGTCCGCAGGCCGCGGCGCGTCACCCAGCGCGCCGCATCCGGCCCGACCGGCACGTGGTACCCCTCTGAACAGGACATCGGGCTTTCGACCCCCCATTTCGCGTGCGACGCGGTTTCGCGCCGCCGTATTCGCCCGGCCGTAATCCCCGTTTCAACGGCTCTATCCAAGGGTCCACCGCTTGCCTGGACAAAACCTTGCAACAATCGTGAAGTTGAAGAGTCAGATCAAAGGTGCGTATGGACCATTAAGCGAATGCGCGGGAAACTGGCGGCACGTGGGTCTTTAGCGGTGAAAGGACACTCGTGGAGTTCCGAATACTCGGCTCCGTGGAGTTGTGGTCCGACGGGGAGGCATGTGAGCTCGGATCGGCCAAGGAACGGTACATCCTGGCCATCCTGCTCCTGTCGCCTGGGCAGCCCGTGTCCATCGAAACCATGATCAACCGGGTTTGGGGCGACGCGCCGCCGGCAAAGGCGCGCGAGAGCGTCCATAGCTATATCGCCCGGCTGCGCGGACGCCTGAATCGCCGGTTCGGGGATAGCGGGGCACGACTGATTTCCCGTTCCGGGGCTTACCTTCTGGAAGTCGATCCCGAGCAGATCGACCTGTATCGTTTTCGGCGGCTGAACGTACAGGCGCGCGCTATCGCGGCCAGCGGCAACCCGGAGGACGCGCTGCGCCTACTCCGCGAAGCGGAGAATCTGTGGCGGGGCGATCCGCTTTCCGGCCTGTCCGGGGAATGGGTGACGCAGGTCCGTACGAGCCTGGAGAGCGAGCACCGGGCGGCGATCGGCACCCGCCTGGCGATGGAGCTCGACGCGGGCCGGCACGCCGAACTGGTGGGGGAGTTGTACGGGCTGGTCGATCAATATCCGTATGACGAGTCGTTCGTCGAGCAGCTGATGGTGGCCCTGTATCGCTGCGGGCGCCAGGGTGACGCGCTGACGGCGTACCACCGGGCCAGCCACCGCCTCTCCGACGACCTCGGAGCCGACCCCGGGCCCTCCTTGCGCGGCACACACGACCGCATGCTCCGCGGCGATCCGGACCTGGCCGTGCCGCCCGCCCGCCACCGCACTCCCGGCGGGCCGCTCGCCGACAACCTGCCCCGCGACATCGCGGACTTCACCGGGCGAGAGACGGAGCTGAACCAGCTGTACGCCGTGTTGGATCGTTCCCCGTCGGCGGTCGTGATCGAGGCCATCGACGGCATGGCCGGGATCGGCAAGACGGCCCTCGCCATCCACGCGGCGCACAGGCTGGCGGACCGGTACCCGGACGGGCGGTGGTACCTCCATCTCCGCGCGCACGATCCCCACCAGCCGCCGCTCGATCCCGCAGAAGGTCTCGACACCCTGCTCCGGCTTCTGGGAGAGGATCCCAAGCGCATTCCTGGGACGCTGGAGCCGCGTGCCGCGCTGTGGCGAGCGTGGGTCGCCAACCGCAGGATGCTGATCGTGCTGGACGACGCGGCCGGCGCCGACCAGGTGCGGCCATTCCTTCCCGGGGCGCCCGGCTGCCTCGTGCTGGTCACGAGCCGGCATCGGCTCGCCGGCCTCGAAGGCGCGCGCCCGCTCCCGCTGGACGCTCTGGCACCACCGGAAGCGGCGCTGCTCTTCCGCCGGATCGTCGGCCAGGACCGGCAGCTCGACGCGGGTGACGTCAACCAGCTGGTCCGTCTGTGCGGCTACCTTCCGCTCGCGGTCACGATCATGGCCAACAAACTCCGCCATCGGCCGGCCCGCGGGGTCGGAGACCTGGTGGCCAAGCTGTCCCGCTCCAAGGACCGGCTGGCCGAGATGCACGCGGGAGACAGCGACCTCGTCACCGCGTTCGAGCTGTCGTACCGGGAGCTGTCCCCGGAGCTGCGGCACGCCTTCCGTCGCCTGGGCCTGCACGTCGGCGCCGACCTCACCGCGGGCGCGGCGGCCGCGCTGATCGGCTGCGACCTCGAGCGGGCGGAGCGCGTCCTGGAGGAGCTGATCGACCGCCATCTCGTGGAGGAGCCGGACTCCGGCCGCGTCCGCTTTCACGACCTGCTGCGCGCCTATGCGGCGGAGCGCGCGGCCGAGGAGGAACCCGTCGAGGAGCTGCGGCGAGCCGTCCACCGGCTGCTCGACCTCTACCTGTACACCGCCGACCAGGCCGATCGCGTCCTTTACCCGCACAGGCGCCGCGCCGCCGTGGACGTCACCCATCCGCCCGTAGATCCGCCGTCCGTGAGCGACCCGCGTGCCGCCACCGAGTGGCTGCGCGCCGAGCGGGCCAATCTGCTCATGTGTGTACGTCACTCCGCCGAGCGGGGCTTTCCGGCGCATGCGGCCCAGCTCTCGCAGGCCGTCGCGACGTACTTCGAACGATCGGCGCTCTGGGAGGACGCCGCCCGCGTCCACGAGCTCGCCCGCCAGGCCTGCCAGGAGATGGGCGACCGCGAGGGGGAGGCTCGCGCGGAGCTCGAACTCAGCCTGGTACGCAGCCGTACAGGCGACTACGCCGTCGCTTTCGAACATGCCCTCAACGGCCTCAGCGCTTTCCGCGCCCTCGGCGACCGGCGCGGCGAGGCCGACGCCCTGGACCATCTCGCCCTCGTGCACTGGCTGTCCGGGCGCAACCGTGAGGCACTGGCTTACGCGGAGGAGGCGCTTGGGCTGTTCCGTGCCGTGGAGGACCGGTATGGGGAAGGGAACGCGTTGCTGCATTCGGGGATCGCGCTGTCGTACCTGGGGCGTACGGAGGAGGCAGTGGCCGTCTTCGAGAGCTCGTTGGAGATCGTGGAGGAGATGGGGGACGTCGCAACCAAGGCGATGTTGTTGAACAATCTCGGGGAATTGCACCTCAACCGTGGTGATCATCGGGAGGCGCTCGGACTCTTCCGGGACTCGCTCGCTGTCATGCGCGAGACGGGGTGGCGGCAGAACGAGGCCGTGGCCTTGAACAACGTGGCCGGCGTCATGGCCCGTGAAGGGCGCCGCGACGAGGCCTTGCATTTCTATCGTGAGGCTTTGTCAACTTATCGCGAGACCGGTGATCGCCGGAACGAGGCGGACGCGTTGAGCAATATCGGGTCGATGTACCTGGACGCGGGGCTGACCGCTGAAGCGCTGATCCATTTCCAGAAAGCGCTTGCCCTTTCGGGCGATATAGGGGATTTGTACGAAACTGCGCGTGCGCTCCAGAGGATTGGTGACACTCAGCAGGCTAGTGGGCAGTTTGTCCTTGCTCGGGATACTTATGAGCGTGCGCTCTCTTTGTCCAGGGATGTGGCGGATCCCCAGTTGGTGGCGGGTTCTCTCCAGCGTCTCGGTGAGAGTCTTCTGCAGATTCATGGGAGGAGTGCGGCGGAAGAGGTGTGGCGGGAGGCTTTGGGGATATTTGAGCGGTTGGGCGCTCCAGAGGCTAGGATTCTGCAGGATCGCCTCAACGGTCACGATGTAGCGGGATAAAAGCTGGCGCCCAATCTCCTTATTGCCCTATCTAAAAGGATATGCTTCACTTGCCGCGGTGAACGCGACAAGTTCTAGAAGGGTAAGAAAATGCCCCATATCTTCCCAATGATGATGATGTGGGTCCTGGAGGCGCTGAAGGTGGTTTTCAGCTAAGGGACCCTCAAGAGAGATGGTCCAGGCGGCCCCTGAGCCGGAGATAGGTCGCAGACTCGGCTTCGCCAAGCACTTCCAGCGCCATCTCATAGTAGTGATGTGCCTCTTCCGGTCGGCCGGTACGTTCGGCCAGCTCGCCCAGGCCCTCCAGGGCCGCGGCCCGGCCGGCCGAAGATCCCAGCTGATCCATGATCTCCAGCGCGGAACGCAGCTCACGATCCGCCTGCTCCTGATCGACATGGGCATACCCAAGAAGGATCCCCACTCGGGCCCGGTTATAGAGGTCGTCGACCTCGCTCAGCATCCTCCGCGCCTGCTCCAGATGGATCACCGCGTCAGATCCCCGCCCCTGAGCCAGGAGAACGCCGGCGAGATCCGTAAGTCCCAGCGCGGCCTGCCGGTCGGCCCCCGACTCCCGGTACATGGCGATCGAGGCGGTGAACCTGGCGATCGCCACCTCATGGTCACCCCGCGCCGCCGAGACCAGCCCGAGCCGCCGCAGCGATCCGGCCTCTCTGCCCCGCTCGCCGAGCCGGTGCCAGATCTGCAGCGCCTCCTCGAACCGCTCGACGGCGTCGTCGTAGCGCCCCAGGTCGTACAGGCTCAGCCCCAGGCGGTTCAGCATCTTCGCCTCGGCGTAGGAGTCTCGGGCCGCGCGCGCCGCCGCCAGCCCCGTCTCCTCCACCCCGACCCGCTCCACCTGATGGCCCATGTACAGGAACAGCGACCACATGGAATCGGCGAGCTGCCATGCCGAGACCTCCCGCCCCCGTGTGTGTGCCAGGGTGACGGCGGCACTCAGGTTCGCGCGTTCGGCCGCCAGCCAGCCGAGTGCGTCCTGTGGGCCGCCGAAGTCCGTCGGCTCGGCGGGCGGCGGTTCGGCATCGCGAGGCAGCCCGGTGCGGTACGGCCGGAGCTGCCGTTCCGCGTGCGCGGCCGTGGCGAGGTACCAGGCGAGCAACCGCCCCTCCGCGCCCTCACGGGCTTCGCGCTGGTCCTCCGCCTCGGCCAGTTGGGCGGCGTGCAGGCGGACCAGCGCGTGATGGAAGCGGTAGCGGCCGTCGGAGATGTCGGTCAGCAGGTTCGCGTCGGTCAGCTCCCCGAGCAGCCGCCTGGCCTCCAGCCGGGGGATGTCGGCGAGCGCGGCCACCGCGTCACCACCGAATGTGCTCCCTGGTACGAGAGCCAGATACCGGTACAGCCGCGCAGTTTCGGGGCCGAGCGCTCGGTAAGAGAGGTCGAGCGCGGAGCGGACTGCCATGTCGTCTCCGATCGTCAGCGTCCGTTGCTCCTCGGCCAGCGCGGTGACAACCTCGCGCAGCGGCCAGCTCGGCCGCGCGGCCAGGCGGGCCGCCGCCACGCTCAGGGCCAGTGGCAGCCGCATGCACAGTTCGACCAGTTCGGAGGCCGCCTCCCGCTGCCGGTCCACCCGGTCGCTCCCCAGGGTGTCGCGCAGAAACGCCAGGCTCGCCGCGGCGTCGAAGCGGTCGACGTACACCCCGCGCGCACCCTGCGCCAGCAGGCTGGTCAGCCGGTGCCTGCTGGTCACCACAGTGACGCTCGTCGGCGAGGCCGGAAGCAGCGGGCGTACCTGAGCCGCAGTCAGCGCGTCGTCGAGCACGACGAGCAGCCGTTGGTCATGGGTCACGGTGCGATACAGCGCCGCCCGCTGGGCCGGTTCGCCCGGTATGAGCTCCGCCGGGATGCCGAGGGCGTGCAGGAAGTCGCCCAGCACTTCCTGAGGGGAGGCCGGGGCACGGTCGGAATGTCCGCGCAGTTCGGCGTACAACTGCCCGTCGGGGTAGTACGAGCGGATCATGTGCGCCCAGCTCAGGGCCAGCACGGACTTGCCCACGCCCACCGAACCCGTTATCAGCACGGTGACCGGCACATCCGCCGCGTCCTCCCGCAGGCCATCGAGCTCGGCGATGGCGGCTTCACGGTCGATCAGACGCGGGCGCGGGGGAAGCTGGCTCGGCGCGGGCAGGGAGGCCACTTCGTGGAAATGGACTCCGCCGGATATGTCACGGGCTTGGACAAGCGAACCATAAACTATCCCACCCGCCTCGTTATACACAATTTCTGACAGTTTTCTCTTGGCTATCACGCCGTTTCGACACCAATCCATGCCTAGGCCCGGCTTCTGCGCCATACAGACGGAGCGGTCCGGAATGCGGGCATCAGCTGCAACGATGACGGATGAAAAAACATGCTGCAATATGCCGAGGATTCATTTCGGGCATGATGCTCTGTATTCTGCCGCTGACATAGGCGGTGATATTGGCCTGCACCAGTCGGAACGCCCACAGGGTGACTACACGACACCGCAGCGAAACGGTCGCCCATCGGAGATTCGCGGTGCGGCCATTACATACAGGCTCAAGGGGTGAGCCCCTCTTGATGGACGACGGGGAGGATCTTCTTCGTCAGGAAGGTCGAGAACAGTGAACTCGCCGTCCAGTCCGGTATGACCACCCGCGCCGAAAGGGATCAGATAGATCGTGATACGTGCCTCCGCCGGATGGCCTCGTCCAGGATCACGGTGACCTCGGGCGGCATGTCCTGGATCAGCAGCTGCTGACGGGTGATCCGTGCCTCGGCTCGGCGCTGGATCTCCTCCCGCGAGCCGTCCACCAACGTGGCCGCGACGCCTGGGCGTACTGAGGCGTCTGCAGCAGTCCGGAACCCCGAGGCTGGGTGGCCCGACCACGCCCGGAGCTGTTCGTGAACGTTTCGACCGGACGGGGCCTCGGCATGATCCGTGAGGAACGATTGCGAGCCGCATCTGCGAGCGCGCACAGCCGGTGACTGCGTAAAATGCCCGTCCAACCCCGTTGGTGGATGGAGAGATACCTTCCCCGTATGATGTACACCTTTGAGCAACTCCGAGGCTTTGTCGCCGTAGCCGAGGAACTGCACTTTGGTCGGGCGGCCATGCGGCTTCGCATGACCCAGCCGCCGCTGAGTCGGCAGATCCGGAAACTCGAATCAGCCGTGGGCGTGCAACTGCTCGAACGTGACAATCGGCGCGTGGCGCTCACGCCGGCCGGTGAGGCCTTCCTCGGCGAGGCTCGGCGCATTCTGGCCATCGCCGAAGCCGCGTCCGATCTGGCGCAGCGCGTCCACTTCGGCACCTGTGGCTTGATTCGGCTCGGCTTCACGGCCACAGCCACGTTCAGTGTCCTTGGCCGTATGCTCAACCAGCTCGAACACGAATTGCCGGACGTACAGATCGAACTGTTTGAAATGGTGACCCGCGAACAGGTCGCAGCTCTCGCCGGCGAGGACCTCGACCTCGGACTGGCACGCCCACCGTTCGACCCCGAGTTGTTTGATTCCCTCTTGGTGTATCGCGAGGCACTATTGCTGGCGGTGCCCGCCGGGCACCGGCTGACCCGACTCGATCGGCCCGCGCACGCCGACGACCTCGGCACAGAGCCGTTGATCTTCCACGGGCAGCAGCGAGCTCGCTACTTCTACGACCTGGTGGTCAGCACTGTGCCGCTGACCCAGGAACGAGTGGTGCACAGCGTGAGCCAGGTGCTCACCATGCTGTGGTTGGTGTCCGCCGGTCGTGGTATCGCCTTCGTTCCCGCATCCGCCGCCCGGAACAACGTCCCGGGGGTTGAATACGTACCCCTGGCCAGTCGCCATCCCGAACCCGTCGAACTGCACCTACTATGGTCGCGGCACTCGCGTAATCCAGCGCTCAGCCGGGTGCTGCACGCCCTGGGGACCGGTTGCCCCGATGGTCCGCCCACGCGGTGACCTTGGTGTTTACTGAGCGCCGCCGCCGATGATGCCATCACGGTATCAAGTGATACGGAAATGCTCTTGGACAAGCATCATCGATGCTCCTAGCGTGACGGCGTGGCGCTGACCCCCCTTCCGAACCGGCCAGCCGATTGACCACCGGCCTGCTCGCGTTTCCCGTGACCCACTTTGACGATCAACTCGCCGGCGACGACTCCGATACCGTGACCACCTCGCACGGCAGGCGGAACTCGGTATGGCTGGACCAGGTGTGGTTCGATTCGCCTCGCGTGGACCTGCGAACCTGCCCGGAGTGGGACCGGTCGAGTCGATCAGAACCGACGTGACCGAAGTGCTGCGAACGCAACGCTTCGACACGCGCGCCGAAGCCGAGGCGGTCGCCCGCTCCGTCCGCGCCGGCTGGACCTGTCGGGTCGACCTGACGCCATCGAGTGCCATCGCCATTCCCGACGACGGGTCACCGGTCTTCAGAGCCGGCTAGCACCCGTACCCGGCATAGACGCACATGAGACAACGCGGCGTCCTTCCCATCAGCCATCTCGTTGCACACCGGGGTTTCGTCATCACGCCTCGTCCGCACCCCCCAGAAGGGAAACCGCACATGGAATCGAGCAACGTGGATCGCAGAACACTGTTCCGCGCCGGCGCCGCGACGGCCGGGGCCGGCCTCGCGTCGATGATGGCCTCGTCAGACCCTGCCGCGGCAGCATCCGCCGACGCCCAGGAGCCGGGCAACACCGCCAAGCCCCGCATGGTGCTGGGCACCCAGAGGCGCTCGCCGTCTGAGGCCGCGCTCCAGGAGTTCAAGCGCCACGGCGTCGCCCGAGTGTGCGGCTACCCGGTGGACCCGCCCTACGACCAGAAGACCGGCGATCGCGGGTATTGGCTCGTGTCCGAAGTGGAGCAGGAGAAGGAGCGCATCGAGAGCCAGGGCCTGGAGATGGACATGGTCGCCCTGCCGTTCCTCGAATCATCATTGATCGACACCGACTTCCGTCCCGCGATCATGATGGGCAAGAGTCCTGAGCGGGACCGGGACATCGAGGACATTCAGCGGATGATCGAGGCCTGTGGCCGTGCCGGCGTCGGAACCATCAAATACAACATGAGCATCCTGGGTGTGATGACCACGGGTGAGGTGCCCGGCCGCGGGGGATCGAAGCTACGCCAGTTCCGTGCGAGCGACCTCGACTACACCTTGCCGGACACCATCGCGGGCAAGGTCGATCCGGACACGTACTGGGAGCGCATCGACTACTTCCTCGAGCGGGTCGTCCCGGTGGCGGAGCAGTACAAGGTGCGTCTCGCCTGCCACCCCCAGGATCCGGGAACGCCGCCGGGCGGGTACCGCGGCGTGGTCGAGAACGTCCTCAGCGTCCCCGGTGGCAAGGGCCTGTTCACGTTCCTGGACCTGCGCCGCAACCGCTACCACGGCCTCAACCTCTGCTGCGGGACGCTGGCGGAGATGCTGTGGAACCCGAAGCGAGAGATCTACCCCATCGTCCAGCGGCTGGCCGCCACCAAGCGGGTGTTCAACATCCACCTGCGCAACATCAAGGGGCGGCGCAACGACTTCATCGAGACGTGGGGCGACGAGGGTGACATCGACCACGCGGAGATCATCAACATCCTGGCCGACGCGGGATACGACGGGGCGATCGACCCCGACCACGTACCTCCGAGTGACGCCGACCCATCGAAGTCGCAGGCATACGCGCAGGGGTACGGCTATATCCTCGGCATGATCGCGGCCGCCGAACACCGAGCAGCGCGACGGAACCCCCGAGAGTAGCCGTTCCGCGGCGTTGGCCACCGCAAGATCGCTCAACGCAGCCCCTGAGCGGCGTCCGGCTCTGCTCCGCAAGGCGCTCAAAGCCGCTGCGGGTCGTACGAGATATCTGGACAGCGACGAGGCATCGGAGGCTATCGCGGCAGCGGCCATTGTCGCCTCTCAGCGCAGCGGTGTGCCGATCACCTTGCCTTATGCGCCGGACTTCCTGCTGGAAGGCGGCAGAGTGGAGATCGATGACGAACTCGTGGCGCTGGCCGTGCGGGCGTTGGACCGGGTGATGGGCGAGGACTCGGAGTGGCTGGCGCTCTGGGAGGAGAGCGGCTCCTCTCCGGAGGCCGTGGCCGTCATAGAAGGCATTCGCGGTGCTCTCTAGAACGGCTCCGGTCCACATGGATGGACCGGGGCCGTTCGTCGTCACCGGGCCTGGTCTGCCTCTCCTTGGGAGGCTGCGGGTCACAGGCTGCGGGCGGTGATGTCGCCGCTGGAGGTGGTGGCGTGGATGTCGAGCTCGGCGGTGCCGTCGTTCTTGAGGGTGTTGGCGATGCGGCCGTGGGTGGTGCCGGCGTCCAGGGAGGCCGAGACGCCGGCGGCGGCGCTGATCGAGATGTCGCCGGACTCGGTGCGGAGCACGACCTTGCCGCCGGTGGCCTCGGCGATCCGGATGTCGCCCCGCGCGGTGCTGATCTCCGCGGCGCCGCCCAGC
Organism: Nonomuraea sp. NPDC048901; assembly: GCF_040649695.1. Classification (NCBI taxonomy): domain Bacteria; kingdom Bacillati; phylum Actinomycetota; class Actinomycetes; order Streptosporangiales; family Streptosporangiaceae; genus Nonomuraea; species Nonomuraea sp. NPDC048901. The sequence continues at coordinate 179,217 of NZ_JBEZFW010000019.1, read as the reverse complement.
CGGCCGACCTCGACGTCGCCGTCGGTCGCGGTGAGGCGCAGGCTTGCGGTCTCGTCCAGCTTGATCTGGTGGTAGGCGCCTTCGAAGGTGACGTCGCCGAGGCGGCCGACGGTCCGGAGCTCGGCGCTGCCCGACTTCGCCTCGACGCGGGAACCGGTGGGCAGCTGGATCGTCACCTCGATGGCTCCGGTCGGGCCGAGGTACTGGTTCTTCGTCGCGGTCTCGATCCGCAGGACGCCGTCGGCGTATTCCACCGTGGTCTGCTCGGCGGCCTTGACGTCACGGCCCTTGGAGGCGTTGGCGGGCAGGACCTCAACCGTGGTGTCGGCCCGGTCGGCGGCGATGAACTGAACGCGCCCGGCGGGGATGTCCAGGACGGCGGTGATCGGGGCGAGGGTGTCGAACTGCTGCATCATGTGCTCCTTGTGCGGTGTTCTTTCGATGTCCACCATCGCCAATCGCTCTGATACCGGGCTGTCGCCGTCCTGACGCCGCCGCTGACATAACGCGGAGAGCAGCCGGCCGGGCCCCGGATCCACCCTGCCGAGGTGATGGAACGCGGTGCCGGCGGTGTAGGAGCTCGTCCTGCCCGGCCTGCTCAGCGACCTGTCGCCTGTGGATCTTCATGGGGAGAGCGGTGCGGGAGGAGGAACGGTGGGCGCTTACTCCAGGTCGTAGACGGTCACCGGGATGCCTTTTGTAACGAGCCGGTGGGTGATGAGCGGTTCGATCCGGTCCCAGGTCCCGCCGGCCAGGCCGCAGCCGATCCGTGGCATATGCAGGCTCGCGCCAAGTTCGATGGCTTTGATGGCGACGGCTTCCAGGCTCCGGTCGACCGTGTCGTAGCGGATGGGCGGCCCTTCCTTGGTGGGCCGGATGCCGTGCTGGCCGATCATGTTCGCCACCCACAGGGACTCCTCGACCTGCACCAGCTGCACCTGGCCCAGCTCGAATCCCGTACCTGAGCGGTGCCAGGCGCGGAACTCGGCCTCGGGTTCCGGCCAGCGGCGGGAGACGGCCAGGACGAACCCACGGCCCCAGCCGCCGACGTCATTGCAAATGTGGCAGATGATGCGCGGCTCGTTGCCGGCCGGGTCGGTCGCGTCGCCCGTGAGATAGGTGATCACAGCCTGGACCTTAGACAGGGAGACCGACACTTCCTGTCGGACCGGAAGTCCGTCAGACCGGAGGTCAGGCGGCCCCGTTGAACGGCGTGAGTCGTAGCCTCAGTGACGTCGGCGCCAGGTCCTGTACATAGGACGCGTAGTTCGCGACGTCGTCGAACGGGAACCCGTACGCCTTGTGGTCCCGGGTGTTCTCGTGCAGGACCCGCGCGTAATGGTTGCTGACCGACGTGAGATAGAACGTGCTCCGGTCGGTCGTCGGCTGGTCGGGGTGGTTGTGCAGGGTCGAGCGGTTGAACGCGGCGCCGAGGATCGCCGCGACCGGACCGGAGGTGCCGCCGGCGTCCAGGGCTCCGTTGCAGTAGAAGATGTCGCGGGTGCTCGGCCGGGCGAACGTCCGGATGCCGTTGTTGAAGACGAGTTGGCCGCCGGACACCCGCCCGGTGTAGGTGGTTCCGCCGACCGTCACCCGCAGGTTGGCCGACGCGTACGTGTTCCAGACCTGCGTGATGTACGGATCGAAGTACGTGGAAGAGAAGATGCCCGAGTCGATGCCGTGTCCCGGAGCGATCACCCGGAGGTTGTCGCCGACGATGAGGGGCCGGAAGGCGGGGTTGGCCGCGATGCCGGCGAAGATGGTGTCGCGGCCGTTGGGGACGAGGGTGCCGACGGTCTGGCTGGACTGCCCGTCGAGCCGGAGTTCCATCGGGATGCTGAACATGTCGACCATGGTGGTGTTGCAGAACATGCCGTCGCTCTTGAACGTGAACTCCATGAAGTCGTGCAGCACGCCGTAGCTGGGGTCCGAGCTCACCCAGCCGGCCGGGTGCTGTAACGCCGGTCGGCCGTTGCCGTCCGTGACCACCCTGAACTTCACCTTCTGGCCGATGGAGACGTAGATGCGGCCGGACATCCATGGCAGGTTGAGGCGGGTGTCGCCGTTGGCGGCGAGCGGGATGGACAGGTCGGCGAAACCGTCGGGGCCGTTGAGTGAGGCCGATACCGGCACCCTCGTGCCGTCCGCGCGGACGTAGACCTGCTGGCCGGTGGCCAGGTCGGTGCCGACGATGTAGAGGAAGATCGCGTTGTTGGCGTACCGGAAGGTGTGGTTGACGACGGTCAGGGGGAGCACCGTGGCGGCCTCGGCTCGGGGGGCGAGGGCCAGCACCGGAGTGGCGGCGGCTACCGCCGCGCCGGCGAGTAGGGTTCGTCTTGTGATCATGGTTCGGGCTCCTCACGATCGTGCCGGCTGCGCGGTCACCTTGCCGTCCTGAAACTAAGAGAGCGCTCTCTCAAGGCATTTGGTTAAGTTTCTTTTCTGTAAAGCGGGCTGTCAAGGGCCTGGGTGGCGGTCAGTGGAGGTGAGGTCGTGAGTCTGCTCGACGACGACGCGCTCGAGCGTTCCTCCGTCGTGGCCAACTGCCGGATGAACCGCGAACGCCGCCTGCCCGGCTACAACCGCGAGCTGGGCATCGACGTCGTCGACACACTGCGTGCCCGGCGGCGCGCGGGGGAGCCCGTGCGTTGGCTCGATCTGTGCTGCGGGACGGGGTACGCCCTCGGCCAGGCCGCCGATCTGCTCGGCGGCGAGGGCGGCGAGGGCGGCGAGGGTGGCGAGGGTGGCGAGGCTGAGATCGTCGGTGTGGATCTGGTCGGCTTCTTCGCCCGCACGCCGTGCCCGCCCCGCCTGCGGCTGATCACCGCCTCCGTCACCACATGGCGGCCCGAGCATCCCTTCGACCTGATCACCTGCGTACACGGGTTGCACTACATCGGTGACAAGCTCGGGCTGCTTGCCAGGATCGGCACGTGGCTGGCCGATGACGGACTGTTCCTCGCGAACTTCGACGTTCGCGCCATCCGTCTGGAGGGCGGCGCGCCCGCGGGCCGCCGCCTCACCACGTCGCTGCGCTCGCAGGGCGTGAGGTACGACGGCCGGACCCGGCGGATCGGCTGGACGGGGCGGCGTCTCATCGACCTGCCGTACCGCTACCGGGGGTCTGACGATCAAGCCGGTCCCAACTACACCGGCCAGCCTGCGGTCAACTCGTACTACGAATACTGCTGAGCTGGGGTCTTCCCATTAGCTCGTGAGCAGAGCTAATCTTTTTGGGATGAGCACAACGGACCTTCCTGACGCCCTCGTCGGTGTCCTGACCGGTATCCAGCGGCTCATCCGGCGTCGGCTGCGCCAGGGGATGACCGGGCCGCCGCTCCGTGGCGCCCAGGTCGAGTTGCTGCGGCTGGTCGGCGCCAATCCCGGCATCGGCGTCTCGGCGGCGGCCAAGGAGCTCTTTCTGGCGGGGAACTCGGTGTCCACGCTGGTCAATCAGCTCACGGCCGCCGGGCTGCTGCGGCGCGAGATCGGCCATGACGACCGCCGCTCCGCCCGGTTGCTACTCACCCCCGAGGCCGAGGCGCGACTGCGGGCGTGGGAGGAGCGGCGGGCCGCGCTCGTTCGCGAGCGGGTGGAACGACTCAGCGAAGAAGACCGGGTCGCGCTGGCCGCCGCGCTTCCGGCGTTGCGCCGGCTGGCCGAGGGTCTGCAAGAGGAGGCGGAAATGATATGAGTGACGACGCACCGGCCGTCGCCTGTACGGGCCTGCGCTACTCCTTCGGGCAGACCAGGGCCGTGGACGGCCTTGATCTGACGGTCGTCGCCGGTGAGGTGTTCGGTCTGCTCGGTCCCAACGGCGCCGGCAAGACCACCGCCATCCGCTGCGTGACCACACTGCTGCCCATCCCGTCCGGGATGGTGCGGGTTTTCGGGCACGACGCGGCCACCGAGCAGATGGCGGTACGCCGCCTGCTCGGCTACGTACCCCAGCAACTGTCGGCGGACGCGAGCCTGACGGGACGGGAGAACGTCTCCCTGTTCGCCCGCGTCTTCGACGTCCCCCGCCGTGAGCGGGCGGCCCGTGTCGAGCAGGCACTGGAGGCCGTGGGGCTCGGCGACGCCGCCGACCGGATGGCCGCCACCTTCTCCGGCGGCATGGTACGCCGCCTCGAACTCGCCCAGGCGCTGGTCAGCGCGCCGCGCCTGCTCATGCTCGACGAGCCGACGATCGGGCTCGACCCCATCGCCCGCACCAGCGTGTGGGAGCACATCATGGCGGTACGCGCCGCCACCGGGATGACCGTCCTGGTCACCACGCACTACATGGACGAGGCCGACCAATACTGCGACCGGGTCGCGCTCATGCACCAGGGACGCGTACGGGCGCTCGGCACACCGCAGCAGCTCACCGACGACCTGCGGGCCCGCCTCGGCGACGGCTCGGCCCCGACGCTGGAGGACGTCTTCCGTGACGTCGCCGGCAGCGGCCTCGGCGACGGAGGAGGGGAGTTTCGCGATGTCCGACGTACCCGCACCACTGCCACTCGACTCGGCTGACAGGAGCGGCTTCGACCTGCTGCTCGTTCCGCCGCGTGCCCGCACCGGGTGGCGGGTGCTGCCCGCCAGGGTCGCCGCGATGTGCGTGGTGGAGCTGCAGAAGCTGCGCCACGATCGCACCGAGCTGTACACCCGCGCGATCCAGCCGGCCCTGTGGCTGTTGATCTTCGGCGAGACCTTCACCCGCATCAAGGCGATCCCCACCGAGGGCATCCCGTACCTCGACTATCTGGCGCCCGGGATCATCGCCCAGTCCACCATGTTCATCGCCATCTTCTACGGCATCCAGATCATCTGGGAACGCGACTCGGGTGTCTTGACCAAGCTCCTGGTCACGCCGACGCCGCGGGCCGCGCTGGTCACCGGCAAGGCGTTCGCCGCCGGGGTCAAGGCGATGATCCAGGCGGTGGTCGTGGTGCTCATCGCCGCGCTGCTGGGCGTGAGCATGACCTGGAACCCGGTACGCCTGGCCGGGGTCATCGTGGCCGTGGTGCTCGGCTCGGCGTTCTTCTCCTGCCTGTCGGTGACGATCGCCGGGATCGTGCTGACCCGCGACCGGCTGATGGGCATCGGGCAGGCCATCACGATGCCGTTGTTCTTCGCGTCCAACGCGCTCTACCCGACCACGGCCATGCCCGACTGGCTGCGGTACATCAGCGTGGTCAACCCGCTCAGCTACCAGGTCGACGCGCTGCGCGGGCTGCTGCTCGGCATCCCCACGAACCTGCCGCTGGACTTCGCGGTGCTGCTCGCGGCCGCGGCGCTCGGCATCACGGCGGCCTCCTGCCTGCTGGGGCGGCTGGCGCGGTAACTCACCGGCTCAGCCAGGTGAGGGCGCCGGTGACCAGGGCTTCGACGCCCATCGGCAGGGTGGGGGAGATCAAGGGGGCGAAGAAGGGGGAGTGGTTGCCCGGTACGTCCTCGGCCAGGCGGCCCTCCCGCTCGGCGCGCGCGTACTGGGACGGATCGATGCCACCGAGACCCCAGAAGACGGAAGGCACCCCGGCGGCGGTGCCGAAGACGCCGAAGTCCTCGCTGCCCATCATCGGCGCCAGGTCGGCCACCCGGGCGGCCCCGAAGCGGGTGGTGAAGGCGCCGGTCACGTCGGCGGTGGCGCCGGGGTCGTTGGCGGTCAGGGGGAAGGCGTTGAGGGTGTGGAACGAGGGCGGCCGGGGCGCGCCGGACGCCGCGGCCTCGGCGTTGACGACGCGTTCGATCGCGGCCAGCAGGGTGCGGCGGACCTCGGGGGAGAAGGTGCGGATGTTGAGCGTGATGGACGCCTCGTCGGCGATGACGTTCTCCTTGTGGCCCGCGTGGATCTGGGCCACCGTCAGCACGGCGCGCTCGAAGGGGGACACCTCACGGGAGACCACCGTCTGCAGGCGCATCACGATGGCCGCGGCCAGGATCACGGGGTCGACCGTACGTTCCGGCTGAGAGCTGTGCCCGCCCCTGCCGTACAGGCGGATCTCCATGCTGTCGGCGGCGCCCAGGATCTCTCCCGACCGGATGAACACCGTGCTCGCCGGTCGCGGGAGGACGTGCTGCCCGAGGACGACGGCCGGCCGGCCGGTCAGGTCGAACAGCCCGTCGTCCACCATGGCCTGAGCCCCGGCCGCGATCTCCTCCGCGGGCTGGAACAGCGCCACGAGCGTGCCCGCCCACTGGTCGCGGCCCGCCGACAGCAGGTGCGTGGCCCCGGACAAGCAGGCCACGTGCATGTCGTGGCCGCAGGCGTGCATGAGTCCGTCATTGGTGCTCGCGTACGGCAGGCCGGTGCGTTCCAGCACCGGCAGGGCGTCCATGTCGGCGCGCAGCGCGACCGTCGGCCCCTCCCCGTTGCGCAGGACGCCCGCCACGCCGGTGCCGCCGATGCCGGTGCGCACCTCGAACCCGGCCTCCCGCAGGCGATCGGCGGCGATGCCCGCCGTGCGCTTCTCCTCGAAGGCGGGCTCGGGGTGCTGGTGCAGGTCCCGGTAGAGCGCGGCGAGCTCGTCCCGGGCCGCGTCGTCGAGCCGGCCCATCACCGCGTCGATTCCCCTCATGCGAGTCCTTCCAGCGTGATGATCTCCTTGATGAGGGTACGGCGGGCGGTGTCGAGCTGGTCCGGGGCAGGGGTGATTCGGGGGAAGCCGTCGGGCAGTTCGCGGAGTACGGCGTGGTACAGGGCGCTACGGCGAGGCTGACGCGCCGGTCGCGGCAGGCGGAACAGCGCGGCCACCAGCCGGTCCACGGTGCCGGTGTCGAAGACGGACTCCCACGCCTGCCGCTCGGGCCCGAATCCGAAGCCCTCGCGAGGGTCGAGCAGCCGGGTCGCGGCGGTGGCCGCCTCATCGACCGCGAGCCCGACATCGGTGCTGTCGAGCACCACGCCGTACTCGCGCGCCGCCGCTTCAGGCGAGACCACCCCGCGCTCCACGTCGCGCAGGACGGCGGCGGGGTCCCTGGTGTACGGGTCGCCGTAACCGCCCGCGCCCGAGGTCAGGAGGGTGATGACGTCCCCACGCTCCAGCGGCAGCACATCGATCTTGAGATGCCGGCGCTCTCCCGGCGTGCCCGGGTTGACGATCAGCTCCGTAGGCGCGCCGGGACCGCCGCCCCGCACGCCCCACGGGCGGAAGCACAGCCGTTCCAGCCCCCGGGCCAGCAGTTTCGAGCCGTCGTCCAGCACGCGGAAGGTCAGTTCGAGACCGCAGCCGCCGCGCCAGCGCCCGGCGCCCCCGGAGTCCGCCCGCAGGCCGTAGCGGAGGATCTCGACGCCGATCTCCGTCTCGACTGTCTCCACCGGGTTGTTGGACAGGTTGGAGATACCGCTGTCGCGGCCGTCCACTCCGTCGGCGCCGTCGCGGGCGCCGGTTCCGCCGACCATCGGCTCCAGCACCTGGACGTTCTGCTGCTCGGCCACTACGACGGGCACCACCAGGCCGCTGGAGGCCGCCGGGAGGATCGCCGGAGCGGCGAGCCCCAGCGCGCCGCCGACGGCGTCGTTGACGCGGGACGCCGAGGCATGCCGTACGCCCACGGCCGCCGGGCGCACCGGGTTGACCAGCGAGCCCTCCGGCGCGGTGACGCTGATCGGCTCGATGAGCCCGGCGTTGAGCGCGATGCCCGGGTCGAGCGTGCAGATGAGCGCGAGCACCCGGGTGGTGATCCAGGCGTGCGGCCGGCCCAGGGTCGCGATGTTGAAGGCCGCGGCGACCTGCGGATCCGTACCGGTGAAGTCGAGATGCAGCTCGCCCGCGTCGAGGGTCGCGGTGACCGACAGGCGTACCGGGATGCTGGAGACCGCGTCGTCGTCGAGGTAGTCGACGAACCGGTAGGTGCCGTCGTCGAGCCGGGACAGGGCGGCCCTGGCCTTGCCCGCGGTGTAGGAGACCAGGTCGTCCTGCGCCGCGAGCACCGTGTCCACGCCGTGCTGGGCGATGACGCCCGCGAGCCGTTCGCGGCCGGTGCGCAGGGCGGCGAGCATGGCCCGGATGTCGCCCTGGTTGGCTTCCGGCGTGCGGCTGTTGGCCGTGATCAGCGCCTCCACGTCGCGGCTCGGCTCGCCCGCCCTTACCAGCTTGACCGGCGGGATCTGCAGGCCCTCCTGGTAGATCTCGTCGTTGATCGGCGACAGGCTGCTCGGCACCCGGCCGCCGATGTCCGAGCAGTGGATGAACGCCCAGCCGTAGCCGACCACCTCGCCCTCATGGAAGTACGGCTCGATGACCTGGATGTCGGTGAGGTGGGTGGCGAGGCCGCCGGACCGGTACGGGTCGTTGGTGATGATCACGTCGCCCGGTTCCAGCGGCCCGGCGCTCCGTACCGCCTCCAGGAGGTTCAGCCCGACGAACCCCGACACGCCGATGCCGCGCGGGTAGGCGACGAAGCCGCCGTCGAGTCCGGCGAGCGCGCAGCAGAAGTCGGCGGTCTCCTTGACGTACAGAGACCGGCTCGTACGCTGCAGCGTCAGGCACATCTCCGCGGTCAGGGCGCTCAGCCGGTTGCCGACGATCTCCAAGGTGACGGGGTCGAGCCGCACGATCAGGCCTTTCGATGTAGATGCAGGTTCCCGGCGCCGTCCACGTCCCCGGACCAGCCGGGCGGGACGACCACGGTGGTGTCGTCCTGCTCGACGATCGCCGGGCCGTCGAACGCGTCGCCCACGCCCAGGGTCGTCCGCAGGTGGACGTCGGCGGCGTGCCACGCGCCGGCGAGCAGGACCTGCCTGCGGCCGTGCGGGGTGGGACGTCCCGTTCCCGGGCGTACAGCGGCGGACGGCAGCTCGGCCACCGGCCCGACGACGCCCAGCCTGGCGGTGCCCAGCTCGATGGGGGCGTGCTGGTCGCGGAAGCCGTACAGACGCTCGTGCTCGGCGTGGAACGCCTCGGAGATCGCCGCCACCTCGAACCGGCCGGGATCCAGGGCGACACGGAGCTCGTACGCCTGGCCGGAGTAGCGCATGTCGGCCGAGTAGGACAGCGAGGAGCCTGCCGCGGCGGCGGACTGTTCGGTGAGCCAGGCGCGGGCCTGGCCGGACAGTTCGCCGAGGATGTCGGCGAGGCGGGCGGCGCTCGTGGGGTCGAGGCGGCGGCGCAGGCTGCGGGCGAAGTCGCGGCGCAGGTCGGCGCCCGCCGCGCCCAGGGCGCAGAAGGTGGCGGCCGTGGGCGGTACCACGATGTGGGTGATGCCGACCTCGTCGGCGAGCATCGCGGCGTGGGTCGGGCCCGCGCCCCCGAACGGGACGAGGGTGAACAGCCGGGGGTCGAGGCCGCGCTGGGCCATGATCTTCTGGAGCTCGGTGGCCATGCCCGCCGTGGCCACCCGCAGCGCGCCCGAGGCGACTCGGTGCGCCGCCTCCTCAGCGGCGCCGTCCCCCGCGGAGCCCAGGCGGGTGGCGAGGTCGGCGAGGGACTTGCCGGCGGCGTCCGCGTCGAGCCGCATCCGGCCCCCGAGGAACGTCGCCGGATCGATCAGCCCGGTCGCCAGGTAACAGTCGGTCACCGCCGGACGGTCCCCGCCCCGGCCGTACGCCACCGGGCCGGGCTCGGCCCCGACGCTCTCGGGCCCGACCTTGAGCACCCCTTGATCGTCCACCCGGACGACGGACCCGCCGCCCGCCCCGATCGCGCTCACCGCGACGACGGGCACGATCAGCGGCAGCCCGCCGACCGTGGTGTGCGTCGCGAGTTCGGGCGAACCGTTGACGGTCACGGCGATGTCGCTGCTGGTGCCGCCCATGTCGAAGGTGACGATGGCGCCCATGCCGAGCCGGGCGGCCGCGGCCACTCCGGCGGCCGGGCCGGACAGCACGGTCTCGATGGGCCGTTCGGCGGCGGAGCGCAGGCTCATCGACCCGCCGTTGGACGCGCTGATGAAGATGGGGGCGGGCACGCCCAGCGCGCGTACCCGGCTCTCCAGCCGTCCGAAGTAGTCGCGCATCAGCGGCTGGATGTAGGCGTTGAGGCAGGCCACCAGCGCCCGCTCGTACTCGCGTACCTCGGGCCAGACAGTCGCGGAGGCCATCAGCGGCAGCTCCGGGAGCCGCGCCCGCAGGCCGGCCGCGACGCCCTCCTCGAAGTCCGGGTCGGTGTAGCCGTGCAGGACCAGGACCGCCGCCGCGTCGGCCCCGATGGCGCGCAGCCGGGCGGCGACGCGGTCCAGTTCCGGCGCGTCCGGTTCGGCCACCGGCACGCCGCCGGGGCCCAGCCGGGCGGAGATCTCGACGATCCGGTCACGCGGGACGAGTGGTTCCTCCTTGCCCGCGTACAGGTCGAAGGAGGACGGCATGCGGCTGCGGCCGATCTCCAGGATGTCCCGGTAGCCCTCGGTCACGACCAGGGCGATCCGCGCGCCACGGCGCTGGATGATGGCGTTCAGCCCGATCGTGGTGCCGTGCGTGATACCGCCGATCTCCTCGGGCCGCAGGCCGGCCTGCGCGAGGATGGCCGCCAGCCCGTCCGCGACGGCTCTGGAGGGGTCGGCGGGCATGCTCGGCTCCTTGTGGTGGACCACCAGGCCGCGTTCCGGTACGGCGGCGACGAGGTCGGTGAACGTGCCCCCGACGTCGATGCCGATCCGCGCCATCAAGGGAACAGCCGTAGTCACAAAGCCTCCGAAATACGAGCGAACCTATCGGCGATCACCATCACGACCACGCTCGCGGCCATGAGGAGCGTGGACACCGCGGCCATCGACGGGTCGAGCTGGTACTGCACGGCCGAGAAGATCCGCAGCGGCACCGTCGTGGTGTTGGCACCGGCCACCAGAGCCGTCACGGCCACCTCGCCCAGCGACGTGACCGCGGCGAGGATCGCGCCCGCGAGGATGCCCGGCCGCAGCAGCGGCAGCGTCACGGTGAAGAAGACCCGGGCCCGGCCCGCGCCCAGGCTGGTCGCGGCCCGTTCGAGAGCCGGGTCGAGGTTCGCCGCGCTCACCATGACCGCGCGCACCACGAAGGGCAGCGCGACCAGCGAATGGGCCAGCCACAGCCCGGGGACGCTGTTGATCAGGCCGACGCCGTGGAAGTAGTAGAGCAGACCGAGCGCGGTGATGATCTCCGGGACCATCAGCGGCGACAGCGCCAGCCCCTGAAGCAGCCGCCGCCCGGGGAAGGAGCCCCGCGCCAGACCGTAGGCGGCGAGGGTGCCGATCACCACGGTCGTCGGTACGACCATGAGCACGAGGATCCCGCTCAGCCGGAACGACACCTGCCAGTCGGGCGAGCCGAGCACCTCGGCGTACCAGCGCAGTGACAGCCCGGACGGCGGGAAGGCCATCGAGGCGTCCCGGTTGAACGAGCTCACCACCAGCACCACCAGCGGCGCGATCAGGAACAGGAAGACGGCCGTCGCGCAGGCGCCGCCCAGCAGCCCCACGGCCCTGTCGTAGCCGAACCTCCGTCGCCGCTCAGCCATGGAGCCGCCGTTCCCAGATCCGGAACCCGCCCGCGAGCAGCGTCGTGGACAGGAGCGTGAGCGCCAGCAGCGCGAAGCTGAGCGCGGCCGCGACCGGATAGTTGAACACCGTCTCCACCTGGTCGTAGACGCGGATGCCGGCCAGCGGCTGGGTGACGCCGCCGACCAGCAGCGGCGTGATGTAGATCCCCATGGCGAGGGCGAAGACGATGAGCGCACCGGTGACCACGCCGGGCAGGCTGAGCGGCACCGTGACCCGCAGGAACGTCCGTACCGGCCCGGCGCCCAGCGTCTGGGAGGCCCGGTGCAGGTTGTGGTCCAGCCCGCCGAGGGCGGTCGTGAGCGGGATGATCGCGAACGGCAGCAGCACGTGCGTCACGGCGATCACGACCGACGGGTAGCTGGTGAGCAGCCGCGCGGGCTCGTCCCGCAGGCCGGTGGCGACGAGCAGCCGGTTCACGACCCCGTTGCCGGACAGCAGGACGACCCATCCGTAGGTGCGTACGACCACGCTGGTCAGCAGCGGCGAGATCACGATGACGAACAGCAGGGTGCGCATCGTCCCGGGGGCGCGGCGGGCCAGGACGTACGCGGCCGGGTACGCGAGCAGCACGCACAGAGTCGCCACCAGCAGCGCGGTGGCCAGGGTCTCCAGCAGCGAGCCGTAGAAGTAGGGCTCGGTGAAGACCCGCTTGTACTGGTCGAGGGTGAAGCCGGGCAGCGCCGTGTTGTAGGAGTCGACCGGGCTGAAGCTGAGCCGGAGCAGCTCCACGAGCGGCACCAGGAACAGCGCCGTCAGGAAGACGACCAGCGGAGCCACGTACGTCAGACCGGCCCATCGTTTGGCACGGGTCATCCGCCCGCCCCCACGTCTCCGTCCGCGCTCACGTCTCCGGCGTCTCCGGTGGCTCCCACGTCTTCGCCCGATCCCGCTCCCGTGTCGAGGACGATCACGTCCGCCGGGTCCCAGTGCGCGACGACGCCCGAGCCCGCGCCCGGTGGGTCGGCGGAGTCGGCGCCCGTGTCGGCGACCTGCACGGTCAGCGTGCGCCCGTTCGCCAGCCGCACCTCCACGTGCCAGGCGTCGCCCGCGAAGGCGCGGTAGCCCACGGTCCCGGGAACGCCCTGGCCATCAGCGCCCAGCCGGATGCGTTCGGGACGGATCGCGACCACAGCCCGGCCGCCCTGCCGGACCGGTAGCGGGCCGGCGTCGAGCAGGATCCCGTCCACGTCGAGCCGGCCGTCGGCCACCGTGCCCTCCAGGACGTTGGCCGCGCCGATGAACTGCGCGACGAACCGGGTCGCCGGCCGGCGGTAGACCTCGTCGGGGGTGCCGAGCTGCTCGATCCGGCCGCCGTTCATGACCGCGATCCGGTCGGACAGAGCCAGCGCCTCCTCCTGGTCGTGGGTGACGAAGACCATCGTGGTGCCGATGCGGCGCTGGATGGCCCGCAGCTCCACCCGCATCTCCCTGCGCAGCTTGGCGTCGAGGTTGGACAGCGGCTCGTCGAGCAGCAGGACGGCGGGCCGGATGGCGAGGGCGCGGGCGAGGGCCACCCGCTGCTGCTGCCCGCCGGACAGCTGCCGGGGGCGGCGGTCCGCGTAGCCCTCCAGGCCGACGAGGCGCAGGGCCTCGCGTACCCGCTCCTCCCGCTCGGCCCGGTCCAGCCGCCGGATCCGCAGCCCGTACGCCACGTTGCCGGCGACGGTCATGTGCGGGAACAGCGCGTAGCTCTGGAAGACCATGCCGAGCCCCCGCCGGTACGGCGGGCGGTCCGTCACGTCGGCGCCGTCGATCACGATCCGCCCGGCCGTCGGCTGCACGAAGCCGGCGACACAGTTGAGCAGGGTCGTCTTGCCGCAGCCACTGGGCCCGAGTATCGAGAGGAACTCGCCCTTGCGGATCGACAGCCGCTCCAGTTCGAGCACGCGGGCGCCCTCGTAGCCGGCGGCCAGGCCCTCGATCTCGACGTGTCCGGCGCCTTCCTCGGGCAGTTCGATCAGCCGAAGATCTGGTTCCACCGCTGCTGCCATTCGTTCAGCTTGGGGGTCGCGACCGCGTAGTCGACCCAGATGAACTTGCGATAGACCTCGGGTCCGTGCTGCACCCGCTGGTCGAACTCCTTGCTGTAGGTGATCGTGTCGTTCCCGGCGGCGTACCAGGTGCCCTCGGCGAAGGGCTTCTGGTTGGGCGCCGCAGTCAGGTAGTCGAGGAACTTGGTGGCGAGAACGGTCTTCGCCGTGCCGGCGGCGACGAAGTACGAGGTCAGCGCGCCCACCGGACCGGACTTGGGATAGGTGTAGCCGATCGGCGAGCCGGCCTGCTCCATGGCGAAGGCGCGGCCGTCCCAGAAGGGCATGATCCAGGCGTCGCCGTTCTCCATGACCGTGGCGGCGTTGCCGGCGTTGGCCGGGAACGACGACACGCAGCCCTTCAGCTTCGCCAGCTGGGTGAACGCCTTGTCCACCGCGGCGGGGTCGGACAGCTTGCCGCCCTGGGAGGTGACCAGGGCGGAGAAGAACTCCAGGCCCGGGTTGTAGGTCAGGGGCGGCAGCGCGACATGGCCGCAGTACTGCTTGTCGAAGATGTCCGACCAGTCGGCGGGCGGATTCTTGATCTTGTCGGTCCGGTACATCAGCCCGGTCGAACCCGTGGTGAGCGGCACCCCGTACTGCTTGCCGTCATAGGCGGACTTCTCGGTCAGTACGGGGTCCAGCTCCTTCCAGTGCGCCAGCCGGTCGGTCGGAAGCGGCTGGAGCAGGCCGGTGGCCGCGGCGGGGCGCGAGGCGTCGGGCGTGAAGGCGATGACGTCGAACGGCGGGTTCTCCCCGCCGGCCGCGCGCAGCTTGGTGAGCCATTCGGCGTTCGCGCCGTAGACGAGGTTCACCTTGACGCCGGTGTCACGCTGGAACGGCTCGACGAACGACTTCTTGAACAGCTCACCCCAGGCACCCGCGAACGCGGTGACCGTGATCTCCTGCTTCGCCGCATTCGTCGAGCCGCCGCCCGTGTCCACTCCACCGCACGCCGCGAGCCCCAGCACGATCGCCACGCCCGCTGCCGCAAGGCGTGTTGTTCCGCCCCTCATCAATCCCTCTCTGTCTGAGCCGCCGGTCAGGCCCGAAGACAAAAACCGACTATAACAGTCGGAATGATGGGTTACTTTACCCTATGCCGAGTTTGGGCTGGTGCGCCCCATACCCCACTTATTGCGATGTATGGCAGTCTGACTGGCTGTATGGGGTAAATGGCGGGGTCACCGCCGGCTGAGCCAGTGAGCGAGCCGGTCCAGCGACAGGTTGATGCCGATGAAGATGGCCGCGATGAGGATGGCCGCCGGGATGACGTTCGAGAAGTTGGCCGCGATCCCGTTCAGCCCCCGGTCCACCAACTCGTCGTAGCCCACGATCAACCCGAGCGCCGAGTCCTTCAGCAGTACCACGAACTGGCTGATCACGGCCGGCATCATGGCCCGGAACGCCTGCGGCAGCAGCACCAGCCGCATGACCTGCCCCTTGCGCAGCCCGATCGCGTGGGCCGCCTCCGCCTGGCCGCGGGGCAGGCTCAGCACCCCGGCCCGGATGATCTCGGCGATCACCGACCCGTTGTAGAAGGTCAGTCCGAACACCACGGCGGTGAAGGCTGAGACGTTGGACCCGGTAAAAACGTAGGACCCGAAGAAGGCGAAGAAGATGAGCAGCAGCAGCGGCACGGCCCGGAAGAACTCGACCACGGCCGCCGCCGGCCACCGGATCCACCGGTGGTCCGAGAGGCGGGCCGTCGCGAAGACCAGCCCGAACAGGCCCGCCAGCACGACGCCCGCCACTGCCGCGGCCAGTGTGCCCGCCAGTCCCGGCAGGATGAAGGTGGTCCACACCTCCGGCCGCAGCAACGGCGTCCACTTGCCGGCCGCCCACTGCTCCTTGGCGTCGAAGCGTACATAGGTCACATAGGCCAGCCCCAGCAGGACCAGCGCGATGACCCCGGCCAGCACCCGGTTGCGCCGCGCGCCGCGCGGCCCCGGCGTCTCGTAGAGGTTGGCGTAGCTCACCGGGCCACCGCTCATCGGGCCACCGCCAAGCGCCGTGACAGCCAGCCGAACAGCAGGCCCATGGGCAGGCACAGCAGCACGAACCCGGCCGCGAACCCGAGGAAGATCTGCATCACCTGGTCTCCGTACGTCTCGATCATCTCCCGCATCCGCACCGACGCCTCGCTCACGCCCACCACGAGCGCGATCGTGGTGTTCTTGGTCAACGCGATCAGGATGCTGCCCAGCGGCGCGATCACCGCGCGGAACGCCTGCGGCAGCGTGATCAGCCCCAGCGTCTGGAGGAAACCGAGCCCGAGCGAGCGCGCGGCCTCGGCCTGGCCGACCGGCACGGTGTTGATGCCCGCGCGCAGCGCCTCGCAGACGAACGCCGAGGTGTAGGCCGTCAGGCCGATGCAGGCCAGCCAGAAGTTGTTGGTCGCGATGTCGGACGAGAGCTCCACGCCCAGGTTCGCGCCGACGCCGAGGCCGGTGAACAGCAGCAGCAGCGTCAGCGGGGTGTTACGGGCCACGGCCACGTAGACGCCGGCGGCGCGGCGCAGGGTCGCCAGCGGCGCCACGCGCATGGCCGTCAGCAGCGTGCCGAGCACCAGCGAGCCGAGCGCGCTCACCGCCGTCAGCCGCACGGTCATCCAGAAGGCCGCGACGACGGTGTCCCACTCCAGGAGCAGCGCGTCCATGATCAGTACTGCTCCAGCTTCGGGGCCTCCGGCACGGTGAAGCCGGCTCCGCCGAAGCTGCTCTCCAGCGCCTTCTTCCAGCTACCGTCGGCGAACATCGTGGTCAGCGCCTCGTTGACGGCCTTGCGGCCCGCCGAGTCGTCTTTCTTGAGCCCGATGCCATACTTCTCCGTGCTGAACGGCTTGCCGACCAACTTGAGCTTGCCGGTGTGCTGGGCGGCGTACCCGGCGAGGATCACGTTGTCCGTGGTGATCGCGTCGAGCTGGCCGCCGAGCACCCGGTCCACGCACGCGGAGTAGGTCCGCTCCTCCTGCAACTGCACCTGCTTGGCGTAGCTCTCCTTGACCTTCTGCGCCGGGGTCGAGCCGGCGACCGAGCACAGCTTCTTGCCGTTCAGCGTGTCGGGGCCGGTCAGCGCCGTGTCGTCCGCCCTGACCAGCAGATCCTGACCGGCCACGAAGTACGGTCCGGCGAAGGAGACCTTCTGCTTGCGCGCGTCGGTGATGGAGTACGTCGCCACCACCATGTCCACCTGGCCCTGCTGCAGGAACGCCTCCCGGTTGGCCGACACCGTCTCCTTGAACGTGATGTCCTTGGCCTCGACGCCGAGCGACTTGGCCACGTACTTGGCGACCTCGATGTCGAACCCGGAGAAGCCGCCGTCCGGCGTCCGCAGGCCGAGCCCCGGCTGGTCGGCCTTCACCCCGATGACCAGCTTCTTGTCGTTCTTGGCCTTGTCCACGACCGAGTCGTAGGTGTCCTGGCCGCCGCCGCAGGCAGTGGCGGTGGCGGTCAGGGCGACGACGGCGAACACCGCGTAAAGGGATCTTCCAAACATGACGCGTCCTTAGTGAGTGAGGATCTTGGCGAGGAACGACTTGGCGCGCTCGCTGCGCGGGGTGCCGAAGAAGTCGTCCGGGGCGTTCTGCTCGACGATCTCGCCGTCGGCCATGAACACCACGCGGTCCGCGGCCCGGCGGGCGAAGCCCATCTCGTGCGTGACGACGACCATGGTCATGCCCTCGCGGGCCAGCGCCGTCATCACCTCGAGCACCTCGTTGACCATCTCCGGGTCGAGCGCCGAGGTGGGCTCGTCGAACAGGAGCACCTTCGGCTCCATGGCCAGCGCGCGGGCGATCGCGACGCGCTGCTGCTGGCCACCTGACAACTGCGCGGGGAACTTGCCCGCCTGGCCGCCGATGCCGACGCGCTCCAGCAGCTCGTACGCCTTCTTCTCGGCGTCCGCCCTGCTCTTCTTCAGTACGTGGACCTGCCCGAGCACGACGTTCTCCAGGACCGTCTTGTGCGCGAACAGGTTGAACGACTGGAACACCATGCCGACCTCGGCTCGCAACCGGGCCAGCTGCCGCCCCTCCTCGGGCAGCGGCGTGCCGTCGATCGTGATGGTGCCGGAGTCGATGGTCTCCAGCCGGTTGATCGCGCGGCACAGGGTGGACTTGCCGGCGCCCGACGGGCCGATGATCACCACGACCTCGCCCCGCCGTACGCTCAGCTCGACGTCCCTGAGCACGTGATGATCGCCGAAGCGCTTGTTGACCTGGTCGAGGACGACCAGCCCTTGATCGGACACGGGTGATGCTCCTTCCGTCCGCGTTGGCGCAACGGTAGGAGCGGCTTGTGTCACGCAGAGGGTTGTGCGCGTTCTGCTCAGTGATTGACCGGCCGTCAGTGAGTGACGGGCGGCTTGGCCTGTGCGGCGGTCGCGCCGGACAGGCCGATGGTGTCCCTGAACGCCCGATCCCACCGGCCGTCTCGCAGACAGCGCCCGAT
The DNA here is from genome assembly GCF_040649695.1 of Nonomuraea sp. NPDC048901. Classification (NCBI taxonomy): domain Bacteria; kingdom Bacillati; phylum Actinomycetota; class Actinomycetes; order Streptosporangiales; family Streptosporangiaceae; genus Nonomuraea; species Nonomuraea sp. NPDC048901. The sequence continues at coordinate 161,276 of NZ_JBEZFW010000019.1, read as the reverse complement.
CAGCCCGCTGAGGTAGTCGCGGAACACCACGTCCTCCTTGCGGACGCCCATGCCGTACGGTTCGCGGCCGAACGGCCGGCCGACCAGCCTGAGCGCGTCCGGCCGCCGGTTCACCAGGCCGAGCAGGATCGTGTCGTCGGTGCTGATGGCGTCGATGCGGCCGGCTGTGAGGGCGGGCACGCATTCGCTGGAGTTGTCGACCACCACCAGTCGGGCGCCGGGCACGCGGTCCCGCAGCCGGTCCAGGGAGGTGGAGCGGGTGGTCGTGCACACCGCCCGGCCGTCGAGGTCCGCCACGTCGTCGATGCGCTTGTCCCCGGCTCTGACCAGCACGTCCTGCCCGGCTTGGTAATAGGGCTCGGTGAAACCGACGACCTGGCTCCTGGCCGGCGTGATGGAGTAGGTGGCGATGACGAGGTCCACCACCCCCTGCCGCAGGAAGTCCTCGCGCTGGACCGGCAGGGTCTCCACGAAGCGGACGTTGCGCTCACTGCCGGTCAGGTCCTTGGCGACCATCCTGGCCATCTCCGCGTCGAACCCGGTGATCCGCCCGCTGTCCGGATCCTTGAACCCGAACAGCGGGTAGTCGAACTTGATCCCCACCGTGAGCAGGCCGTTTCGCTGGACGCGGGCCATGGTGGAGCCCTCGGGGAACGCGGGCTCTCCGGAGGAGCCGCAGGCCGCCAGCGCCAGGCACGCGAGTACGGCGAGCAGCGCCCTGACCGGCTTCACCGCACCCAGTACCGGTGCTGCGGGCGGCCCGTCGGTCCGTACCTCAGCCTGGCCTCGACCTGTCCCCGTTCGACCAGGTGTTCCAGGTAGCGGCGGGCGGTCGCCCTGCTGACGCCGATGGCCTCGGCGAGTTCGTGCGCCGACAGGTCGTCCTGGGCCGCGGCCAGCCCGTCGAGCACCGCCTGCTCGGTCGCCGCCGAGATGCTCTTCGCCCGGGGAGACGCGTCCAGATGCAGCGAGCGGAAAATCCGGTCGATCTCCTGCTGCTCGACGAACCTGCCGCCCGAGCCCAACTGCTCGACCGTCGCCGCGTACCGCAGCAACGTCTGCTCCAGAATCCCGGCCCTGGTCGGCTTGACCAGGTAGTATAGGGCGCCGCGCTGCATGGCCGCGCGCACCGCGGCCGACTCCTTGTGGCCGGAGATCACGATCACGTCGGTGGGTGGCTGGTCCGGGCGCCGCAGCCGGTGCGCGACCTCCAGCCCGGGCAGGTCGGGCAGGTGCAGGTCCAGCAGCACCAGCCGCGGCGCGAACCGGTGGGCGGCGGCGAGCGCCACTTGTCCGGTGTGTGCGATCCCCACCACCTTGAACCCGGAGACACGGTTCACCTGGGCGTGCAACGCGGCGGTCACGACCGGGTCGTCGTCCACGATGAGAACGGTGATGTCCGCCGCTCCAGGCATCGCCACACTCCTAGCTCGACTGTGATCGACGCGGGCATCTTAGGGATGTCGTGTTACAACCAATCGCCTTCTGCTCCTTTTGCTCAGGGCGGGGCTTCGCCCCAAGCTCTTCCCTCCTACTGTGTGATGCGTGTCAGCGGCCGGTGAGCCGTGGGGGAGGTGATCACTGGTGAGAGAGCGCGGATGGCTCCTGGCAGTGACGGCGCTGTGGATTCTGCTCGGCCTGCTCCCGCTGGCGCTGCTGACCTCGTCCAGCATCACGCTGTCGGCGGAAGCGGTCGGCGACGAGGTCGGCGACCGGGTGCGAACCACCGCCTCGGTCAGCCGGGTCGTGGTGGAGCAGCAGCTTGGCTCGCTCAAGCAGCTCGTCAGCGCGTACGCCCAGCGGCCCGCGGTGCGCGCCGCGGCGACCTCTGGCAAGGCGGTGAGCCGCGAGACGATGATCGGGTTCCGCGAGGAACTGGGCAGGATGCGCGCCGGAGTCGGCGGCGTGATCGTGATCGGGCTCCGGGGCGACATCGCCGGCGCCGAGCCGACGAGCGTGCTGCCCCAGGACGTCAGCAGCACCGACTGGTACGTCGCCGTCCGCGATCGCCTGCGACCCTACATCTCCCAGGCGTACACGCCCACGATGCGCGGCGTGTCCAGGGCCGTCGCCGCGGCCGCCGTGATCCCGAGCGCCGACGGCAAGAGCGTGCTGGGCGTCCTGGCCGTCGTCTACAGCCTGGACGCCATCCAGGACTTCGCCTCGCAGGCCGCCGAGGCGCAGGGGATCCGGCTGCTCATCACCGACCAGTCGGGCGTGCTCGTCGCCGACCCCGGCAGGAAGCTCTACGCCCTCACCTCCCTGCGCGAGGACCCCAGGGTGGACGCGGCGCTGGCCGGCCGTACCCTCTTCACCACCCACCACGACGCCGGCGGGAAGGTGCTGTCGGCGTCGGAGCCCATCCCCGACGTCGGCTGGACGGTCACCGCCGAGGTGCCCGCCGACGCGGCGCTCGCCTCGGCCGAGCAACTCCGGGTACGGGTGCTGTCGATCGCCGCCGTCCTGGCGCTGCTGATCCTCATCGGGTTCGGCCTGCAGATCCACACCACGCGCGGCCGGCGCCGGGCGCAACGGACGCTCGCCCGGTACGCCGCCGAGCTGGCCGTGGCCCGGGACGAGGCCGTGAGCGCGTCCGGCGCCAAGTCCGAGTTCCTCGCCAAGATCAGCCACGAGATCCGCACCCCGATCAACGGCGTCCTCGGCATGAACTCCCTGCTGCTGGAGACCCGGCTCGACGGCGAGCAACGCCACTACGCGAGCACGGCGCAGGAATCCGCGCGGAGCCTGCTCCGGCTGCTCGATGACTTCCTCGACCTGTCGAAGATCGAGGCGGGGCATCTGGAGGTGGAGTCGGTGCCGTTCGACCTGCTCCGGCTCTGCGACGAGGTGGTGGCCCCGTTCGCGCCGCACGCCTACCAGCAGGGGCTCTGGCTCACCTCGCGGCTCGGCGACAGCCTGCCGCAACAGGTGCTCGGCGATCCGGTACGTCTCGGGCAGGTGCTCACCAACGTCGTGGGGAACGCGCTGAAGTTCACCGTCAAGGGTGGCGTCGACCTGGAGGTGACCCTCGACGAAGGCGGTCCCGGCGACGACCGGGTCACGCTGCGGTTCACGGTGACCGACACCGGTGTGGGCGTCGGGCAGGGCGACCTGGAGCGGGTCTTCGGCATCTTCCGTCAGGTCGACTCCCCGATCACCCGGCGGACCGGCGGGAGCGGCCTCGGCCTGGCCATCAGCAGGCAGCTTACCGAGCTGATGGGCGGTGAGATCGGGCTGGACAGCGTCGAGGGAGTGGGGAGCCGGTTCTGGGTGACGCTGCCGGTGGACGTACTGACGTGGTCGGCCCCGGCCGCGCCCGCGCTGCGCGGACGGCGGGTGCTCGTCGCCGACGCCCGGCCGGAGGACCTCGCGCTGGCCGGGCGCATCCTGGACGATGCCGGTCTGGTGGTGGAGACGGCCTCCGACGGCCCGGCCGCCCTGGCCGCCCTGCGAGCCGGCGCCGCGGCGGGACGTCCGTTCGACCTGGCGGTCATCGACCTCGACCTCGATTTCGCGTTGGCCGACGGGGAGCCGGCCGATCCGCTGCTCCGAGACGCCGGTGTCGTCGTGCTCGTCACACCGGGGCGCCCGGGGCGCGCCTGGCCGATCTCGGTGGCCGAGCGGACCGTGCAGTCGGTGACCCGGCCGCTCAGCCGCCGCCGGCTGCTCGCCGCCGTAGAGAACGCGCTGACTCCCGCGCAGGGCGCTGGGCCGGGTTCCGTACCTGCCTCCGCGCAGGGCGCTGGGCCGGGTTCCGTGCCTGCCTCCGCGCAGGGCGGCGAAACGCCGGATGTGCCGGTCGACGGCGCCGCACCGGCGCGGATCCTGGTCGCCGAGGACGACGAGGTGAGCCGCCAGGTGGCCGAGCTGGTCCTGCGGAGGGCGGGCCACCACGTCGACTCCGTCGCCGACGGGAAGCAGGCCGTGGCGGCGGTGCTCCTGGGCGGGTACGACCTGGTCTTCATGGACTGCCAGTTGCCGGTTCTCGACGGCCTGGCCGCGACCGCCGAGATCAGGCGGCGCGAGGAGCCGCGCACGCCGATCATCGCGATGACCGCCGCCGCGATGCCGGACGACCGGCTTCGCTGCCTGGCGGTGGGCATGGACGACCACCTGGCCAAGCCGGTGGACTGGCAGTACGTCGTGACCCAGGTGCCGCTGTGGGCCGCCACGTCAGAGGTCCCGCCGGAGCTGGCGGGGCTGTCGCAGGGGGATATCACGGAGATCGCCGAGGTGTTCCTCTCGACGGCCATGGCGATCTATGACGAGCTCCGCCAAGCCGAACGCGGTCAAGACCTGGCCCGGGTGGCCGCGCTCGCGCACCGGTTGAAGGGCAGCTGCGCGACCGTCGGGCTCATCGAGGCGGCCGAGGTGTGCGAACGGGTCGAGGTGTCGGCCATGCGCGGGGTTGCCGAGCGGGAATCGGTCGATCGGCTGGGTGGTTTGTTGCGCGAGCTGCCGACTTGGATGTCAGCAAATTAACCCTGGTGACGGATTTATTAACGTGTGAGTAATTTTCTGTCACTAGCGTGCTTATGTCGCGAATTAACGTATTTGTAATGGGGGAAGGTAAATGGCGGATTCGACTGAGGAGCCCAGTCCCACGGGCACCCCCACCCCGTCGGACACTCCCACCGCGACACCCACGCCCACGGACTCCCCGGCACCCACGCCCACGGATACACCCACGCCCACCCCGACCCCGTCGGACACGGCGACCCCGACCCCGACCCCGTCGGACACACCCACCCCGACCCCGTCGGACACGGCGACCCCGACTCCGTCGGACACCCCTTCCCCATCGGGCACCCCCACGCCATCGAGCCCGCCGTCCAGCACCCCTCCGGACGCGTCGAGCCCCACGCCGACGCCCACCCCCTCGTACACCCCGACCCCGACCCCGACCCCGCCCCCGACGCCCGGCGGGCCGCCGGGCGCGTCGGGCCAGGTGCAGATCGACTGGAACTCCATTCGCGAGCTGGCCGGACTCTTCGACAAGCTGGGCGACGACGTCGTGGAGCGCCGGCTGAACTCCTGGAAGCTGGGAAGCACCTCCGGCCTCGTCGGCGGCGACGAGGAGGGTATCGATTGGGCCGAGTGGTACCACGCCGGTTACGCCGCCCTGACCCATCACATGGACGCCATCGCCGAGAAGAACTTCACAGCGGCCGGCAATCTGCGCAGCCTCGAGAAACTCTGGGACTACCTGGAGCAGGACATCATCGCGTCCCTGCCCGCGGCCCTGGACCTCCCTGACGCGCCGATCCCCGTGACGCCGCCGGCCAGGGAAGGTGCCTGATGTTCGATCCGTTCCAGGCGCTCGCCTGGTTCGCCGACGTACACGTGCCCGTGGCCGACGTGTCCAACCTGCGGGCGCGCGCGACGGAGCTGCGCGAGTTCGCCAAGGCGATCGGCACGCTCGCGCAGCACACGGAGAGCGGGGTCGCGGGCGTGCTCAAGACGAACGACAGCCGGTCGGTCGACCGCTTCGCGGACGTGTGGCCCGACCAGCTCGCCCCTCGCTACGCCGCCATGCGGGCGGCGCTGAACGAGCTGGCCGACGGCTGCGACGACTACGCCGACGCGGTGGAGGAACACCGGGAACAGCTCAAGATCATCGGCACCCAGCTGGCCGCCATGGCGTTCACCATGATGTTCGGCTATCTCTACCCGGCGGCCAGGATCGCGGCCGAGGGCGTGTTCAAGTGGCTCGTGGCGCGGGCCAGGCTGGAGAAGACGATCTTCCAGAAGCTGATGAAGACCATCCTGGCCGCGAAGGTGGGCAAGTTCAACGTGGGCACGTACGCGGTGCGCGAAGGACTCGACGCCGTGGCCGACTCGGTCGTGTGGGCCACAGTGAAGACCGGCGTGCACGCGGCGAGCTCCGCCGCCACCGGCCAGCCGATGGGCAACCTGTGGGAGTACGCGGGCAAGCACTTCGTCGCCGAACTGGCCTATGACGGCGGTATCAAGGCCCTGCGCGACGTACGCAAGTTCATCCCGGCCACCAGATTCACCGAGACCATGCTCGGCACCGGTCCCATGGGCAACTTCTTCCGGCGGACCACGTCGGCGGCGACCCTCTACGCGCTGGTCGCCAACGGGGACATGTCCGTCCAGGGATCGCTCCGATCCGCTTTGGCGCACGCCCCCCGGGCGTTCATCCTCCACCGATAAGGAGCCGGCATGACCATACCCAGGAGCGGCGATCCGGAGATCGACCGGGCGCTGGCGCAGCTCGCGGTACAGACGGCTCAGTTCGAGGAAGTGGGGCGCCGACTGGAGTCGGCCAGGGGGCGCGGTGTGGCGGCGGACGGGCAGGTGACGGTCGAGGTCCTGCCCAGCGGCGGGCTGGCGAGCGTGCACATCGCGCCGCGAGCGATGCGGCTGGGCTCCGAGGCGCTGTGCGAGGCCCTCATGGAGGCGGCCCGGCAGGCCGAGGAGGACGTGACCGCCCAGACCTTCGCCGCCACCCAGGCCCTCTTCGAGGAGCCCGGCCGCTGACGTCGCGGGGTCAGGGGCGGGCCGGCGGCGCCGCGATCGGGCTGTAGTGGAGGCTCGCCAGCAGGCGCCGGTCCCCGTCCTTGACCGAGATCTGGGTGACGCGGAAGCGTCCGTCGGCCGGTGTGCCCTGGTACGCGGCGCGCTGCGCCAGCACGCCGATGGCCACCGCCGTGTCGCCGTATTCCCGTACGGTGACGTCCGCCCAGCTCATCTCGTGCGTGACCATGCCGCCACCGCGGTAGCGCGCCAGCCACTGGTCCTTGTTCAGGATGAAGCCGAGCGGCCCCACCAGGGTGAAGTCGGGCACGGCGAGCGCGTCGAGCGCTGCGGTGTCGCCGCGGCGCTCGGCCTCCATCCACTGCCTGCTGAGTTCGTCGAGTCGCTGGTCGATGGTCATGATCAGATCTCCTGTCTCTCCATAGGCTGGCCCTGGCGGTACATGCGCGGGGGCTTGTTGCCCGCCGCCTGCCCGCCGTCGATGGGCAAGGTCACTCCGGTGATGAACGACGACTGGTCGGAGCAGAGCCACACGACCGCCGCGGCCACCTCTTCCGACCGGCCGATGCGCCGCATGGGCGTCGACAGCCCGGCCAGGCGCTGCGCCTCCTCGCCCGCCGCCTCCAGGTGATGGGTGAGGATCGGGCCGGGGGCGACCACGTTGACCCTGATGCCCTGGTCGGCGTAGTCGAGCGCGGCCACCTTCGTCAGTCCGATGATCCCGGCCTTGCCCGCCACGTACGCGCTCAGGCCCGAGTGGCCCTGGAGCCCGGCGAGCGAGGCCATGTTGACGATCGACCCGCCACCCGAGGCGAGCATGGCCCGGATCTGGTACTTCATGCCGAGGAAGGTGCCGCGCACGTTCGTGCGAATGCCCCGGTCGAACTCGTCGGGATCGATGTCGGCCAGCGGCGCGGGCATCGGCCCGTCGGTGGCGTTGTTGAAGGCCGCGTCCAGCCGGCCGAAGGTTTCCAGCGCCCGCTGGACCAGCCGCTCGCTCGACGCCGCGTCACCGACGTCAAGGGATACGGCCAGCGCTTGCCCGCCGTCGAAGCGGATGTCCGCGGCGACCTGTTCGACCGCCTGCGTGTCGCGGGCGCCGAGCACCACGGCGGCGCCGGCCTGGGCCAGGGCGCGAGCGGTGACGGCACCGATGCCGCGGCTGGCCCCCGCCACGACCGCGACCTTGCCATTGAGGGAAGGGTTTGGCTGCATGCCCTTGACGATAGATATCGAAGCATTAGATGTCAAACGATTAGATGTCACTGCTAAACTTGGCGGCATGATGCCACCCTTCCGGCCACCGATCGGCCTGCTGCTCACCAACACCGCCAGGACCGTGAGCCGGGCCTTCGACGACGCGCTCGCCTCCGTCGGCGGGTCGGCCCCGGTCTGGCAGATCCTCATCTCGATCAAGTCCCGGCAACTGGGCAACCAGCGCGAGCTCGCCGAGGCGGTGGGCATCCAGGGGGCGACGCTGACCCACCACCTCAACGCGATGGAGAGCGGCGGCCTGCTGACCCGCCGCCGGGACCCCGCCAACCGGCGCGTCCACGTGGTCGAGCTGACCGAGGAGGGGGAGCGGTTGTTCCACCGGCTGCGTGAGGTGGCGATGGCCTTCGACACCCGCCTGCGCGTGGGCCTCAGCGAGGAGCAGACCGCCTCGTTCGAGGAGATTCTCGCCCAGCTGGCGCAGAACATCCGCGACTAGACAGGCGGCCAGACCGGCCTCGGCCTGCGGGTTTCGGCCGATGCCTGCCGGGAAGCATGGTCCACGGCCCCCCGCCCGCGGGAGGTGGAGACGTATGCGCATCGAGGTGACGCCTGACGGTCCCTACGTGGTGACCGGATCGGTCCCCATGGCCAGGCAGGTCATCGGCGGCGACGCGATGGGCCAGTCGACGAAGTGGGTCCAGGGCGAGGAATATCCGGTCGCGGAGTCGTACGAGCTCTGCCGCTGCGGCCGTTCGCAGAACAAGCCCTACTGCGACGGCAGCCACGAGCGGGTCCGGTTCGACGGCACGGAGACCGCCTCGCAGCGGTCATACCTGGGGCAGGCGGAGGAGCAGGCCGGGCCCGAGCTGGCGCTCACCGACGCGCCCGCGTTCTGTGCCTTCGCCCGCTTCTGCGATGCGGACGGGCAGGTATGGAAGCTCCTCAAGATCCCCGGACAGGGCGAGACCGCCGCGCGACAGGCCGCGCACTGCCCGTCGGGCCGGCTCACCGCCTGGGCGTCTCGCGCGCCGATCGAGCCCGAGTTGCCGCCGTCCATCGGCATCGTCGAGGACGAGGTGGCGGGCGTGGGCGGGCCGATCTGGGTACGCGGCGGCATTCCGGTCACCTCGGCCGACGGCCAGGACTACGAGGTACGCAACCGGGTCACGCTCTGCAGGTGCGGAAGCTCGAGGAACAAGCCGTTCTGCGATGGCTCGCACGTGACCATCCGCTTTGCCGGCGCCTGACCCCGGTTCGACCTGACTCCGCGGCATGAGGAGGATGGGTTCATGAACACACGATCTATTGGCCAGGCCCATGTCGGCGCCATCGGGCTCGGCGCCATGCCCATGTCCGTAGCGGGGCACATGCCCGACGAAGCCCAGTCGATCAAGACCATCCACGCGGCGCTCGACGCGGGAGTCACCCTCATCGACACCGCCGACGCCTACACACCGTCGGCCGACCAGGTGGGTCACAACGAGCGGATCGTGGCCAAGGCCCTGGCGAGCTGGAGCGGCGACACCGGCGACGTGCTCGTGGCCACCAAGGGCGGCCACACTCGCATAGAGGGTGGCGGGTGGCAGGTCAATGGCCGGCCGGACTACCTGGCCGAGGCGTGCGAGCGCTCCTTGAAGGCGCTGGGGGTGGAGGCGATCGGGCTCTATCAGCATCACCGGCCCGACCCCGCCGTGCCGTACGAGGAGACGCTCGGCGGCCTGCGCGACCTGCTCGACGCGGGGAAGATCCGGATGGCGGGCATCTCCAACGCCAATCCGGAGCAGATCAGGCTCGCCCACGAGATCCTGGGCGGGCGGCTGGCCAGTGTGCAGAACGAGTACTCGCCGAAGTTCCGGACCAGCGAGCCGGAGATCGACGTGTGCGCGGAGCTCGGGGTGGCGTTCCTGCCGTGGTCGCCGCTGGGCGGCATCAGCTCGGCGTCCGAGCTCGGCGGCAAGCACACGGCGTTCGGCACGGTGGCGGCGGCGCGGGGCGTGTCGCCGCAGCAGGTCTGCCTGGCCTGGGAGCTGGCGCGCAGCCCGGTGGTGATCCCCATCCCGGGGGCCAGCAGGCCGGAGAGCATCATCGACTCGGCCGCCGCGGCCGACCTCGTCCTCACCGCCGAGGAGCTGTCCCTGCTTTCTTAGCTGGACGCTTCTTAGATCTATAGCAAGTGGGCTGGGGCCGGCTGGTCGGCCGGCTCCAGCCCGCGCAGCTCGGCCAGGGTCTCATCGGCCCAGGCGAGCGCCGAACGGCCCTGTGTGAGGCCGAGGTTGAGCGCGTACCGGCCGAGCCTCGATCCGTCCTCGGGTTTGCACTCCAGGACGGCCAGCCGCTGCTGGAACCCCGCCCTGATGCGCTCGACCACCGCGATGGCCGACTCCCTGTCGAGCAGCGGAAGCAGGAACGCCTGGAGGGCCACCTCGCTGCGTATCGCACCGACCGGTTCGTGCTCGACCAGCCAGGAGCGCACCTGCTCCGCGCCCTCGGGCGTGATCGCGTACATCTTCCGTCCGCGCGCCCCCTCCGACTCGACCGCCACCAGCCCGTCGGCGGCCATCTTCACCAGCTCCGGGTAGATCTGCGTGTGCCCGGCCTGCCAGACGTGATTGAGCGACCGCTCGAAGGATTTCGCCAGGTCGTAGCCGCTGGCCGGCCCCTTGGCGTCGAGGAGCCCGAGCAGCGCGATCCGTAGGGACATGTCGGCAAGCATAGCAAAGGGTTGACATGTCAATCCTTACATGTCACTCTCCACACGTGAATACTGACACGAAGCGCAGAGGCGATGGCCTCCTGCTGGTCGCCGTGCTCGGCGGCATGTTCTTAGGAATGCTCGACCAGACGATCGTCGGTACGGCCCTGCCGCGGATCATCACGGAACTGGGCGGCGTCGATCTCTACACCTGGGTCGTCACGGCCTACCTGCTGACCTCGACCGTGACCGTGCCCCTCTATGGAAGGCTGTCGGACCAGCACGGCAGGAAGCCGCTGCTGCTGATCGGCATGTCCGTGTTCCTCCTGGGGTCGGCGCTATGCGGGGTGGCGCAGGACATGACGCAGCTCATCCTGTTCCGCGCGTTGCAGGGCTTGGGCGCGGGCGCGCTGCTGCCGCTGTCGATCGCCCTGGTGCTCGAACTGTTCCCGCCGGAGAAGGGCGGAGCCCGGGTGCAGGGCGCGATGGGCGGAGTGATGGCGCTCAGCTACCTCGCCGGGCCGTTCCTGGGCGGGCTCTTCACCGACCACGCGAGCTGGCGCTGGGCCTTTTATGTGAACGTGCCGATCGGCCTGGTGCTGATCGCGATCATCGTGCTGCGCCTGCCGCGCCGGCCGGGACATGGCGGCGGGCGGCCCGACTACCTGGGAATCGGGGTCTTCACAGTTGGCATTAGCTCGCTGCTCATCGGCCTGACCGAGAAGGGGCTCGACGGCCACACCTGGACCAGCGTGCCGGTGATCGGGCCGATCGCGCTGGCTCTGGTGTCGCTCGTGGTGTTCGTGGTGGTGGAGATGCGGGCCGAGGCGCCCATCATGCCCCTGCACCTGTTTCGGAACCGTACGTACACGCTGGTCAACGTGACCTCCTTCTTCACCGCCTTCTGCATGTTCGCCGGCGTGGTGTTCCTGCCGCGCTACTTCCAGGAGGCGCTCGGCGCCAGCGCCACCGAGTCGGGGCTGCGGATCTACCCGCTGACCCTGGCCATGGTGGTGGGCAGCATGGTCGTGGGCGCGCTGATCAGCCGGACGCGCGTCTACAAGCCGTGGCTGGTGGCGGCGCCGTTCCTGCTGGTCGTGGGCACGCTGTTGTGCGCCGGTCTGACGCTGGACACGCCGCCCTGGGTGCTCGTCGGGTGGATGGCGCTGATCGGCCTCGGCATGGGCCCGATGCTCTCCGGCCTGACCGTGGCCGTGTCGAACTCGGTGCCGCCCCAGTACATGGGTACGGCCTCGGCCAACCTGACGTTCTTCCGCCAGATCGGCGGCTCGGTCGCCCTGGCCCTGGCCGGCACCGCCTACACCTCCGTCATCGCCACCGAGGCGCCGCTGCACGGACTGGCCGCCGCGCACGCCTCGGCCGCGGCCCTGGTCATCCCCTCGCTGGGGGTCGCGGGCGCCCTCGTGGCGCTGGTCGCCCTGATCGCCATGCCCGGTGTGCGGATCGACCGGGAAACCCCACAGCCCAAGGTCGAGGCCAGTTTCGCGTCCTGAGCGCCGTCATGCGAAGCTGTCCTTGTCCCCAACACCAGGAGGTCCTCATGGCGGAAACACCGGAGCCGGAAGTCGACGAAACTCCCGAGGACGAGATGAAGCGCAAGTTCCGCGAGGCGCTGGAGCGCAAGCGTAACCAGCATGCTGACTCGAGCGCGGGTGGCAGGGGCAACGACCCTTCCAAGATTCACGGCGCTCACGGGCCCGCCGCCAGCAAGCGTTCTTTCAGGCGGAAGAGCGGCGGTTGACCTGAGCTTTTCTGGGGGTACGGCATGCCGTACCCCCCTTTTTTCTTGACCCTCTAGGTAGATCTTCGCCCGTTTCATGGGCTTATGTTTGCCTTTGTCCGGTTCGGTACCTATAGTTCATGGAGTTACCAGCCGGTGACTTTGGGGCTTCAACAGGGGAGTACCAACCGGCAGGCGCCGAATCCCGCTCGCGGGAACCGGGGAACCAACGTTCCTTAGGGGTGAATCCGACCTCGGTCGGTAGGGCATCTCCACGTCCGAACCCGTCAGCTAACCCGGTAGGCGAGATGGAGAGGACACCTACCGCATGCGTAACCCCCGCGTCGTGCCGCCAGCCCGCGTGTTGTCGTCCGCAGACTGACCGGCGCCTTCCCCCCGCTCTTCCACGCTCCGCGTAGCGACCGTTTGGCGTCTTGCCCGGCTACGCCCACCTTTCACGAGCGCGATCCCCTTTTCCCGTATAAAGGACTTCACTGCTTCATGTCTGTTCGCTCTGCTATGCTCACCGCCGCCCTCGTAGGCGCGATCTCCATCAGCGCAGGCACCGCCGCACACGCCGACACCGGCAACGACAAGAAGGTCCTGCTCAAGGGCAAGACCACCGCGTCCTACTTCTGGGACGACTCCTCCGGCCGCGCCGGGGACACCGGGCTGCCGGCCAGCGGCAAGCCCATGCAGAAGGGGCTCGCCGCCAGCCCGAGCTGGCCGCTCATGACCGAGGGTTACGTCGTCTACAAGGGCAAGAAGATGCCCTTCTTCGTCGGCGACCGCGGTCCGGGCGTGCCGTCCTCCAGCGGCGTCATGCTCGACCTCGACGCCAAGACTTTCGCCGCCCTGACCGGTGGCCGCTTCAACTCCAGCACGCTGGGCGTGGACGGCAACGGTGGCGCGGGCCACATCAAGATCGACTACGTCATCACCAAGTGGGGTAGCGGTCCGGGCAAGAAGAACTACCCGCAGCCCTTCTCGACCGGTGCGTACGCCGTCGTGGACCGCAACCCCGCCAAGCCCCCGAAGATCGTGGCCGAGGGCGACAAGCCCGCCGCGGTCAAGCCCGCTCCCGCCAAGGCCGTGCCGGTGGCCGCCAAGAAGGCCGACAAGGCTGAGGAGAAGGTCGCTGACAAGAAGGTCGTCGAATCGAACGCCATCGGTGGCGCCGCCGCGGCGGTCGCGCTGGCGATGTTCGGCGGTGGCGTGACGGTCGGCCGCGACCGGATCCGCAAGCTCGTCCGGCGCTGACAACCGTCAGGTCCGAAGACGGTTTTGCTGACGGCCGTCAGGTCCGGAGCCGACGGCCTTGATGGTCGTCGGTTTCGGAGCCGGCGGTCTTTGCGTCGCGGGAAACAGAATGTCATTCTGACCTCGTGACCACGCTTGCAGCCGCGAACGGCATCGAGATCGCGTACGAGACCTTCGGCTCACCCGGCGGACGTCCCCTGCTCCTCATCATGGGGCTCGGCGCCCAGCTCATCCACTGGGACGACGAGCTCTGCGAGCTCCTGGCGGAGCAGGGCCATCACGTTGTCAGATTCGACAACCGTGACTCCGGACTCTCCACACACCTGCACGACGAGGGCGTTCCCACACTGGGGACGTCCTCTTCGTATCTGCTGGACGACATGGCCGACGACGCGGCCGGGCTGATGGACGTCCTCGGCTGGCCCGCCGCCCACGTCGTGGGCGCCTCGATGGGCGGCATGATCGCCCAGACGCTCGCCATCCGGCACCCCGAGCGGGTCCTGACCCTTACCTCGATCATGTCGACGCCCGGCCCGGACGTGGCCCCGCCCACGCCGGAGGCCAGCGCGGTGCTGCTCGCCGCGCCCCCGACTGATCGGGACGCCGTGCTCGCCCAGTCCTTGAGGACCTGGGCGGTGATCGGCTCGCCCGGCTTCGACATGGACCGGGAACGCATCCTCCGGCTGTCCGGCCAGGCGTACGACCGGTGCTTCGACCCGCCGGGCACGACCCGGCAGCTGGCCGCGATCATGGCCTCCGGCGACCGCACGGAGCAGCTCGGCACGCTGGGGATCCCCGCCCTGGTCATCCACGGCGAGGCCGACCGGCTCGTCCCGGTCGCCGCCGGCCACGCCACGGCGGCGGCGATTCCAGGCGCCACGCTGCTGACGTTCCCCGGCATGGGCCACGACCTGCCCCGGCCGCTCTGGCCGGACATCGTCGGCGCCATCACCAAGCTCACCACGAGCTGACGCACCAGGAATCAGGCCGGTCAGGGATCAGGCTGTTCAGGGACCAGGCTGTTCAGGGATCGGTGGAGGTCGGTGGCTCGTGTCCGCCGCGCCCGGACGCGAGCCACCGGATCTCTCAGACCTCCAGCTTCTCCTCGATCCCGCGGAGCTGGTGCCGGGCCAGGGCCAGGTTGGCCCGCGCCCGGTCCAGGGCGAGATAGAGGAAGAGCCCCTTGCCGCCGCGGCCGGTGATCGGCCGGATGATGTGGTACTGGCCGCCGAGCGTGATCAGGATGTCCTCGATGGAGTCCTTGAGCCCCAGCGAGTCCATCGTGCGCAGCTTGGCCTTGACCACCTCCGTGTTCCCCGCCGCGGCGACCTGGAGATCCAGGTCCTTGGAGCCGCCGAGCGCCCCCAGCGCCATGCCGCTGCCGTGATCGACGATCACCGCGCCGAGCGAGCCGTCGATCGTCATCATCTCCTTGAGAGAGACGTCCATGCTGGCCATGCCTTCCTCCGTTCAAGCTCAGTGAATCCGTGCTGAGATGGCGGCCACGCTGGCCGCCGTCTTGCGCCCCTCCAGCCGGAGCAGCCCGAGATTGGTGCCGGGCTCAGCCAGGACTGCGAGGACGATGGTGGGGCCCGCCGCGTAGAAGGCGGCGAAGCCGGCGGTGCCGGAGATGAGCGTCTCCTCCAGTACGCCCTGGCCGGTCATGATCGTCATTCGCCTGCTCAGCGCGAGCAGCGCCGCGGACAGCGCGGCGACCTGCTCGCCACTGTCGTCGGCGTTGTCGCAGGCGATGCTCATGCCGTCAACCGTGCAGGCGACGCTCCCGCTGATGTCCGGAGTGCGCTCGCGCAGGAGAACCATCTCCCTGAGCACCTCTTCACGCAGCTCCACCGGTGGCCTCCTTTGCGGGCGGGGGAACCTCATGTCAGCTCCTCCAGCGCCTTCTTCAGGCGCATCAGCAGGGCCAGGTCCGTGGGGTCCGCCGTGACCGGCGGGCCGAGCGGCAGGCCCGGGGTGCGGGGATCGTGCGGCGGCCGTTGGCCGGCGGCCACGCGCCCCCGCTGCGGCAGCGCCCCCTGCCCGTCTCCGGCGGTCTTCGCCCTGTGCTCACCGGTCTTCGTCGCGCTCTCTTCCGGGGCGCGCGTGGTGGTGGTCGGCTCCACGGGCGGTGCCAGCAGCCCGGCCGCCGCCATCCTCCGTACGGCCAGCAGCACCGAATAGCCGGACCTGCCGATCCGCTTGGCCAGGTCGAGCGGTGTCGCCTCGGCCCCGGCCCCGGTGAGGACCTCCCACTGGACCGAGTCCAGAGTCACCCCGCTGCCCGGCAGCCACTGCGCCGGCCGTACCGGAGCCGTGTCCAGCTGCGCGGACGGCCAGATCTGCGCGAGATAGGCGCGGCGGCGCGCGCACTCCCGCAGCAGGCCCGCCACGTCGAAGAACCACTGCCCGCCCAGCCAGTGCTGCTCGCCCGGCCGGAATTTCGGCCGCGACCCGCCGGCCGGCAGCAGGAAGAACGCGGCGTCCAGGACGGCCCCGAGCACGCAGTACTGCAGCTCGCCCAGCGTGACGGGCCCCTCCTCCAGCAGGCGCGCGCAGCCCCCGTCGGCCTGCAGCCTGCGCAGCGCCGTCTCCGGCAGCCGCCCGCGCGCCGCCAGCAGCCGCTCGACGCCGGGGGTCTGGGCGCACTCCATGTACGTGACCCGGCCCTCGCTGAGGAAGATCGTCCCGGCCCGGCCCACGCGGAGGGCGCCCGTGGCCCGTTCACGGGCTAGACCGGTCAGAAGCGTGTCCAGCGGTGCCATGGCTCAGGTGAGCAATTGGCGGGAGATGTTCAGCAGGCGGTATCGCGCCAGGGCGAGATTCGACCGTTCCAGGTCGAGGCGCAGGTAAATGACGAGCGGCCCCTCGAATACCGTTTCGAGGAATCTCAGTAAATGATGGCCTTTGTCGGTAGTGACCAGCATGTCGTCGATCCGGACAGTTTCGCCGGGGCAGGAGCGGGCCAGGCCGTCCATGGTCGCGCGCAGTGTCTCGGTCAGGGCGGCGGCGGAGCTCTCGGCGTCCACGCCCTGCGGCGGTCCGCTGATGGCCACGGCCATGCCGCTCGTCTGGTCCACCAGCATCGCGTCCAACGCCCCTGGTATCGCCATGACCTCGGTCAGGCAGTCATCCAGTCCCAGCACGTGACCCTCCCACGCCGTCATGAGGACTGGGACAGCGTAGGAGCGGCGGATGACGGCCGGGTGATCGGATAAAGCGAGATATGTATGAGGTTAAAGATGTCTACGGCCAAGGTGGAGAAAAACCTAACCGCGACGGAGATTTCCTGATTAGGGGTATTGCTTGCGACATTTAAGAGTATTGCTCACATTATTCTCGGCCCAGCTCGCCAGTATCCAATGGATACTCTGGAGAATATGAAGATTCTTCTCTTTGGCGCGACCGGTATGGTCGGTCAGCGCATCGCCGCCGAGCTGGCGGCCCGCGGCCACGAGGTGACCGGTGTCAGCAGGTCGGGACCGGTCAAGGGAGATGTGCGCGACGCCGCCACGCTGGGCCGCGGCCATGACGCCGTGATCTGCGCGATCGCTCCGCCCCGCGACGGGAGCGAGCCCGAGGGGCCGTTCCTCGACGCCCATCGCGCCCTCATCGACGGCGTCCGCGCCGCCGGGGTCGGGCGGCTCGTCGTCGTCGGCGGCGCCGGCGGCCTGGAGGTGGCGCCCGGTGTCGACCTGGTCGACACGCCCGGCTTCCCGGACATGTACAAGAAGGAAGCGCTGGCCCAGCGGAGCGCTCTCGGCCTCTACCGCGAGGTCGACGACCTCGACTGGACCTACGTCTCCCCGGCCGCGGAGATCGCGCCCGGAGAGCGCACCGGACACTTCCGTGTCGGCGGTGACCAGCTTCTCACGGACGCCGAGGGCAACAGCCGCATCTCCGCCGAGGACTACGCGATCGCGATCGCCGACGAGGTGGAGAAGGGCGAGCACCCGCGCCGGCGCATCACGGTCGCCTACTGAACTCCGTCCGACTCCTTAAGGTCCGACTCCTAAAGGTCCGACTCCTCAAGGTCCGACTCCTCAAGCAGGTCGTCCGCCTCCTCCATGAGGCCGCCCGGCTCCTCGGGCAGGAGGGCCTTCTCGTCGGGCTTGTGGACGAGCACCTTGTCCACGTACGACTTCACGGCGGCCGCGATGCCCACGTCGGCCCCGGCCGCCTCCGACAGGTACCACCGGTGGTCCAGCACCTCGTGGAACAGCTGCGCGGGCTCCAGCTTCCCGCGCAGCCGGGCCGGAATGCCCTCGACCGTCGGCTGGAACACCTCGGCCAGCCACCGGTGCGCCACGATCGCCTCGTCCTCGTGCCGCAGGCCCTTGGCGACCCGGAACCCGTCGAGGTCGTTCAGCAGCCGCCTGGCCTGGTTCTCCTCGACGTCGAGCCCGGTCAGCCGGAGCAGCCGCCGCTGGTGGTGCCCGGCGTCGACCACCTTGGGCCGGACGATGAGCCGCCCGGTGCCGACCTTGCGCCGCACCATCATCTCGGCCACGTCGAAGCCCAGCAGGTTGAGCCGCCTGATCCGCTGCTCCACCCGGTGCCAGTCGACCTCCTCGATGATCTCGTCCTGGGTGATCTCGTTCCACAGCCGGTGGTAGCGGGTCACGATGTCCTCGGCGGTGTCCATGGGGTCGATCGACGGGTGCAGCAGCCCGCCCGCCTCCAGGTCGAGCATCTCGCCGAAGATGTTCATGTGCGCGGTCTCGATGTCGCCGAGCCGCTGGCCCTCGCTGATCATCGGGTGCATCTCGCCGGTCTCCGCGTCCACGAGGTAGGCGGCGAAGGCGCCCGCGTCCCTGCGGAACAGCGTGTTCGACAGCGAGCAGTCGCCCCAGAAGAAGCCGTTCAGGTGCAGCCGCACCAGCAGCACGGCCAGCGCGTCCAGCAGCCGGGTGAGCGTGTCGGGCCGCAGCGTGCCCGACATGACCGCGCGGTAGGGGAGCGAGAACTGCAGGTGCCGGGTGATCAGCGCCGCGTCGAGCCCCTCGTCCCGGCCGGTGACGAAGGCGATCGGCTCGACCGACGGCGCGTCGAGCCTGGCCAGGTCCCACAGCAGCTGGTACTCCCGCCTGGCGTACCGCTCGCTGATCTCCTTGATCGCGTACACGTTGCCGGACAGCCGCACGAACCGCACCACGTGCCGCGAGATACCGCGCGGCAGGTCGACCATGTGATGCGTCGGCCAGTCGGCGAGAGGGACCTCCCAAGGCAGGCGGATCAGGTCGGGGTTGCCGAGCGCGCCGGTGATCTGTAGGGGCATATGCCCAGGATATTGTGCGGACGTGGACGAGTTTCTCAAGTGGTACTTTTCCGGTCGTCCCGTCGTCGCCAGCACCCTGGGAGCCGACGGCTACGATCACACGCTCGGTGACTTCACCGCCGCCGCCTTCGCCGCCCGTGAGCGGGAAGAGATCGTCTGGCTGGACCGGCTCTCCAGACTGGAGACGCCGACGCCGGATGACGCGATCGACAGGGATCTCGTCCTGTCTCAGCTGAGGGGCTCCATCGCCCTCGCCTCCTGGCCGGACTGGCGGCGCGACCCGGCCGTCTACCTGTCGGCGATCTTCACCTCCATGTTCACGCCGTTCCAGCGGCGGCTCAAGCCCGAGTCCGAGCTGGTGGCCGCCGCCCTCTCCCGGCTGGCCGAGGTGCCGGACGTGCTGGCCGCCTGCCGGGCCAACCTCGACGCCGAGCTCGCGGCGCCGCTGCTCGTCCAGCGCGGCCTCGGGCAGGCGCGCACCGGGCGCAACTTCCTCACCAAGACCATCCCGTCGATGGTGACGGACCCGGAGCTGCGCGCGCGGCTCGCGTCCGCCGCCGAGCCGGCCGCCGCCGCTTTCGATGCGTTCGTCACCTTCCTCGAAGAGTTCAAGTGCGGCGGCACCTGGCGGATGGGCGAGCGGCTCTACTCGACGCTGCTGCGCGAGCGCGAACTGCTCGGGTACGGCGCCGCCGAGCTGCACGAAAAGGGTGAGGCGGCCTGGGCGTCGCTGGACGCGCGGATGCGCGAGGTCACCAGGCGGCTCAACGGCACCGAGGACTGGCGAGCCGCGATGGAGTCCTTGATGGACGACCATCCCGCCACACTGGCCGACATGCGGGCCGAGTACGAGGCCGAGACCCACCGGGCCCGCGAGTTCGTCAGGGAACGCGACCTGGTGACCTTCCCCGAAGGGGAGGAGTGCCTGGTGCTGCCCTCGGCCGAATACACCAGGCCGGTCCTGGCCGTGGCCCACTACCTCTCGCCGCCGCCGCTGAGCAGCTCGCGTACCGGCGTGTTCTTCGTGCCGTACACGCCTGACGGCTTCACCGAGGAGCAGGTACGGCAGCGCCTGCGGACGAACTCGCGGGCCCAGATGCCGTCGATCGCCGTCCACGAGGCCTATCCCGGCCACCACTGGCACCTGTCGCACATGGCGAGCAACACCCGGACCGTGCGCAACGTGTTCCGCACCCCGTACTTCACCGAGGGCTGGGCCCTCTACGTCGAGAAGGTGCTGCACGAGCAGGGCTACTTCGACACGCTCGCCACCGAGCTGGCGCACCTGGACTGCCGCATCTTCCGCGCGGCCCGCATCGTGGTGGACACGGCGCTGCACTGCGAGGACATGTCGATCGAGGAGGCGGAGACGTTCATGGCGACGAAGGCGTCACTGTCGCCCGGAACGGCGCAGGGGGAGGTCAACCGCTACTGCGCCTGGCCCACGCAGGCGCCGTCCTACCTGACGGGCGCGATCGAGATCGACCGGATCAGGGAGTCGTACGACGGGTCGCTGAAGTCGTTCCACGACAAGATCGCGGGCTCGGGCGGCCTGCCGCTGGGACTGGCCGAACAGGCGGCCCACCTGTAACCCCTCAGTTGTTGCGGCGGGGGAAGGCCGGGGGGTTGAGGGAGCGGTCGATCACGGCCGCGAGCTGCTCGTCGGTCAGGATCGTGGGCTTGCCGACGCTCAGCCCCCGCACGTACACCTCACACAGCCATTCGAGTAACCGGGTGGCCTCGAAGGCCTGCTCGAGCGTGGCGCCGATGGTGACGCCGCCGTGGTTGGCCATGAGCGCCGCCTGCTTGCCGTCGAGCGCCGCCCGGACGTTGGCCGCCAGCTCCGGCGTCCCGTACGTCGCGTACTCGGCCACCCGCACCACCCCGCCCAGCAACAGCGCGTTGTAGTGGACCGGTGGCAGCTCGGTCATCGTGGTGGCCACGACGGTCCCGAACACCGAGTGCGTGTGGACGATGGCCTGCGCGCCGGTGGTCTCATAGACGGCCAGGTGCATCGGGGTCTCCGAGGACGGCTGCAGGTCGCCTTCGACCAGGTAACCCTCGATGTCCACGATCGGGCACATCTCCGGCGTCAGCCGGTCGAGCGCGACCCCGGACGGGGTGACCGCGACCAGGTCGCCCTGGCGCATGCTCAGGTTGCCCGACGTGCCGATGACCAGGCCCTGCTCGACGGCTCTCTGTCCGTACTCGCACAGCTGCTCGCGGAGGCTCATGGCGGAGCAATGTAGTCGGTCGTCCGAAATGCGGCAATGCCAGGGGTGTTCGGCCCGCCGCTTCCCACGGGAAGTGGCGGGCCGGACACCTGTGCGCCTGTCGGTCAGTAGCCGACGGCGAAGCGCTGCCGGTGGTGGGCAGGCCGCTCGATCTCGTCGAGGAGGGCGACCGCGTAGTCCTCCACGGAGATGGTGCTGTTGCCGTCGCCGTCGATGACGAGGTCGTCCAGGGCGGTGCGGTAGCCGCCGGTGCGGGTGCCGGGCTCGATCATGGCCGCCGGGCTGATGCTGGTCCAGTCGACGTCGGTGACGGTCCGGTAGTAGTCGAGGGCGTCGCCGTGGGAGTGCATGATCGGCAGCAGGAAGTCGGGCAGGCCCGGGGCGTCCCACACCTGCTTGCCGTCGGGGGTGCGCAGGGAGCCGGCGCCGCCGACGGTGATCAGGCGGAGTGCCTGCCCGCCGAGGGTCCGCAGCGCTTCGGTGAGGGCGATGGCGGCAGGCTTGATGGTGGCGACGTGGCCGGGGCCGTCACCGCCGCCGACAGCGCTGACGAGGACGTCGTGGCCCTTCGCGGCGGCGGTGACCGACTGGGTGTCGAGGACGTCGCCGGTGGTGACGCTCAGGTTCGCGTGGCGTTCGGTGACCTTGGCCGGGTCGCGGACGACGGCGGTGACGGTGTGGCCACGGTCGAGGGCCTCGCGGACGATGGCCGAGCCGATGGTGCCGTTGGCGCCGAAGACGGCGATGTTCGTCATGGCAGTGCTTTCCTTCTTCGTCTGTCGTGATGGTTCGGGGGGCAGGTCAGGTGGAGGCGGGGGCCAGGTGCCGATCGAGGGCCTCGGTGAGCCGGCGGGCGCTGGAGAGCGGGCCGCCGAGCCGGTGGATGCCGGTGGGGGCGTGCAGGAGCAGCGTCGGGTAGGCGTCGACGCCGAGCCGGCGCAGTTCCCGGAAGCCGCCTTCGGCTTCGGCGCGGGTGGCCGGGTCGAGGAAGGCTTCGGCGACGGCGTCGGCGTCGAGGCCGTGCCCGGCGGCGATGGATCGGTACACGTCGACATCGGAGAGGCTGTGGCCGTCGACGCACCAGGCGTGGTTGAGGGCGCTCGCCAGTTCAAGGCTGCGTCCGGGAGCCTGGCGGCTCAGCGCGACCAGCCCGGTGGCGGCGTCGGTGGAGTCCAGCACCATGGTTCCCTCGGCCAGGGTGCGCTGGTAACCGTCACCGAAGGCGACGCCGGTGGCGGCGGCGATGCGCCGGGTGGCGTCCGGGATGTGCGGGTACGCCGCCACGGGCATGGCGTGCGGGCCGGAGAAGAGGCCCCCGGACAACACCCGCAGCTCGATACGGTCCGCGTTGCCGTCGGCGAACTGCCGCAGCGCCGGACCCATGCCGTAGCACCAGCCGCAGTAGGCGTCGAACGCGTACGTCAGACGGATGCGGTCTGTCATTCGGTGCCTCCTGACATTGGTAGAAGTCAGTCATCGATATCGGCCGGGAGCTGCGACGCCCTTGCCGCCGCATATGCTCTCGACTGACTTCAAAGGTAGGAGCCGGGAAAGGTTCCGCCCAGGTACGGCGAGGACTCATCGTGGTGAAAAACGGACACGAGGCGATCCCGGAGATCCAGTACGTCCCGCCGCCGGCCGGCGCGGTCGGTGTCGAGGTGATGCCGATCGCCGAACTGCGCCGCCGCATGCGTGGGCCCGGCGGGGCGGAAGGCGCCCGGGACGCCGAGGGGGCCGGCCGCGCACAGCGCCCGGACTTCCATCTGCTCCTCACGGTGGAACAGGGGCTGCTGTGGCACATGGTCGACTTCGCCGACTACGCCGTCACCGACGGCACCTTGCTGTGGGTCCGCCCCGGCCAGGTACAGCGCTTCGGCGACCTCAGCGCGGCGACCGGCACCCTGGTGCTGTTCCAGCCCGACTTCCTCGACCCCGCCACCGCCACCGACGTCCGCCTCGACGACCCCTTCGGACGCACCCTGTGGCAGCTCGCCGGAGAGGACGCCCCGGCCCTGCGCAGGGCCCTTGACCACCTCGCCTGCGAATACGGCACCACCCACGTGCCGGCTCCCACCCGCTCCGCCATCCTCCAGCGGCTGCTCGCCGTGCTCCTGCTGCGCCTGGCCCATCTGACCGCACCCGTGGGCACCCTGCCCGCCGAGCACGCGGAGACCTTCCAGCGCTTCCGCGCCGCCGTCGAAACCGAATTCACCCGGGCCCGCGACGTCGGACACTACGCACGCGCCCTCGGATACTCGCCGCGCACCTTGACCCGGGCCGCGCTCGCCGCGGCCGGCGTCGGCGCCAAGGAGTTCATCGACCGTCGCGTCGTGCTGGAGGCCAAACGCCTCCTCGCCCACGGCGACGAACCTGTCGCGAGCATCGGGGTCCGCCTCGGATTCCTCGACACCAGCAACTTCGTCAAGTACTTCGCCCAGCGCACCGACAGCACACCGGCCACCTTCCGTGGCCGGTATCGCTCGGCCCGGGCATGACGAGGACCGCCACCTGGTGCCGATCAATCCGTCGAAGTCATGGCCCGATCCTGGCGGTGCATGGCACTCGGGCCTCTTCTCGTTCTTCGCCCCGCCCTCATACGGTCGCGGCATGAACGACATACTCGCCCTGCCCACGGGGCCGCTGGCCGACGCGAGCCTCGCCCTCGTACGGAAGTCGGAGAGCACGCCGATCGCCGAGCACAGCATCCGCAGCTTCCTGTTCGCCCGCCTGCTGGCCGAGCAGGAAGGCTCCCTGAACGACGCGGCCTACGACGAGAACCTGCTCTTCGCCGCCTGCGTGATGCACGATCTGGGGCTGGGCACCCTCGCGACCGGCCAGGCCCGGTTCGAAGTGGAAGGCGCCGATCTGGCGGCATCCGTGCTGACCGAGCACGGCGTCGCCGCGACGGACGTCGACCGGGTGTGGGAAGCGATCGCCTTGCACTCCTCCGTGGGCATCGCCGACCGGCGCGGAGTACTGACCTACCTGACCCACAAAGGTGTCTTCACCGACGCCGGTAGTTTCACCGACCTCGGCGCCGCGACGCTCCAGCCGATCTACGCCACATACCCCCGACCCGCCGACCTGCGCTTCATGCAGGACGCGATCGTCGAGCATGCCGCCCGCTCCCAGGCCGCGGCACCGCCATACTCGATCGCAGCCTGGTACCTACGCGAGCGACAGGCCGAAGAGTGACCTCCGCACCTGGCCGAGGATGAGGGCCGAATCGGGTGACCAAGCGCCGTTGCGGCGGGACGTCGCGCCCGGTCAGCGGGCGTCTCCCTGGACAGACGCCCGCCACGTGCGGCGGTTGGCGGGTTGGGCGGCTTGCCGTACAGGATGGAAGGTCTTTTTAAAAGACCATCACAGATGGTCGAGAGTGGAGAGCAACAGGCGCTCCAGGTCCACGCGCGCGAGGCGGCCGGGATAGAGCAGCAGGTGCAGGCTGAGCCCGTCGACCAGCGCCAGGAGGCGCTCCGTGATGTCGTCGAGGTTCTCGTCGGTGGTGAGTTCGCCCGCCGCCCGAGCCTCGCCGAGCAGCGTCCGTACGGCGCCGCGGAGCTCGGCGGCCTCGGTCCGCTGAACCTCGGCGAGCCGCTCCGAGGCCAGGCTGCGGCTCCAGAAGCTGACCTCCAGACGCGTCTCCTGGGTACGCTCCGCGTCGAGGGGCAGGTTGTCCAGCAGCAGCTCACGCAGGGCGGCCAGGCCGGTGGCGCCCTCGATCTTGCGTGTCAGGCGCTCGCGGATGCGCTGGTGGGACTGCCGCAGCGCCGACAGCAGGATCTCGTCCTTGTCGGCGAAATAGTGCGCCAGCACGCCGTTGGAGTAGCCCGCCTCCTTGGCGATGGCCCGGGTCGTGGCGGCGTCGATGCCGTCCCTGACGATCACCCGGCGGGCGGCTGAGAGCACCTCGCGCCTGCGCTCGTCATGGTCAACGATCTTCGGCATCCAGGTGGCCCCCTTCTTCGGCGCTGTCCTGAGCATATTGACTTTTTATTCGGACGTCTGTCTATTTAGACCCATGACCGTCGCCACGATCGGCGTGCACATCGTCGACATCCTCGCCAGGCCCGTCTCGTACATCCCGGAAGGGCAGGACACCGCCCTGGTGGACCAGATCCGGCTGACCGCCGCGGGATCCGCGGCCGGGACGGCGGTCGACCTGGTCAAACTGGGCAACGAGGTCGTCTCCATGGGCGCGATCGGGGACGACGAGCTCGGGGACTTCCTGGTGGCGGTGATGGCCAAGCGCGGCGTGGACGTTTCCCTGCTCACTCGCAAGGCCGGCGAGCAGACGGCGGCGTCGATCCTGCCGATCAGACCCGACGGCGGGCGCCCCAGCTTCCACGTCCCCGGGGCGAACCTCGGGGTCACGCCGGCGGACCTGGACGAGGCGCGGCTGCGTGGTGTGCGGGCCGTCCATCTGGGCGGGATGGACGTGACGTTCGGGCTGGGGGATCCGGCGTTCTTCGCGCTGCTGGACTCGCTCCGGGCGGCCGGGGCGATCGTGACGATGGACCTGCTGTCGGAAATGCCGGACTTGTTGGGCATGGCACGGGCATTCCTCCCGCACGTGGACTACGTCCTCCCGAACGACTCCCAGGCGCTCCTCATGGCAGCCGGCCTCACCGCCGACTCCGGCTCCGACTCGGGCACCGACTCGGGCTCCAGCTCCGACATCGGTTCCGGCTCCGGCTCCGGCTCCGACATCGGCTCCGGCTCGTCGGTGGGAGACACCTCCGCCCCCGAGGGCGATTCGCCTCCGTCGGCTTCGTCGCCTTCCGTGGCGGAGGTGTCGGCGGCGGCCAGGGCGTTGCTGGGGGAAGGGCCGCGCGGGGTGCTCGTCACCATGGGGGCCGAGGGGAGCCTGGTGGTGACCGAGGCGGGGATCGAGCAGGTGCCCGCGCTCAAGGTCGAGGTCAGCGACACGACCGGCTGCGGGGACGCGTACTGCGCCGGGTTCATCACCGGGCTGCTGCACGGACAGGACGTGGTGGGCGCCGCCCGCTGGGGCACGGCCGCCGCCGCCCAGGTCGCCACCGGACTCGGCTCGGACGCGGGCCTCACCGACCTCGAATCCACCCTCGCCCTCCTGGCATGACCCTGCCGCCGGCTGCTGTATTCGACTCGTGGAACTTGGAGAGGGATTTCAGATGACAGACGCTGAGCTTCGTCAGCGGGCGTTGAAGGTCGTGCCCGGCGGCATGTACGGGCATCTCAACGCAGCGATCTTCGCCCCCGGATACCCGCAGTTCTTCGAGCGCGGCGAAGGGTGCCGCCAGTGGGACGTGGACGGCCGCGAGTACATCGACTTCATGTGCAGCTGGGGCCCGGTGGTGCTTGGGCATCGGCACCCGCGCGTGGAGGAGGCGGCCGCCCGGCAGCTGGCTCTCGGTGACTGCCTCAACGGGCCGGGACCGATCATGGTCGAGCTGGCCGAGCTGCTGGTCGACACCGTGCCCAGCGCCGACTGGGCGATGTTCTCCAAGAACGGCACCGACGCCACCACCCAGGCCCTCATGGTCGCCAGAGCGGCCACCGGCCGGACGAAGGTGCTGATGGCCCACGGCGCCTACCACGGGGCCGACCCCTGGTGCACGCCGTCGCTCGCCGGGACGACGCCGAACGAGCGGGCCGACCTGGTGGAGTTCGACTACAACTCGATCGAGTCGCTGGAGGCCGCGGCCGCCACGGTCGAGGGGGAGGTCGCGGCGATCATCGTGACGCCGTTCAAGCACGACTCCTTCGAGGACCAGGAGCTGGTGGAGCCCGCTTTCGCACGGGCCGCGCGGGCGCTGGCCGACCGGATCGGGGCCGCGCTGGTGATCGACGACGTCCGTGCGGGGTTCCGGATCGACCTGCGGGGGTCGTGGGAGCCCTATGGCGTACGGCCGGACCTGACGGCGTGGTCCAAGGCCATGGCGAACGGCTACGCCATAGCCGCCGTGACCGGCACGGACGCGCTGCGCGGACCGGCTCAGACGCTGTATTCGACGGGCTCGTTCTGGTTCTCGGCCGTGGCGATGGCGGCGGCGAAGGCGACGATCGAGACGCTGCGCGACACCGACGGCATCGCGGCCATGGAGCGGGCCGGGACGCAGCTGCGTGACGGGCTGTACGGGCAGGCCAAGGCGCACGGGTTCGTGGTGAATCAGACCGGACCTGTGACGATCCCGTGGCTGAGCTTCGACGGCGACGCAGACCTGTCGACCGCCATGTACTGGAGCGACGCCTGCCTGCGGCACGGCGTGTACATCCACCCGTGGCACAACTGGTTCATGTCGGCGGCGCACACAGAGGAGGACGTGGCCCGGGCTCTGGAGGGCACCGACCTGGCCTTCGCCGAGACCCGGGCGCACTTCGGCTGACGGGACCCCGAGCGCGCTTCGGGCCGGCGGTGGGTGGCCGTTTGGGCGGCAGGCATCTAATGTCCTTTCTGCGGAGGATCGCGGCAAAGGTGTTACGGCTCGATTGCGCCCCTTGACGAGTGCGCCCGGCCGTTCGTACCTTCGGGCAAACGGTTAGGAAACTTTCCTAATTCGTCCTCTTCAGGAGCCCCCATGACCCACCCGGGAGAGATCACTCGGCGTCAGCTGCTGCGCCGAATCGGCATGACCGCGTTCGTCGCCGGCCCCGGCGCGGGCCTGCTGAGCGCCTGCGCCACCAGCGGTGCCGGCGACGAGCCCACCGTGACGCCGACCGGCTCGATCGCCGTCTCCGCCGACCCGAAGAACCCGTTCGGCGTCGACGCCAAGAAGCCGCTGGAGGTCACGATCTTCAGCGGTGGCTACGGCGACGCGTACGCCAAGGACCTGCACGAGAAGATGTACGAGAAGAGGTTCCCCGGCGCGACGGTCAAGCACAACGCGACCCAGCAGATCGGCACCCAGCTGCGCCCGCGCTTCGCCAGCGGCGACGTGCCCGATGTGGTCAACAACTCGGGCCCCGAGGCGCTCGACCTGGCCGCCATGGCCGGCGAGGGCCAGCTGGCCGACCTGACCGCGCTGTTCGACGCGCCGTCCTTGGACGACCCGGCCAAGAAGGTCCGCGACACCGTGACGCCGGCCGTACTGGACAACGCGAAGATCGACGACAAGGACCTGGTCCTCAACTACACCGTCTCCCACCGCGCGCTCTGGTACAACGCCAAGCTCTTCGCGGACAAGGGGTGGGCGCTTCCTAAGACGTGGGCGGAGTTCAAGGCGCTCGGCGACACGGCGAAGAAGGAAGGCATCCTGCTGTTCGCCTATCCCGGGCAGAAGGGCCCGTACTACCAGCTCTGGAACGCCCTCTACACGGCCGCCAAGATCGGCGGCAACCAGGTCCTCATCGACATCGACAACCTGGTCGACAACGCCTGGAACGCCGAGCCGGTGAAGCAGTCGGTGACCGCCTGGGTGGAGATCCAGACGCTTTATGGCGATAAGGCGTACTTCGGCCTCGACCACACCCAGACCCAGGTCAAGCAGCTCCAGAACAAGCTGCTCTTCTACCCGGTCGGCTCGTGGATCGAGAACGAGATGGCCAAGGACAAGCCCAAGGACTTCGAGTACGCCATCGCGCCGATCCCCGATGTCACCGCCGCCGACAAGATGCCGTACGGGGCCATCCAGGTGGGGGTCGGCGAGAACTTCTTCGTCTCCGCCAAAGGCAAGAACCCGCAGGGCGGCCTGGAGTATCTCCGCATCATGCTGTCGAAGGAAGGGGCCAAGGGCTTCACCGAGAAGACGCTGAACCTCACCGTGGTCAACGGCGCGGCCGAGGGGCTGGATCTCACCCCCGGCCTCAAGAGCGCGGCCAAGGCACAGGACGCCGCCGGCCAGAACATCATCACCGACGCCCGTTTCGAGGGCTGGTACAAGGAGTTGTTCGACTACGGCACCCAGCAGATAAACGTGGTCATGGCCGGGCGCATCACGCCCGAGAAGTTCTGCCAGAACATGCAGAAGAAGGCGGACGCCATCAAGAAGGACTCGTCCGTCGTCAAGCAGACGCGGAGCAACTAGCCCATGGAGCGGTTGCGCAAGTACGGGTTCGTCGCCGCGTTTCTCGCCGTTCCTGTCGCTCTCTACTCGGTGTTCGTGATCAGCCCCTACATCCAGGCGTTCCAGATCTCCCTGACGGACTGGAACGGCTACAAGTCGCGGCTGCACTACATCGGGCTGGACAACTTCACCCGGTTATTCGGGGACGAGGTCTTCTGGCGGGCCCTGCGCAATCACGGAATCCTGCTGCTCGTGCTGCCGCTCGTGACGGTCGCCATCGCGTTGTTCTTCGCGTTCCTACTGAACCTGGGCGGGGGAACGCGCGGCGCGGGAATGAAGGGGATCTGGGGGTCGAGGTTCTATCGGGTGGTGTTCTTCTTCCCCCAGGTGCTCGCCGTGGCCGTGGTCGGGGTGCTGTTCAAGGCGGTCTACCGGCCCGACGAGAGCGGCGTGATCAACGGACTCCTGGTCAAGCTGGGCCTCGATCCCGTCGGCTGGCTGATCGAGCCGAACCTGGCCCTCTGGGCGATTCTGGCGGTGATGATCTGGCAGGCCGTCGGATTCTACGTGGTGCTCTTCTCGGCGGGAATGGCCGCCATTCCGAAGGACTATTTCGAGGCGGCGGCGCTCGACGGGGCCGGGCGGGCGCGGCTGTTCTTCTCGATAACGCTGCCACTGCTGCGCGACACCATCCAGGTGGGCTGGGTGTATTTGGGGATCGCGGCGTTCGACGGGTTCGCGCTGATCCTCGTACTCGCCGGGGACAAAGGAGAGCCCGACGGGGCGACGACCGTGCTGCCCGTGGAGATATGGAAGACCGCGTTCACCTATTCCAAGGTCGGCTACGCCTCGGCGATGGGGGTCGTGCTGTTCTTTCTCACCGTGACGTTCGCGGTGCTGACCTTGCGCACCACGCGGCGCGAGAGGATCGAGCTCTGACATGGCATCGACTTCCTCCGACATGGCCACGCCTCGTCCGGCCAGACCCCGGCTCGGGGTCCTTGGCGGCCTTTCGCATCTGGCGCTCTTCATCTGGGCGCTGCTGATCATCCTGCCGCTGCTCTGGACGTTCCTCGCGTCGTTCAAGAACAACACGGAGATCTTCGGGGACGCGCTTCAGCTGCCCGGTCAGTTGCGGCTCGACGCCTGGGGGAGGGCCTGGGACAAGGCCCACGTGGGGCAGTACATGCTCAACACCGTTGTCGTCGTATTTTTCAGCACTTTGGGGACGATGCTGTTCGGCTCGATGGCGGCGTATGTGCTGGCCCGCTACCAGTTTTTCGGCAACAGGGTGATTTATTACTTCTTTGTGGCGGGGATGGCGTTCCCGATCTTCCTGGCGCTGGGGCCGCTGTTCTTCGTCGTCCTCCAGCTCGGGCTGCTGAACTCCCACATCGGGCTCATCCTGGTCTACATCGCGTACTCGCTGCCGTTCACGGTCTTCTTCATGGCCGCATTTTTCCGTACACTGCCGGACACCGTGGCCGAAGCGGCGGCGATCGACGGCGCCTCCCACACCCGCACGTTCTTCCAGATCATGCTCCCCATGGCCAAGCCCGGCCTGATCAGCATCACCATCTTCAACGTGCTCGGCCAATGGAACCAATACCTGCTGCCCCTGGTCCTGCTCACGGACGACAAGGACAAGTGGGTCATCACCCAGGGCATCGCCGACATCTCCACCATCGCCGGGTACGAGGCGGACTGGCCGAGCCTGTTCGCCGCCCTCAGCATGGCGATCATCCCGGTGATGATCGTCTACATCATCTTCCAACGCCAGATCCAGTCCGGCCTCGGCGCGGGGGCGCTGAAGTAACGTGAGCTTATGGACGTCGACAGCAAGCTCAACGACCTGCCCGAATGGCGCAGGGAGGGCGAGGAGATCCGGCGTACGATCACCGCGCCCGACTTCCCCACGGCCATCCGGATCGTCGACGAGATCGCGGTCCAGGCAGAAGAGATGAACCACCATCCCGACATCGACATCCGGTGGCGCAAACTGCACCTCTCGCTGACCACCCACGACAAGGGGCGGCTCACGGAGAACGACTTCACCCTGGCCGGACTCATCGACGGGATCGTCGCCAAACACGGTGCGTAGTGGGTCGGTTACTGGTTAGAGTGGTGGCCCCGTGAGCCTGGCCAGGGCTCGTCACCGCTTTGGGGGTTCCCATGCGCCTGCCCACGCCTGCCATCGCACAGCGGATGCCCGCGTCCGTCCGGTCACTGAGGGCGCGCGCCCGCAAGCCTCGCGCGCAGCTGAGCCCCGGCTACCCCGACTTCGTCGTCGTGGAGCAGTCCGCCGCCCCACTCGACACAGACTGCGCGACTGCCCGCGACACCGTCGGTGGGACCGTCCGGCCGGGCGTCACGGCCCGTGGGGTCGCTCGCCCGCTGAGGGCGGGTTCGGCCGCGTTGTTGCTCGCCCTGGCGGTCGCGGGCTGTGCGCAGAGCCCGGCCGATCCCGAGGCCGACGCGCCCGTGGGAAACGCCGTCCACAGCTCCGACGCCGCCGCGGCGCCCACCACGCTCACTGGCGCCGGAGTGTTCAAGCCGCGCACCACGATGGCCATCGTGTACAACCGCAAGCTGGTGCCCAAGGGGGCTCAGGCGAGCGTGACCGCCGAGTCCACGGGCGGCAAGACGGTGACCTCGCTGGTGGTGGAGGGCCTGGTGCCCAACCATCGATACGGCGCCCACCTCCATGTCGCGCCCTGCGGAAAGGGCCCCGCCGACGCGGGGGCGCACTTCCAGCACATAGCCGGCCGAGCCGACGCCACCAGCGAGGTGTGGCTGGACCTGAAGACGGACGGCTCCGGCGCCGGGCGCGCCACCGCCCGCCACGACTGGCCGCTGACGGGCGAGGTGCCCCACTCCTTGGTCCTCCACGCCAGGCCGACCACCCCCTCCGAGCAGCCCGCCCCGCGCATCGCCTGCCTCACGCTCAACTGATCTTTTGGCCGACCATCTTTTACGGCCGGCCATACCCACCCCACCCACCGTCCCACCTGGGCTCCG
The DNA here is from genome assembly GCF_040649695.1 of Nonomuraea sp. NPDC048901. Classification (NCBI taxonomy): domain Bacteria; kingdom Bacillati; phylum Actinomycetota; class Actinomycetes; order Streptosporangiales; family Streptosporangiaceae; genus Nonomuraea; species Nonomuraea sp. NPDC048901. The sequence continues at coordinate 129,355 of NZ_JBEZFW010000019.1, read as the reverse complement.
TCCAGGGGCACGCTCCTGCGGTTCACGGGGCTGGGCGCCGTGACGTGCGCACTCTTGGCCGCTCGCGGGGCCATTCGTAGGCCAGTGTGGGCACGTATGGCGAGAGGTTCGTGGACCGCTGTCAGCGCAAGTGCGACGGGAGTCTCGTCGACCGCGGTCGGTGCGTGCGACGAGATAGAGCCGGTCACGGCAGATGCTGGGCGGTCGCGGCACTCGCCCAGCATCTGCCGTACCCGGCCTCCGTCATGGACCGCCCTTACGAGCTGACCACGACGTCGATCGTCATCTCGTCATCGCCCGGCGTGCCGGAGACCTCGATGGTCACGCCGGTCCATCCGCCCCCGGGCAGATCGAGCGGGGGCCTGGTGTCCCGGCCGATGCTCGTGTTGCCCAGTGAGGGATACAGGTCGTTGGCGTCACCTCTGTTCCCCAGGCTGCCGATCTGGGCGAGCTGGCGCAGGCCGTCGGCCTGCATCAGCTCGATCGCCAGGCGCCGCTCGTCGTCGACGTTGGGAATGGCCTCGTCCACGACGTAGGCCGCGATGCCCTGGTCGGGCAGGAACTCGTCCTGGCCCCGCTTGCGGCGGTATTCGACGACGATGTACTGCGAGTCTTTCATCGTCCGATCGTTACGGATGACGATGAAGTCACCGCCCTCGGCCACCGGCCGGAGCGTGATGCGGTGGGTGGTCTCGGTGACCAGCCGTGGGGTGACCCAGTCGTGGAACATGCGCAGCATGCTGGTCGGGTACACGGGCGTGACGCCGCGGTTGCCCCACGAGCCGGCCGCCATCAGGCAGAAGTTGCCCAGCCCGTGTGACTTGGCGCCGGTCTGCGCCCGGTCGGTGTCGTAGTAGTCGGCCCAGCGCGCCGCCAGGTGCCCCCACTCGTGGGCGCAGACGCCGACGTTGCAGTCCTCGGGCACGGTCAGGAAGGTGCTCACCTCCAGGTCGGGCCCGACCGAGATGGGCTCGTCGCCGACGGTCCACTTCAGGCTCCAGATGTACTGGAGCCCCTCGGCGTCGGCGAAGGTCTCGGCGCCCGGGCCGGCGTGCACGACGAACAGCGCGGTGACCTGGTGCTCGTCGAGTACGTCGTAGGAGGGGTCGATCTCGACGCCCGCCGCCAGAGCGGCCTGCACGGCGTCCCGCGCCATACCCTGGGCGTTGCGCGGGAAGTGGTCCTCGTCCAGCCCCGACTTGTTGTTGGCGTAGAAGGCCAGCGTCTGCGGCAGCCGGAACCAGCCGAACACCTCGCCCTGCACGTCGATGCCGTGGTCGTCGCTGAAGCCGCTGACCTTCCGGTAGAAGTCGCGCATGCTGCCCGGCTGAGTGCCGAACAGCAGCCGCCTGAAGTGCTCCGCGTCATGAGCCGGATCGTGCGGCCGGTCATCGAAGTCGACCAGCAGGACCAGTGTCTTGATGACACCCTTGAGCTTCTTCGGCGGCCGGTTGATCAGGCTCACGTCGGGAGCCTGCGGGGTGAGGTTGCCGTCATCCAGGCCCACCGAGCGCGGCCCACGCCGCTCGGAACGCCACATCGCGTAGTAGTCCTCGAACGTCAGGTGCTCGGGCAGCAGCCCGGCCGCCTTCAGCTCGTAGAAGCGGGTCTCCAGCTTGGCCAGCGCATCCGGCGCTAATGGAACGAAGTGCATGGTGTCCCCCCATCGTCCGTCCTTCCGCGAAGGTAGGCCGGATAATGGGGTCTGTCCTGAGTACCCCATACTCAGCCGGTGTCGTGCACACCAGACCTCCAGGGCGACATAATTACACGATTACATGCGGAGGTACGGGTGAGCAGGAGTTGGCAGCCGCCTAGGTTACGGCTGTTCGAGGGAGTGCAGCGACGGGCCACCTGGCTGGAGCTGCTCTATGACCTGGTGTTCGTGGTGGCCGTGGCCGAGTTGGCCGATGTGCTGGCCGAGGGGACTGAACCAGGGCGGATTCTGGCGTTCATAGGGCTGTTCGTGCCCATCTGGTGGGCCTGGGCGGGCTACGTGTTCTACGCGAACAGGTTCGACACCGATGACGTGAGCCATCGCCTGCTCGTATTACCCCAAATCCTGGCCGTTGGCACGATGGCCGCGAGCTTGGGCGACATTGAGCAGCGTTCCGCGTTGTTCGCCCTCTCCTACGTGGCCGTGCGGATCCTGCTCATCGTGGCCTACCTGCGCGCCGGGCGGCATGTTCCCGAAGGGCGGTCGCTGACCAGCAGCTATGTGGCCGGGTTCACGGTGTCGGTGGTCATCTGGACGGCGTCGCTGGCCGTCGAGCCGCCGCTGCGCTATGTCCTGTGGGCCGTCGCCATGGTCATCGATCTGGCCACGCCGCTCCTGGCGCGACGGTACCAGGGCGCGCTGCCGCCGCAGAGTGAGCACCTGCCCGAGCGGTTCGGGCTGTTCGTGGTGATCGTGCTGGGCGAGGTCGTCGCCGCGGTGGTGGTCGGGCTGAAGAGCCACGCGGTCACGCCCGGCACACTGCTGATCGCCCTCGCGGGCATCGCGATCGCCATGGCGTTCTGGTGGCTGTATTTCGGGCACATAGACGAGTCGGTGGTGCTGCGTACCCAGCTGGCCGGACAGGTCTGGGTCTACTCCCATCTGCCGCTGTCGCTGGGCCTTGTCGCGTTCGGCATCGGTGTCGAGCACGCGATCACCCACCCGGGGACGGGCTGGGCCGTCGGGGTGCCCGCCGCGGTGGTGTTCGTCACCCTCGGCCTCCAGCACCTGTGCTCCGGCGACCGGCTCGCGACCGGCATCCGCATGGCGGCCGCCGTGCTCACGCTCGTCACGTCCGCGCTCCCGGCCGCGCTGGCGCTCCCCTTGATTCTCTTGTACGGCGGAGCGCAGGTCGCCTACGATCTTCGCCGTCCCCTGCCCGGAGGAGAGGCATGACCGTGATGGAGCTGTTCGACCGCCAACTGGCCGCTATCGCGGATCGGGACCTGGAGGCCCTGCTGGCGCAGTACCACGAGGAGGCCATGGTCGTCCGCTTCGACCGCGTGGCCAGGGGAGCGGTGGAGATCCGGGAGCTGTTCGGCGCCTATCTGGCCGCCGAGCCGCAGGTCGTCGAGGTCATGTCCATCCAGGCGGTGGACGACGTCATCTTCTACAACGCCCTCATGACCATCGCCGGCAACAAGGTCACCACGTTCGGCACGCTAGTGATCAAGGACGGCAGGATCTGGCGCCAGACCGCCGCCGCCCTGCCGTCCCCCTGACCGCGCCCAGCCCGTCAGCTGAGCCCAGCTCGTCGGCCCAGTTCGCCTGTCAGCTCAGCTCGGCTCAGCCCATCACTTGTCTCATCGGCTGCCACGGCGTGGCGTCGAAGATCAGCATGATGGAGACGATCCGGCCGTCGACGAGCTGGAAGTGCTCGGCGGTGCGCTGGGTGCCCACCGGCGTGGCGGTGTGCACGTCGTACACGAGCGTGGCCTCCGACTCGCCGTAAAGCTCGCTGATCAGGTCGACGCCGGTGACCACCTGGACGAAGCCGGTGATCCCGGCCAGGTGGCCGGCGGCGTCGTCGGAGCTCATGAGCGGGCTCCGGAAGCTGAACCCGTCACCGATGAGCGCGGCGGCCGTGGCCACATCGCCACGGAAGCGCGCCTCGTGGTAGCCGCGTACGACCTCACGCGTCGTGTTCTCGCCGCTCATGAGGCACCTTCCAGATACTGCGCGAGCCGGCGCTGATTGTCGGCCACCCGCAGGCACAGGTCCCGGAACCGGGTCAGGTCGTCGGTCGTGAAGTCCCTGAACATCGCCGTCATCGCCCGCTGCGACGGCTCGCTGAACGCCTTGATCCAATCCCGTCCCTCTGCCGTGATCTGGGCCAGGACCGAGCGCCGATCCCGCTGGTCCGGGACCCGCCGCACCAGACCCTCACGCTCCAGCGTGTCGACCAGCCCGGTCACGTTACGGGAGCTGACACCCGCGGACTGGGCCAGCTCCCCGATGCTCACTCCGTCCCCATCGGCGGCGCCGAGCCGCATCAGCAGGTCCATCGCGCCGGAGCTCAACCCTCTGCCCTGGCTGCCATGGGCGCGCATCCGCTCGATGGCGTGGAAGGCGGTGCGAACGGCGGCCGCGGCCTCCAGCGCGGCGGTGTCGCCTCCGCCGGTGAACTGCCGCATGGCGGTCCTGGTCGCGGGATCGAAGAGGCTTCCATCGGGGTCAGTGTGGAAATCTGATTTATGTACGTCGTTCATGATGAAGCAGCACATTAGTACGTACTTCACTACTTGTCGACCGGCCGGAGCCGGGTTCGCAGGGCTCCCGGACGGGCCTCCTCGCGACCGGCGGGGCCGTCCGGCCATGGGCCGCCCTCGACGAGCGCGCCGAAATCGGCTCGCACTTTTTATGAACTTTGCCGCCGATGCCGTCGTCTTTCCTACGGAAATGCAAAACGACAGGGGGCATTGTGAAAAGGCTGCTACTCGTCACCGCCATCGCCGGACTGGCGCTCGCCACCGTGGGCACCGCCGCCGCTTCGGCAACCGCACGGGCGATTCCCCGCGCATCCCTGAATGACGGGCACGGGGGCGTGCTCGCCGAAGCTCAATTGGAGAGCGACACGAGAATCATCGTCTGCGACCGGAACGCCGACCACCGCTACGCGATGGCCAAAGTCAGATACCAGGGGCACACCTACCAGTACGCCAACTACTACAAGAACCAGGACTGCCTTGAGCAGCGGACCAGGCGCATGTCGCACGGCAAGATCGAGCTCTGGGCCTGTGTGAGCAAGCCGTACAAGGTGAAATTCGACCACTGCGGGCCGAAGAAGACGGTGGTCCGTCCGTAACCGCCGCGTCGCCCTTTGAACACAATGGGCCGCCGTGAATAACGGCGGCCCAGTTCCAATGACTTGGCGGCGCGCTCAATAGCGCCCGGTCAATAGCGACCTACTCGATAGCGACCCGCTTAATAGCGGGCCGCTCAATGCGATTCTCGTAATCAGGCGGCGGGAATGGAGCCCAGACGCCCCGCCTGATAGTCCTCGAAAGCCTGGGCCAGCTCGGCGCGGGTGTTCATGACGAACGGGCCGTAATGGGCCACCGGCTCGCCGATCGGCTGACCGCCGAGGATGATGACCTCCATCGTGTCCTTCGCCGACAGCGTGATCGTCTCACCCGACGTGGTCAGCCCCGGACGGTCGCCGAAGCCGTCGAACACGGCCAGCTGGCCGCTGACCAGCGGGCGCCGCTCGGTCCCGACCGTGCCGCGTCCCGACAGGACGTAGGCGAGGGCGTTGAAGTCCTTGCGCCACGGCATGGTCAGCCGCGCACCCGGGCTGATCGTGGCGTGCAGCAGGGTGATCGGCGTCTGGGTGCTGCCGGGCCCGGTGTTCCCGGCCAGGTCGCCCGCGATGAGGCGGATCAGGGCGCCGCCGTCATGGCTGCTGAGCAGCGCGACGCTGGAGCTTCCGATGTCCTGATATTTCGGGGCGATCATCTTCTTGGCGCCCGGCAGGTTCACCCACAGCTGGATGCCGTGGAACAGCCCGCCCTGCTGCACCAGCCACTCCGGCGGCGCCTCCTTGTGCAGGATGCCGGCGCCGGCGGTCATCCACTGGGTGTCGCCGTTCGTGATCGTGCCGCCGCCTCCGTTGGAGTCGAGGTGCTCCATCACGCCGTCGATCATGTACGTGACGGTCTCGAAGCCGCGGTGCGGGTGCCACGGAGTGCCCTTGGGCTCGCCCGCCGCGTAGTCGACCTCTCCCATCTGGTCCATCATCACGAACGGGTCGAGGTACTCGGGCTTGATGGCGGCCAGGGCCCGGCGTACCGGGAAGCCCTCGCCCTCGAAGCCGCTCGGCGCGGTCTCGACGGCGAGCACCTTGCGGCCCTGCGCCTCGGTCAGCGGCTCCGGCAGGCGGGGCAGGCTGAGCGGGTTCTCTACGGTGACGGCGGGCATGTCGGGCTCCCTTCGGCGGAATCTGCTGTTCTCAACCAAGTTGAGAATTCAACTATTCCAGGCGAGCGGTCCCGGCCGCCAGGAGCCCGGGCTCAGGCGGCCAGGAGGCCGAAGGGCCCAGGGTCAGGACGACTTGAGCAAGGCGAAGGCGCCCCGCGAGAGTGCGACGAGCTCCTCGTACACCTGGTCCTCCTTGAGGGCGGCGGACGGGTCGGAGGCCATGGCCGTGACCACGAAGGTGCGCCCGGACGGCGTGCGGGCCAGGTAGCTCAGGTCGAGCACGCCCTGCTCGGAGCCGCCCTTGTACCAGACGGTGGGCCACTCCTTGGCCGGCAGCTGGATCCCGCCGGGGTTCTGCGACATGATCTCGCCGACCCGCTTGTCGCGGCTCTTCGCCAGCCCCGCGTAGGCGCGGCAGATGTCGGCCGGGGAGCCGAACCACTCCAAGGTGTCCAGCTCGCGCGGCTCGGCCCACGCCCTGATGCCGGACCGCGGGAGCTTGTCGACGACCGCCGACAGGTAGTCCCGCCGCCCGGCCGTGTCGCGCGACAGGAACTCCTTGGAGTATCGCGGGTAGTCGGCGCCCTTGAGCGCGAACAGCTCCCTGGTGGTCAGGAACGGCGTGTTCCGCTTCACCTGGCCGTGCCAGGACCGTACGCGGTCCTCGACCGCCGTCCGGCCGGCCTGGTGGAGCAGCAGGTCCGCCCCCGTGTTGTCGCTGATGGCGATCATCATCTTGGCCGCCTCCAGCACCGGCACCTGGCTGTTGTCGGGGCGGTCCTGGAGCTCGCCGCTGGGCAGGCTCTTCAGCTCGGGCTTGATCGTCATCGCGGTGTCCCACGAGAACCTGCCCTGCTCGATCTTCTTGGCGACGGCCCCGAGGACGTACAGCTTGAACATCGAGCCAAGCGGGCGCGCCTGCCGGCCGGCGATGGCGTGGACCGGTCGGCAGGTGCCATCGCGCTTGACCTCGGCGGCGAGGAACCCCACGCGGGCCGCCGCCTTGCGCGCCCGCCGATCCAGCTCGTCCCAGCTCGTGGGGGAGGGCTGAGGCGTGGCCGGTTCGGTGAACCGCACGCCGTTGATCTTGCCCGTGGCGTCCACCGAGAGCGTCAGCTTGAGCGTCTGGGCGCCGACCACCACATGCGCGATCAAAGCGGCGGGCGTGGCTCCGATGATCTTCTGCAGCTGGATCCCGCGCAGCCCGGCCAGGGTCTCGTTGACCTTGTCCGCCGGGACCTGCTCCAGGAACGCCGGGGCGAAGTGCTCGGCCAGCTCGGCCTGCCCGATCGGCGCCCTGGCGGGGGCGTCGAGCAGCCAGCGCAACTGCTGCCCGACGGGCGTGCTGGGGATCTCCACGGGCGGCGCGGTGGTCGCCGAGGGGGTGCTTGGAACGTTCCTACCAGCGGCGGAGAACGTGAGCGGGCTCACAGCGGTCACGGGCGAGCTCGTGTCGCCCGTAGGCCGGTACGCGGCGACCCCGGGCAGGCTCGTCACGCCCTCAGGCCGGTTAGCGGCGACCCCGGGCAGGCTGGTGACGGCGTCAGGCCGGTTAGCGGCGACCCCGGGCAGGCTGGTGACGGCGTCAGGCCGGTTCGCGGCGACCCCGGGCGGGCTGCTGGTGGTGGTCCCTGTCGCGCAGGCGGTCAGTGACACGGCCACGGCGGTGACCGCGACAGCGAGGGCGGGCTTCGACGGAGAGTGCATGGTGGCTCCTTCGGCTTCGCGTTCGACTTCGATTTCGACTCAGACCCAGGTGGAACACGTGCCTCCCACTCAACAGACCCCGTCCTGCATACCCCACCCGGTGAGCCGCCGTCTTGAGACTGCGGATAACCGCATCGAGTGTGCGGTTATCCGCATAGACGCAGCCCACCGCCCCCGCGACGATGGGGCCTTATGAGTTCCAGGTTGGTGGCCGGGCTGCTCGCGGCGACCGCGGCCGCGGGTCTGATCGCGGGCGCGTTGCTGGACAGCGGCCTGCCCGCCCCTGCGACGCAGTGGGCGTACATCGTCATCGGCCTGGTCTTGCCGGCACTCGGCTGGCTGCTGGCAGTTCGCCGGCCGCACATCCGCTATGTCTGGCTGCTCCTGGCCACGGCGGTCTGCCTGGGTGTGAGCACTTTCGGCGTCGGGCTGAGCAAGCTCGACGTGGCACCAGTGGTCGTCCGCGTGCTGGTCGCGGTCTTCCCCGTCTACTACGGCCTGTTGTGGATCTTCGTCCCGCTGCTGTTCCCCGAGGGCCGGTTGCCGTCGCGCCGCTGGCGGCCCGTCGCGTGGATCGGGACCGTGGCGATCGCCGTCCACTTCACGGGCAACCTCCTGATCGGCCCCATTCCCTCCGCCACGCCCGACCAGCTGGTGCTGGCCGGCTCGGCGGACCTGGTCGCCGGGCTCGTGTCCGCGCTCGGCCAGCTCGTCACCTGGATCATCACCCTCGTCGTGTTCGGCGGGCTGGTGATCCGCTGGCGGCGGAGCGGAAGGGGCGAGCGCGGCCAGTACGCCTGGATGGTCGCCGGAATGACCGTCAACCTCGCCGGGTTCCTGCTGCTCTCCTTCTTCCTCTTCGGGCTCGCCGCGCCGATGGCCGGGGCGGTCGGCGTGCTGGCCGTGCTCGGGTCCCTGCCCGTGGCGATCGCGGTCGCGGTCGTCAGGCACCGGCTGCTCGACCTCAGGATCGGCATCAGGGGCTCACGGCTCCTCGTGGTGTTCGACGTCCGGCCGACCGTGGACGAGATGCTGACGAGCCTGGGCACGGCGTTAGAGGAGACGCCCGAGCCCGTGGAGCAGCTCGGCAGGCTCGCGGCGGCCGTACGCGATGGGTTGGCGGTCAGGTGGGCGGCGGTCACGCTCGCCGACGGCACCCGCGTGGTCGCCGGGCGGGAGGAGGGCGCCGCGGCGCTGACGCTGCCCGTGCGGGGCGGTTTGGGGCGGATCGAGTGCGGGCCCAGGGACGGCGACCGCCTCACCGCCGGCGACCGGCGGCTCCTGGAGGCGCTGGCCGTGCCCGCGGGGCTCGCCATCCAGAGCGCCGGGCTGGCCGGACGCCTGGTCAACGCCCAGGAGGCCGAACGCCGGCGCATCGAGCGCAACATCCACGACGGCGTGCAACAGCAACTCGTCGCGCTCATCGCCGGGCTGGAGCTGGCTCGCGCCACCGGTGGCGGCCCCGACATGCTCGCCGAGCTGCGCGAGCAGGCCCGCCAGACGCTCAACGACCTGCGGGAGCTGGCCGCCGGCATCCATCCCAGCTCGCTCAGCCAGGGCGGCCTGGTGGAGGCCGTGGAGGAGCGCTGCGCCCGGCTGCCGGTGCCGACCACGGTCGTCGCGAGCAGGGAGTTGCGCGCCCAGCGCTTCCCCGACGAGGTGGAGGGCGCGATGTACTTCACCGTGAGCGAGGCGGTGGCCAACGCGCTCAAGCACGCGGGCGCCACCAAGATAGAGGTACGCCTGGCGCGGGCGGACGGCCGCCTGCGTGCGACCGTCACGGACGACGGGCGGGGCTTCGATCCGTCGGCCGTCGGCCGCCGGGGGCTGGCCACGCTCGCCGACCGGCTCGACGCGCTCGGCGGCGGACTTGATCTTGACAGCGGACATGGAGAAGGGACACGGATGAACGCCTGGGTGCCGGTCGATGCCTGAGCGGATCCGCACGATCGTGGCCGACGATCACTACCTGGTACGCGAGGGCACCCGGCGGCTGCTGGAGACCTCGGGCGAGGTCCTGGTCGTCGGCGCGGTGGGCAACGCCGACGAACTGGTCGACGCCACGCGCAGGCTCGGCCCCGACGTGGTGATCACCGACATCCGGATGCCGGGAGGGGACTGGCGCCAGGGGTTCGAGGGGATCGACGCCGCCCACCGCGTCCACGCCGATCATCCGGGCGTCGGGGTCGTGGTGCTGTCGCAGTTCTCGGACGCGCTGTTCGCCTTCGAGCTGTTCAAGCACGGCACCGAGGGGTTCGCCTACCTGCTCAAGGACAGGGTGGGTGACCTCGACGAGCTGCTCGGCGCCATCAAGGCGGTTGCCTCTGGTGGCTCGGTCATCGACCCCAAGGTGGTGGAAGGGCTGCTGGCCAGGCGCGACGTGCGGGGCGAGCAGGAGGCGCTGACGTCGCGCGAGCGCGATGTGCTGCGTGAGATGGCACATGGCCGCTCCAACGGCGCCATCGCCAGGGCGCTGCACCTGTCGGTCTCGTCGGTGGAGAAGAACGTCAACTCCATCTTCGCCAAGCTCGGCCTGGAGAACAGCGGCGACGTCCACCGCCGGGTCGCCGCCGTCCTGGCCTACCTGGGGCCCTGAGCCGTTATCAGCTTCTCAGCCGAAGACGGCCGGGGGTGGCACCGGGGCCAGCACCGCGTCGCCGTCCTTGATCGGGTGGGCACCCGCGACGAAGTTCGTCAGCGCCTCCCCGTACACACACCTGGCCTGGGTGAGGCCGCCGGCCGCGCGGCGGGTCAGCAGGTCGATCGGCAGCTCCGCCCGCGAGGCGGCGACGATGAGGTTGCCGAAGCGGCGCCCGCGCATGACGCCCGGCTCGGCCAGCAGCGCGACATGCCGGAACGTCCCCTGGACCGTCGCCACGAGCCGCCTGGCGAAGGCCAGGCCCTTGCCGTCCGCCATGTTGATCAGCAGCGTGCCCGACGGGCGCAGCACCCTGGAGATGTCGCCCATGTACTCCGTCGTGGCCAGCTCGACCGGCATGGTGGCGCCGGAGAAGGCGTCGAGGACCAGCAGGTCGGCCGAGTCGTCCCAGACCTTGGCGGTGCCCTCGCGCCCACCCTGCACGATCACCTTCAGCCGTGGCACGGACCGCAGGTCGAGCTGCTCGCGGATCAGGTTGACCAGGAGCCCGTCGGGTTCGAGGACGATGTGCCGGGACCCTGGCCGGGTGGCCGCGACATAGCGCGGGATCGTGCACGCCCCGCCGCCCACGTGGACGCAGGCGAGCGCGCCTTCCGGAAGAAGGTCGATCACGTCCGCCATAAGCCGTACGTACTCGAATTCCAGATATGTAGGGTCTTGTAAGTCAACGTACGACTGAGGTACGCCATCCTTGGACAGTACCCAGCCGTCCTGCCTGTCCAGGTCCCGGAGCAGTTCGATCTCGCCGAACGTCACCGGGTAAAGGCCGGGCATCGGCTCCCGCTGTCCTCGTGCCACGATGATCCCCTCCTGGGAGTAACCGTATGCGACGACGAAGGCTGATTGTGCTGGTTATCGCCGTTGTTGCGGTAGTAAGTGCAGGTGTCTTCGCGACAGTGGTGTCCAAGCGGGTCAAGGGCAGCGCCGCGCAGACCTCGGCCGCCTACTTCACGGCATGGCAGCGGGGGGACCTGCGCGCCATGGCCACCCTGGTCTATCAGCCGCCGGCGGACTTCGTCACCCGGCACCGGTCGTTCTCGGACGACCTGCATGTTCAGGACATCCAGTTGCGGCCCGGGGCCGTGAAGAGCACGGGGGAGACCTCGGCCGAGGTGCCGTTCACCGGGAGCAGGACGCTGAGCGAGTTCGGGGCGTGGCCGTTCAGCGGTACGTTGCGGCTGGCCGTGCGCGACCGGACCTGGAAGGTGCTCTGGGCACCGGAGACGCTGGATCCCCGGCTCAAGGACGGGGGCACGGTGCGGCTGGCCGAGTTCGACCGGCCCGCGGTCGAACTGGTGACCAGCGAAGGTGACAAGATCCCCAATGACAGCTACGCCGACTCCTATCTCGCCGAGCTCAAGCCCGAGTTCGACGAGGTGGCGCAGGGATGGGCGCTGGAGTCCGCCCTGCCTGGACAGCAGGCGCGGCGGCTCATGACCGTCGAGCCCAAGGTGAACCTGGAGCGTACGACGCTGTCGCGCTCGGTGCAGGCGGCGGCCGCGCGGGCGCTCGACGGGGTACGGGACGCGTCGATCATCGCGATCCGGCCCAGCACCGGTGAGGTGCTCGCGGTGGCCGATCGGCTGGAGGGCAACTACAGCGCGTTCCGCGACTTCTTCCCGCCCGGGTCCACGTTCAAGACGGTTACGGCGGCGGCGCTGATGGAGGCGGGCCTGGATCCGGCGGCGGAGGTGGACTGCCCGGCCACGTACACGATCCCGCACTTCAGGACGGTCAAGAACGCGGGCGAGCAGGCGCACGGCCAGGTGACGTTCGCCGACGCGTTCGCGTACTCCTGCAACACCACATTCGTGCGCGAGGCCGTCGCCCGATTATCGGGTGACGATCTTGTCGAGACCGCCGCGAAGTGGGGGTTCGGCGGTGCCAAGCTGGCCACGGGCCTGGGCGGCAACTGCGGGCGGATGGACCCGCCGGACGGCATGGACGAGTTGGCGGCCGACTCCTTCGGCCAGGGCGCGGTGGAGGCGACCCCGCTGTGCATGGCGATGGTCGCGGCGGCGGTCGAGAGCGGCACACTGCGCGTGCCGCGCATCCTGTCCAAGGCCGCCGCCGAGCGGATCGACGGCCCGGCCGCCAAACCGGTCGAACTCGACGAGGGGACGATCGCGGCGCTGCGGGAGATGATGGCCGCCGTCGTCGACCACGGTACGGCCGCCGCCGCCGGGCTGCCCGCGGGCGTGTCCGGCAAGACGGGCACGGCCGAGGCCACTGGCGGGCGCGAGCACGGCTGGTTCATCGGCTACCGCGACGACCTGGCCTTCAGCGTCTTCGTACGCAACGGCGGCTCGGGCCGGAGCGCCGCGCTGCCGGTCGCGGCACGCTTCCTCAACGGGATATGACCTTTGGGATATGACCTTCGTCTCGTCGAGGGCCCACACCCTCAACGTGGCCATAACCTACGGTACCGTAGGTTATATGACGACCATCACCGCGAAGCCGAGGCTACGAGGCTGGTTGCACACCGGAGCGTTGCCCGTGACGCTGGTCGCCGGGTTCGCGCTCGTGGCGCTCGGCCCCACCCTGCAGGCCCGTCTCGCGTCCGCGATCTACGCGATCACCTCGGGTCTGCTCTTCGGCATCTCGGCCACCTACCACCGCGGCACGCTGGGCCCCCGCCTGGCGGAGGCGCTGCGGCGCTTCGACCACGCCAACATCTACCTGATCATCGCGGGCACCTACACGCCCTTCGCGCTCCTCGCGCTCGACGGCGCCGCCCGCGTGGCCGTCCTGGCGGTCGTCTGGGGCGGCGCGCTGTCCGGGGTGCTCTTCCGGGTGTTCTGGATGAGCGCGCCGCGCTGGCTGTACACGGTCCTCTACCTGGCGCTCGGCTGGACCGCGATCTTCGTGCTGCCGCAGCTGCTCGCGGGCGCGGGCGTGGCCGCCGTCGTGCTGGTCGCCGTCGGCGGCGTCTTCTACAGCGCCGGAGCCATCGTGTACGGTCTGCGCCGCCCGGACCCGGCGCCCGGCTGGTTCGGCTACCACGAGGTGTTCCACGCGTTCACGATCGCCGCCTACCTGGTGCAGTACGTCGCGGTGTCGATCGTGGTTTACTCCCACGCCTAAGGGCCTGCTCGGTTAGGTGCTTCGCCCCGACAGTGGCGGGTTACCGAGTTTTGACCGCGCTGTGGGCTGCTTGCGCGATCGATCGGGAGATCACACCAGTATGGAGCAAATCGCACGCAACTGGTGGCTCGTCCTGATCCGCGGCATTTTGGCGGTGATCTTCGGCATCCTGGCGCTGATCTGGCCCGCGATCACGCTGCTCGTGCTCGTGATCTTCTTCGGCTCGTACGCCATCGTCAGCGGGCTCGTCTCGGTGTTCTCCGCCTTCCGGCATGGAACGGACTCCCGCGTCTGGCTCATCATCTCCGGGATTCTCGGGATCCTGGCGGGGATCATAGCTTTCGTCTGGCCGGGCAAGACCGCGCTGGTCCTGCTCTTCGTGATCGCGTTCTGGGCGATCCTCAGCGGAGCATCGGAGATCGTCGCGGGCGTGCAGATGCGCAAGGTGATCGAGAACGAGTGGATGCTCATCATCGGCGGGATCCTGTCCATCGTCTTCGGCGTCCTGCTGCTCATCTGGCCCGGCGCGGGACTGCTGACGTTGGTCTGGCTGGTCGGGATCTTCGCCATCCTGTACGGCATCGCGATGATCGTGCTGTCGTTCGAGGTAAAGAAGTTCGCCCATGCCGCCTGAATTCCGGAGATTTTCCGCATAGACCTAGGTTCGGCCGGGAAACGTATGCCATGTCTGGTTTCAACGTGGAGGTGACATGGACGTACACGACCGCCTTGCCCGCCATCTGCTCGTCGACGGTTACCGGCTCGTGCTCGATCTGGAGCACAGCCAGGGCTCCTGGCTCGTCGACGCCGGCAACGGCCGCCGATACCTTGACTTCTACACGTTTTTCGCCAGCGCGCCGCTCGGCGTGAACCCGCCCTTCGACCCGGAGTTCGTCCGGCTTCTCGGCGAGGTGGCCCGTAACAAGCCCGCCAACTCCGACATGTACACCGCCCACCTGGCGGACTTCGTCGAGACCTTCTCCCGTGTCCTCGGTGACCCCGAGCTGCCCCACCTGTTCTTCGTCGAAGGCGGTGCGCTGGCCGTCGAGAACGCCCTGAAGACCGCCTTCGACTGGAAGAGCCGGCGCAACGAGGCGGCGGGCCGCTCCCGCGACCTCGGCACCCAGGTCATGCACCTGACGAAGGCGTTTCACGGCCGCAGCGGCTACACCTTGAGCCTGACCAATACCGAACCAGGTAAGACCGACCGTTTTCCCCAGTTCCGCTGGCCGCGCATCGACGTACCCGCCGTACACCTCGGAGATGTGGAGGCCGCCGAGGAGCACGCGCTCGCCCAGGCGCGCGCCGCCTTCGAGGCGCACCCGCACGACATCGCCTGCTTCATCGCCGAGCCCATCCAGGGCGAGGGCGGCGACAACCACATGCGCCCGCAGTTCCTGCAGGCGATGCAGCGGCTGTGTCACGAGTACGACGCGCTGTTCATCATGGACGAGGTGCAGACGGGCGGCGGCACCACGGGCACCCCCTGGGCCTACCAGCAGCTCGGCCTGGCGCCGGACATCGTGGCCTTCGCGAAGAAGGTCCAGGTGGGCGGCATCATGGCGGGCCGCCGCGTGGACCTGGTCCCCGACAACGTCTTCCAGGTCAGCGGCCGGATCAACTCGACCTGGGGCGGCGGGCTGGTGGACATGGTCCGCTCGCGCGGCCTCCTGGAGATCATCGAACGCGACAACCTCATCCCGCGCGCCGCCACCCTCGGCACCGTCCTCGTCGAACGCCTCGTCAAGCTGCAGGCCGAACACCCGGACCTGGTCTCCAACGCCCGGGGGCGCGGCCTGATGTGCGCGTTCGACCTGCCCGACGGGGCCACGCGCGACGCGCTGGTCACGCGGTTGCGGGACGAGGCGGGCGTGCTGCTCCTGGCGTGCGGGCCGCGGTCGGTACGGCTCAGGCCCGCGCTCAACATCCCCGAATCCGACCTGGAACACGGCCTCACGGCCATCTCGGCGGCCCTCCCACTGAAGGCGCGGGCCTAGGCCGCCTGGCCTCTGGCACGCGTCCACGGGGCGTCGTCCACGTGATGTCGTCCATGCGGCGTCGTCCACGCCCCGCGGGCCAGCGACACGGCACTGGCTCGGGGGGCGATTTATCCGGCGTTGACGGTGTTCCCGCTGATCAGCGAGCCGAGCGTTTCCCTGCCGCAAAACGCGGCCCGCGCCACCAGCCCCGACGCCCCGCCCCAGCCAGAACCGCGCCCGTGTCCTGCTCGACACCTACGCCGGACTCGACCCGCATCGTTCGGCTCGACGAAGCCGAACACCATGGCCGGCTCGGAGCCGGCCGCGAAAGCGCTCCGCATCGGCCGCCTGCAGAAGTGGGCTACCGGTTCCGCTCCGTCGCCCTCCGGCCGTGTCTCAACGGGCGGGGGTGCGGCCGAGCCTGGTCTCCAAGCCATCCAGGATGCGCTCGACGCCGTAGACGAAGGACTCTGCGCGGATCTGCTCCGGATCCTTGGTCTGCTCCGCGGCGCGCCCGTCGCGCAGGAGCGGGTAGTCCTGCAGGGCCTGTTCGGTGGTCGGTCGCAGGCTCTCAAGCCAGTCCTGCTCGTTCTGGCCACTGCGGGCGAGCACCGACAGGTAGGCGGCCTCGCTGGTGGTCATTCCGATGACGTAGGCGATGAGCAGATTCATGGCCTGATCGGCCTCGTCAACGGCAATGCCCGCCGCCTTGAACAGGGCGAGCATGCGCTCCGACTGCCGCATCAGGTTGGGCCCGAGGTAGGCGAGCCCGATCTGGCCGAGCACGGAGACGACCCAGGGATGACGCAGCACCATCGAGCGCAGGCTGTGGGCGGATTCGGTGACGGCCACCCGCCAGCGTGCGGGGTCGGCGGCGGGCACCCGTACCTCGCCGTAGATCTCGTCCACGACCAGCTCGATCAGCTCGTCCTTGTTGGCCACGTGCCGATAGAGAGACGTGGCTCCGGCGCCGAGCCGGGCGCCGAGGCTGCGCATGCTCAGGGCGTCGATGCCCTCGGTGTCCAGGAGGTGGATGGCCTCGGACACGATCCGGTCGCGACTCAGCGACGGCTGCTCCCGTTTGGGACGCGGGCGGGCCCATACCGAGGGGATGGGCTGCTTCTCGGCTGGCATCAGGTCTCCTCGTTGCGGGACCCCCATGGTAGCGTACGGCGTTCGCAGCATGCGTACAGTGATCCCACCCTGTGACCAACGAAGGCCCGCCAAGCTGCACGGCCGCACGGCTGGAGCGCCGCACCGCTGCGGCTGCTGCACGGCCGCCCCGCCGCTGGGCGGGGCCCCATGTCTGCTGACCGCCTCGACCGTTTCACCGTGCGCTGTTGCGTACACCGATCCACTATGCGTACAGTGTGCGCATCAGGGAACGGCGTACAGGAGGAAGCATGGCGACGAACGTGCAGTGGACCGAGCAAGGTGGCTGGACGGCCAGCGGCGACTGGGGGAGTGCCGGCTCGCAGGGACAGACCTTTGACCTGGCCCGCTGGCAGGCGCGCTTCGACGAGCTGCGCCGGCGGCATCACGTGCCGGGCGCATCGCTGGCGGTGCTGGTCAACGGGCGGGTGCACGAGCTGGCGAGCGGCGTGCTGCACCGGGGCACCGGCGTGGAGGTGACGACCGACTCGGTGTTCCTGTCCGGCTCGATCGCCAAGGTCTACACGGCCACTCTGGTGATGCGGCTGATCGACGAGGGCCGGCTGACGCTGGACACCCGGGTGGCCGACGTCCTGCCCGAGTTCGCTACTCCCGACCCCGTGGCCACCCGGACGATCACCGTCCGCCAACTCCTGTCGCACACCGGCGGCGTCACCAACGACTTCAATTACGACGGCGGGCGCGGCGACGACTGCCTGGCCCGCTACGTCGAGGCCGCCCGGGACGTGCCGCTGGACTGCCCGCCCGGCACTGCGATCTCCTACGGCGGGCTCGGCTACATCGTGCTGGGCCGCCTCATCGAGGTCCTCACCGGCCGCACCTGGGACCAGGCTCTCAAAGACCTGCTGTTCACCCCGCTCGGCCTGGAGCGCTCGATGACGCTGCCGGAGGAGGCGCTGCGCTTCTCGGCCGCGATGAGCCACCTGGGCGAGCCCGGCGCCGACCCCGACCCGGCCCCCGCCTGGGACCTCATGCCGCGCTCGGCCGGCCCCGCCGGCCGCGTCATCACCTCCGCCGGCGACATGGCCCGCCTGGCCGCCATGCACCTGGCCGGCGGCGGCCCGGTGCTGTCGGCCGAGGCGGTCGCCGCCATGCAGCGCCGCGAGACCGACGTGCCCGACAAGTGGACCGTCTCCGCCGACGGCTGGGGCCTCGGCTGGACCCTCTACGACTGGAACGGCGTTCCCGGCTACGGCCACGACGGCGCCGCCATCGGCCAGTACGCCTACCTGCGCGTCGTCCCGCACGCCGGTCTCGCCCTGGTCCTGCTGACCAACGGCGGCAGCGCCCGGCTCCTGTACGCCGACCTGTTCCGCGACCTGCTCGCCGAACTCGCCGGCGTCACCATGCCCGCCCCCTTCGGCCCGCCCGCCGAACCCTCCACCGTGGACGTCACCCCGTTGCTCGGCACCTACCGGCGCGCCGGCGTCGTCATCACCGTCAGCCAGGACAGCGGAGGCGCCGGTGATGACGACGGTGACAGCCTGCGCATGCGTTACGAGTTCGTGGACGACATGAAGGACATGTCCCCGCCCCTGGACATGGAGCTGCTCCCGGTGACCCAGACCGTCTTCGCGGCCACGGGGGCGGGCCCGTCCTTCAGCGAGGACTACATGCCCGTCGTCTTCTCCACCCTGGCCGACGGCACGGCCTGCGTGTACGTCGGCATGCGCGCCACCCCCAAGATCGCCTGACGCCGGCGAGCAGGCATACGACCTGGCGGAGGTGATGCGGGCCACCGGACAGCCCGCTCACCCTCCACGCCGGACTCTCACTCGCTACCTGGAGCAGGCAGGGGCAGAGTGCCGGTGGAAGCTCCGGTCAGGCGGCGACGCCGCGTGAAGTCCGCGACGCCTGCTTGCGTGGGAGGCCGGGAGGGGGTTAGTGGCGGGGGAGCGGGCGGGTCGGGCCCAGCCGACAGCGGTCATGGGCGGGGTCGGCCAAGTCGGGGTCAGTGGCGGTGGCGGGACCGCAGGAAGGCCGCTGTGGCGGCGTCGGCGGGCAGGAACGCCTCAAGCTTGAGCTCGGCCAGCGTGACGTCCACCGCGGTGGCGAAGGACGTGAGCGTGGTCAGCAGTCGCAGCTCGGCGTCGCCGGTACGCAACCGCAGCGGCACCGCGAACCCGAGATGATCGCTCCCCGGCACCGCGTCGGGCACATAGGACTCCAGCTCGGCGATGAACGCGTCGAGCCGCGGATCCGGGCTGCGGAGGAGTTCGGCCCGCAGGCTCTCGATGATGTGCCGGCCCCAGTCCGCGAGGTTGACCACCCGAGGGGCCATGCCCTTGGGATGCAGGGCGAGCCGCAGCACGTTGACCGGCGGCTTCAGCAGCTCGGGCGCCGCCCCCTCGGTGAGGACGCCGAAGGCCGCGTTGGCCGCCAGCAACTCGCCGTAGGGCCGAACGACGACCGCCGGATACGGCAGGTGCCCGTCGAGGATGCTGTCCAGAGCCTCGCGTACGGGGCGCAGCATGGCGTCGTCCAGACCCGACTCGGGGAACACGGGAGCGTAGCCGGCCGCCAGCAGCAGGCCGTTGCGTTCGCGCAGCGACAGCTCGAGTGACTCGGCCAGGCGTACGACGATGGCCCGCCCGGGGCGGGAACGGCCTTGCTCGATGAAGCTGAGGTGACGCTGGGTGGTGCCGGCCCGGTTGGCGAGCTCCAGCTGGCTCACCCGCCGACTGCTACGCCATCGCCGCAGCTCGCTCGCGAATCGTTCCACGCCCCCTTTCTAGCCCACCCGGGTGACGGAGCACGATTCCCCGCAGGGAATCGCCGGGCCTCCCCGTAGGGCGTCATCAGAGGGTGGGCTCGGGCTCACAAATGGCCCTTAGACGGTCTCACCGTCTCGTAACGGCGGCTGACCACCTCCACCGGAGGAGCGTCCCCCTGGACAGAGCTCAGCCACGTGTGGCGGGTGGGGGTGCCCCATGCCGGCCGTAAAAAGACATGCGGACCGTAAGACAAAGGCCCCGCAACTCCCGCGCGGGGATCTGCCACGCGCGGGGATCTGCCACGCGCGGGGGTTCGCCACGTGAGGTGGCCCGCCACCTGAGAAGGGCCGTCACGCGAGACAGCCCGACACGGCGAGACGCGCGAGATCGCCGGGTCAGGGCAGGGGACGAGACTGCCAGAGGCCGATCGCGGTGACGCGTGAGTCCACGCCAAGCTTGGCGTAGATGCGGTTGACATGGTTCTTGACCGTTTTCTCGCTGAGAAACAGCCGCTGCGCGATCTGCCCATTCGACTGCCCAGTGGCGATCAGGTCCATGACCTCGGTTTCGCGCTTGCTCAGGGACGTGAACACGCTATCGAACGCTGCGTCTTCGACTCTCATCCGGCCTCCGGGGGCGCGCGCAGACGGTCAGATCGCCGAGGCCCCCGCGCATCCGGCGTAAGCGGTAGACAGCGAGCATAACTCGCAATGTCATGTTTTGGGGACGTTGCCGTAGAAAAACGACAACGGCCGGTCCCGAAGGACCGGCCGCGTGCATGGGGTGAGTGAAGGGACTTGAACCCTCGACATCCAGGACCACAACCTGGCGCTCTACCAGCTGAGCTACACCCACCATTGGCCGCCGACGTGGCGGCACAGGAAAAGTGTAGCGTTCTTCGGGAGTCTTTACGCCACTCGATTAGCCGCTGACACGCTCGGCGACCGCTCTGGCGGTGGCCGAATCGGGGCCGGGCTGGCCGACGAAGATGGCCGCCCGGTAGTAGCGGAGCTCCCTGATGCTCTCCGTGATGTCGGCCAAAGCGCGGTGTCCGCCCTGCTTTTCCGGGGCGGCGAAGTAGACCCGGGGGTACCAGCGGCGGACCAGCTCCTTGATCGACGACACGTCGATCATCCGGTAGTGCAGATAGCCATCGACCACGGGCATGTCGCGCGCGATGAACGTGCGGTCGGTGCCGATGGAGTTGCCGCAGAGCGGCGCCTTCTTCGGCTCGGGGATGTGGCGGCGGATGTAGTCGAGCACGAGCGACTCCGCCTCCGCCAGCGTCACCCCGCTCGCCATCTCGGGCAGCAGCCCCGAGGCGGTGTGCATCTCGCGGACCACCTGCGACATCTGCTCCAGCGACTCGGGCGGCGGCTTGATGACCACGTCGACGCCTTCGTCCAGCTGGTTGAGCTCGCTGTCGGTGATGATGCACGCCACCTCGACGAGCGCATCGCGACCCAGGTCGAGCCCGGTCATCTCGCAGTCGATCCAGACCAGCAAGTCACTCATTCGATCTCCTCGCCCAAGCGGCTCGGAGTCATCCGCCCGCCTGAATACCCCACCAGCCTAGTGCCACCGGTTACGCGGGCTTGAGCGAGCTGAGAACCTTCTCGACCACGTCGGTGCCCAGATTGTCCGGAACTGACACGTATACGAGGGCTGGGCTCTGGCCCGCGCCGCGATCCATCACCACGATCGCGCCGTTTTCCTTGTTCCACTTGTAACCTTTGGCCTTCGACTCCTTCGAGAAGTCGAGCTGGAACTGGAGCACCCAGGCGGACTTGTCGCCGATTTTGAGTGCTTTGTCCTGAATGATCTTGTTGGTGTGGGTAACTGGGTAGTACTGGGCGAAGTCCACGAACACCGCCTTGGCCGTGTCCACCAGCCCGTCCGTCCCCGTGTAGGGGTATCTCTTGCTGAGCAGTCCCGTGTAGACGTTGCCGCTCCAGTCGTCCTTGCCGTTGTACTTCTCCTGCGAGGTCGCCCCCACGCCGCTCGACCAGGCCTGCTGGGACGGGTCGCTGCCGTTCAGGGAACTGGCGGCCGGCACCTTCCAGCCCTCGGGCACCTGGTATGACAGGTTGGCCTGCGGGTCGGTGATGCGGCCGTCCTGGGGCTGTGGCAGCTCTGTGATGCTCGGCGGCGGCTCGGTGGTCTCCTGTTGCTGCGGCAGCTGCTCCGTCTCGCTGGGCGTCGGCGACGAGGCGAGGGTGCCGTCGGTGTTGCGGTTGACGAAGAAGATCCCGGCCACCACGATCAGGCCGACCACCACCAGCGCCGCCAGGCCGCCGAACACCCAGGGCAGCGGATTGCTCTCCTTCGGCGGCGTACCGTAGCCGGGTCCGGGCAGCGGCGTGTTACCCCACTGACCCTGCCCGTAGGGGGCCGAGCCCTGACCAGGTTGCCCATAAGAGGGCTGGCCCTGGGTGGATTGCCCGTACGCGGGCTGTTCCTGCGTCGGTTGCCCGTACGCGGCCTGTCCGTATGTCGGCTGCCCGAACTGCCGCGTCGGGTTCGCCGGCGTGGCGGACCAGTCGGGGCTCGACTGCTGCTGCGGTCCGGACGGCGGTTGCTGTTGCGGTGACGCCCCCTGCTCCAGCGGGTGGGTGGCGTCCGTCCACTGGCCGCCGTCCCACCAACGGAGTTGGGGCGATCCGTACGGGTCGGGGTACCAGCCCGCGGGGGTCTGCGTGGTCATGTTCGTCAGCGTAGTAACAACAGCTTTGATATGCATTGCTGGCTCGGCACCAACACTCAAGATCAGCGCCCAAGATCAGCGCTCAGGGATCAGCACTTGTACGTGAAGCTCGCCTTGTCCGTCCTGAGCGGACCGGGAGACAGCACCCGCAACGTGGCCGTGGCCTTGACGGTGCTCTTGCCCTTGAGCGTCCACCGGAGCGGCACGGTGTAGGAGGTCTGGTCGGCGGTCGTCTGGAGTGTCTGCTTGACGACCTCCTTGTCCAGGTTCTTGCGCCACTCGTAGCTGATCTCGCCCGCCTCGCCATTCGTGACGATCTTGCCCGTGACCACGACGGCGCTGTCGCAGCCCTGCGTCTTCTTCGGGGCCACGACGTCGATCGACTTGATCGCCAGCTCCGGCGCGCCGCTCAGCTTGAGCCAGGCCAGGATCGCGCCGCCCATGATGACCGCGAACAGTATCGCCGAGAGGATGGTCCGGCGCCGCCGCGCCCGTGCCGCCTTACCCGGCTTGCCGCCGCGCTGGACCGTTCCGACCTGCTCCCGGCCCTCGCGCCAGATCCGTTCGGCCGTGGTGGCGGCCTGCGGCGACTCCGTGCTCACTCCAGAGCTCACGCCGGGCCCGAAGTGCACCGGCGTCTGATGCGGGCTGGGAACGGCGAGCAGCGTGACGATGTCGCCCTCGTCGAGCGGCGGCTGCGCCTCCACGGGAGGATGCGCGAACGCCGACCTGCCCCGGGCCGCCTGGGCCAGCTGATCGTGCCTGATCGCCCCACCCGGCAGCGCAGCGGGTTCGGAGAGCACGACGGACCTGGCGGTGCCCAAGCCGTGCGTCGTCGTGGTGACCGCGGCCCGCTCGAACAGCGCCGCCGCGCGCGGGGCGCTCCGCGTGACCGAGGCGGCCAGCGCCCGCGCCAGGGACGCCCACGCCGCCACGTCCCGCTCCGGTGGGGAGACCTGGCCGCGGATGGCGTCGGATAAGCCGCGTTCCGACAGCAGCGCCGCGCCTTCGGCGGTGATGACCACCGAGCCGGGATGCACCGAACCGTGGGTGACCCCGGCCGCGTGCAGCGCGAGGAGGGTCTGGGCCGTCTCCGCCAGTACGGCCGCCGCGCCGCTCGCTTCGATCGCCCCCGAGGCCAGCAGGTCCGACAGCGTCGGGCTCACGGCCTGCGCGGTGAGCAGCCAGACCTGCTCGCCCGCCGCGACGACGTCGGCGACGGGGATCAGCCCGGCCAGCCCGCCCAGGACCAGCCGCTGGTCGGTCAGAACCGTCGCCACGACGCGCTCGCGCACCCCGGGCAGCCCGATGATCTTCGGGTCGAACAGCAGGGCCCCTGCCCGGCGCCCGTCGGGCGAGATCGCGTCGATCCAGTTGCCCAGTTCGGTGTTCCAGGTGTGCTCGGTGAGCCGGAAGCCGGCGATACCGTTCCTCGGGTTGTCCATCGCCGTAGCCCCCCGACGCCTTTCTAGCGCTTTCTCCGATGTCGTCCCGCCATACGGCGCTTAACCGCAAGTGTGACCGGAAGCGCGCCAGACGTCACCAGCACGAGCCCCAGGAGGGCGCCGTCCTGCGGTGACGGAGTCCGCGTGGATCCTTCCCCGCTGCCGCTGCCGCTGCCGCTGCCGCTGCCTTCCCCGCTGCCGGGGCTGCTCGGCGGGTTGGAGGAGGGCGCCGGGCTGCTGAGGGTACGCGTCGGACGGACGGTCGGGGGCGCGGTCGTGGGCGCCTTCGTGGCGGCGGCCGTGGCCCCCGACGGCGGGCTGTCGACCGTGCCGGTGAACTCGGGCTCGGCCGACTCGACCGGCGGCGGAGTCTTGATGACGGTCTTCGACGGCCTGGGCTTCACGGTCCTGATGGGCTTGCGAGTCGGCGTGGGCGTCGGCGTCCGCTTCGGCGTCGCGCTGGTGACGGGCGGTGGCGCGGTGCTCGCCGGGGTCGTCGGCTCCGGCGTCGTCTCCTTCGCCGTCGGCGTGGGTTCCTCGGAGGGCTCCTCTTCCTCCTCGGCCGCGGCGGACGGCTCCGGCGCCGTCGTGGTGGGCGTCACCTGCGTGGTCTGCGCCTGCAGGGCGGGCTCGCTGGACATGGTCTTCACCAGGACGACCGCCACGCCGATCAGCAGGCCCGTGCAGGCGGTGCCGACCAGGATCTTCGTGGAGAGCCTGCTCAGCAGCCCGCGCGGCTCGGTGAAACGGGTTTCGGCGAGCGAGGTCTGCGTCTCGGCCGGCACCTCGGGCGGGCTGGGGAACAGCATGAGCAGCAGGCCGGACAGCCGGGCCAGGCGGCGCCTGCCGCGCTCCTCCCAGTCGGACCCGTACGCCCTGGCCGCGACCGCTTCGAGCTCGGCCAGGAAGGCGTCGGCGGACGGCGGGCGGTCGAGGGCGTTCTTGGCCAGGCCGCGCTCGACCAGGTTCCGCAGCGGGCCGGGCACCTCCTCGATGGGCGGTGGCGAGCCTTGGTGCTGGCGGGCCAGCGCCGCGAGGTTGGGCGAGCGAAAGGGGCGGGTGCCGGTCAGGCACTCGAAGAACACGATGGTGGCGGCGTACACGTCGGTGGCCGGTGCGGCGGAGGCGCCCGACCACTGCTCGGGCGCCATGTACGGCGGGGTGCCGGCGGCGCTCGCGTCCTCGCCGGTCCTGACCGCGATGCCGAAGTCGACCAGCTTGCTGGAGCCGTCGCCCTGGACCATGACGTTCTCGGGCTTGAAGTCGCGGTGCACGACGCCGATCGCGTGGGCCGCGGCCAGGCCCTGTAACGAGCCCTTGAGCACCAGCAGCGCGGCCTCCGGGCCCGTGGGACCCTCCGACCTCAGCAGCTCCCGTAAGGAGACCCCGTTGACGAGCTCCATGACGATGGCCGCGCCCCCGCCGGCCTCGACATAGTCGATCAGGCGGGCGTTGTGCGGGCTGCGCATGGTGCCCAGCAGCCGGGCCTCGTGCCGGAACCGGGCCACGAAGCCGACATCGGACCGGAGCTCGTCGGACAGGTACTTGACGGCCACCTCCACGCCGTCGTGATCCCGCCGGGCCAGCACGACCCGCCCGGCGGATCCCGCGCCGAGTTGGCGAATCTCGGTGTAGCCCGGGACCCCCCACTGACCATGGTCGTCGTACATGCGGTCTCCCTCTGCGGTCCTCTGGGCCCCCACCCTCATCAGACGGACCGTAGCTTAACCAGAGGCGACCGCTTTCCCACAGTTAATGTCCGGACACAGTATGAATCTGGAGGTCAACCGATGGTGCCCGAATCGTCGTCCGACGGGGTGTCGGGGGCCGGGGTCTTCGGTCCGTCCTTCGTGGGGTCGTCCTTCGTCGGGTCGTCCTTGGGTGGGTCGTCGTC
The DNA here is from genome assembly GCF_040649695.1 of Nonomuraea sp. NPDC048901. Taxonomy (NCBI): domain Bacteria; kingdom Bacillati; phylum Actinomycetota; class Actinomycetes; order Streptosporangiales; family Streptosporangiaceae; genus Nonomuraea; species Nonomuraea sp. NPDC048901. Next base: position 104,082 of record NZ_JBEZFW010000019.1, on the reverse strand, counting down.
CGTGGGCGGGTCCTCCTGGCAGGCCGCGGTCCTGCCGCCCGAGCTGTCGCCGCCGTTGTCCGCCGTGGGCCGGGTGGCGGCCGTCACGAGCCAGGACGTGCCGCACGGCACCTTGTCGAAGGTGTAGCTCACGGTCCTGGTGTAGGAGGTGTCGCCGGACAGGGTCAGGGTCTCGGTGTGCGCGATCCGGCCGCCCAGGGAGAAGGCGACGCTGAGCCGTACCGGCTGGTCGTTGTCCGTGGTGACGGCGACGACCGCGGTGGCCGGGCCGCGCGGGCTGAGCGAGGCCCGCACGATCGACACCTTCCGCACGCTCGGCGGGCAGGTCACCCTGGTCCGGGCGGTGGCCGTCCGGTCGCCCGCGCGGACCACGACGGAGACGGTGGTGTCGCACGGGCGGGACCTGAAGGTGTAGGTGAACGTCCGCGAGTAGGCCGTCCGGCCGGACAGGGTGGCCGAGCGGGTGGCGACCTGGTCGCCGTTCAGCGCGAACGCGGCCTCGGCGGGCACTTCGGCGGTGCCGCTGGTGGTCATCCTGACCCGGGCCTGAGCCGTACGGCCCGGCGAGGCGGCCAGATCGAGCGAGACCCGCAGGCCCGTCACCCGCGTGGGACACGGCGGTACGTTCACCGTGGCCGTCCGCGCCCCGCCGGGAGCGGCAGGGAAGGTGGTGACGGTCAGCGTGACGGTCTTGCCGCACGGGCGCTCGTCCGCGGTGTAGCTGAGCGCGCGGTCATAGGACCGGTCGCCGCTCAGCCGCAGGGTCTGGCTGCGGACGCCGACGCCGCCCACGGACCAGGCGGCGGTCGCCGTGACCGGTCCCGTGCCGGTGGTGCGGATGGACAGCGAGGAGCCGGCCACGTTGTCGTCGTTGAACGTCAGCCCGCCGAGCGTGAGGCCCGCGACCGAGGTCACCGGGACCGGCGTCGGCGTCACCGTCGGCGTGGTCACGGTGACGATGGGCGTCGGCGTGATGGTCTTGGGCGGCTTAGGCGTCTTGGTCGGCGTGGGCTTGCCGGGTTTGGTGACTGTGGGCGTGGGTTTGACAGGCTTGGTGACAGTGACCTTGGGAGTAGGCGTGGGCGCGGGCTTGGTGGTCGGTGGCGTGGTGGCCACCACGGGCTCGGCGGTGTGCGGCTTGGGGCTGGGGGAGGCTACGGCCAGTGCCGTCGGCTGGTCGCGGGGCAGGCCGACCGGGGACTCCTCGGGCGGCTGGCTCAACGTGACCGGCGTGGCCGGCGGTGAGCCCTCCTCGGCCGGTCCCTGCGACTGCGAGGGCCTCGCCAGGGCCACTTCCACGGCCTGGTCGCGGCTCGACAGCACGACGATCACGGCGATGGTCGCGACCGCGGCCACCCCCACGCCCATGGCCAGCCGCGCCGCGTTGTGCTTGGCCGTACGCAGCGTCGTACGGAAGACGGTCTGCGCCAGCGAGGTCGTGACCTCGGCGGGAGGCGTCTGGGGCACGGGCAGGAGGAGGGCGAGCAGGGCCACCAGCCCGGCCAGCCGCCGCCTGCCGCGCTCCTCCCAGTCCTCGCCGTACGCGGCCCGCGCCGCCGCCTCCAGCTCGATGACGAACGCGGCGGCGCTGACGGGCCGCGCGGCCGGGTCCTTGGCCATTCCGCGGGTGATCAGCTCGCGCACCGGCTCGGGCGCGTCGTGGACCGGGATCGGCGCGTGCATGTGCTGGTAGCCGAGCACGCTCGGCTCGGTCGACCGGTACGGCCGGTGCCCGGTCAGGCACTCGAAGAACACCGCCGTCGCCGCGTACACGTCGGTGGCGGGCGAGGCGGGCATGTTCTCCCACAGCTCGGGCGCCATGTAAGGGGGCGTGCCCTCGGCCCGTGAGGCGGTCCCCTGCCGCACCGCGATGCCGAAGTCGACCAGCTTGCTGGCCCCGTCGTCGCGGACGATCACGTTCTCGGGCTTGTAGTCCTTGTGCACCAGTCCGTGCGAGTGGGCTCGGGCCAGGCCGAGCAGCGAGCCCTTGAGCATGGCCAGGGCCGCCTCCGGCCCCGTCGTCCCGTGCTCGCGCAGCAGCGCCCGCAGGGACACGCCGTTGACCAGCTCCATCACGATGGCCGCGCCGTAGCCGTCCTGGATGTACTCCCACAGCGTGGCGATGTTCTGGTCCCGCAGCGTGGTCAGCAGCCGCGCCTCCGACTGGAACCTGGACAGGGCCACCGGGTCGCTGAGTAACCGCTGCGAGAGGTACTTGATCGCGACCTTGACGCCGGTCTCATCGTGCACCGCGAGCACGACTCGGCCGCTGCCGCCCGCCCCGAGCTGCTTGATCTCCGTATAACCAGGAGCGTTCCACTCCATCGCCATCCCCCATCAGGAGTTGGGCCCACCTGATGAGACGTGTGATCAAGGAGAGAAGTTTGCCAGGTGGTTCCTGAATTATGGAACTACCTCCGGCCGCGGATGTGAACAGGTACATCGATACCTTCTGGGAGTGCCGTGTCCGGCAGGGGCTCTCCCCAGGACGTCACGAGCGGCAGAACCCCGGCCCAGATGGGCAGCTCGTAGTCCTCCTCCTCGTCCAGAGGACCGCCGCGCCGCATCTTCACCGACGCCTCTTCGAGCGACAGGGCCAGTACGGCCGTCGCGGCCAGCTCCTTGGGCGAGGGCTCCCTGACGTAGTCCCACTGGCCCGGCGCGAGCTGCTCGGACACGGCGCGGAGCCCGGCCAGCCGCTCTTCCGGGTCCGTCAGCAGTCGGGCGCGGCCGTAGATGATCGCGGAGCGGTAGTTGACGGAGTGGTGGAAGATCGACCGGGCCAGGACGATGCCGTCGAGGTGGGTGACGGTGACGCACACGTCCGTGCCCTCGCTCGCGCGCAGCGACCGCGCGCCGGTGGAGCCGTGCAGGTAGAGGGTCTCGCCCAGGCGCCCGTATCCGGTGGGCACCACCATGGGGTGGCCGTCGACCACCACACCCAGGTGGCAGATCAGCCCGGCGTCGAGCACCTCGTACAGGTCGTTCCTGTCGCTGCTGCCCCGGTCCTTCGAGCGGCCGAGCGTGGTGCGGGGTGTGGTGGAGAGCATGGGGCCACGGTAATGAGAAAGTGGACATAGCCTGTAGGGCCACTAATGACCGCTTCCCGGAGACCACTTTCGTGCGCACCCTCGTCGACCTGCCCGTATCCCTGTCCAGGGAGTCGGGTGTCCCGCTCTCGGCACAGCTCACCGGCTGGCTGCGCCAGGCCATGCTCGCCGGGACGCTCGCGCCGGGGGAGCGCCTGCCGTCCTCGCGCGGGCTCGCGGAGCAGCTCGGTGTGAGCAGGACCGTGGTCACGGAGGCGTACCAGCAGCTGTACGCGGAGGGGTGGCTGGAGGGGCGGCACGGCTCCGGCACGTTCGTGGCCGCGCTGGAGGCGTCACACCTGGCCGTCGAGCCGCCGGCCGCGCCGCAGCCGCCGCCGCGTCCACCGGCCGAGCGGATGATCGACCTGACCCCTGGCACTCCCTGGGTGCGCGACTACGACCACGCGGCCTGGAAGCGGGCCTGGCGCCGGGCCGCCGACCTGCCCCCTGGCGCACACCCGGACCCGTACGGCCTGCCGTACCTGCGCGAACTGCTCGCCGACCACCTGCGGCGGGCCAGGGCCGTGACGGTCGGCCCCGAGAACGTCCTGGTCACCAGGGGCACCGGCAACGGCCTCGACCTGTGCGCGCTCGCGCTGCTGCGTGAGGGCGGCCGGGCGGGCGTCGAGGATCCCGGCTATCACGTGGCGCGTACGGTGTTCGGGGCCAGGGGCGCGAAGGTCGTGCCGTGCCCCGTCGACGAGGAGGGCGTGATCGTCGAGGCGCTCCCCGACGACCTCCGCGTCCTCTACACCACGCCAGCCCACCAGTACCCGCTCGGCGGGCGCCTGCCGATCCCGCGCAGGGAACGGCTGCTCGCCTGGGCCAGGAGCACCGGCGCGATCATCGTGGAGGACGACTACGACGCCGAGTTCCGCTACGACGTCGCGCCGCTGCCCGCCCTCTACGGCCTCGACCCCTCGCGCGTCGTCCTGCTCGGCACGCTCTCGAAGACGCTCGCCCCCGACATCGGCGTCGGCTGGCTGGTGGGCTCGCCCGAGCTGCTCGACCGGATCGCCGCCATCCGTGTCTCGATGTCCGACCGCACCAGCGGCCCGGTCCAGCAGGCCGTCGCGACCCTCCTGGAGCGCGGCGACCTCGACCGCCACCTGCGCAGGATGCGCCTGGAGTACGCCCGCAGGCGCGGCGCGATCGTCGAGATCCTGGGCCCGGTGTGCCGCCTGCGCGGCGACACGGCCGGCCTGCACCTGGTGGCGGAGCTGCCGCTGGAAACGGTCCCCGGGCTGGTCGCTTCCGCGCGGCGGCAAGGCGTGCTGCTCGACTCCACCGCCCGCCACCACTACGGCACCGAGCGCCTGCACGGCCTGGTGATCGGGTACGGTTCGGCCACGCTGGCCGAGGTCAGGCGCGGCTGCCGGACGGTGGCCGCGCTGATCCGCTCGGCCACCGGCGCGTAGCTCAGCCATCCGCGCGGAGCTCAGCTACCGGCGCGCGCGGCCGTCTCAGGCGGGCTCGAGCTCGCGCAGGATCGGTAGGGAGCGGGCGGCGTAGAGCGGGTCGACGGGCAGGGCGTGGCGGGCCCACCAGCGGGCCGGGGCCGGATCGGGGGAGGGGTCGGTGAAGGCGGGCGCGTAGTCGTCGTACGGCGGGTCGTAGAGGTAGCCCGTCACCACCCCACGCCGCTCCAGCGCGGCGATCGCCGCGTCCCGGTCGCGCACCAGCAGCGGCACCCGGAACAACGGCTGGCCGACCTGATCCTTTACGCCCGCCGCCACCGACGGCAGCTCCGCCAGCGAGCGCACCCCCGCCAACCGGCGGGCCCGCTCCCCGGGCACCTTGGCCAGCCGCCTCGACTGGTACCAGCGGGCGAGCGCCCCTCTCCGGGCGCGGTAGTCGTGCAGGTCGGCACGGACCCACGGATCGAACGGCGGCAGCGACGGCACCTGCTTCATGGCCGCCGCGAGCTCGTCGGCCCGTAGCGGGATGCGGTAGCCCTCGCGCGACTCCTCCATGCCCAGCAGGCGCGAGAGCCGGAGCGCGGGCCGGACCAGGTCGAGCCGGAGGGCGGCCTGGCGGGCCATCGAGGTGGTCACGGCCAGCAGTTCGGCGCGGAAGGCGCCCGGCTCCAGCAGCGCGTCGCGGGCCCGTTCGAGCGCGCGCAGGTCCGCCTGGCTCTCCACCGCGAGAACCCCACCCGAGCCCGCGCCCGGGTGCTTGGACAGGCTGAAGACTCCGGCCTGGCCGAACGTGCCGAGGGGGCGGCCGGCGACGCTGGTCTCCATGGCGTGGGCGACATCCTCGATCAGGATTTTTCCCGTGAAGGCGGACACGGCGTCCGGCAGGCCGTACAGGTTGGTGGTCAGGACGGCGTCCACCTGGCCGAGGTTGACACGGGTGGCGTCGATGTTGCCGTCACGGCGCGACAGCGGCGCGATCACCGGGCGCAGGCCCGCCGCCAGCACCAGGAAGAGGATCTCGTCGGCGGAGATCGGCGACATGAGCAGCCGCTGGCCCGGCGTGCACCAGTGACGCAGCGCGAGGTAGAGCCCGAGGCGGTTCGAGGGGAGCAGCAGGCAGTGACGCCCGGTGCGCTCGGCGATCCCCCTCACGACTGCAGGGCCGTGCGCAGTCGCCCGAACGTCTTCAGCGCCCGGTCGGCCGTCCTGTGCAGCAGCGGGTTGGCCAGCACGGTGGCCCGGGTCTTGCGCGCGGGCACCCGCAGCAGCCAGTGGACGGCCGAGGCCGCGCCGACCGTGGCGACCCGCCCCTCGGCCACCTGGAACTCGCCGTTCTTGAGCTTCTCCTTGTACTCCTTCTCGCCCCGGCCCATGTCGATCACCTGGATGCCGGAACCGGCGGCCTGCTCGGCCATCGCCAGGTGATGGATGAGGCCGGGGGAGTATTTGGCGTAGTGGGTGTCGTAGGCCGGGAACCAGCCCGCGAGCGTGGTGCGCGTGCGGAGACCGAAATGCCCGGCCATCGGCAGGTCGTTCACGTAGATCATGTCGAGCACCCCGGCGAAGCCCTCGGTCTGCGTGGCCAGCAGCCGCTCGACCAGCTCGACGATCCACTGCTGCGCGAACCGGTCGGTGCGCCCCGTGCGCCGGTATTGGTCGGTCTTCCAGCCGAGCAGCGTGTGCAGCGGCGCCGGGTCGGTGGTCGCGTAGTCGTGCCGGATCGGCCCGACGTCGCGCTGGAGCTTGCGCGACTTGGCCAGGGTCGTCTTGTACGTCTTGCCGGAGTGCAGGCGCAGGAACTCGGTGTAGGGACCGTGCCCCTCACGCAGGTCGATGATCGGCGACGGGTGACGCTCGTGCCGCCCGGAGATCAGCGGCTGTCCCGCGACCAGGTGGTCGAACTCGTAGACCGACAGCCCGCACTGTTTGATCAACCGGCGTGGGTCGATCTCCAGGTCCTTGGCGTGGACCAGGCCCTGCGCGTCGGTGAGCCCGGCGGCCACCGGCTTGCCGATGCCCATCGGATGGCGCTCGAAGGGGAAGAACCCCACGATGTCGGGCCCGTCGTAGAGCACCGCGACGCGCACCATGTCGCGCAGCTCGCCGACCGTGATCGTGAACTCGGGAGACAGGAACGGATTGTCGAAGGCCGCGTGCCCCTCCTGGAGAGCCCGCCATCGGCTCAGCTCAGGTGCTCCCAGCTCGCTAGGGTGAGCAAGTGTGACGCGCATGGGCTCCTACGTTCGGCATACCTTCAGTTAGTTTGGAGGTAGCTGTGTATACCCAGGGTAAATGGTCTCGCATGATGGTCGTCTCCGCAGCTCCGGAACGTTACACAACTCTCAGCTAGCGTTCAGGACAGAGTGACGTTCTAATGTGTGTGCATGACCGTACCTGGGATTGACCGGCCCCGGCTGTTCGGCTGGATGGGCGCGAACGTGCCCGAGGCGGGCGAACCCCTGTCCGTCTCCCTGATCTCCGGCGGCAGGTCGAACCTCACGTACCTCATCGAGACCCGCGAACGCCGGGTGGTGCTGCGTCGCCCGCCCCTCGGTCACGTGCTGCCCACCGCGCACGACATGCGGCGCGAATGGCGGGTCATCTCCGCGCTCGCGGGAACGCCGGTCCCGGTGCCGGAGCCGGTCGCGTTCTGCGCCGACGAGGAGGTCATCGGAGCGCCGTTCTACCTGATGGGGTACGTGGACGGCCTGGCCGCCAGGACCCGCGAGCAGCTCGGCGAGCCCGCGCCCGCCGAGACGCGGCGGCTGGCGGAGCGACTGGCCGAGGTGCTGGCCGCCATCCACGCCGTCGACTACCAGGAGGTCGGGCTCGGCGACTTCGGCCGCCCGGACGGCTACCTGGCCAGACAGCTCGGCCGGTGGTGCCAGCAGTGGGACCGCTCGAAGACGGCCGACCTGCCGGAGTACGACCGTCTGGTCACGCGGCTGCGCGCGGGCATGCCGGCCCACTCGGCCAGCACGCTCGTGCACGGTGACTACCGCCTCGACAACACGCTCGTACGGCTGGCGCCCGGTCCGCCCGAGATCCTGGCCGTGGTCGACTGGGAGATGTCCACCCTCGGCGACCCGCTGGCCGACCTGGGGCTCACGCTCACCTACTGGCAGGACTCCGGTGACGAGGAGCGGGCGGGGATCCCGGTGGCCGGAGATGTGACGCTCACCCCCGGGTTCCTCAACGCCGCCGAGTTCGCCGCCCACTACACGAAGGTCTCCGGCCGTGACATCCCCGACCTTCCGTTCTACGTGGCGTTCGGGAACTTCAAGCTCGCGGTCATAGTCGAAGGTATCCACGCCCGTTTCCGGCAGGGTAAGACCGTGGGTGAGGGCTTCGAGAACATCGGCTCCGCCGTACCCGCGCTCATCGCCCGCGCGCACCGCATGCTGGACCAGCCCGTGAACCCCTGAGCGTGAACGCCGGACCCGTGAACCGCCCGAGCATGAGCCCCTGAGGAGCGCACATGAGCACTGTGGCACTGATCACCGGAGCGGCGAGCGGCATCGGCGCCGCGGTGGCACGGCGGCTGTCGGCGGGCGGGGCCAAGTGCGTCCTCCTCGACCTCGACGCCGAAGGGGCCGAGCGCCTGGCGAAGGAGGTCGGCGGCGTCTGGCTGGCCGGTGACGTCGGCACCGAGGAGGCTTCGCGGCAGGCCGTCGCGCTCGCCGAGGAGACCTACGGCCGGCTCGACCTGGTGCACCTCAACGCGGGGATCTCGGGCGGGGTGGACCTCGCGGCGTTCGACGTCGAGCGGTATCGCCAGGTCGTCGGAGTGAATGTGGACGGCGTGGTCTTCGGCGTCGCCGCCTGCCTGCCGTCGCTCAAGCGCTCGGGCGGTGGCGCGATCGTGGTCACCTCGTCGCTGGCCGGGCTCGTCGGCTTCGCCGGTGACCCTGTGTACACGATGACCAAGCACGCCGTGGTGGGGCTCGTCAGGGCGCTGGCCGCGCCGCTGGCCAAGGAGCGGATCCGGATCGGCGCGGTCTGCCCGGGGTTCACGGACACGCCGCTGGTGGCGGGAGCGCGCGAGATGTTCGTCAACGCGGGGTTCCCGTTGCTGAGCGCCGCCGACGTCGCCGCGGCCGTCGAAAGCGCCTTCTACGCCGACGAACCCGGCACGCTCCTCATCGTGCAACCGGGGAGACAGCCAGTGCCGTACCGTTATGCGGGAGTCCCCGGACCGGCTGGAGGGCAGCGCCCGCCAGCCCCTTGATCGACCGCAAGTCCCTTGCAAGTACTGATATATACCGTGGGAAGGGCTGGGAGAGGCGTCCCGGCCCTTGTCTACGCGCGAGGGTGGAGGCACCATGATTCCCACCGATGGCAAACACGCACGCAGACGGCCGCCATGGCCGATCGCGCTGGGCGTCGGCATCCTCGCGGTCGCGCTCGTCGCGGCGATCATGGTGTACGCGGGCACGCGAGGCGGCCCCCGCGACGAGTACAAGGGCGGCGAGATCGCCCAGACCCAGCCGAGTGAGCCGCCGCCCACACTGGAGCAGCCGCCGGCCCTGGACGACTGGCCGCGCTGGGGCGTCACCCACACCCAGTACAGCGCCGACAACGTGCCCCGCGAGATCACCGAGCGGGCCAAGAACATCCTCGGCCGCGTCCCCATGGTGCAGAACCAGCACATCATGGGCTGGGGCGTGGGCAACCCGGAGCCGAGCCCGGACCAGTACAACTTACGGGACCTCGACCGGCGGCTGAAGCTCATGGCCTCCTCGCGGGCCGTCCCGGTCATCACGCTGTGCTGCGCGCCCGACTGGATGAAGGGCGGTCAGGCCGGTCGTACGGACTGGTCCAAGAACCACACGGTCGCCCCCAAGCGTGAGCATTTCGACGATTACGCCAAGCTCGCCGCGCGGATCGCCAGGCAGTATCCGACGGTGAAGTACTTCATGGTGTGGAACGAGTTCAAGGGCTTCTGGAACGCCTCCACGAACCGCTGGGACGCCGAGGGCTATACCGAGCTGTACAACAAGGTCTACGCGGCGCTGAAGAAGGTGAACGGCGACATCCAGGTCGGCGGCCCGTACATCCCGGTCGAGACCAACTCCGGCAGCGGCCCCTCCGAGCTCAGCGGCCCCTGGGGCACGGTCGACCAGCGCGCGCTCGACGCGATCGAATACTGGATCGAGCACAAGAAGGGCGCCGACTTCATCGTGGTCGACGGCGCCTCGATGACCAACGACAAGGCCAACGTCCCGGACGACTTCGCGGCCCAGGCCAAGTTCAGTGCGGTCACCGCCTGGCTCAGGCAGAAGAGCAACGACATGCCGGTGTGGTGGGCCGAGTGGTACGTCGAGCCCACCAACTCCGGCTGGAGCGAGGACAAGCGCACCGCCGTACAGGCCACGACGCTGATGGAGTTCGCCAGGAGCGGTGTGACGACGGCGCTCTACTGGAACCCGGAGCAGAAGGACGGGACGGAGTGCCCCGGCTGCCTCTGGTCGTCCGGCACGGGCCAGGAGCTGCCGATGGCGGGGCTGCTGAGCGGGTTCGCGAAGTGGTTCCCCGCCGGGGTGAAACTGGATGCCGTCACCACCTCCGACCAGCGCATCAAGACGCTGGGGCAGGAGCGGCAGATGGTCATGGTCAACACGGCCGACACGAGCGTCACGGCCACCGTGGACGGCAAGCGGGTGACCTTGAAACCGTACGAGATCCAGTGGGCGGGACGCGGCGCCTGAGGCCGGTCAAGGGCTCTGTCCGTCTGCTCGTACGGACGGGCGGGGCCCTTCTCTCACCATTCTTCGGAACAATCATTGCCGTCCCCCGGAATTCCATTGCCCAGGGCGACTTGCGGCGGACGGAAAAACGTCAAACCGCTTTTCCACTTCTGTGGTGATCGAGGCGTCGGCTTGGGTTTGGCCAGGTCCCAGCGGGGTTCTGGTATGGGGCGGGATGTGCGCGCTTTAGCGGTGATTTACATATCACACACGCGCAGATCTTTTCCATGAGCACCGGTCAAATCCGATCAAAGAACGCCCCCAAGCCCTGATTTTTCACCATTTGGGTGCTAGCGTCCTATTTTGAAAGCCGAAATAGTGCTACTGGCACAGGGGGGAATCATGACTCTCGGTAAGCTCTTCCCGGCTCACCGTAGCGACTGGTGGGGATGGGGCCGTCGCGGTTGTGGTCGACGTCGCTGGTGGGGTGGATGCGGCGGCGGCTGCGGTGGCGGCTGGCGCAGGCGGTGGTGGTGGTAGAAGAGGTGCCACCTGAGAGCCGTCGGGTTACCCAACGGCTCTCACTCTCCGCTCAGCCCCTGGCGCCGACGGTGTCCATCCGGAACACCTTCCGGGAGTTCTGGCCGGACACTCGTGGCGTCAGGGCGCTGTTCGCGGCCGGGGTCGTTTTCGCGATCTTGGCCGCTCTGTGTGAGGTCGCCGCGATCGCCCTGTTCGGCTACATCACCGACAAGGTCCTCAGCGAACGGGACCTGGGCGCCTTCTGGGCCCCCGCGGCCGCCTGGCTCGGCCTGGCGGTTCTGGCCGGTCTCGTCTCCTTCGCCGGCGCGTACATCACCGCCGCGGGCGCGGAACGCTTCCTCCTCAAGCTCCGCGACCGCGTCTTCGGCCACGTCCAGACCCTCACACCCGACTTCTTCGAGAACCGCCGCACGGGCGACCTGATGGCCCGGCTCACCGACGACATCGAGGCCATCGAGGAGCTCGTCGGCTCCGGCCTGGTCAAGATGTTCACCACCGTGGCCAGCGTGATCTTCTTCGCCGGCGCGGCGTTCATCATCAGATGGGACCTGGCGCTGGTCACGTTCGCGCTGATCCCGGCGTTCCTGGTGGTCTCCAAGGTCTTCGCGTCCCGGTTCAGGAACGCGGCGGCCCGCGAGCGGACCAGCAACGGCTCCATGAACAGCGTCATCGAGGAGAGCCTGTCCAACCAGTCGCTCGTCCAGGCCTACAACCAGCAGGAGACCGAGGCCAGGCACCTGCACCGCGAAGGTCGCACCTGGTTGCGCGCGAACCTGTCCCAGGCGTGGCTCTCCGGCCTCTACGGCCCCGCCGTACAGGTGCTGGAGACCATCTGCCTGATCGTCATCCTGGGCTTCGGCGCCTGGGAGATCACCCAAGACCGCCTCACGCTCGGTGGCCTGCTCGCCTTCGCGGCCTACCTCGCCTATCTCTATCCCGCCGTCCAGGGTCTGGGCCAGCTGGCCCTCACCGTCTCGGAGGCCGCCGCCGGTTCGGACCGCGTCATGGAGGTCCTCTCCGTACGCCCGTCCGTCGTCGACCGTCCTACCGCCGTGCCGGTGGTCGGGCGCAGCAAGGGGCGGATCGAGTTCTCGCGGGTCGGCTTCACCTATCCCAAGCGGATCAGGGCGACACTGCGCGAGCTGTCGTTCGTGATCGAACCGGGGGAACTCGTCGTCTGCACCGGAGCCAGCGGTGCGGGCAAGTCCACGCTCGCCAAGCTGCTCCTGCGTTTCTACGACCCGAACACCGGCCGCATCCTCCTGGACGGGGTGGACCTGCGCGACCTGACCCGATCGTCACTGCGCGACACCATCACGCTCCTGCACCAGGAGAACCTCCTGTTCTCCGGCACGGTGCGTGACAACATCGCCTACGGCTCACCGGGCGCCGACGACGCCGCCGTGATTCTGGCGGCCGAGCTGGCCGACGTACACGATTTCATCCAGACATTGCCCCAGAAGTACGACACGCCCATCGGTCAGCGGGGCCGCCTCATGTCAGGCGGCCAGCGCCAGCGCCTCGCCATCGCCCGCGCGATCCTGCGTGACACGCCGGTGCTGGTGCTGGACGAGCCGATGACCGGGCTGGACGTGGTCACGGCCGAGCGGGTGATGGTGCCGTTGCGCCGGTTGATGGAGGGGCGGACGACGCTGCTCATCACCCATGACCTGCGGCATGTGCCGGAAGGGGTGCGGCGGATCGACCTGGAACCGGTACGACGTTCGGATCGGATCCGGCTCCGGCCGAAACGAAGTGACCTCGGGGTGCATGGCGCGTACTGACCTGACAATTCACCGGCCTGGGCGGGGAACCGCCCAGGCCCTGTCATGTGAACGCCACCCCCACCCCGGCCAACTGTGCCATGATCAACAACGCTGCGGATGTCGAAGCGCGACCGCCGCTCAGTAGCCGGGAGCCTACTGATCCGGCATACTCCACACCCAGCAAGATCTGTTGTCAGATCCGGCGCCCTTGCTCAAGGAGCTCGACTATTGGGCAGGGCAGGCGACAATGGCCGCAATTGGTGACCAAGTGCCCACGTAAAGCGAAGATTCCCCTACAATCCGATCAAGACTTCCAGGCCGTATGTTTCTGACCTCCGACGAGGACTTGATGTCAGCAACTCACATACCTGTTCACCGTCGGGCCCTGCTCGTACCGCTTGGCGTCGCCGTCGTGGCCGGCGTCGCGTGCGTATGGGCCGTGGCCGAGGCGCCGGTCGAGGGGCGGACGCTCGTGGCCTGGTGCCTGGGCATAGCCGCCCTGCTGCTGTGCGCCGCCATCACCTATGGCTTGTACGGCCGACAGCAGGCGAGCCTGCTGCGTGACCGGCTCGCCATGAGGGAGGCGGACCTCGCCCAACTGGCCGACCACACACTGCCCGCGCTGGTGAAGAGGTTGCGTGACGGGGCATCGGTCGACACCGCGCTCGCCGAGGTGCCCAGGCCCGCCGACCTGGCTCAGCAGCGCATCCTGTGGACGCTGGCGCAGGAGGTCGGCAGAGGAGACCGGATGCGCGCGGCCGCGATGTCGGCCTGCGCCAACGCCGCCGGCCGGGTGCAGGCACTGGCCACCAGCATGCTGGCCGATCTGCGGGAGATGGAGGACCGGCATGACGAGAAGGTCCTCGGGGACCTGCTGAGGCTGGACCACAGCACCGCCCAGGCGGGCCGGCTGGCCGACAGCATCGCCGTGCTGACCGGTTCGCGTTCCGGGCGGCGCTGGACCAAGCCGATCGTGATGGAGAGCATCATGCGCGGCGCGGTGGGCCGGATCAGCGCCTACCAGCGGGTTCGGGTGCACTCGGCCAGCACCGTCGCGATCGCCGGGCACGCCGCAGAGGGCGTCATGCACGCCCTCGCGGAGCTGATGGACAACGCCACCAGCTTCTCGCCTCCGTCCGAGGAGGTGCACGTGTACGTCGAAGAGGTGAGCACGGGCATCGTGATCACCATCGAGGACTGCGGTCTGGTCATGAGCCCCGTCGCGCTGGCCCGCGCGCGGCAGGCCGTCTCGTCCGAGCCCCTGGATCTGACGACGCTGTCCGGTACGCGCCTGGGCCTGGCGGTCGTGGGCTGCCTGGCTCGCAAGCACGGTCTGACCGTCTCCTTCAGGCCGTCCTCACGCGGGGGCACCGGAGTGGTGGTCATGATCCCGCAGAAACTGGTCACCCAGCCCGCGCCGGCTCCCCAGGTGGAGGCCCCGCGTAGGCCGAGCGTCCCGGCCGCCCGCCGGGCCACCTCGGCCCCCGTCCCCGCGCCGGCCGACCCCGCGAAGGCCGACCCCGTCGCGGATGGCGAGCTGCCCAGGCGACGGCGCGGTCAGACGCTCGCGGCGGCGACGTCCGCGGCTCCCGTGCCCGAGCAGGCTCCGGCGCGGCCCAGGCCGTCCCTCTCCGAGGCCGGAGCGAGATTCAGCGCTTTCCGCCAGGCCAGCCGTGGGGCCGGCGCCGGCGCCGGCGCCGCCGCGGCGGGCCAGGAAGTGGAACACCCGCAAGCAGAGGGCCCGGCAGCAGAAGGCCCGAAAACGACACCCGGTGACCAACTTACAGATTGGAGGGAGGGCTGCTCGTCCGGCGACGCCGGATGACCGTCCCAGACTCTCGATGAGAACCTCAGACCGCGACCTCGCCTGGCTGCTGGAGAACCTCCTGGAGAGGACACCGCAGACCCGGCACGTCTTGGTGCTGTCGAAGGACGGCCTCAAGCTCTCCCACACCCACGGGTTGTCGGTGGACCGGGCCGATCAACTGGCCGCCATCGCCTCGGGCATCCAGAGCCTGGCCCACGGGGCGTCGATGGAGTTCGGCGACGGTTCCGGCGGGCTGCGGCAGTCCATGACGGAGTTCCACGGCGGGCTGCTGTTCATCGTGGAAGCGGGAGAAGGCGCCCATCTCGCCGTCATAGCGAGCGACGACGCCGACCCCGGCATCATCGGCCACAACATGAACGAACTGGTCGAGCAGCTGGGGGAGTATCTGACCGCCCCGCCGCGTGAACCTCAGCAGAGCAGCCGCTCGCTATGATCTCGCGGCGAGTGGCCAGCGAGAACCCGGATCGGCTGTACACGGTCACCGGGGGGCGCAGTCGCGCGGACGAGAGTGCCATGGACGTGGTCACGCTGATCGTGAGCGAATGCGATCCGACCCCCGGCATGCAGTCCGAGCACGTCAAGATCCTCCAGATGTGCCGCCAGCCGATGGCGGTCGTGGAGATCTCCTCGGAGCTGAGACTGCCCGTCAGCGTCGTACGGATTCTGCTGTGCGACCTGCTGGACACCGGACGCATCACCGCCCGCCATCCGCCCAAGGCTCCCGCCAAGGCGCAACTGCCCGATCCCGAAATCCTGGAGCAGGTGCTTGTTGGACTTCAGAACCTCTGACCCACCCGGCCGTACACCGCTACAGAGCACGATGACCACCGGTCTCAAGATCGTGGTCGTCGGCGGGTTCGGCGTGGGCAAGACGACCATGGTCCGCTCGGTCAGCGAGATCCGGCCGCTGAGCACCGAAGAGACGATGACCCAGGCAGGCATGGGGATCGACGACGCGAGCGGCGTACAGACCAAGACCACGACCACGGTGGCCTTCGACTTCGGCCGCATCAGCCTGAACGAGCAGATGGTGCTCTACCTGTTCGGGGCGCCCGGCCAGGACCGGTTCTGGTTCCTGTGGGACCGGCTGTTCTCCGGGACGCTGGGAGCGGTCGTCCTGGTGGACGCCCGCCGCCTGGCCGACTCGTGGTACGCCATCGACCGGCTCGAACACCACGGAATGCCGTTCATCGTCGCGCGCAACAACTTCGACGAGCCGACGCACCCCCTGGAGAAGATCCGGGAGGCGCTGGACCTGTCCGAAGAGGTTCCGCTGATCGACTGTGACGCCCGTCAACGTGACTCGAGCAAGGCCGTGCTGATCGCCCTCGTCAACCACCTCCACGCGATGTCCTCCGCCCAGGGGGTTACCCGATGACCGATACCCACTACACACCCGAGCCCATCCGGATGTACGGGCCCCAGTTCCAGGAGGATCCGGAGCAGCTGTACCGGGACATGCGCAAGCTGCACGGGCCCGTCGTCCCGGTCCTGATGGAGGGCGATATTCCCGCCTGGCTGGTGGTCGGCTACCGCGAGCTGCGCTACGTCCTGAGCAATCCGCAGCTCTTCGGCCGCGACTCCCGCCGGTGGAACGCCTGGGACCGCATCCCGCCGGACTGGCCGCTGATGGCGTTCGTCGGCTACCAGCCGTCCATTCTGTTCACCGAAGGCGCCGAGCATCAGCGGCGGGCCGGCGCCCTCAGCGACGCCCTCGCCTCCGTCGACCAGTTCGAGCTGAGATCGCAGTGCGAGAAGGTCGCCGACAGCCTGATCGACGCGTTCACCGGCCACGGCCGGGCCGACCTGATCGCGCAGTACTCTCAGCCGATGCCGCTGCTGTCCATGGTCACGATGTTCGGGTTGCCGGAGGCGGAGACGCCCCGCATCGTGGCCGACGTGACCATGGTGCTGAACGTCGGCCCGGAATCCGCGGAGGCGTACGGGCGAGTCACGACCGCGATGCAGCGGCTGATCGCCACCAAACGCGAGCGCCCCGGCCCGGACCTGCCCTCACGCCTGCTGGCCCATCCCGCGGGGCTCAGTGATGAGGAGATCGTCCAGGACCTGGTCGTGCTGTTGAGCGGGGGCCAGGAACCGACCGCCAACTGGATCGGTAACACCCTGCGGTTGATGCTGACCGACGAACGGTTCGCCGTGACCCTGTCGGGCGGCCGCCGCAGTGCCAGCCAGGCCCTGAACGAGGTCATGTGGGAGGACTCGCCCGCCCAGAACAGCCTGGGCCGCTGGGCGGCGCACGACACGCAGCTGGGCGGGCAGCGCATCCGCGCCGGTGACGCGCTCATCATCGGTCTCGCCGCCGCGAACGCCGACCCGCAGGTGCGGCCCGACTCCTACGGCGGCTCCGCCGGCAACCACGCGCACATGTCCTTCGGCCACGGCGAGCACGGCTGCCCGCACCCGGCGCCGGAGCTCGCCGAGGTCATCGCCTATACGGCCGTCGAGGTGCTGCTGGACCGGCTTCCGGACATGGGGCTGGCGGTGCCCGCCGACCAGCTCGTCTGGCGGCCGTCCTTCCGGCTGCGCGCCCTGACCACCCTGCCGGTCGAGTTCACGCCCGGCTACCTCAGGGGACCCGGCTAGGACTGCCGAAGTGGTGTGTCCCCTGACACGTCAGAGGACACACCACCGGTCAGCTCGCCGTCAGTGGACCGGGCGGCCCGTGATGGACCGCGGGGAGTCCTGCGGGGCCAGCGTCGTCGCGGGCGGTTCCGTCGGGAACTGCGTGGCGCAGTGCGTTCCCGGCGCGGGCATGGTGCGGTTGATCAGGTACTTCTCGATGTAGTCGCGCGCACAGGTGCTGTTGCGGAACTGGCCGTGGCCGACGCCGTCGTACTCCAGTACGACCGAGCGCGGGATCTGCCGTGCGGCGGCGTAGTTCCAGGCCGCCGGAGTGGCCACGTCATCCTTCGCCTTGATGACCAGGATCGGCGGAGTGCCGCTGATCTTGAGGCGATGCTGCGGGTTGGACGTCTTGCCCTGCCAGTTGAGGCAGCTCATGACGTCGGTCCAGAACGGGGAGAGCTCCGTGTGCGGGGCGATGGCCTTGAGACGGCGCTTGTAGGCGTCGAGTTCGGCGAAGCTTCTGATGTTCCACTTCCAGTCGGAGCACCAGATGACCGGGTAGGCGTAGTTGACGCCCTCGGCGGTCGACGTCGAAGCCTCGGCCGAGGCCTTGGCCGTCGATTTCGCCTCCGCCGATTCCGCGGCCACCGGCTTGTCCGCGACCTGCTGCTCCGCCTGGCCGACCGCCAGCGCCTTCAGCCGCTCGGCCAGCGGGAAGAAGCCCGTCGACGGCTTGTACATCGGCTCGAACACCTCGATCCGAAGCTCCTCGTCCGAGATCACGGCGCCGGTCTCCGGGTCCTTCAGGGTGCCGGCCCTGGCCTTGGCCAGCAGGCCGTCCAGGACCGCCGTGGCGTCCTGGCCGTGCAGCGCGCAGGCCGCCGTCTCGCCGCACCACTTCGCGAACGCCAGGTAGGAGCCTTCGAGGTCCTCGGTGGCGGTCTTCATGTACTGGTAGGCCGAGGTGATGCTGTGGTCCATGTTGGAGTCGATGGCCATCGCGCGCAGGTTCTTCGGGAACATCTCGGCGTACTGCTGGCCGACCTGCGTGCCGTAGGAGATCGCGAAGAAGCTGATCTGGCGCTCGCCGAGCGCCGCGCGGATCGAGTCCACGTCGCGCACCACGTTGGTGGTGCCGACGTGGTCGAACAGCGGGCCCGTGCGCTCGCGGCAGTCCTTCGACAGCTTGGCGTTGAAGGCCAGCCAGTTCTGATACTCCGCCTCGTTGGCCGGATAGGTGAGCGGGGTCTCGTTGACCACGTCCTCGCCGCACAGAATGGGCGTGCTGCGGCCGACGCCGCGGGGGTCCACGCTGACGATGTCGAAGTACTGGCGCAGCGGGCTGTCGTCGGGGATGCCGCGGCCCATGATGTACGCGTTGAGGCCGGATCCACCGGGACCGCCCGGATGCACGAACAACACGCCCTGCCGCTTGGCCGGGTCGAGCGCTTTCAACCGGCCGATGGCCAGGTCGATCTTCGCGCCATCGGGCTTCGCGTAGTCCATCGGTACCTTGATGGTCGCGCACTCGCCCTTGTACGTGGTGCCACATTCCGCCCAATCGATCGCGGTCGATGGGGCTGCCTGCGCTGTCTGGGCTGATGCCGCTCCGGCGAGCTGGGTCATCAGCGCGGCACCGGCCAGTGCCGCGGTGAACAGTCGTAACCTCACTGTCTATCCTTCCCATGCATCAAGCGGGCACATCGGCGCCGATGTGCCCGCTTTGATCATCCTGGCGGACGACAGTGTGGTTTGCGTGGCTTTACTGGGCTTGTTGATGAAATATGAGCACTAGACGTAGTAGCCCTCGACCGGGGCCCGAGCCTCCTCGTACAGTGCCGGTCCGTCGAGTCGCGCCCCGGTGTTCCCGGCGGGTGGCTTGAGGCCGCCGAGCTGTTCGGTGGACAGCGCGAACACCACCCGCCCGAGCCTCGACCGCTCGATGGCGCCCGTGCACATGCCGCAGGGCTGGCAGCTGGTGTACATGACGGTGGTCGCCGCGGCCTCGGGGCTGAGCTCACGGGCCGCCCAGCGGGCCAGCTTCAGCTCGGGGTGCGCGGTGATGTCACCATCGCTGATGGAGGTGTTGACGTCCTCGGCGAGCACGCTGCCGTCCGGCCCCACCAGGAGCGATCCGAAGGGCGGGTTGCCCGCCGCCCGCGCCTTGGCGGCCAGCCCGATGGCCCGGCGCAGGAACTGCTCGTCGTCGTGTGTCATGGTCGCTCCGTTCATAGGTGGTTCGCGTGAAGGTCCCAGGAGGCGGCTACGGCCGCGAGGGCGTGCCAGGCCACCTCGGGGTGGCACGTCTCCTGCGGGTCGCCGTCGAAGGGGTCGAGGACGACGGTGTCCGCGCCGAGGAGGCGTAGCTGTTCGAGGTCGTCCACGATCTGCTCGATCGTGCCCTCACCGGCGCGCCGCTCGGGATCGGTGATCGGGGACGTGGTGAGCCTGAGGATGATGCGGGGTGCCTGGGCGGGCATCGGGCGGCCCTGCTCGTCGGCGAGGGACTTGAGCCGGCCGAAGGCCTCGCGCAGCCAGGGCAGGGTGCTGCGCAGCGGGTGCCAGGTCTCGCCGAGGCGCACCGCGCGGCGCAGGCCGGCGTCGCTGTTGCCGCCGATCCAGATCGGCACCGGCCCGCCGCGGTAGTCCGCGCCGTCCGCCCAGGCGGCGCGCAGCGCGTCGAGGTATTCGTCGGTCAGCGCCCCGCGCCGGTGGAACGGCATGCCGAGCGCCTCGAACTCCTGCCGCGCCCACCCCACGCCCACGCCGAGGACCAGCCGCCCGCCGCTGAGGTCGTTGAGGTTGGCGGCCATCCGGGCGACGAGCAGCGGATGCCGGTACGGCATGATCAGCACCGTGGTCCCGAGCCTGATCCGCTCGGTGATGCCCGCCAGCCAGGCCAGCGTGGTGAAGGGCTCGTAGAACGGGGCCGGATACTGCTGGGCCACGTCCGGTGTCACTACCACGTGGTCCGACAGCATCAGCAGGTCGTAGCCGAGGCCCTCCACCGTCCGCGCCCAACGGCGCAGCACGTCGGGGTTGGTGCCTGGTCCGAAGTTCGGGACGTTCACGCCTATTCGCACCCGTGCAGGCTAGCTAATGGGTCATAGCGGTAGGAAGGGAGTTCTCCCTGCGCACGGGACGATTGGCCGGGGAATTGCCGGTATTTTGGGCCGATGACCGAGAGCCTTGACGCGACGGACTGGGCGATCATCGCCGAGCTCCAGAGAGACGGGCGCGTCGCGCTCACCGAGCTGGGGCGGCGGGTCAACCTCAGCTCCTCCGCGACGACCGAGCGGGTCAAGCGGCTGGAGGCGGTCGGCGTCATCACCGGCTACCGAGCCGAGGTCGACCTGGAGAAGGTCGGCTACGCCGTGCTCGCCGTGGTGCGGCTCAAGTATCCAGGCAGTCGGCACGAGCCGCTGCATCGGCTGCTCGGTGAGCGCTCCGAGATCCTCGAATGCCTGCGCACCACCGGCGACGACTGCTACCTGCTGAAGGTGGCCGCGGCCTCCATGGCCCATCTCGAACGGGTCGTCGACGAGCTCGCCCAGTTCGGCAGCACCACCACCAACCTGGTCTACAGCCGGACGCTGCCCTACCGGGGGCCTCAGGCGCGCGCCGACTTCTGATGAGCGCCCCGCTGGCCGGGCCGGCTCCAGTACGTCACGGCGCGGAGCAGCCATTCCACCGGCCCGTACCGGTGCCCACGCAGCCACCAATGGCTGAGGAAGACCTGCGCGACGAAGACGACCAGCGCGATCACCACCTCCACAGGTGGGCTGACGCGGTCCACGAGCGCCAGGCCGTACCCCGTGAAGATCAGTGAGCAGATGAGGGACTGCCCCAGATAGTTGGACAGCGCCATCCGGCCCGGCGCCGCCAGCGCCCGTCCGATGCGCGGCAGGTGCGGCAGCAGCCGCAGGAACGTCGCCGCGTAGGCGGCGGCGAGCAGGGGAGCCGTGACCAGGTCCACGGCCTCGCCGAGGAACTTGTTCACGCTGCCGTGCCAGGCCGACAGCGTGTAGACGAACGCGCCGCCCAGCCCGACGGTGAACCCGAGCCACTGCAGCCGGCGGAGCGTGGCCGTGTGCGCGGACACGTCGCGCAGCACGCCCAGCTTGCCGACCGCCAGACCGATCAGGCAGGCGGCCAGTACGGCCGGACCCTGGAAGAGCACGCGCAGCACGACGATGAGGGAGAGCTTGCGCAGGTGCTCGCCGATGATCTGGAAGCCCGAGCCGCGCAGGGCCGTGTCGGAGTGCACCGCCTCCGCCACCCCGTGCGAGACCGTCCCGGCCGTGTCCAGACCGACCATCGCGAGGACGGCCAGCAGCACGAAGCCCAGGGCCAGCATGGAGGTCAAGGCGATGGCGAGCATGACCGCGGTCTTGGGCGAGACCTTGCGGAGCAGCAGCAGGGCCAGGCCGACCGCGGCGTAGGTGGTGAGGATGTCACCCGGGAACAGCAGCACCGCGTGGGCCAGCCCGATCAGGAACAGCCCGGCCAGGCGGCGCAGGAACATCGGCACGAACGCCTTGCCCCGCCGTACGGCCGAGTCGACCTGCAGCGTGAAGCTGTAGCCGAACAGGAAGGAGAACAATAAGTAGAACTTGTTCTCCATGAACAAGGTCACGGTCCACCGCACCGCCCAGTCGAGCGGTGAGATGAACGCGGGCTCCGCCATCCCGGCCATCCGGTAGCCGGACGCCAGAAAGGCGATGTTCACGACGAGGATGCCGAGCAGCGAGAAGCCGCGCAGGGCATCGACCGAAGTGATGCGTGTAACCATGGATCGCCCAGGGGAAATGGCGGGGTGTGTCCTCATCAGCGAACATCATTCCGCAAAACCTGTGGGTTTCCTGTGAATCTAGGTATTTGATGCGATATAGATAAATCGCTCGATGATCACGCCCACGGCCACGGCGAATGCCGGGATGGCCACCCACAGCAACCGCCGGCGCGCCTTGACCGCCCGGTTCGGCCCGTTGAGCCGGATCACCTCGTAGCCGAACAGAGTTACCCAGGTCACGGCCAGTGCCGCGAGGCCGACCGGCGTCCAGGGCGAGGTGGGGTCGCCGCGTCCTGTGTACGGGAGGGGTTCCGGGATCTCGGTGCCCTTGACGAACTTCTTCCAGGTGTACAGAGCGGCGTCCTTGTTGGCGTAGACCCTCTTGACATCCGGCGAGGCGTCCAGCGCGGCCCTGAACCTGGGACCCCAGTCTGCCGGGAAGCCCTCGTTGAGCTGCAGGTAGGCGATCTGACCGGTGCTGACGGCGAGATAGGTGTTGCGCGGGCTCGCCTTGAGCGTCGCGACCGCCTTGGCGATGTTCGTCGGATCCTGGTAGACGAGCGCCTGGCCGTTGAAGTTGACCAGTTCGATGTCCTTCTCGCCCCACGGCAGCGTCGGCGTGACCTCGGGACCCTCCTTGGCCGTCAGGTAGAGGACCTTGGCGCTCGGCTTGTCGTGCGCGTAGATGTAGTGCATCGCGGCGACCTCGCCGGTCGTCACCCGCTCGAACTTCTCGTTGCCATAGCGGGCGATCAGGAACGCCCCCGCGAACACCACCGCGAAGCAGGCCGCGAGCACGACCGACAGCTTCCTGGTCAGCTCGGGGTTGAAGCGGACATTCCGCTTGCGCATGGGCACGGTCTCTTCGCGCACGTCCGCGCTGTCGGCGGGCAGGTTCGGGAAGAACGCGTACGCGGCCAGCAGGCAGGCGCCGGGCAGCGCGAACATGTAGATGCGCAGCCCGATCTCGCCGCCGTAGCTCTGCAGCCCCAGCGCCAGCACCGGCACACAGAGCAGGATCAGCGCCGCCCGGTCGACCACCCCGCGCCGCAGCCGCCTGAACAGGCCGGTCGCCGCCAGGGCGAGGATCACGACCAGGATGCCCAGCCGCGCCTGCAGCACCATCGCGTGCGCCGGGTCGCTGCCCGCGATGCGGTCGCCGGTGTTGCGCTGCAGGTTCGTCAGAATCCGGCCCAGGCCGCCGAAGATCGCGTCGATCTGGCCCGCCCAGAAGCCCACGGTCTCGTAGCTGATCCAGGCCAGCACGGCCAGGCCGAGGAAGAACGGCAGCGCCCAGGTCAGCTTGGTCCGCTTGAAGATGAGGAAGGCCGTCACCACGCCGAGCATCATGAACGGCGTGATCTGGTGCGAGGCCGTCGCCGCGAAGAACAGCGCGAGCAGCATCAGCAGCATCAGCAGCCGGTCGGCCCGGAACGTGCCGGTGTTGGCGATCTCGCCCGGCGTCATCGCGTCGAGACGGCCGAGCAGCTTGCGCAGCCCCTTCGGCGCGATCGGCTTGGTGCGCGGCTCCACCCGCCCGAACCAGCGCAACAGGATCGCGACAAAGGCCAGATAGAGCGCGAAGGTAAAGCCCTGCGGCGAGAAGTAGTCCTGCCCGATCCACTGCACCAGCACGAACAGCAGCGCCGCGTACCAGCGCGCCCGCGTGGTGGCCACCACCTGGCGCAGGATCAGCACGAACGGCAGCAGGTAGAGCAGGTTCGTCAGCAGCGGCGTCCACTGGAGGATCGTGGTCATGTCGCTGATGCCGGCGGCCTTCGTCACGAAGGCGAACAGCGCGAAGTAGCCCGGCCAGCCCATGCGGGCGTCGATGCTGATCGCGGTCTCGCCGGTCCGGCCGATGAAGTCGACGAAGCCCGCGTGGATGTACGCCGTGGGGAACCTGGGCTCGCTGGCCACCAGCGAACCGGCGCCGTGCAGGGCGAAGGTGATGACGGCGATCTGGAACAGCAGGAGGAACTTACGGTCGGTGCTCTGGGCGACGGTGACGAAGAACGACACCAGCATGATCAGGATCGCGGCGAACGCGCTGGCCGGGAGGGCGGCGATCAGGCCGAGACCGTTGATGTCGGCCGGGTCCACGCCGCGCAGCGGGCCCGGGGCCACGCGCAGGGCGAGGACGTACATGATCAGGCCCTCGACCGTGAGCAGCGCGGGGAGCCACATGGGCGCGCTGCGCCCCAACTGCCGCAGCCGCTCGCCCAGGCCCCTCGCCTTGGCGGGGGCGGGTTCGGTAGCGGCGGGTGCCTTGGCCGGAGGCTTGGCCGGAGGCTTGGCCGGGGTCTTGGTGGCGGTTGAGGCGGGGGGTGGGGCGGGGGGCTCGACGGGCGTTTTCGCGGGAGCCGGGGGAGCTTCCACGGCCAGACTCGCGACCGGGGCGGCCGCCACCTTCGTCGGCACGGTCCCCGCGGCATCGTCATCCGCGGCGGACACCGCCTCGTCCGCGGCCGGACCCTTGGCGCCCTTCGGCTCCTTCGCGGCCTTGGGCGCCTGCGGGCCCTCAGCCTCCTTCGGGTCCTTGGCGGCCTTGTGCTCCTGCGGGTCTTCGGGCCGCTGCGGGTCCTCCGACTCCTTCGCATCCTTGGTGTCCTCGGGGGCTCTTGGCGGCGAGCCGATGTGGAGGGTGGCGGGCAGGCGGATGGCGGGCAGGGTGCCCGTCTCCGCCTCGTCATCACCGTCGTCGTCACCGTCGGCGACGTCCGTGGCGGGGCCGGTCGGGCCCTTCGGGACCGGCGGCCGGGGGATGATGCCCGTGGCGTCCGGATCGAAGGGCACGCCCGTTTCCCCCTCTGCCTCGGTGCCGTCCGTGGAGTCGCCCACGTGCTCGGAGGAGCCCGTGATCCCCGTTGTCATGCCATCGCCGTCGCGTTGCCTCACGTTGACCATCATGCGGCCCCGGACGACCCCTGAGTGACGGGAGTCCGCCGTGTATCGCCAAGAATGAGTATTTTGCGAAGAGATTTGAAGATCAAAAGTGCCATCAAAGTCTCGCTGAGCAACAAGCCGTACCCAACGGCGTTGACTCCGGCGAACGGGAACAGCGCCAGGATCGACACGAGAACGAGCACCGCGAGCCCGATCTGCACGAAGGCCAGCTGCCGCGCGTCACTCCGCGCCCGCAGCACGCTCAGATAGACCTCGATCAGCACCCGTGGCAGCACGGCCAGCGCCATGAGCCGCAGCAACGTCGTACCCACCGCCGCGAAGCCGTCCCCGAAAACGCTCAGGATGAGGGGCGCGCCCGCGAGCACCACGACGATGATCGGTACGATGATCATGAAGGCTCGCTGCAGCGCCCGGCGGCAGTTCTCGGCCAGCTGCGACCGGTCGAAGGAGCCCTCGACGGTCAGTGACACGGCCATGTTCATGGCCAGCAGTTCGATCATGCTGGCCAGCGTGTGCGCCATCGAGAAGCGGCCGAACGTGGCCTCGTCCACCCGGGTCGCGACGACGGTGGGCACGAGGTAGACGATGGCCAGGATCGACAGCGTGCCGGGGAAGTCGCCGGCCAGGAACCGGCCGATCTCGCGCAGCCGCGGCGGCTGCTGGACGGTCTCGGTCCGCTTCATGTGCCGGGGGACGATGACGCCGAAGATCAGCCAGTTGACCGGGATCAGCGCCAGCGCCGTCGGCACCATCCAGGAAGTGAAGATGCCGCCGTCGGGCAGCGCGCCGGCCATCGCGATCAGCAACCCCATCTTGGCCAGGCCGAAGACCAGGTTGTTGAGCGGCACCCAGGTGGCGTTGCGCAGTCCGGTCAGCACCACGTCCTGCAACGTGAACACCGACCAGACCAGCACCGAGCCGAGGAAGAACAGGCCGGGCCCGAACGCGCCGAGCACCGAGTAAGTGCGTCCCCACAGCGGCAGGGTCAGCAGGAAGCCGAGTGCCGCCACGCCGCCGGTCGCCGCCGCCAGGCCGTACCCTCGCAGGATGAGCTCGGGGATGCGGCGGCCCGCCAGCGGGAGAAAGCGGGAGAGCGCGCCCACCAGGCCCAGCGCGGTCAGCGACGCGAACAGCCGCATCGCGGTGATCATCGCCTGGCCCCGGCCGAACTCCTCGGGCGTGTAGAAGTGGGCGGCCAGCAGCCAGTAGCCCATGCCGAGCGTCGCGGTGATCGCCGTGTTGGCCATCAGCGCGTAGCCGTTGCGGAACAGGGGGTTACGAAGGTCGCGCAGGACCCTCCCCCAGAGGCTAGACATTTCCACGCACCCGCTGCAGGCCGTACCTCGTGCGCCTGACGATCGCGTAGCCCTTGGTGAGGACCCGTTCCTTCAGGTAGATCAGGGGCACACCAGTGCCTTCGACGGCGCGCTTGAACATGCTGATGGACGTGTGCCGGGCCACGGTCAGCCGGGGGATGGCCAGCATGTCGTGACGGTCGGCGGCGATCGAGTTGTTCACCGCGCAGGCGGCGAAGTAGCCGGCCTTGCGCACCTCGCGGCGTACGCGGGCGCTGGAGTAGCCATAGGGGTAGGCCATGGTGGCGACCGGCGCGCCGATCTTCTCCTCCAGCAGGCCCTTGTTCTTACGCAGCTCCTGGCGCAGCTCGTCGATGTGGAGCTGGTCGAGCTGCGGGTGGCTGTGGCTGTGGCCGCCGATCTCCATGCCGGCCTGGGCGGTCTCGCGGGCCTGGCCCCAGGTGAGCATGTCGTCGAGCGGCCGGCCCGCGGCGTCGTCGCCGGCGTCCGCCACCCAGCCACTGGTCAGGAAGACCGTGGCCGGGAACTTGTAGCGGTCGAGCAGCGGCAGCGCGCGGCTGTGGAAGTCGGCGTAGCCGTCGTCGAAGGTCAGGACGATGGGTTTGTCCGGCATGCACCTGCCGTTGTTCTTGTTCAGTGAGGCCACCAGATCGCCCAGCGTGAGCGGGGTGAACCCGCTCTCCGACAGGTAGGCGAGCTGCTCGTCCAGGTCCGACGGCCGTACCGAGTGAGGGAGTGTCTCCTCGTTCGGGTCGTCGGCGACAGAGTGGTACATCAATATCGGTACGCGGATCATCAGCGCACTGCCTTCAGTCGTGCCGAGCCGATCAGGTAACCCCAGGTGGTCCAGGCCAGGCCGACCACGATCGCGGCGGCCCGGCCGAGCCCGCCGACGTCGCCCCGGAACGCCTCGCCGACGCCCCGCAGCGCGCCGAGCGGCAGCGTCTTCAGCGCGTGCGCCCGCTCACTGGCCAGTCCGTCCTGGGTGCCCACCTCCTGCGTGACCAGGGCCTTGGACAGTCCCTCCGCGTAGCACCTGGATCTGAAGTAGGCGAATCGCTCGCGCTGGCGCGACACCTTGTGCCCGATCAGCGCGCGCGGCTCGAACAGCATGACCGAGCCGGGCTTGCGCTGGCTCAGCCTGATGCAGAACTCGGTCTCCTCGCAGCCCAGCGGCCGGCTCTTGCGACCCTGCACGCTGCGCCCGATGCCGCTGTGGAAACCGCCCACCTCGGAGACGACCTCGCGCAGGAAGGCGGCGTTGCCGCCCATCACATTGCGGATCGGCGCTCTCACCGCGGGCATGCCGCGATAAGAGCAGCCGACCGTCCAGTCGAACTCGTAGGGGAACCAGCGCGGCCTGCGCTGGGACGCCCACAACGGCTCGGTGCGACCGCCCACGCCGACGACACCCGGTTCCTGGAAGCCCTCCTCCAAAGCCTCCAGCCAGCCGGGATCGGCGACGGCGTCGTCGTCGAGGTACGCGACGATGTCACCGGTGGCCGTGGCCACGCCGGTGTTCTTGCCGCCGGACAGCCCCTTCTCGTGCGTGTTCTCCACCACAATGGCCTGTGGGTAAGCACGCTTGAGTTTCAGGTGCAGGTCCGGGTTGTAGTCGACGACCAGGATCAGCTCGTACGGTCGTCGCCGCTGATTCTCGACCGACTCGACGGCTTGCCTGATGTCCTCCCACCGCTCGTCGGTGTATACGCAGATGACAACAGACGTCTTCACAACGGACCTTCTTACGCGACACCCCGGTCCGCGGCCGGAGCAGTGGCGGGCTTGGGCTGCGGAGGGGCGGGCTGGCGGCGCCACTCTCGCAGGATGGTCTTCAGCACACGCATGCCGTCACGCACGACGCGCAGGTTGCTCTCGCCGTGGATCCGGTTGCGCTCGTGGCTCGGCACCTCGTGCACCTTCAGTCCGGCCTTGGCGGCGCGGACGTTCAGCAGCGTTTCCACCTCGAAACCGTCGCAATCGAGGTCGAGCACCTCGAGGTGGCGGGCCCAGAAGGCGTTGTAGCCGTAGCACAAGTCGGTGTACTGCGTGCCGTACATCATATTGACGATGCTGGTGAGGACCTTGTTGCCCAACCGGCGGCCGAAGGTCAGGTCGTCGCTGCCGCCACCGGCGGCGTAGCGCGATCCCTTGACGAAGTCGGCGCCGGTCACCAGCGCACCGACGAACGTGATGATCTCGTGGCCGTCGGTGGAGCCGTCGGCGTCGATCATCACGATGATGTCGCCGCTGGCGGCGGCGAAGCCGGCGGCCAAGGCGTCACCCTTGCCCTTGCCGGTCTGGGTGACCACCTTCAGGTTGGGCCGCAGGCGTCTGGCCACCGCCACGGTGTCGTCGACGGAGTTGCCGTCGACCAGGATGATCTCATCGATCCACTGGGGCAACGTGGCGAAGACATGGGGCAGGTTGTCCGCCTCGTTCATGGCCGGGACCACGACGCTCACCGTGGGAGAGATGGCCAGGTGAGGCGTGACCGGGGTGAAACGCTCAATAGGTGGCATCGATCGCAGCGGCGCGATCTGCACTTTGCCGTTGTGCTTGGTGATGTCGGGACTCATGGTGAGGGAATTCCTTCCGAGACCCAGCACACTGGCCGGACGCAGCCACTCCCGGGTGCAGGAGGAATGGCGGTGCTGCGAACGGTGCATGAAGGGTCCACTGGGAGCGAGGGTTGCGCGGGGATTGCTAGGGCTGTACGGGTGGGAGCGCTAGCGCGCTCCCGTTGGTTCCTTGACGACTGCGTTGGATGACTCCTGGTGCTGCAAAGTGCTGCGCACCCGACCGAAACCCTTCAGGACTCTGTCGGCTGCCCTATAGAGAGACGGCCGGTCCATGACAATTGTTCGGGCTTTGTTGAAAGGAGTTCTGCCCATCCAGTGCACCGCCGCCGACGCGGAGGGTCTGGAGACCCGGCCCTCGGCGACGTACAGCACCCCACTCTTGAGCCAGTCCTTGTATTCCTTGCCGCCCTTGCCCATGTCCACCATGTGCAACCCGGCCGCCGCGGCGGCCTCTGCCATTTGCAGATGGTGCACGATGCCCGGTGAGTACCGGGCGAACTCGGTGTCGTAAGCGGGGAACCACCCGACGAGCGTGGTGGCCGTGCGCAGTCCAAAATGGCCGGCGACTGGCACGTCTCCCGCGTACAGCATGGTCAGGACACCCGAGAAGTCAGCCGACTTCTCGGCGAACATCAGGTCGATCAGCTCGACGATCCAGGGCTGGGCGAACCGGTCGACCCGGCCCGTCCGTCTGTACTGGTCGGACTTCCACGCGAGCAGGGTGCGCAGCACCTCCGGATCGGCCGAGGCCCATTCGAAGCGCAGCCCACCGTGCTCCCTGCCGAACTTGCGCTCCTTGTAGCGCACGGTCTTCAGGTTCTTGGGGGAGTTGGTCTTCACCTGCTGGAGCCAGGCGTCGAAGCCCTGGGTGAAGTCCATGACCGGCGCCGGGCGCACGTCGCTCTCGTAAGGAGCGAACGTCGGCTGCCCCGCGACCAGGTGGTCGAAGTCGAAGACGCTGAGCTTGCAGGCCCTCAGCAGCGCGCGGGCCTCTAACTTCAGGTCCGGCTCGGAGATCAGGCCATGGCAGGTGGTGAGGAAGCCGCCGAGCGGCTTGCCGATGCCGAAGCTGTGGCGCTCGTACGGGAAGAAGCCGGCGATGCCGGTCTCGTCCTGGATGACCGCGACCCGGACCCGATCCCGCAGGCGGTCCATCGCCAAGGCGAATTCGACGGAGAGGAATGGGTTGTCCAGGCTCGGGTCCGCCTTCTGAAGCGCCCGCCACCTGGCCCGCTCGGACTCGCCGAGGTCTCCGGGGCGAACCACTGTGATGTTCACCTTGGCCTGGCCCCCTGTTCGGTCTGCATGTTCTTCCCCCGGTACAACACGCGAAGCACGTACATGAAGCCTCCGAGCACGGCGACCGTTGCCACACCGGCCCGAGGCGACCATGCGTTGAACTGCAGCATGGCTTGGGCGAGAAGCACGTTAAGCACGAGACTTGCCGCAGCTCCTACTGATAGTGCGGCAAGCGGGTCACGATCACGCAACAGTCCTACGACTGCGGCTCCTGGCACCACCAGAAGGAAAAGAGAGATGAGGAGCGGGCGCAGCGGTGTCTGGATGTCGAACAGCGCGATCACCGCTCCCGCGATGCAGGCGAGCGCGAGGAGCCACGTCAGCGCTCTGCGGTGCTTGAGCATCTACTTGTCTTCTCTCCTGGGGCCTAGCTGGGTAAAGGCGCGATTGATCGCATTTCATGGGACCAATGCACCCGTGGACACGTCAATGCCGACGCTTGGCGACGCGCTCCGGTTTACCGGCAGGCAGATATTCTTCGTGTGTTTTTGAACACACGGTCATACTCCGGCCTCCGTTGCGGTCCCCAAACCACAAGGATGCCCTACTTGCGGCAAGATCTTCGAGCTATGGTCCGTTTTATCCCCACTTGTCACGTAAGTGTACTCCGGGCTCAGCAGTCACTGGCGTGGGGGCGGGCCATTTGACGACCGGGAGTCAGAATTTCCTGCCTTATCAGGCGGAATATCATCCCGAGTAACCATGTCACACATCAGGAGTCGTGGGGCGGGTCTACCTGGACGTTGTCCACGGACGTGCTCTGCGTCGGCCCGCTGGGCGTCTCGCTCGGCTCGGGACCGCTCGTCGGCTGGTCCGTGGGCGGCTCCGGGGTCTGCTCCGTGCCGCCGTGCCACGACAGCGAGCATTTCGCGCCGCCGCCGTTGGAGCTGAAGGACACCGAGCCGCTGCCACCGGTGCCGGGGTCGTCGACCGTGACCCAGATCGCCATCGAGCCGCCCGCCTTGATCGACCCGCTCGCGGGATACACCTGCAGCCCCGCGGACGCGGTCGCGCGCCAGGCGACGGTGGCGTTGCGCGCGGTCAGCCCGATCTTCGCGGCGTCCTCGACACCGTCCGGGCAGGAGGTGGCGAACCGGGCGCCGCGCACGGTCTGCCGACGGGTGGCCGTCGGGGCGGCCGCGGGCTTGGTGGTGGCTGGTCTCGTGCTCGGCACCCCGCTGCGGGACGCTGTGGGCGACGGATCAGGCGTGGGCGTGGTGTCGTCCTCCGACTCGGGCTCCGGCGTGGTGCCGGTCAGGTCGTCAGGAGAGCCGGTCAGGTCGTCAGGAGAGGCAGCGGGGGAGGCCGAGGGGGCGGGGGCCACGCGCAGCGCGGTCTTGGCGGGGTCGCCGCTGTTCATCGCGACCATGGCGCCGGTCGCCGCGAGCACCGCCGCGCCGGCCAGCAGCACGGGCCCGAGGCGGCGCGGCCGGCGGCGGCGCGAGCGCCGCTCGACCGCCACCGGAAATCCCGTGCGGTCGAAGCTGTCACCCCGGTCGGTGATCAGCGTCCGGGTCTGGTCCCGCTCCGGGTTGACGCAGGTGTCGACCACCCTGCGGCGCAGCGAAATGGGGGGATAGGCCACCGGCACCATGTCGAGCAGCCGGGTGGCCGCCACCTGCCGGTGCCGCCCCTCCGTACACACCTCGCACCCTGAGATGTGTCCCGACAACCGCCGCCGCAGCAACGAGGTGAGCGGCCCTTCCCACGAGTCCAGCATCGCCGACAGGTCAGGACAGTGCGCCCGCCCGGTCCTGGCCAGGATCACGGCGGCGGCGGCGTTCTCCAGATGATCGCGGGCCCGGCCGAGCCGGGCGGTGGCCTGGCGAGAGGTCAGCCCGAGCACAGCGCCGACCTCCGCCGGGGTGAGCCCGTGACGCAGTGACAGCTCCAGGACCTCGCGCTCGTTCCTGCTCAGCTCCCCGAGCGCCTCGTGCACCAGCGCGGCGAGCTCGGGATCCTCCGGCTCGTCGAAGACCGGCAACGGAACGCTGTCGGTCTTGGCCGAGCCGCTCCTGTGGGCCAGCCGGGCGACAGCCTGGAACCTGGTCAGCGCGTACAGCCAGGCTCTCAGCCGGCCGGTCTCCTTCAACCGCGAGACGCACCCGTGCGCGGTGACGAGCGCGTCATGTACGGAGTCGGCCGCGGCGTCGCGCTCCCCGGTAAGAGAGCACGCGTAGTCGTGCAACCGCTCGGCATAAGCGTCATAGAGCTTGGCCGCGCCTTCGACGGCACCCATCCGAAGCGCGTCGACCACCTGCTGATCGTCACCGCGGTCAACAGCCGGCCATCCAGACACGTTTCCTCCCCGCTGGTCGAGGGCGGAAGCCCTCACGGCGGGTAGGACGCCTCCCCGCGCGAGCGGGGTTACCACAGCGTGCCAGTCCATGCCCAACTGGCATGAGCTGGGAAAACGGTGTCAGATGTGACTAATGGGGTCAGCCATCGCAGCGCGGCGCGCAGAGGCGGCGCTGCATGCCCTGGAGGAAGAAGTCGCGCACCTGCAGCACGTTCTTGGCGATGTAAGCCTCGCCACCGGTCGCCTGCGCGAGCGCGTCCATCTGCTGCTTGCCCTTGGGCGCGTCCGGGCCGAAGGCGATGAGGAGGATGCTGACCGGGCGCTTGGGGTTATACGTCTTCTTGAGATAGTTCAGGATCTGCTTGTTGCTGAGCCCGCCGTCCGGATCGTCGTTGCCGGCGCCGTCGGTGAGGATCACGATCGTGTTGATCTTGTCTTCCTGGTACGACTTCGTCATTTCCGCGTACGCGGCCTTGAGCGTGTCGTTCAGTCCTGTGTCACCCGTGGCCTTGGCCTGGGCGGCCCCCAGTTGCCGGCCCAAGGCGTCCTTGCGGAGCACGCCGTTGACGCTCTCGCTGAGCGGCCCGACCGAGACCACCTCGCGCCAGTCCTTGCCCTGTCCGTCGAGGTGGGTGGAGAACGCCCACACCCCGATCTCCGCGTCGGCGGGGAACAGCCCGAGCCCCTCGACGGCGATCTTGCCGATGGCCTGCATGCGGGTCATCTTCGTGCCGGGGACGGGCAGTGCCATCGTGCCCGAGACGTCGAGCAGGGTGAGCAGGCGGGTGCCGAGGTTCAGCCGGGACCAGGTCTGCGCCATGCTCACCACGGTCTTGTCGTCCGGGGTGGGCAGCGGTGTCGGCGGGGCCGGGGTGAAACCCTTGTCCTTGGACAGGGCGTCGCCGGCCTTGCCGTCGGGTGTACGGAAGCCCTGCTCGCGCAGCGTCCGGTGGGCCGACTCGGTGCCGAGCTCCTGCTTGAACGCCGCGGCCGCCTTCTGCGCCGCCGCGTCCTTGGTGACGATCACGAGCGGGTAGTCGAGGCTGAGCGTGCCTTCGGCCGGGTAGAGCGGCACCACCGGGGTGTCAGGCTTTTTCGTGTTGTGGAGGTAGATGGTCTGCTCGGACGTGACGCCGATCGGGACCTTGCTCCCGGACTTCACGGTCAGGCTGGCCAGCAGCGCGGCCGGGTCGGCGACGAGCTGGCCCGACAGCTCCTTGAGCGCGCCCACCAGCGCCTTGCTCTGACCGGCCTGCTGGGCCGAGCCGGCGGCGGCCAGCAGCGCGGCCATCCCGGCCGAGTTCTTCTGCGGGTCGAGGGCCAGTACACGGACCTTCTTACCGGGTCCGTCCGGATTGGCGACGTTCGCCGCCGCGATGACGCCCGCCCAGCTCGGCTGGAGGCTGCTGGCCAGCTTGGCCGCCGCGGCCTTGGCGGCCACCAGCACGACCGGCGAGGTGGCGATCGAGCCGCTGGACTCCGGCAGGGCGGCGCCCGCGGCCTGGCCGCGGAGCCTGGAGACGACGAGGCTGGAGTCGGCCACCCACAGGTCGGCGTTGATCTTGCCGGCGGCCAGCGCGTTCGCGGTCCGCGCCGCGGCCTCCTTGGCCACCGTCACCTCGACGCAGCGGCTGTCGATCGAGTGCATGGCCTTGTTGTAGTTGCCGGCGATCTTGTTGAGCGCGGGCTGGATGTCCGGGCTCGCGACGACGCGCAGTGGCAGCTTGCCGTTCGAGCAGTCGTGGTCGCGGTTAAAGATGACGAACGCCGCGACGCCCAGCAGCACAGCGAGTGCGA
Source organism: Nonomuraea sp. NPDC048901 (assembly GCF_040649695.1). Lineage (NCBI taxonomy): Bacteria > Bacillati > Actinomycetota > Actinomycetes > Streptosporangiales > Streptosporangiaceae > Nonomuraea > Nonomuraea sp. NPDC048901. The sequence goes on along the minus strand of NZ_JBEZFW010000019.1, from coordinate 70,173 downwards.
CCGCCCCGGCGAGCGGGACGAACACCTTGCCGCGGCCACCACCGTTCCCACGCTTTCGGGGAGTCGGTTCCTGAGCTTGGTAGCCGCCGTCGAGCTCGTCTGTGCGGTGTCGCCCCACGATGTCCTCTTCGGTGTGTCGGGACCTTTCGGAGACCCTAGCGGGAGATGCTCCGCAATACTTCCGGAACGATACTCGGTGCGCTTACTGTGGCAAAACAGCCCGTTTGGTGCGACGATTACCTGGTGTGACGGTCAATGGCAGCATGAGTGACCGCGCCAGGCCCGAGTTCCCTCCCTCGTGGCGACCGCCGCCAGAGCCAACGCCACCACCGGATCGACCCACCACCAGCCGAGCGTGTTCAGCCACAATCCCGTCAGGACGCCCGCGGCCATCGCGGCGCAGATGAGGTTCTGGGTGCCTTCCCCCGAGGTCGCGGGGGACCCGAGCCGCCGGCCGAGCCGCCGCTTGACCAACCCCAGCACCGGCATGCTGGCCAGGCTGACCGCGGTCACCACGATGCCGAGCGCGGTCGGTACGGCCCGATGGCCGGCGTCGAGATCGTGGGCGACGTGGATGACCAGATAGGGCGCCAGCAGCCAGAAGCTCACCGCGACCGCCCGCCCCGCCCGGCGCTCCGCGCTCGGCGACAGCGTGCGCGAGCCGGTGAACCGCCACACCACGATCAGGCTCGCCACCGCCTCCACGAGAGCCGACAGCCCCCAGCCGATCAGCGCCACCGAATGCGCCCCCAGCCCCGCGGCCAGCCCGAGCGTGCTCTCCACCGCCAGCCACACGAGGGTGAGCACCGAAAGGGAGCGAGCCACGCGCGCAGCGCGCAGCCAGGCGGCTGACGCGGCCGGATGAGCGTGAACTCGCTGTTCAGGCACCTTGAACCCCCGAATCCCGACTCCGGCCGTCGACAGCGATAAGTAAGCTACCCATTACTAATGGTGACCTTAGGGTCTACGAGCAAAGCTTGTTCAAGGTTCGCGAGGTAATCTTCGAAGATCAGCTACGGGGGAGGAGTTGGGGCCGGTGCCGTTCACGCCCAGTCACATCGCGGCGGTGCTTCCCCTGGTGTCGTCGCCCCGATTCCGCAGGCTGGCCAACCCATGGGCGCTGGCGATCGGCGCGATGGTCCCCGACCTGCCGATCTTCCTGCCGTTCCTGCCCGACTACACCGACTGGCACTCCTGGCGCGGCGTCGTCACCATCGACCTGGCCGCCGTACTCATCCTGCTGGCCCTGTTCCATCTCTTCTTCCGCGAGCCGCTGATCTCCCTGCTCCCACCCGCCCTCGCGGGCCGCGCCGCGACCCTGCTCCCGCCGCGCCTCCGCGACCTGCCGGCCATCCTGGCCGGCGCCCTGATCGGCGCCGCCTCCCACGTCCTGTGGGACTCCTTCACCCACTCCACCGGCCCCGGCGAGTGGGGTCCGTGGCTGGGGGTGTCGGTGTTCGGGGTGATCAGGCTGTTCCGCCTGCTCCAGTACACCTCCTCAGTGGTGGGCCTGGCCATCGTGGTGTGGTGGGCCTGGCGCGGCCTCACCCGGATGGGCGCCGCGACCGTCCCCGACCGGCTGCGGCTCCACGCGGGCGTACGACGGGCGGTCCTGGCCCTCTGCATGGCCGGCACCGTCGCGGGCGCCTTTCTCTGGCCCCTGGTCGACGAGCCCGTCCCCCAGCTCGGCATCGCCAGCGTCATCACCAAGGTGGGCGCGGGCACGCTCGTGGGCCTCTGCCTGGTGCTCAGCTGCTATGCGGTGGTCTGGCAGGTCATGCGCCTCATGGCAGTATCTGAAGGTGCCTGACTACGTAACGGACCCCGCCGACCCACGCCTGACCGACTACACCCGGCTCAGGGACGTGGACCTGCGCAAGAGCCTGGAGGCGGAGCGCGGCCTGTTCGTGGCCGAGGGCGAGAAGGTGATCAGACGCGCGATCGGCGCCGGCTACCCGATCAGATCGGTCCTGACGACCCCGCGCTGGCTGGAACCGCTGGCGGACGTGCTCGGGGACGCGACGGTGTACGTGGTGAGCGACGAGACCATGCTGGGCGTCGCCGGGTTCCAGGTGCACCGGGGAGCGCTGGCGTCGATGGAGCGCCTGCCGCTGCCGTCGGTGGAGCGGGTGCTGGCGGGCACCTCACGCGTGGTGGTCCTGGAGGACCTCGTGGACCACTCGAACGTCGGCGCGATCTTCAGGTGCGCCGCCGCGCTGGGGGTGGACGGGATCGTCCTGTCGCCTCGGTGCGCTGATCCGCTGTATCGGCGGTCGGTGAAGGTCTCGATGGGCGCGGTGTTCTCCATCCCGTACGCGCGCATGGACGACTGGTACAACGGGCTGGAGCAGATGCGTGACGCGGGCTATCAGCTGCTCGCGCTGACCCCTGATCAGAGCGCCACGCCGCTGGACGCGGTCAAGATGACGGATCGGGTGGCGCTGCTGCTGGGCTCCGAAGGAGACGGGCTCTCCTCGCGGTGGTCGCAGGAGGCCGATGAGCCCGTGTGCATTCCCATGAGCCCGGCGGCCATGGCGGCCGGTGTGGACTCGCTCAACGTGGTGGCGGCGGCTGCGATCGCTTGCCATGGCCTCATGCGCGGCAGTGCCGGGCTCTAGGAGTCGTCTCTCTCGGAGGCTCTGACCAGGGCGGATCGAAAGATCGGTAGGGCTACCGATAAACATACGTATTTGCACACCCGATCGCAGCGCTTAGCGTCTGGCGGCAGCAAGGTCAACGGTTCGGCGCTCAAACCGCTCCCTCACCCACCCCCCTTTCCCGGTCGGTTCCGCGGCCCAGGCGATCCCTGAGGCGGCGTGGTCGGCGTGCGCGCGCACGCCGCGGCGTCCGGGAAACGCCGAAAGGAGCACCACGCGTGAAACGCACTGCCTTAGCCGCCGCGGCTGTGGGACTCGCCACTGCCGCGTCGATGGTTCTCGCCGTCCCCACCGCGTACGCCGCCCCACCCGGAGCCGGCAAGCAGGACTCCGGCGCGCAGGCACGAGCGGCGGCCGACCCGGCCTCCCTCGCCGCGGCGGTCGCCGACAAGGCCGTCTCCAGCGGGCTCGACAAGCTGGCCAAGGGGTCGGACGAGGCGTACAGCCGCGTGTCGGTCACCCGCGGCACCAGCGACATGTACTTCGTCGGCTACGAGCGCACCTACAAGGGGCTGCCGGTGGTCGGCGGGGACGCGGTCGTCGTCACCGACTCGGCGGGGCACGTCCGCGACACCGTCGCGGCCGGGCCGAGCGCCCAGGACGTGCGGACCACGGCCGCGATCAGCGCGGAGAAGGCCACGGAGGTGGCGAAGACCCGGCTCTCGCGCGTCGACGACTCCGCCGCCCCGCGCCTGGTGGTGCTCACCTGGAGCGGTACGCCCACGCTGAGCTGGGAGGCCGTCGTCAGCGGCCTGGTCAAGGGCCGGCCGAGCATCCAGCACGTGTTCGTGGACGCCCGCACCGGCAAGATCGCCGACTCCTACGACCTCGTACGTGAGGGCAGCGGCAACGGCTACTACTACGGCCAGGTCACCATCAACACGAGCGGCTCCGGCAGCTCGTACTCGATGACCGACACGACCAGGCCCGGCATCCAGTGCGGTGGGCAGGGCGGCACCGCCTACACCGGCACCGACGACGCGTGGGGCAACGGCAGCGGCACCAACCTGGAGACCGGCTGCGTCGACGCGCTCTACTCCGTCCAGCGCGAGTGGGACATGCTGGGTGCCTGGCTCGGCCGCAACGGCATCAACGGCAGCGGCAGGGGCTTCCCCGCCCGCGTCGGCCTGGCCGACGTCAACGCCTACTGGAACGGCAGCTACACCAACTTCGGCCACAGCCAGGACAACGCCCGGCAGGCCACCAACATCGACGTGGTGGCGCACGAGTTCGGGCACGCCATCTTCCAGACCACGCCCGGCGGGGCCGGTTCCGGAAACGAGAACGGCGGCATCAACGAGGGCAACGGTGACATCTTCGGCGCTCTCACCGAGGCCTACGCCAACAACCCCAACGACCCGCCGGACTACCTGGTCGGCGAAGAGGTGGACCTCGTCGGTGACGGGCCGATCCGCAACATGTACAACCCGAGCGCGCTCGGCGACCCGAACTGCTACTCCTCCTCGATCCCCAGCACCGAGGTGCACGCGGCGGCCGGCCCGCTGAACCACTGGTTCTACCTGCTGGCCGAGGGCAACAATCCCGGCGGCGGCAAGCCGACCAGCCCCATCTGCTCCGGCGGCCCGTCGTCGGTGACCGGTGTCGGCGTGCAGAAGGCCGGCCAGATCTACATGGGCGCCCTGAACCGCAAGACCTCGAGCTGGCGCTACACCAACGTCCGCGCGGCCTCGGTCGCGTCCGCGATCGAGCTGTTCGGCGCCAACAGCGCCGAGTGCAACACCACCAAGGCGGCGTGGAGCGCGGTGAGCGTGGCGGCGGCGACGGGCGAGCCCGCCTGCGGCACGTCCACCAACGACTTCTCGCTCTCGCTCAACCCGTCGACCGGTAGCGCGCAGCCCGGCCAGCAGGTGACCACCACGGTCAACACGCAGACCACATCCGGCAGCGCCCAGACGGTCACCCTGACCGCGTCCGGGCAGCCCACCGGTGTCACGGCGAGCTTCAGCCCGTCGTCGGTCACCTCCGGCAACTCCTCGACGCTGACCCTGTCCGTCGGCTCCTCGGTGGCGCAGGGCTCCTACCCGATCACCGTCACCGGTGCGGGGTCGGCCACGCACACCGCCGTCTACACCCTCCAGGTCGGCACCGCGACCCGCGACTTCTCGATCTCGGCCAACCCGACGTCCGGCACGGTGCAGGCCGGCTCCGCGGCCACCACCACGATCGGCACCACCACGACGGCGGGCACCGCGCAGACCGTGAACCTGGCCGCGACCAGCGGTCTCCCCACGGGCGCCACGGCCGCCTTCAACCCGGCCTCGGTGACCTCGGGCGGATCGTCCACCCTGACGATCTCGACCGCGCCGACCACGCCCGCCGGCTCGTACACGGTGACCGTGACCGGCACCGGCGTGACGGCGACGCACACCACGACCTACGCGCTCACGGTGCAGAGCACCTCGGGCGGCAGGACGTTCACCAACGGCACCGACTACACCATCAACGACTTCAGCACCATACAGAGCCCGATCACCTCCACGGCGACGGGTACGGCGGTCTCGCCGGTCAAGCTGTCGGTCACCATCGCGCACACCTGCGCGGAGGATCTCGACATCCGGCTCCGCGGGCCGAACGGCACGTGGTACTCGGTCGACAGTTCCGGCGGCACCAGCTGCACCTCGTACGGCACCAGGACGTACTCGGTCCCGGTGAGCCAGCAGGCGGCGGGCACCTGGGTGCTCGAAGTCACCGACGACTACTTCCTTGACACCGGGCGCCTGGACACCTGGAGCATCACCCTCTGACACACGACACCGAAGCCCTGGCCGGTCATCCGGCCAGGGCTTCGGCTCATGGCGGGAGAGCCACTTCGTTACGGGTGCGGACGCCGAGTTTCTGCAGCACCCGCGCCACATGGGTGTCGACCGTGCGACGTGACAGGAACAGCACCTCGGCGATCTCCCTGTTGGTCCGGCCGAGCACGACCAGCCTGGCCACCTCGCTCTCCCTGGGCGACAGCACCCCGCCGGCCGGCTTCCGCCCCCGGCGCGGCCGGCCGCCCGCGCCGATCTCCCGCAGCAGATGGCGGCAGCGTGCCGCGTCGTGGGTGGCGCCGAGCGCGGTGAAGCGCTCGTCCGCGTGAGTGAGGATCTCCGCGGCGGCCGCCCGGTCGCCGAGCGCGAGCCGCGCGCCCGCCTCGGCCTCCGCCGCCCGAGCCGCCCCGTACGGCCTGGGCATCGCCTCGTAGGCGGCCCGCGCCCGACCGTAGTAGCGGGCGGCCTCCTCGAACCGGCCGCCCGCTCCGGCCAGCGCGCCGCGCGCCGACTCCAGCGCCGCCTCGGCCGCCGGCGCGGTCGTGCCCGCGACGCCCGCCGCGAACTCGGCCACCAGCTCGGCGGCCTGGGCGCAGTGCTCGGCCCTGAGCAGCGCGGTGACGGTCGCCGGCACCACCTGCTCGCCCCACACCCACACGCCCTTGCGCCGCAGCCTGGACACCGCGCTGTCGGCCTCCGACAGCGCGTCCTCCACCGAGTCGCGGGTCAGGTGCAGCTCGACCAGCCCGCCGGAGGCGGCGGCCGCGACCGGGAGGAAGGCCGAGTCCGGCTCACGCGGGCCGGCCGCCTCCAGGTGCTCGCCGGCCTCCTGCCACTCGCCCCTGGCCAGCGCCAGCATGCCCAGGACCAGCCGGGCGTCCACGCTGAGCAGCGGCGTCTCGGGGGTCATCTCGACCGCGGCGAGTGCCCGCTCCCGCAGGCCGTCCCAGCGTCCGGTCAGCCAGTCGAGCTTGATCGACGACACCTCGACCAGGTAGGCGGGGTACAGGGCGCCGGTCTCCCCGGCGATCCGCCTGCCCTCGCGCGCGAACCGGCCGGCCGGGCCGTAGTGGCCGAGCGCGGTCGCCGCGTCGCACAGGTTGGAGTAGCCGCGCGCGGCCTGCCTGCGTATCGCCGCCGACGGATCGCTCACGGGCAGCGTGTCGGCCAGCGCGAAGGCGTCGGGCGCGCCCACGAGCATGGCGAAGGTGACCTTGTTGACGTACACCGTCGCCGTCAGTTCGGGGTCCTCGTCGGCGACGGTGACGAGGAGGCTCTCGGCCTGGTCCATCCACTTCTTGTGGGTGGCGATCGGCTCGCCGCCCCAGGCAGGCATGGCCAGCAGCGCCAGCCCTCTGGCGGCGATGCCGGGCCGGCCGGTCAGGTCGGGGAGCGCGGCGAGGACCTCCTGGCGTCCCGCCGCGATGTCGCCCGCCTGGTTGGCCAGCAGTACGCCCAGGTTCAGCCTGGCCTCGCCGCGGACGTCCCCGGTCAGGAAGTCGTCCGACAGCAGGCGGCGGAGCATCCGCACGGCGCGCCGATGCGAGAGCCCGATCGTCGCGAGCCGGCTGAGCCGGAGGACCAGCGGGCCGCGGGCCTCGCGCGGCAGCTTGGGGTCGGCCAGCATGCCCTCCAGCAGTTCGACCACGAGCGGGACGTCGCCGAGCGCCGCCGCCTGGTCCGCGGCGGCGACGCCGTGTCTGCGCCACGCCTCGTACTCGCCCGCGCGCCTGGCATGGTAGGCCAGCTGTACGAGCGGCGGCGGGTCCAGTGCGGCCAGTGCCGCCATGGCCCGTCTGTGGGTGAGCTGCCTGTCGGGGCCGGGGATCGCGTCGTAGACGGCCTGCTGGGCGAGTGCGTGGCGGAAGCCGTACTGGCCGTCGGGGTGCTCCAGCAGGACACCGGCCTTGAGCGCCTCGCGCAGGGCGGCCCCGGCGGGGGCGATCGTCGGTTCGTCGGTGGTGCTGGAGATGGCGGCGATCGGCGGTTCGTGGGCGGTGTTGGAGACGGCGGCGATCAGTGATTCGTCGGCGGGGAGCTTGAGCACGGCGGCGGCGTGCACCGCGCGCAGCGCGGGCGGCGACAGGTCCGCGAGCCGCTCCGCCATCGCCTCGCGGAGCAGCAGCGGCACCGCGACGCGGTCGAGCGCCTCCGGCTCCTCCACGCCGCCGGGGAACTGGCCGTCGCCGTCGAGCAGCGAGCGGACGACCTCCTCGATGAGGAACGGTACGCCGGCGGTCCGTTCGCGCAGTCTGGCGGCGAAGCCCGCCGTCACCTGGGGGTGGCCGAGCAGCGTGCTGGTCAGGGTCCTGACGGCCTCGACGTCCAGCGGCTTGAGCGAGATCACCACGCTATTGGCGCCCGGCGGATGCCGGTAGGCGTGGCCCAGCGGCAGCCCGGTCACGGGCAGGTCCTCCCGCCGGAAGGTCACCACCAGCGCCAGGCCCTCGGGCGGTTGCTGGGTGAGGAACCGCAGCAGGTCCCGGGTGCCGTCGTCGGCCCAGTGCAGGTCCTCCACCACCAGGACGACCGGCGCCGCGGCGTCCAGCAGCGCGTGGACCGCGCGGAACAGGCGGTGCCGCTCGGCTCGCGGGTCGTCGACCGGCGGTAGCGAGGGCGGCAGGTGCCCGGCCAGCTCGGGGAGGTAGCCGCGCAGCGCCCCCGTCACCGGGTTGAGCGCCTCGGTCCCGGGCAGGGCGGCGGCGACGTGGCGCAGCGCGTCGAACACCGGGCCGTACGGGAAGGGCTCCCTGAGCTGGTGGCAGTGGCCGAGCAGCACGGTGCGACCGCCGTCGCGCAGGACGTCGATGGCCGCCCGCGCCAGCCGAGTCTTGCCGATCCCCGCCTCGCCCTCCACCAGGGCCACGGCGGGCGGTCGGGTGATCGCGCCGAGGAGTGCTCGCAACGGCGCTTCGCGTCCGACCATCGCGGGACTGGCGACACTCGTCATCGGCGTCTCCGAGGGTCCGGGTTTGGTGCCCGTGCCGGAATACCGTTATCTACTACCAGTCATCTACGGTCAACCCTCGCTTTACTGACATATCATCCTTTAACGCTATAAAGCGGACGGGCGGGAGGGGTATCGGCGCTCGGCTCAGCGGGCGCGCTGAGGAGGCTGTGCGCGTCCCGATGGGCCCGGGCCACTGATCGCTCCGTCGGCCGAGCCTCGCCGAAGATATGACCCAGGCTTCTGCCGCTGTCCCGGACTGTTCGGGTGGCCGATAAAGGGCTTGGGCGATTTCAGCGACATAGAGCGCTTGATGGCTGCATGGCTCTTCTGCGCGACGCCTCATAATGCAGCGCCAATCGGAATCATAGTGTCCGGCGTGATGTCGCGGCCACCCCTAAGCCTGGGTATGTGGGCTCGGCCGAATCCCTCCTAACTTTAAGGAGTCAGGAGCTCGCCACCCTAAAAGGGGAACAGAAATGCGCGGTAAAGTCACCACCAGGCGCGGGATGCGCAGGCTCGGCAGTGCCCTCATCGCCACGGGGCTGTTGTCGGCCGGCCTGATCGCGTCCGCGGCCGGAGCGAGTGCGAGCACCGCCTCCGCTCGCTCGTTCTTCAGCTTCGAGGTCTTCCTGAGCAACCACACGGGTTGCGACCTGGTGCTCGTCACGGCACGGCTCGACCACGGCGAATGGAGCAGACGGCCGCCGGCCCGGATCAAGTCGGGCAGGCTCGTCAGCTGGGAATCCGAGTCGAACGGGGTCGCCACTGGAACCGAAGGAGAGGCCGACTACATCACCGAGAACTGCGATCCCTCGAGCAACAACACCAAGAGGATCCATGCGCACTGGGACAACCCGGCCTTTGGTAGCAATTCCGGCGACGCTGCCGGAACGGACCCCGCCTTCCGTACCAACGTCGTGATCGGGGGCGGTCACCACGCGGGCGGGCAGTTCACCTACTTCCTGCCTGAGTGATCCAGCCCGGTAGCAGAAGTACCAGCGGATTCACCGAGCGGTGGGCGCGGGGTTCCCCGCGCCCACCGCTTACCACCGATGGGCCCTGTCGGCTGTGGCCGGCGCGACCTCGACGGCGGCCGTACGGTCGGCGGGTACTTCGACGGCCTGGGTGTCACCGGAGGATGGAAATCCGAATTCAGCGAGATTTTCGCGGGGACCAATGGGTCTGCCGTGGCCCATGACTGCATGGACGGGCGGTTGACCTCACGAAGTGTGCGCGTTAACTGGTTCACCTCGTTCCTCGCCGCCATTTCCTATGATGCCGACAGCACCGAGCCGGCCTTCCGGGTCGATATCAACGGCGATTCAGAAGAGCACGCGACCGTGCGGTTCACGCTGCGGGCGGCATGGCTTCAGGTCGGCAAGTTATTCCGAAACGATGGTCAAGGTACGCCTTGACGGCTTCCTGGGCCGAAGTTATTTTGTGCGCATGATCAAGAGGAAAAAGCGGAAGCGTACGTTATGAGAGGGCCGTTCCGCAGTTGGCGGCACGTGCTCACCACCCTCTTACTCGTGGCGGCGACCCTGGCCATAGGTCAGGGCGCCGCGTACGCCGACTACCCCGGCGACGTGTGCAACGAGGCGGCGCAGGACGACATCGTCACCGTCAGCGGCGAGACCTGGGAATGCGCCTACGACGGGGACATCGACGACTACATCTGGAAGCCCACGTTCGAGGAGCTGGGACCGCCCGACTACTGGATCTTCAGCTACGGCTGGGCCACGTCCACCACGGGCGGCTATGAGCACGGCACCCGGTCACGGGTGGAGTTCCTGCGGGACGGCGTTCACACCGGGGCCGACGGCTTCTCCTACCGCGATGGCAGCCGGCGGCGCACCACGCAGGTCAGCGAGAGCCTCCTCTACTACTGGGACGGCGGCACCTGGGTGCAGTGCGGCGGCACCGGGCAGGTGTCGGGCTCGTCCTCCTTCACGTTCGCCCCGACCTGGGGCTGGGGCGGCGCCTGCGGCGAGGACCGCTACTACGCGACGACCGCCTGGTCGTGGCAGTGGACGGGCTCGGCGTGGAACGGCTCCTCGGCTTGGTCCGGCTTCCTCTGGGCGCCGTGCCGGGGGTGCCTTGCGGCGACGGACCCGCCACCGCCACCTACGGGACGGCCCTCGGTCGACCCGCCCGCACCGCCGATCGGGCCACCTGGACGCCTGAAGCTGCGCCCGCCGACGGGCACGACCCCGAAATCGGTACGGATGTGAGAAGCCCGGCTCGGGCCTGACTCCGGCTCGGGCCCCGCCCCGGGGCCTGGCCTGCCCCCGGCTCGGGCTTGTCCGGCCTGCCCCCGGCTCGGGGACAGGCCCGTGCCTGGAGGCGCTTGGCCCGTCATGCAGAACGCCGCCACCCGGCGGGTGGCGGCGACCTCTTGGGCGAACCGGGCTCTGGCCTTCGCCCTTTCCATCCGGTCGAGCCTGAGCGGCTTGCCGGCCGCCCCGGGTGCCGTCCTTTTCGAAGACCTCGCAGACGGCTCCCTGTCCGCCGGAGCCGAGCCGTCCGCAGAGCCGGTGATCGCCCACCTGCCGGTCAGCTCCTCGGGCGAATGGCGCTTGAACCATCGAGCCCCCCGCTTTCGATGGAGGAAGCCACCACGCGCGCCTCGGGCCGCAGGTGGGATCCAGCGTAGATCGGGTGACGGGCCGGGCACCTCAGGGCCCGGCCAAGGGATAGCCCTAAGGCGGCACCGCACCAGGACAGCCATTCGAGCCCCGGGCCGGCCGGTAACCGCTGTCCGGCGGCCGTGTTCTTCCCACAGGCCGTGCTCTTCTGTGCGGTCGGCCGGTAACCGCTGTTCGCGGGGCCGTGCTCCCTCGTACGGGCCGTGTTCTTCTAGAGGGGAGGTCCATCTCGATCGCCGATGGAGGCGCGATGCCCGCAGGATCGACCGACCACGACGTGATTATCATTGGTGCCGGATTCGCCGGCCTGTACATGCTCCACCGCCTGCGCGGCCTAGGCATGGCCGCCCGGGTCCTGGAGGCGGGCAGTGGCGTCGGCGGCACCTGGTACTGGAACCGCTACCCCGGAGCCCGCTGCGACGTCGAGAGCCTGCAGTACTCCTACTCCTTCGCCGAGGATCTCCAGCGCGAATGGACCTGGACCGAGCGGTACGCCGCCCAGCCCGAGATCCTCCGCTACCTCGATTACGTCGCCGACCGCTTCGACCTGCGCCCCGACATCCAGCTGGACACCCGCGTCACGGCCGCCTCCTGGCAGGCGCCCGGAGTCTGGAGCGTCGAGACCGGCGACGGCGAGCGTCTGTCGGCCCGCTACCTCGTCACCGCGGTCGGCTGCCTGTCTGTGGCCAACCTGCCCGCTCTGCCCGGTTCCTTCGAGGGGCCGAGCTATCACACGGGACGGTGGCCGGCCGAGGGCGTGGACCTGTCCGGGCGGCGGGTGGCGGTGATCGGCACCGGCTCGTCGGCCATCCAGTCCATTCCGGTCATCGCGGAGAGCGCCGAGCACGTGACGGTGTTCCAGCGGACGCCCAACTTCAGCGTCCCCGCGCACAACGGGCCGCTGTCGCCGGAGTACGACCAGTGGTTCAAGGCCAACCACCAGGACCTCCGCCGTCAGCTGCGTACCTCCCACAGCGGTCTCCTGACCAGCCCCAACCCCGACTCCGCCCTGGCGGTGACGGACGAGGCGCGGCGGCACGAGTTCGAGGCGCGCTGGGAGCGGGGCGGCCTGGGCTTCCTCGGCTCGTTCTCCGACCTGCTGACCAATGAGGAGGCGAACAGGACAGCCGCCGGCTTCGTCCACGGCAAGATCCGGGCCACGGTCCAGGACCCGGCCGTGGCCGAGCTGCTCCTTCCCGGCGGCCACCCCATAGGAAGCAAGCGGCTCTGCGTCGACACGGGCTACTACGCCACGTACAACCGCCCGAACGTCACCCTCGCCGACCTCAGGACCGCGCCCATCCGGAAGCTCACCCCCGGCGGCGTGCGTACGGCCGAGCGCGAGCATCCGGTGGACGTGATCGTGTACGCGACCGGGTTCGACGCGATGACCGGGCCGCTGCTGGCCATCGACATCCGGGGCGAGGGCGGGCTGTCGCTGCGGGACAAATGGCGGGCGGGGCCCAGGAGCTATCTCGGGCTGATGAGCGCCGGTTTCCCCAACCTGTTCACGATCACCGGGCCGGGGAGTCCGTCGGTGCTGAGCAACATGATCGTCTCGATCGAGCAGCACGTGGACTGGATCGCCGAGTGCCTGGAGCGGCTGGACGGGCAGGTCATCGACGCGGATCCGCAGGCCGAGGACACGTGGGTGGGGCAGGTGAACGAGATCGCGGCGCTGACGCTGTTTCCGCGGGCGAACTCCTGGTACATGGGGGCGAACATCCCCGGAAAGCCTCGGGTCTTCATGCCTTACGTCGGCGGTGTCGGCGTATATCGGGATAAATGCAGTGAAGTGGCTGCCAAGGACTATCAGGGGTTTCTCCGCGGCTGAGGCGCCGCCCCACGGCCCCACGGCCCCGCGGTCCCGGCCGCCTCGCCGAGAGCGGGGGCCGCCCGGTCGTACGCGAGGTCGGTCAGACAGCGGGCGCGGCGGTCGAGCCGCGGACGATCAGCTCGTGCGCGAACAGCAATCGCCCGTCCTCGGCGAGCGGTCGCGGCCCGGCGATGACCGGGCAGGTCGTCGCCGGGCCGTGGGATCAGCTGCCGGCGATCTGCTCGCCCGCGTAGTCGAGCAGCTTCTCGGCCGTGCTGAAGCGGCGCGCGTCCTGGTCCCCGAGGAGCACGCCCACCACCTGCCTGCCGCCGCGCTCCGCCGCGAACAGCAGGCAGTAGCCCGCCGCGTTCGTGTAGCCGGTCTTGACCCCCAGCACCCCGTCAGCCTGCGTGAGCAGTTTGTTGGAGTTGCGCCAGGTGTGCGCCCGGTGCGCGGATGTCTTGGCCACCTTGTGCACCTCGCGCCCGACGACCGTCTTGAACGTCGTGTCGCGGAGCGCCGCCTGCGCCAGCTTGGTCTGGTCGACGGCCGTGGAGTAACCGCCGTTGCTGGGTACGGGCAGGCCGTCGGCGTTGGTGTAGCGGGTGTCGGCCAGGCGCAGCTGCTTGGCCGCGGCGTTCATCTTGGCGACGAATGCCGCGTTGCCCGGCCCGTACGTCCTGGCCAGCGCGTTGGCGGCGTCGGCCCCCGACGGGAGCATGAGCCCGTACAGCAGGTCCCTGACCGTGAGCCGCTCGCCCTTCTTCAGCGAGGCGGTGGTGCCGCCGTACTTGGTCGCGTGCTTGACGTCAGCCGCGGTGATGGTGATGGTGTCGCCCAGTTTGGCCTCGCGGAGCACCACGTACGCCGTCATCACTTTGACGAGGCTGGCGACCGGGACGCGGCTCGTCTCCCGCTTGTTGAAGTGGATCGTTCCCGCTGAATCGACCACATACGCTGATTTTGCCGCCACAACGGGCGGGTCCGCCGCCTGCGCGGCCGTTGCGGGCGACGAGATCCCCACGACCACGGCGAGTGCGGCGCCGCCGATGAAACCCCCAATATGCATGCCGACATGGTCGCAGGTGATCAACGCTTAATATGCCGAACTCTGTCCCAAGTTGAGGACACTCAGGCGGCCAGCACCTTGTCCGCCCGCTTCTTCCGGCGCCACACGACGAACCCGACCACTCCGCCGACGAACAGCACCGCCAGGACCGCCGCCGTGATCGGCGACCGCGCGGCGACCTGGAGCCAGGCCCAGACCAGCGCGCTCAGGCCGAACCACCAGATGGGCGCCCAGGTCAGGCAGCCCAGCGCGCTGGCCACGAGGTACCAGGGGTAGGAGACGCGCAGGGCCCCGGCGACCCACGGCAGCGTGTGCCGGAGCATGGGCACCCAGAAGCACCCGTAGACCGCGAACGCGCCCCACTTCTCCACGACCCGCTCGACCTTCGCGATCCGCTCGCGACCGAGCCGGACGCCGATGCGCGAGTCGTACAGCTTCTCGCCGAGCCTGCGGCCGATCCAGTAGTACGCCTGGAACGCACCGAACAGGGCGATGATCAGCACGACCCCCAGCCAGATCGGCCCCACGGGTTCGATGGTGATCGCCAGCTGTCGCATCAAGGACCCCACCCCCCGTCGCGTGCTTTAGGTCAGCCTTACCTTAGTTGAAGGGGCAAGCCGTCGCCACAGCAGGGTGCAACTCGTCGACAACCAGGGTTCAACCACCTTCGCGTACCACTGTAGGTGAGCAAGAAGGAGTGTTGATCATGGCAACGAGAAGCACCGCGGTTCTGGCCTCCGGCACGGCCAGCACGGCCAAGCTCTTCGTGGCGGCCCTCGCCTTCACCGGAGCCTATGTCGGTTTCTCGGCCTACGACACCGCCAACTCCGCGCCGCACCCGGCGCAGACGGTCACCTTGTCGGCCCGCGAGCTGCCCATCATCTCCCCGACCACCGCCCGGACGCCCCAGGCCGCCAAGCCGGGCAAGATCAGCGTCAGCGCGCTGCCGGTCGGCGATGCCGGGTGTGTCAAGACGTTCGTGGCCCGCAGTGTGGTGATCAACCCCGAGCCCGACCACACCGTCCTGTACGGCTGGGAGCTGTCCCGCTGGAGCCCCGGCACCAACACCTGGCACTCCTACTTCGTCAACTACGACGGCTTCGCCGGTAACACGAAGACCGTGCGCTGGAACCCCAGCATCACGAACAACCCCGGCTGGTATCGCATCGAGCTCACCGTCGAGGGCGCCAAGACCATCAAGAGCGACCGCTTCCAGGTGAGTTGCTGACCGACCGCCGCGCCGCTTCCACCCAGCGCGGCACGCCGACCCGCTCGGCCACCTCCAGCGCCTTCTCGTAGTGGGCCCGCGACGCGTCCGGCTGGCCCAGCCGCACCGCCAGGTCGCCGAGCGTCAGGGCCACCGGCCAGAGCGCCACGACCCCGGTGCCGGCGCCCGCGATGCGGTCGGCGAACGGCTTGAGCTTGTCGTAGCAGTCGATCATCCGTTCGCGGTCGTCGAGCAGCATCCCGGCCAGCGCCCGCCAGGTCATCGCCAGCTCGTACAGGAAGTCGGGCCGCACGGGCGGGCGTACGGCGGCCACGGCCTTGGCGTCGGCCACCCGGCCCGCGGAGGCGAGCGCCAGCGCGTAGGCGTCGAGGGTCCACTTCGCGCCGCGCTGGTGGGCCGCCGCGATCTGCCCGACCGTCTCGGCCGCCCGGCCGTCGACCAGGTGCAGGCAGAACGTGGTGATCAGCGGCAGGTCCTGGCGGCCCTCCAGCATGCCCGCCCGCTCGGTCATCCTGGCCGCGTCGGCGTAGGCCCGCTCGGCGCCGCGGTAGTCGCCGGCGATCATCAGTCGCTGGCCGGAATACCAGGCGCAGACGGCCGCCGGCGCCGACAGGTCGTACTGTCTGGCCAGCCGGTCGGCCGCGGCGGCGTGCTCGTCGGCGATGGCGAACTCGCCGCGGGCCGCCGCGCATTCGAGCAGCACCAGGTGGGCCAGCGCCTGCGTGGCCATCTGCCCGGAGCGCTGGGCGACCTCCAGCAGCTCGCGGCCGATGCTCTCGCGGGTGTCGACCGCCGGGATGTCGTAGGACTGCCGCAGCCGCCCGCTGAGGGCCGCCGCGAGCAGCGTCGGGTCGCCGCTCTGCCTGGCCAGCTCCAGCGCCTCCAGCGACGCCTGCCGCCCCCGCTCGGGCGAGGAGGAGCCCTCCAGCTCCAGCGCCAGCGTGGTGAGCAGGCTCGCGCGCAGCGTCTGCTCCCCTTCGGGGAGCTCCATCAGCGCCTTCTCGGTGACGTCGACGATCTCCCACGCGGTGCGGGTGAAGTCGCGGGCCATCCCCTTGTGCGGTACGGCGAGCGAGGCCGCCACCCGCGCGGTGATCTCCAGGTCGCCCAGCGGCAGCGCGGAGTCCATGGCCTGGCGGCGCAGCAGCCGCGCCGCGGTCATGTCGCCGCACAGCGCCAGGGCCCTGATCTGGCGGAGCATGAGCTGCAGCCGGTCCTTGGTGTCGCCGCCGGTGCGGTCGAAGGCCGCGATGGCCTGCTCCCACAGCGTGGCGGCCTCGCGGTGGGCGAATCTGCGCTCGGCCTGCTCGGCGGCCAGCCCGGCGTAGTGGACGGCCTTCTCGGCGGCGTCGGCGAGGAAGTAGTGGTGCGCCAGCGCCGCCACGTCGGACGGTGTGCGCCGCTCGATGACCGACGCGACCGCCGCGTGCAGCCGGGTGCGGCGCAGCCGGGAGGCGTCGGAGTAGATCGTGTCGCGCACCAGGTCGTGATCGAACCTGAGCAGCCCGGGCCCCGGCTCGGTCACCAGCCCGGCCAGCAGCGCCGCCTCGACCGCCTCCACCACGGCGTCCTCGTCGCCCGCCACGTCGACCAGCACGTCGACGTCGACGTCGCGGCCGATCACCGCCGCCTGCAACAGGATCTGCTGGGCTCCGGCGGGCAGCCGGGAGATGCGCCGCCGCAGCACGTCGCGCACCCCTGAGGGCACCCGCGACAGCACCTCGACCGCGCTGGCCCGGTCGGCCGCGCCCTCGGAGTCGAGCAGGCGTACGGTCTCGCGCACGAAGAACGGGTTGCCGCCGGTGCGCTCGACGATGGACTCGACCGCGTCCTCGTCGATCTCGCGCACACAGGTGGCCCTGACCAGCTCGCCCACGGCCTTGGGGTCGAGGCCGGACAGCCCGACCCGCACCGGGCCGAGCCGGGCCAGCGCGGCCAGCACGTCGGACTGGCGGTCGTCGAGCTCGCTCTCCCTGCAGGTGACCACGAGCAGCACCCGGCTGGTGGCCAGCAGGCTGGGCAGCGCGCGCAGCAGCGCCAGCGTCTGGTCGTCGGCCCAGTGGAGGTCTTCGAGCGTGAGCAGCACCGGCGCGCGCCGCGCCACCCCCGCGAGGTAGCCGCCGACCGCCCGGTGCAGCCGGAAGCCGCCGGACACCTCGTCGTCGTCGGGATCGGGGTCGGCGTCGTCGAGCAGCGGCGCCAGCAGCTGGGCGTATTCGCCCGCGCCGGTCATCCCCACCAGGGCGCGCAGAATCTCCACCCACGCCCAGCCCGGCGGTGTCGCGCTGGAGTCGGGGCAGGCGCCGGAGGCGGTGATCCAGCCGTCATTGGTGAGCTTGCCGTCGAGCTGGCGCAGCAGCGTGGTCTTGCCCGCGCCCGCGACGCCCGCGACGATCGCCACCTGGAACCTGCCGGTGCGCGCGGCGGCCGTGGTGAGCCTGGCCAGCTCGGCGTCGCGGCCGACGAACGGCTCGGGCTCCAGTGGCGGCGGCTCGACCGGGGCGGCGGGCCGGGGCGGCCAGGTGTCGGTGGGCGCCTGCACGGGCCTGGACGGCCGTGGCGCGACGCTCAGCTCCAGCTCGGGCGCCTGGGCCAGGATGTCGGACTCCAGCTTGCGCAGCGCCGGCCCCGGGTCGATGCCCAGCTCGTCGGCCAGGATGCCCCTGGCCCGGCGCAGCGCCGCCAGCGCGTCGCCCTGCCGGCCGCAGCGGTAGAGGCCGAGGCCGAGCAGCCGCCAGCCCTCCTCGCGCAGCGGGTGCTCAGTGGTGAGCGCCTCCAGGTCGGGCACGGTCTCGGCGGGCAGGCCGAGGCGCAGCCCGGTGTCGGCGTGCCGCTCGCGCGCCACCAGCCGCAGCTCGGTCAGCCTGTTGACCTCGGCCTCCGCCCACTGCTGGTCGGCGAAGTCGGAGTAGGGGGTGCCCCGCCACAGGCCGAGCGCCTTCTCCAGGCGGGCGCGCGCGGACTGCGGATCGCCCTCTTCGAGGTGTTCGCCCGCCGCCCTGACCAACTGCTCGAACTTGAGCGCGTCGACCTGGTCGGGCGCCACCCGCAGCGCGTAGCCGGAGGCGACGGTCACCAGCAGGCGGTTGGGCCCGCCCCGCGGACGGCCCGGCTCCAGCACCCGGCGCAGCCGGGAGATGTAAACCTGGAGCCCCGACTGGGCTCCCTTGGCCGTGTCGTCATCCCACAAGTCGTAAAGGAGCGTGTCAACCGGCACGACCTGACCTCTGGCCACGAGAAGTCGGGCGAGGACGGCCCGCTGCCGCAACCCGCCGAGGTCGAGTTCGTCGTCGTGTTCGTACGCCTCGACTGGCCCCAGAACTCGGAACGCCACCATGTCAGCCGCCACGCTATGCGGGCTTCCGAATCAGGCACAAGGGCCGTGATTGATTAACGCCTGTTCGGTTTGGGATTGTCACTAGGGGGCCTTCGAGATCGCGGACGGGGGCTCCGCGTCGGCGTTCCTGGCGTTGCGCCTGCGCAGTAGCGCCCACGCGCCTAGAGCGAGGCCGCCGAACGGGATCTCGATAGTGTAAGTCCAGAAGCCGAAAAGCAGTGCGGTCGCCGTCGCCGGGGCGGGTGCCACGCCGAAGGCGTAGAGCAGCGCGGCCACGCCGCTCTCCATGATCCCCGCGCCGCTCGGGGTGACCAGTGCGCTGGTCAGCACGCGTGACAGGGCGAAGACGGCGATCGACTGGGCCAGCCCCGGATAGGCGCCGGTGGCGTGCATGCAGACGACCATGATCGCCCACTGGAAGCCCAGGAAGAAGACCATGGCCAGCGACAGGCCGATCGAGCGCGACTTCACGATCTCGGCGGTGTCCTTGCGCAGCCGCTCAAGCGCCTCGGAGGCGTGGAACTTCAGCCTGAGCAGGCGTACGAGGAAGTCGAGGCCCTTGCCCAGGAGGGCGGCGGCGCGGTCCCAGTAGAGGGCGGCGGCCACGACCAGGCAGAGCGCCAGGATCGACACCGCGCCCACCCAGCCGGCCTTGGCCACCGTCGGGTTGGGCGCCTTGCCGGCCGCCAGCAGCGCGATGATGCCGACGGCGGGCAGGATGAATCTAAACAGAGTGTTCCAGATGCCGCTGACCAGGGTCATCACCACGATCGAGCGGTTGGCGAACCCCCAGCCCCTGGTCATCGCGAACGTCAGCGCCACCCCGGCCGCGCCGCCGAACGGCAGCAGGTTGCTCACCGCGCTGCCCGCCGCGTTGAGCGAGAGCGCCTGCAGGTTGTTGAGACCCGGCAGCGAGTTGGTGAGCACGAAGGTGTAGGCCAGCAGGCTCAGCAGCCAGACCACGGTCATCAGGGCGATGGTGCCGAAGCTGAGGCTGTGGAAGAGCGCGCCGATCTCGCGCCAGGACACGGGCTTGCCGGTCAGCGAGTGGACGATCTGCGGCAGGTAGACCACGAGGGCCAGGGCCAGCGCCAGGGAGAGCGCCGACAGCGTGATCTGGAGCCATCTGTTCTTCATCGGGGTACAGTCTGCCGCTCGCGGGGGCGGCCCGGATCATACTGGGGACTTATTTCGGCCATTGGTCCAGAGGATGATTGAGGCGGGTGCCGGGTGGGAGATCACGCCGTACGTACCACTCGGTGCCGAAGACGAGCCGGTAGAGCGGGCCGGGCACCTTGAGCATCACGGCCAGCGTGCGGTCGCTGTCGCCGCCGGTCGCCTGGGAGGCGTGCGCGGACATGGACGCCCGCTTCTGTTTCGCATATTTCCGGACATTTACCCGGTGGGTGATCGTCTCACTCGCCGAGTAGGCGCTCTCGAAGGTCCGTACGTCGAACTCGGGCGGGAACCGGTAGAACTTCCCCGCCAGCTTCAGCAGCCTGACCAGCGGGTCGCGGTTGACCGTCGCCTCCAGCACGACCGCCGTGCCCGCGATCTCCGCCGCCCGCCGCCCCACCCGGTGCACCTGGACGTGGTCGGGATGGCCGTAGCCGCCCGCCGGATCGTAGATCGACAGCAGGTCCGCCTGCTCCTCCTCCAGGATGGCGGCCAGCTTTCCGGCGGCCTTCTCGGAGTCGGCGTCGATGAAGGCGTCGTCGGGCCGCTCTTCGGCGCTGCCGCCCTGCGGGCTCAGGCCCGAGTCGCCGTAGCCGAGGCACTCGACGCGGGCGCAGCCGAGCAGGGCCGCCGACTCGTACAGCTCCTTCAGGCGGGTCGCGCGCAACTCCTCGCCCGGCCCCATCTCGGCCAGGCCGCGCTCGCCGGCGGTCGCCACCACGAGGACCACGCGGTGTCCCTCGGCCGCGAGCATCGCCATCGTGCCGGCCGTCAATAGGGCCTCGTCGTCGGGATGGGCGTGGAAGAACACAGCGGTACGTGGAGGCACAACGCCCAGATTAGTCTGGGAGGGGTGCGGATCTTTCACGTGAGTGACTGTTACCTGCCGCGACTCGGGGGGATCGAGGTTCAGGTCGCCGACCTCGTGCGTACGCAGCGCGAGGCCGGCCACGCCGTCGATGTGGCGACCGCGACCAAAGGAGAGGCGCTGCCCGGCGTGCACCGGATCGTCGCCAGGATGCCCTTCGACCTGCCGGTTCACCCGTTCGGAGTGGGACATCTCACGCGGCGGCTGACCTCCACGCGGCCCGACGTGGTGCACGTCCACATGGGCGCGGTCTCGCCGTTCGCCTGGATGGGGGTGCGGGCCGCGAAACGGGCCGCGATTCCCTGCGTCGTGACCGTGCACAGCATGTGGGATCCCGTCACGCGCGGCGTCTACCGGTTGCTGCGCCTGGTCTACGGCTGGCAGAGCTGGGGGCTGGTGGCCACCACGGTCAGCAACGCGGCGGCGGCCCCGATCCGGTCGGTCGCGGGGGAGGGGGTGCCCGTGCACGTGGTGTCCAACGGCCTCGACCTGTCGGGCTGGCGGTTGTTCTCCGGGTCGCCGCCGGAGCCGCGCGAGGAGGTGCACATCGTGGCCGTGGGCCGTCTGGCGCCGCGCAAGCAGCCGGTCCGGCTGCTCAAGCTGCTCGACATGGTCCGTTCCCGGGTCCCCGCGGGCATTCCGCTGCGCGCCACGGTGATCGGCGACGGCCCGGCGCGCGCCCAGATGGAGCGTTACCTGGCCAGGCACGGCATGACGGGCTGGGTCTCGCTGCCGGGACGCTACACCCGCGAGCAGATCGCCAAGGTGCTGGAGTCGGCCGACGTGTTCGTGGCGCCGGCGCCACGCGAGTCGTTCGGGATCGCCGCGCTGGAGGCCCGCGCCGCCGGGCTTCCCGTGGTGGCGCGGGCGCAGAGCGGGGTGGCCGACTTCGTCCGGCACGGCACGGAGGGGCTGCTCGGCCGCAGCCTGGGCGACCTGGCCGCCGCCGTGGCCCGCCTGGCCACGGATCCCGAGCTGCGGCAGCGCATGATCGCTCACAACCGCGCCGTCCCTCCGTCGGCGGGCACCTGGCCGACCGTCCTGGCGGGCTTCGACCGGGCGTACGCGGAGGCCATCGGATAAGCCGACCGGGTCATGTACGGCGTAGCACCACATAACCATCGCGGTCGAACACCTTCGTGTATCCCTCGGTCACCAGCCGGTCCACCTGGGCGCGCTGATCGTCAGGGGAGCCGAACGGGTACTGCCAGCGGGCCGTGTCGGCCGCCACCCACGCGGCGCCGCGCGGCTGCCCGGTCCAGAGGAGGACGGTGGTGCGGGAGGTCAGGGCCGGGCCGAGCGAGTTGGCGGCCTCCACGGTGACGCCCGTGGGCACCGCGGCCACCGCCGCGGCGGCCGATTCGGTCCTGATCTCCTCCGCCTTGTAGAAGGCCGGATGGTAGAGCTGATCCAGGGCGAACTTCGGCACCAGGGTGAGCGCGACCACGAGCGCGCCCGCCGACCAGGCCAGCTTGAGCGAGCGGTCGTCGGCGCGCTTGACCCGGCGCAGCAGCCTGGACAGCCCGTCGACCCCCGCGAGGAGCAGGATCACCACGGTGAAGGCGTTGTACTGGAAGTCGGCCCGCCACCACGGCTCGCGGTCCGACAGCATGCGTTCGAGCACGTGCGGCAGCGCGACCAGCGACAGCGGCGACAGCAGGCAGAGCAGCAGCGTCGGCCAGGCCAGCAGGAACAGCGTGTCGACCTTGGTCTCCTCGCTGAACGGCAGCAGCAGGGCGTTCAGCGGGTCGCGCAGCAGCGTCAGGATCGCGCTCGGCGCGTCGGGCCCCAGGTGGCCGTAGGCCCAGAAATCCTGGCTCTGGCCGCCGAGCAGCGAAATGAGCGCGCCCCGGGTGAGCATGACCCCGCCGAGGCCGATCGCGGCGCAGCACAGCCCGCGGAACCTGTCGCCGGTGAGGAAGAGGTAGAGGCCGAAGCCGATCACCGTGAGGCCCATGTCCTCCTTGACCAGGAGGAGCGCGCCCATCGCCGCGAAGGCGGGCAGCAGCCGCCCCGCGTGGTAGCGCTCGATCATGATCGCGGTGAGCAGCGGGACGAACATCACCTCGTGCGCGTCGAACGCGATCGCCTGCGCGACGGGCCACGACAGCGCGTAGGCCACGGCGACCAGGTAGGCCGGGGCGGTGCCCAGCATCCGCCTGGTGAACAGCCAGATGAACGGGATCGCGGCGGCGAACAGCAGCGCCTGCGCCACGATCAGCGAGGCCGGGCCGTCATGGATCCAGTAGAAGGGCGCCAGCAGCGCGTAGATGGGCGAGAAGTGGTCGGCGAGCTGGAGGTAGTCCAGCCCCCGGTCGTGGAAGGCGCCGACCATCGGGATGTACGGCGGCCGGAAGTGCGCGTAGTTGCGCACGGCCTGGTCCACGATCACCAGATCGAACGTGCTGGCGCGATAGGTGGCCAGCTTGACCAGGCCGAGTACGGCGTAGACGGCGGCCGAGATCACGGCGATCAGCCCGACGCGCAGGCGGTTCGGCGTGATCCGGGCCGTCCAACGGGCAGCGCCCGCTGCCAGAGCTTCCCCCGTCACGGGCAGCAAGCGTAGACCGATTCCCCCTGATCGCGTTCGCGGAAAAGTTCCCCCTGGACCGCGAACGCGACAAGGCCGCCGCGCCGAGCCGCCCCCCGCGGCCGGTGCGGCATGCCGACACAAGCGTCAGGTGCAGGCGCTCTGGATCTTCGTTACGAAGCTCTGCAACTTCTGGACAGAGTCCATCGAGCCGGTGGGATCCTTGGCGTCGATCTTGATGCCGTCGAGCCCGGTGGCAAGGTCATTGAGCGCGGCGGCGAGGTCGCCGTCGTACTTGCCGGCCAGGGTCTTCACCTTGGCGGCGGCCTCATCGCCGGCCTTCTCGAAGGCCTTGGGATCGGTCGCGGCCGAGGTCATGCTTCCGTTGAAGTCAGTCATGATCTTCGTGACTTCGCTGCCCATCTGGTTGCAGTCCACAGCGTTGCCGATGGCACCACAGGCGGTGGTGAGGCCGGCAAGAGAAAGCGTCGCGATCGCGATGGCGATGCGACGACGAGGGGGTGTCATTTCCGTGCCCTTCGTTGCGTTTAGCGACGAATCGACATTATGGAGTAATCCTTGACAGGTGCTTGCACCCCACTAGCACCATCAGTATCAAGTCGTTGTAAAGCGGGCGCCCAACTCTTGACAGCTTCTGAGGCCGACCAGACGATGTCGCATATAGAGCAACTCGGTGCGTAATACGCAACAAGGGGTGCCGGTTGACCACATCGAGCTTGATCTCCACGCTGCCGGGCCACGCCTACACCGACCCCGCGACCTTCGCCGAAGAGCAGGCCAAGATCTTCGAGAGCCTCTGGTTCTGCGCGGTCCGGTCCGGCGAACTGGCCCGGCCGGGGACGTTCAGGACGGTCCAGGTCGGAAGAGAGAGCGTGCTCGTGGTTCGCGGCCGCGACGGCGAGCTGCGCGCCTTCCTCAACGTCTGCCGGCACCGCGGCGCCCGCCTCTGCCTGGAGGAGGCGGGCGAGGTCAGGCGGACGATCAGGTGCGCCTACCACGCCTGGTCGTACGACCTGGACGGCCGCCTCGCCGCCGCGCCCAACCTGGCGAAGATGCCCGACATCGACCGGGTGGAGTACGGGCTGATCCCGGTGAGCCTGCGTGAGTGGCTCGGCTACGCCTGGGTCTGCCTGGCCGACGAGCCGCCGTCGTTCGAGGAGACGGTGACGAGCGCGGCCACCGAGCGCCTGGGTGATCCGGCGGCGATCGAGCACTACCACGTCGACAAGCTCGACCTCGGGCGCCGCATCGTGTACGACGTCAAGGCCAACTGGAAGCTCATCGTCGAGAACTTCATGGAGTGCTACCACTGCGCCACGATCCACCCGGAGCTGACGGCCGTGCTGCCCGAGTTCGCGGGCGGCTACGCCGCGCAGTATTACGTGGGCCACGGGGCGGAGTTCGCCGAGCGGGCCGAGGGGTTCACCGTGGACGGGAGCCCCGGGTTCGGCAAACTGCCTGACGTGTCGGCCGAGCAGGACCGGCGCTATTACGCGATCACCGTCAAGCCGCAGGTGTTCGTCAACCTGGTGCCCGACCACGTGATCCTGCATCGCATGGTGCCGCTGGCCGCCGACCGGACGATCGTGGAGTGCGACTGGCTCTACCACCCCGACGTGGTCGCCTCCGGCGCCGACCTGTCGCTCTCGGTCGAGCTGTTCCACCGGGTCAACGAGCAGGATTTCGCCGCCTGTGAGCGGACCCAGCCCGGTATGTCGTCACGCGCCTACCGGGCGGGCGGGGTGCTGGTGCCGAGCGAGCACCACATCTCGATCTTCCATCAGTGGGTGAACCAGCGCTTACGCGGATAGCGGATCGCCAGGTTCCCGTACTTCGCCTGGCCGCTCACCACCACATAGAGGGCGCCCGGCTGGGGCCGGCCCGGCACCTCCGACGTCGCGGTGTTGCCCCACTCCGTGCGGAACCTGTCGATGTCGGCCGCGGCACCGTCGGGCAGCACGATCTTGGCCGAACCGTACTTGAGGTCGAGGTCGATCTCGACGACCGGATGGGAGATGACGGCCTCCGACAGGTCGAGTTCGACGCTGCCGTACTTGGAGGCGACCTTGAGCCGGCGGGGGACCGCCCAGTCGCCTGATCGCTTGATGTGGCCGTTCTTGGACTCCAGTTCCACCACCTCGTCGGCCACGGGCCCGTCCACCGCGGGCCCGTCAGCCGGTAGGTCGGCGGTCAGGTCGGCCAGATCGCCGTAGGTTCGCGCGGTGAGGGCCAGTTCGAGCCGGTCCTCAAGCTCCAACTGGGTGAGACGGCCTTCCATGAACGCGTCTTGGAGCTTTCGCGCGCTTCGCTCACGGTCCGCATCTGAGACGCGCATCTGTAAATCCGACATGTTCCGAGCATAGGTTCGCCTGCTTCAGAACGGGAGGCGTCGGCCGGAGGGCGTACGCAGATCGAGAGGGAGCGGCCGGGGGGAGGGCTTCGTCGGCCGGACGATCTGGAGTCTCTTCATAACACATGGATACCCAACGGATTGCCGTAAAGACCTCATGGCGAGGTAGCTTGAAGTGTGATGGCGGCGGATCCCTTCGTACACCCGGCACTCTTCTATCGAGGCGATCGGGAATATGTGGCGGCTACCACGGCTTTCGTCCGCGAAGGGCTAGATTCGGGAGAGCCCGTCGCCGTCGCGGTTCCGCCCAGGAATCTCGCCCTGATCAAGGCCGGGCTGGGGCGCGACGCCGACGAGGTGCTCCTGCTCGACATGACCAGCGCCGGGCGCAATCCCGGACGCATCATCCCCGCCGTGCTCCGCGAGTTCGCGGACCGCCACCCCGTCGGTCACGTACGGATCATCGGCGAGCCCATCTGGCCGGGCCGCACGGTGACGGAATATCCCGCCTGCGCCCAGCACGAAGCCCTGATCAACTACGCCTTCGCCGGGCGCCATGTCACGATCCTGTGCCCCTACGACCTCGACGGGCTCGACCCCGAGGTCATCCGCGAGGCCGAGCAGACCCATCCCGTGCTGCGCGACGGCTCCGGCGAGTGGCACAGCGGCGACTACGCGCCCCAGAAGGTCGTCGACGGGCACAACCAGCCGCTGGACGAGCCCGCCGACTTCCTCTCGCTCCGCTTCGACCACACCAACCTGGCCGCCGCGCGCGGGCTGGCCGCCGGGCGGGCCGCCGAGCTGGGGTTCAGCCGGGCCAGGCTCGACGACATCCGCCTGACGGTCGCCGAGCTGGGCGCCAACAGCCTCGATCACGGCGGCGGCGCCGGGCTGATCAGGGTCTGGGCCGAAGCCGACCGGCTGGTGTGCGAGGTCAGCGACTCGGGCCACATCATCGACCCGCTGGCCGGGCGGATGCCGGTCGATCCGCGCACTCCCGGTTCGCGCGGCCTGCTGATCGTCAACCTGCTCAGCGACCTGGTCCGCGTGCACACGCGAGCGGGCGCCACCGTGATCAGGGTCTACTTCGACCTGCCCGCGGTGGTATAGCTGGCCCTACCTACCCTGAGGCGGCGGGCTAGACCCAGGGGTGGGTTCCCGCAGGTCAGTGGGCCGGTATCCGAAGTGCTACGACCTAGGTATTAAGGGGCGCTTCAGGGCCTGTTCGGGTCGATCTCCGATACTCCGGAAGCCCGTATTCCACGACCTTTGAAGCATGAAGGCATTGCTTGTCAGTGGATTCGCGGCCATCGGAACCGGCGCCGGCGCCATGCTCACCTTGCACGCGGAATCGGGGCTGGACCCCATGCACAGCGTGATCAGTGAGTACGCTTTTCAGCCCTTGGGATGGCTGCTGCCGACCTCGCTGACGCTGTTCGCGGTCGGCTCGGCACTGATCGCCGAGTCGCTGCGCCGGGCGGGCGCGAGTGTCTGGGTCGTGCTGCTGCTGCTGGCGTGGGGCGGGAGCATGTTCCTGATCGGTGCCTTCCCCACGGACCGGCCGGGGGTGCCGCTTTCGCTGTCGGGCGGCATCCATAGATATGCCGCCTTCGCCGCCTTCCTGGTGATGCCGGCCGCGGGAATGCTGCTGGCCAACGCGCGAGTCCGTTACGCCAGGGCCGTACGGGTCCTGAGCGCGGTGGCGCTGGGCGCGCTGCTGCTCGTCGTGGTCCCGTACGTCGTGCGGATGTTCGGCATCGAGTTGTCCAACGACGACATCCCCGCCGGGCTCACCCAGCGGGTCGTGGTCCTCACCGAGATCGGGGTGCTGGCCCTGGCCGGGATGTCGCTGCTCAAGCCTTCGGTTCAGCGCTCCCAGGGTGGCGTGTCGCCCATCTTGGCGTAGTACTTGGCCAGGTTCTTCTTGACCCTCTCGATGTCGCCCTGCGGGATCTTGACCCCGCCCCTGGCGCCGTCCACGACCGCGGCGGCGGCGATCACGGCCCGTGGGACGACTTTCAGCTCACCACCGACGACGTCGGCGATCGGCAGCTTGTAGGCGCCGAACTCGTCGGCGTCGTCGCTGTCGTACCAGAGGAAGGCCTGGCGGTACTTCTCGTCGGGCTTCTTCTCGGCGTCCGCCCACTTACGCACCCGCTTGTCGGCCGCCGCCGCGTCCCATTCGCGGTCGCGGTCGGCGAGAGGCAGGTCCCGGAACTGTGTGACAGTCATACCCGCTGGCTACCCGGATCCAGAGCGTGAAACGGGCTGATCTGGAAAGAGCTCGCCTATGGAAGCAACTGAGCAGACCATTCTGATCGCGTACGACGGCTCCGACGACGCCAAGGCAGCGATCGCCTTCGCGGGCCCGCTGATGCCCGGCGCGCGCGCCGTTGTACTGACCGTGTGGGAACGCCTGGCGCTGGCCTCGGCGCGGGCGTCGGCCGGGCTGATGATGACCATCGACGATTCGCCCGTCGAGGACGAAGCCGTCGGACAGGCCATGAGAGAGCTCGCGTCGCAGGGCGCGGAGCTGGCCAGACAGGCGGGGTTCGACGCTTCGCCGCGGTGTGAGCCGGACGCGTTGTCCGTGTGGTCGTCCATCGTGGACGTGGCGAACGAGATCGAGGCCACGTTGATCGTCACCGGGACGCGGGGGCAGGGCGGGGTGAAGTCACTGCTGCTCGGGAGCACGTCCGACCGCGTGCTGCACCACGCGCGCCGGCCGGTGCTGGTGGTGCCCACGCCGGAGTAAGCGTCTCGCGCGCCGCGGACCGGGCCCGCGGCTGGGGCATACCCGTGCCGGGCGCGCAAGGTCCATCTGATGGGCAAGGGCGTGATCCGCTTTCACGCGGTGTACTGGCCCGCGATGCTGCTCGCGGCGGGCCTGCCGCTGCCCACCGAGATCTTCGTGCACGACTACCTGACCGCCGGCGGCCGCAAGAGCCCGGTGACAGGGAGACCTCGCTGGCGACGCTCGTCCATTGTTGACGGGGGGTAGGGGGCGGCCTAGGTTGGCGGCACCGACCAGCCGGTATGGAGGCGCTCATGCCCACCGTCAACACCGTTCGCGGTCCCGTCGACGTCGATGAGCTCGGTCAGACCCTGATGCACGAGCACATCTTCGTTCTCTCTACCGAGTTTCTCGACAACTACGGCAAAGGCGCTTGGTGGGACGAGGAGTTCCGGGTCACGGACGCCATCGGCAAGCTCAAGGCGGTGGCGGCGAAGGGCGTGCGGACGATCGTGGACCCGACGGTGTGGGGCCTCGGACGGTACATCCCCCGCATCCAGCGCATCGCCGCCGAAGTGCCGGATCTGCACATCATCGCCGCGACCGGCATCTACAGCTTCGAAGAGCTGCCTCACCAGTACGACTACCGCGGCCCCGGCCTGCTCCTGGACATGCCCGATCCGATGATCGACGACTTCGTACGCGACCTCACCGAGGGCATCGCCGACACCGGGGTCAAGGCGGCGTTCCTCAAGTGCGTGGTCGAGCAGAAGGGCCTGACGCCCGGGGTCGAGCGGATCGGCCGGGCCGTCGCGCGGGCGCACGTGCGTACCGGCGCGCCGATCACCGTCCACACGAACTCCTTCACGCAGAGCGGGCTGACCGCGCTCGACCTCTTCGCCAAGGAGGGCGTGGACCTGACGAAGGTCGTGGTCGGGCACGCGGGCGACACCAACGATCTCGACTACCTGATGCGTCTGGCCGACACGGGCGCCACGCTGGGGATGGATAGATTCGGGTTGGATGCCTACAATGCGACGTCCGACCGGGTGGCCACCATCGCCGCCCTCTGCCAGCGGGGATACGCTGATCGGATGGTCCTCAGCCACGACACCGCCTGCTTTATGGACTACTTTGTGGAGTCTTGGGATGACGCACTACGCACGATGGCGCCCAACTGGCGCTACGATCACATCCACGATGAGGTCTTGGCCGCACTGCTGGACTCGGGTGTGACCGGCGATCAGATCGAGCAGATGCTGGTGTCCAACCCAAGACGCTACTTCTCGTAAAGTGGTGGCATCGGGCGAGCAATGCGGGTAGGTGGAACTGGGTGACTTCGGAGCAGGCCTTGTCGATCAGCCTCGGGCTCCAGGGACCGTGTGTCATCGCCAGGCTCACGGGAGACTTCGACTTCGGGTCCGCGGCCGAGGTGCGTGATCGCGTCACCAAGGCGCTCGACCTGACCCAGCCACCCTTACTCGTCATCGACATGCAGGCGGTCAGCGTCTGCGATTCTTCCGGGCTTTCCGTGCTCGTTTATCTGCACAAGGCGGTGACCGCCTCCGGCGGCCGGCTGTTGCTTTCCGGGCTGAATGGCAGGTGTAAGCACCTTTTCGCGATCACCGCCCTCGACAAGTTCTTCGACATCCGCACCACCGCCGAACTCGCCATCGCGGAACTCAATGAACAGGGGAGTTCGCCGCCGTTTACCGGGTAGTCGCATTGGTATGTCGGCCGAAGAGCCCGACCTGCTCGGCATGTATCTGGAGCAGATCGGAAAGACACCATTGCTCTCCGCCGCGGACGAAGTGGACCTGGCACGACGGATCGAGGCGGGGCTCTACTCGGGCTACCTGATCAGCCGTGGCGAGGGCACACCGGAGCTCGAACACGTCCGCCGCGACGGGCAGCGTGCTAAGGACCTGCTCATCAGGTCCAATCTCCGGCTGGTGGTGGCCGCCGCCAGACGCTACGCCTTTCGTGGGCTCCCACTCCTCGACGTCATCCAGGAGGGCAATCTCGGGTTGATCAGGGCCGTGGAGAAGTTCGACTACAAACGTGGCTACAAGTTCTCCACCTATGGGATGTGGTGGATCCGCCAGGCCATCGAGCGCGGCATCCACGACAAGAGCCGCACCGTACGGCTGCCCACGCACGTCGCCGAAGAGCTGGCGCGACTGAGCAGAATCGCCCGGCAACTGGCCGCCGACCTGGGGCGCGAGCCCCGGGAGGCGGAGCTCGCCAAGGCCGCGGAACGCTCGCTCCGCCACGTCGCCGTGCTACGGCGGCTCGCCCAGGAGACGGTCAGCCTGGACGTGCCCGTCGGCGAGAACGGCGAGGGGAGCATCGGCGACATGATCCCCGACGAGGACGGTCTCCAGGTGCAGGAGTTCACGGAGCGCCGCGCGTTCAACGCCGAACTGCACCAAGTGCTCACCTCGCTCCCGCCGCGAGAGGCATTCGTCCTCAGACTCAGGTACGGCCTGGCGGGCAATGAAGCCCGCAGCTATACCGAAATCGCGGATCGTCTCGGGCTCACCAGAGAGCGCATCAGGCAACTGGAGAAACAGGCGTTGAAACGCCTGCGACAGCTGCGTCCATTGCTCGCCTGGGCTTCGTGACGAGAGGTAATACGAGAGGTAATAGGGGTGTGGTCGGAAGGCCGATTGACTCGGTCATTTTCCTGACGGTTAATCGGGACCCTGATGCCGCTTTCAATGGCTTTCAATGGCTTTCGACGGTTTTCGACGGGCGGAAGCGGCGGCATGTTGACGCTATGGGGGCAACATGGTCAAGGATCTCGTCGTCTTCTTCTTAGCGGCCACGGTGGTGGCGGTGCTTGTGGCACCGGCCGCTGGGGACGCCGCTTCTCCGGCACCCGCCTTCACGAGGGTGGCCGCTTTCACGGGGGCTTCCGCTTTTGTCGGGGTGGCCGCGGGTCCGACGGCCACCCTCTCCAGCACCGCCAAGCCACACCTGGTCAAGTACAAGATCTACTTTGGCCGATGCAAGGACACGTGCCTGGTCAAGGTGCGGATCACCAACATCTCCCGCAAAACCCTCTATGCCGTCAGCCTGAACGCCCGGCTCAAGGTCAACGGCAAGAAGGTCGGGTCCTGCTACGACTACGTCGGCACCATCCGTGCCAAACGCACCCGCTGGGGGTCATGCACCGTCAGAACCCGTACGCTCTCGAACATGTGGAACCGGTGGCTCGACGGCGGGATCCGCTTCGACCGTGACGTCACCACGGTCGTGCACTCCGAGTATTACCGCTGACCAGGACGCCAGGGGTCGCACCCGGTCCGGCCCCTGACCGTCAGGAGGTGACCATCAGAGCGAGGCCGATGAGGACCACGACCGGGACGAGCCAGACCACGGCCTCTGCGGCGAACTCCTTGTACATTACGTTGATCTCCCTTGAGACGCCCGTGCGGGGGCGGCGGTAAAACGTCCAGTGCGCAGCATAGCCGCCCGTACCTACTACTCCAGTTGTAGATGGTGATGTTCGTGGTTGCTGCTGCGACTTGCCGCTGGTAGCGGACTTGCTCGGGGTGCCCGTTCGATCTCGCTCTCTGAGAAGGGCTTGGCCCGCCTGTGGTTACCGGTCGTTCTGGACCATCTCGGGCCGCAGGTCCGATACGTGCACGATCAGGGCCCTGGCGAGGGTGTATTCCAGCGTGTGGCAGTCGGTCAGTGGGACGTCGTGGAGAGTCGGCGGACGGGAGGGGGAGACGACGATTCCTTTTACTCCCCATGGTTTGTAGTCGGGCGAGGTGTAGACGTGGGCCTGGTGCTGGAGATGCGGGCACGCGTCCAGCGCCTCGGGGATGCACCGCATGCATGTCGGTGGCTTGCTGAGGCGGCATCGGTATGGACACCGTAGAGCTGGGCATCGTGCCACTGAGTGCCTCGCTGAAGATCCCGCCCGGAGCCGGCTTCTGGATCTACGACGATCGCCAAGTAGTCACCGAAACATGGCATGCCGAACTGTGGCTCGACGATGCGAGCAGCGTCGAGACCTACCTGCGCACCTGGAAGACGCTCCAGGAGTCCGCGGTGTACGGTGCCGACGCGCACAACGTGATCAATGCAGCGCGACGAGCACTCGCCTCGCGTTGAAGCTGCCTGTCCTCCGCGTATTTACGGGCCATTCAGCTAAGCCTGGCCGGCGAAAAGTAGCCAAATGATGAGCCCAGGCCGTAGCCCGGCGTCATCGTTCGCTTTGGGCGATGCGTTTGCGGAGGCCCGCCAGCGACTCGTCCGCCATCAGCGCGGGCAGGCGCGGCGCGTCGGCGTCGATTCGCTGGAGCACCTCCGGCTCGGCGCCGTGGAAGCGGCTCCAGGCGCGGACCACCTCGGGCATGGCCGAGACGGCCGCGTCCGTCAGGATCGCCTCGCGCGGCAACCAGGAGGTGAGGAACCGTGAGACCCGGGCCGGACTCCACCACAGGGGCCGATCGCCCACGAACTCGACCAGTTGCTCGAACGCCTCCTGCGCTCCCGGCAGGTCTGGCAGATCCAGGAACCGGGACAAGGTGTCATCGGGCGCCTGCCGTACCGGATCGGGGACGGTCTGCGCACGGGCGAGCGCCAGGGGGCGGACGGCGGGCAGGCTCTCGGCGATCGGTGCCCCCATGACGAGGTCGGTCATCTCGAACGCGTCCAGCACCCGCCCCGCCACCACCGCCGGATCCGCCGACCGCAGGTCCAGGTCGTCGAGGAACTTCGGCTCCTCGACTGTCGCGTCGACCGCCAGGCCGCCGTTGACCTGGTCGATGCCTACGATCAGGACGTGCGGTTCCTTGTCATCGGGGTAGCGGAAGCGCAGGGCAGCCAGGGTCTGCTCGCCGTAGCGGTCGGCCTTGCCGTACCACGCCTGCTCGCACTCCACCTGCCCCATCCGCCCGACCCACTCGGGCAGCCCCCGCGCGGCCTCCCTCCCGGCCTCACGCAGCGTCTCCCGAAGCGTCTTATCTCCTCCCGGCTCCTGCGCGGCCGTCTGTCCGGCGCCCTGATCCGCCTCGTCGCCCAGAACTGCGGCCTCCACGTCGTCCGTGGTTGCGGTCTCGACATCGTCCGAGGCGGTCTCCACTGCTTCCAGAGCTGCGGTGTCCGCGGCTTCCAGAGCTGCGGGCTCCACGGTGGCCAGGGCGGCGAGGGTGAGGCGCGCCTCCGGGCTGCCGTCTTCGGTGAGCTGTCGTATGAGCGGCTGGACCTCCGCCGGGCGCAGCGTGGCCGTGAGCCGGGCCGCCCAGAGCTCGGTGCGCAGTGGTGAGCGCCACCTGAGCAGGTCGCGGGCCTGGGTGATCGCCGTGGTGTACGCAGATGTGCTCACCCTCCGACCGTATCGCCCCAGCAGGCCTGGCCGACTCCCCGAAGTTCTGCCGGCAGCGGATCGCCCGACGGCGGCCGTCTCAGGTCGGTCCTGGCAACGGTCATCCGAAAAGCCGGATAAGTTCCGAATGCCTTACTAAGATCGCCCGCATGAAAAAGACGATCATGACTGTGATAATGGCCGCGACCGTCGCGGCTGTCATCCCCCTCGCGCCGAGTCCTGCCCTGGCCGAACCGGTGCCCAGCGGCTGCCACAGCGGTATCTATTACCAGAAATACAAAACCTGGGCCAGCTGCGATAGGGGCTCAGGGTACGTACAGGCCGTGGCCACGTGTCCCACCGGCAAGGTGCGTGGCCCGTGGGTCGCCGTCTCGTCGGGCATAGAGGGGCAGTCCGTCGCCACCTGCCCCGGCAAGCGCAACGCCACTGGCCACGCCTGGGACATCAAGAAGTACTGACAGATCCTCGCGGGGTGCCGACCACCGGGAGGACCCAGTGGTTGAGTGAGGTGTAGTCCTCCGATCCCGGCAGCGGACCACCTCGACGGCGGGCGGCCCCTCGGCCCGGTGCGCGGTGAGACCGGGCCGTTCGTCCACGACACAGGCCGAAAGGGCAGGCATGGCGTGCGGTGACGCCGTGGTGCGTCCGTCCAAGAGGGCGGGCACGATGAGCGGTGACGCCGTGGTGTCCGGTCCACGACGCGGGCCAACAGGGCGGGCACGGCGTGTGGTGACGCCGTGCCCGCTGCCCAAGGCGCAGGTCGAGGGCGGGAGTTACTGGTCGTCGCCGGTGAGGCCGGCCTTGCGGAGGGCTTCGGCCATGGCGCCTGAGGGGGCCGGGCGGCGGGCGCCGCCCCGCTGGCCTTCCCCACGACCCCGCTGGCCGCTGTCGCCGCGCTGACCGCCGTCACCGCGACTGCCATCTCCGCGACTGCCATCTCCGCGACCGCCGCCACCTCGCGCACCGTCTCCGCGTCCGCCGGACCCGGCGGCCCCACGGCCCGCCGCGCCGCGCCCGCCGTTTCCGCCCGCCGCGCCGCCGCGGGCACCGCCCGCCCCGCGGCCGCCGTCTCCTGCTGAGCCCCGGCCCGAGTCTCCGGCTGAGCCTCGGCCACCGTCTCCAGCCGAGCCGCGGCCCGCGCCGCCCTGGCCGCGGGAAGCGCGGCCCTCGGAGGTGGTCTCGTCGTCCAGGCGCAAGGTCAGGGAAATGCGCTTGCGGGGGATGTCGACCTCGAGGACCTTGACGCGGACGATGTCGCCGGGCTTGGCGACATCGCGGGGATCCTTCACGTAATTTCGGGACATGGCGGAGACGTGGACCAGGCCGTCCTGGTGTACGCCGACGTCCACGAACGCGCCGAAGGCGGCCACGTTCGTCACCACGCCCTCCAGGATCATCCCGGGCAGCAGGTCGGAGATCTTCTCCACGCCCTCCTTGAAAGTCGCGGTCTTGAACGCCGGCCGCGGGTCACGGCCGGGCTTCTCCAGCTCGCGCAGGATGTCGGTGACCGTGGGCAGGCCGAACGTGTCGTCCGTGAACTCCTGCGGCTTGATCGCCCGCAGCGTCGCCGTGTTGCCGATCAGCGTCTTGAGGTCGGTCTGGACCGAGCTGAGGATGCGCCGGACCACCGGGTAGGCCTCGGGGTGCACGCTGGAGGCGTCGAGCGGGTCGTCGCCGCCCGCGATGCGCAGGAAGCCCGCGCACTGCTCGAACGCCTTGGGCCCGAGCCGGGCCACGTCCTTCAGGGCCGCGCGGGTCTTGAAGGGGCCGTTGGAGTCGCGGTGGCGCACGATGCTCTCGGCCAGGGTGGCGCCGATGCCCGACACGCGGGTGAGCAGCGGCGGCGACGCGGTGTTGACGTCGACGCCCACAGCGTTGACGCAGTCTTCGACCACCGCGTCGAGCGAGCGGGACAGCTTGGTCTCGGCGAGGTCGTGCTGGTATTGGCCGACGCCGATCGACTTGGGATCGATCTTGACCAGCTCGGCCAGCGGGTCCTGGAGGCGGCGGGCGATGGAGACCGCGCCGCGCAGCGACACGTCGAGGTCGGGCAGCTCCGAGGAGGCGTAGGCCGAGGCGGAGTAGACGGAGGCGCCCGCCTCCGATACGACGATCTTGGTCACCGACGGCATGTGCTTGACCAGCTCACCGGCCAGCTTGTCGGTCTCGCGGGAGGCGGTGCCGTTGCCGATGGCGATCAGCTCGACGCCGTGCTTCTGCGCCAGCGCGCCCAGGACGGCCAGCGACTGGTCCCACTGCCGCTTCGGCTCGTGCGGGTAGATGGTGGCGGTGTCGACGACCTTGCCGGTCGCGTCGACCACGGCCACCTTCACGCCGGTGCGCAGGCCCGGGTCGAGGCCCATGGTCGTGCGGGTGCCGGCGGGGGCGGCCAGCAGCAGGTCGCGCAGGTTGGTGGCGAACACCCGGACCGCCTCGTCCTCGGCCGCCTGCCACAGCCGCATCCGGATGTCGATGCCCAGGTGCACGAGGATGCGGGTGCGCCAGGCCCAGCGTACGGTCTCGTTGAGCCAGCGGTCGGCCGGGCGGCCCTGGTCGGAGATGCCGAAGCGGGAGGCGATGCGCATCTCGTAGTCGGGGCTGTCGTCGGGCTCCAGCGTGACGGAGAGGATCTCCTCCTTCTCGCCCCGGAACATGGCCAGGATCCGATGCGAGGGCAGCTTGGTGAACGGCTCCCCGAACTCGAAGTAGTCGGAGAACTTCGCCCCCGCCTCCTCCTTGCCCTCACGGACCGTGGAGATCAGCCGGCCCCGACCCCAGAGCTGCTCGCGCAGGCCGCCGATGAGGTCGGCGTCCTCGGCGAAGCGCTCGATGAGGATCGCTCGCGCGCCTTCCAGCGCGGCGGCCCCGTCGGCGACGCCCTCGGTGACGAACGTCTCGGCCAGCGCGGCCGGGTCGAGCGAGGGATCGGCGAGCAGCTGGTCGGCCAGCGGCTCCAGACCCAGCTCGCGGGCGATCTGCGCCTTGGTGCGCCGCTTGGGCTTGTAGGGGAGGTAGATGTCCTCGAGCCGGGCCTTGGTGTCGGCCGCCATGATCTGGGCGCGCAGCTCGTCGTCGAGCTTGCCCTGAGACTCGATCGACTCCAGGATCGCCGTCCTGCGCTCCTCCAGCTCGCGCAGGTAGCGCAGCCGCTCTTCGAGCGTGCGCAACTGGGCGTCGTCGAGGGCGCCGGTGACCTCCTTGCGGTAGCGGGCGATGAACGGCACCGTCGCGCCGCCGTCGAGCAGCTCGACGGCCGACAGCACCTGCCCGTCGCGTACGCCGAGCTCTTCCGCGATCCGCTGGTGAATAGAGAGCACTTGCCTGCCTTTCGATGGTCCCGCCGGTCAATTGTGCAGGACGGTGCCGTCTTTCATGACCAGAGTGCGCGCCGGGTGCGTGATCACGGCCTCGGCCGCGCCGCTCGCGGGGACGACGACGAGGTCGGCCCGGTCGCCTGGAGCCAGCCCGTAGGCGTCGAGGCCGAGCACGCGGGCGCCGCCGTAGGTGGCCGCCTCCAGCGCGAGCTCGATGTCCTCGTCCCTGCGGAACGTGCTGCGGTAGGCCACGTGCATGGCGCGCTCGAGCATGTCGCCGCTGCCGTAGGGGCCCCACAGGTCGCGGATGCCGTCATGACCGCACGCCACCGTGACGCCCGCGGCCCGGAGCTTCTTGATCGGCGGCACCGGGAAGCTGTAGACGGCGGCCGTCGCCAGCGCCACCCCGGCCTCGGCGAAGCCCTGGGCCAGGCGGTCCTGGTAGGCCTCGTCGACCTGGCCGAGCGCGTAGGCGTGGCTGACCGTCACCCTGCCCGCCAGCCCGAGCACCCTGGTGCGCTCGGTGATGAGCTCCAGCTCCCAGGCGCCGAGCGAGCCGCCGTCGTGGAGGTGGATGTCGAGCTGCGCGCCGTAGCGCTCCGCCAGCCCGAAGACGATGTCGAGATGGCGCACCGGGTCGCGGTCGATGCCCGCCGGGTCGAGCCCGCCGACCGCCTCCACGCCGCTCTTGAGCGCCGCTTCGAGCAGGTCGGCCGTGCCGGGGTTGGTGAGCACGCCGTGCTGCGGGAAGGCGACCTGGCGCACGTCGATGGGCGAGCC
This sequence comes from Nonomuraea sp. NPDC048901, assembly GCF_040649695.1. NCBI lineage: Bacteria > Bacillati > Actinomycetota > Actinomycetes > Streptosporangiales > Streptosporangiaceae > Nonomuraea > Nonomuraea sp. NPDC048901. Next base: position 32,583 of record NZ_JBEZFW010000019.1, on the reverse strand, counting down.
CGCCGCCGCCTCCCGCACGGCCTCCACGCCGCGCAGGCCGACCAGCGGGTCGATGTCGGTGTGGGTACGGACGTGGGTGGTGCCGTAGGCGCTCATCCGCGCCAGCAGCGCGGCGACGCGTTCGACGCTCGGCACGCCCAGCTCGGCGCGGCGGCCCAGGTCGTTGCCGATGCGACCGGCCAGCGTGTCAGCGGCCGAGTGGGGCACCCAGGGCCCTCCGTAGAGGGTCTTGTCGAGATGGCAGTGAGCCTCGACGAGGCCGGGCAGCACGAGGCCGCCGGTGACGTCGAACGATTGCGCCGCGGGCGTGTCGATCCCGGCCGCGACCCGCTCGATACGACCGTCGCGGACGAGGATGTCGGCAGGCGCCTCGTGACCCCACGGCCGCCCGCCGTGGAGGAGCACATCCGTCATGCCCAGCACCCTAAAGGGCGGCACCGACGTTTCCGCGATTCCGCCCAAGGTCATTTCCCGTACGGCGAGGCGTCGTCAGATTGTGTCGAGGTGGGAGACGTTCGCCTGGTCTGTGGCGTCCGTGCTCGGTACACCGGCCAGCCAGGCGTCGAGGATCTCGTCGAGTACCACCTCGGACGTCAGCCGCAGGCTCAGCGCCAGCACGTTGGCGTCGTTCCACTTGCGGGCCCCGCCGGCCGTGTAGGCGTCGACGCAGAGCGCCGCCCGTACGCCCGGCACCTTGTTCGCCGCGATCGATGCGCCCGTGCCGGTCCAGCAGCACACGACCGCCTGGTCGGCGCGTCCCTCGCTCACGTCGCGCGCGGCGAGCTCGGACGCCCACGCCCAGTCGTCGCGTTCCTCCGGGTTGAGCGCGCCGTGCGTGACCACCTCGTGCCCGCGCGTACGCAGCAGCTGCACGACGCGCTCGGCCACGCCGTCCAGGCTGTCGGTCGCCACCGAAATCCGCATGCTCGCTCACCTCTCCGGATATGTCGGGACGGCACCCATACCGCCACCACCATGGCACCCATGCCGCCACCACGGCGCACATGCCGCCACCACGACACCCTTGCCGTCGCCACCTCGGCACCTATGCCGCCGCTACCACCGCAGGTATGCCCGCCACGAGCTTCACCGCGCGGAGCCGGATCGCGCAATCGGATCACGCACTCGGTTTGCCGGTTCGCCGATTTGAGTCGGCCTCCGTAACCCCGGTTCGCCGACCTGAGCCGACGGTTCACAGGCCCGAGTTGGTCCTCGTAACGCCGACCTGACTGGCGCAATGAGTGGCTATGTGCTTGGTTGTGTCGCCATATGACCATCGACATCAGTGACATTCCCGCCCTCGCCCGGGGATGTGCCGTGCTGGGCACCGGAGGCGGCGGGGACGTGCGTACCGGGTCTCTGGCGGCGATCCGGGCGATCCAGACGTATGGCCCGGTACCGCTCATCGAGCTCGCGGATCTGCCCGCGGACGCGCTGGTCGTGCCGCTGTCCGGCATCGGCGCGCCGACCGTCAGCCACGAGATGATCCACGGCGAGGACGAGCCCAGGCGGATCGCGGAGGAGATCGAGCGGATCTTCGGCCGCCCGCCGGCCGCGGTCATGTCGTCGGAGATCGGCGGGGCGAACGGTGTCGCGCCCGTCGCCTGGGCCGCCCAGCTCGGCCTGCCGCTGCTCGACGCAGACGGCATGGGGCGGGCGTTTCCCGAGGTGCAGATGGTGTCGATGTACGTGGCGGGGCTGCCTGCCGACCTCGTCATCATGTCCGACATCGTGGGGAACATCGTGACGATCCGCCCCATCGACGGTCTCTGGTCCGAGCGTCTGGCGCGCGCCGTCTGCGTGGCGGCGGGCTCGCACGCGCTGATGGCCGACTACGTGCTCACCGCCGCACAGGCACGCGGCGCGGTCATCGAGGGTACGGTCACCCGCGCGCTGGCCGTCGGCCGGGCCACCGAGGGCGTGGCGGAGCCGCTGCGCGCCCTGGCGGAACGGCTCGGCGCGGCCCGGCTGATCACCGGCAAACTGACGGACGTCGAACGGCGCACCACCGGCGGGTTCGTCAGGGGTACGGCCACGATCGAGGGCACTGGTGACGACCGGGGCCGCACGCTCACGCTGGAGCTCCAGAACGAGAACCTCGTCGCCCTCGAGAACGGCCGCCTCAGGGCCATGGTGCCCGACCTGATCACCGTGGTCGACACCGAGACGGCCGCCGCCGTACAGACCGAAAGCCTGCGCTACGGCCAGCGCGTCACGGTGCTCGCCTGGCCGTGCGACCCGCTCTGGCGCACGCCCAAGGGGCTGGAGACGGCGGGGCCGCGCGCGTTCGGCTACGACCTGGAGTACGTGCCGATCGAGGAGCTGGCGAAGGGGGAGCCGCGTGACTGAGGGCGCGCTGCGGATCGGGATCGACGTCGGCGGCACGAACACGGACGCCGTCGTGCTGGACGCCGCCGACCGGGTGGTGGCCAAGGCCAAGCGGCCGACGACGCCGGACGTGACCGAGGGGTTACGGGCGGCCCTGGACGCGGTGCTGGCCGACGTGGCGTCGTGGGAGCGGATCACCCGGGTCATGCTGGGCACCACGCACGCGACCAACGCGATCCTGGAGCGCAGGAACCTCGGCCGGGTGGCCGTGCTCCGGCTCGGCGCGCCCGCGACCTCCGCCGTGCCGCCGCTCTCCGACTGGCCGGACGACCTGCGCAAGGCCGTGTCCGCCGGTGAGGTCATCGTGCCGGGCGGACACTACGTCGACGGACGGGAGATCGGCCCGCTCGACCTCGGCGCGATCCGCCGGTTCCTGGACGGCGTACGGGCCGACGCCGTGGCGGTGACCGGGGTGTTCAGCCCGGCCAGCGCCGACCACGAGCGGGCGGTCGAGGAGCTGGTCCGGAACGAGTACGGGCTGCCCGTCTCGGTGAGTCATGAGATCGGCTCCCTCGGGCTGCTGGAGCGGGAGAACGCGACCGTGCTCAACGCCGCCCTGTACGGCGTGGCGGCGCATGTGACCGAGGCGCTGGTGACGGCGCTGGCCGAACGGGGGCTGGGGGCGCGGCCGTACCTCGCCCAGAACGACGGCACGCTCATGACGGTGGCGCACGCCGCGCGGCTGCCGGTGTCCACGATCGGCTCCGGACCGGCGAACTCGCTGCGCGGGGCGGCGTTCCTGTCGGGGGTACGTGACGCGATCGTGGCCGACGTGGGCGGCACCTCCACGGACCTGGGCGTGCTGGTCGGCGGCTTCCCTAGGGAGTCGGCGGCGGCGGTGGAGATCGGCGGGGTGCTGACGAACTTCCGGATGCCGGACATCCTGGCCATCGCCCTGGGCGGCGGCACCGTGGTCCGGATGGGCGGGAGCGGAGCGCGGGTGGGGCCGGACTCGGTGGGGTACCGGATCGCGGAGGAGGCGCTGGTCTTCGGCGGCGCCACGACCACGGTCACCGACGCCGCCGTGGCGGGCGGCCGCGTCCCGGCGAACGCCGCCGACTGGCGCGAACGGCTGGAAGCCGCCACCGACATGACGGAAACATTCCGCGACACTCTGCAAAGCGCGCTGGCCGTCGCCGACGCCATGGTGATCGACGCCGTGGACCGGATGGCGCTCGGCCGGGCCGACCGTCCGCTGGTGGCGGTGGGTGGCGGCGCCTTTCTGCTGCCCGCCGAGATCCCCGGCGTGAGCGGTGTCATCCGTCCCGAGCACGCCGAGGTGGCCAACGCCGTTGGTGCCGCTATCGCCCTCGCGAGTGGCAGAGTCGATACGATCTTGCCTGCGGGCGAAAGCCGGGCAAAGGCGATCGAAAGAGTCAAAGAGGAGGCGGCGGCTCGTGCCGTGGCGGCGGGTGCGGACCCGGCCAGGGTGGAGATCGTCGACCTGCTCGAGGTGCCGCTGAGCTACCTCTCAGAACCCGCGGTGCGGGTACACGTCAAAGCCGCCGGACCTCTGTCCCGGTGACAGATCGAAAGGACTCCCCACCCATGCGCTGGCACAAGCGTCTGCTCGTCGCCGGGGTCACCGGGGCCGTGGCCATGACCGCAACCGCGTGCGCGGGCGGCCAGGTACGCGGTGCGGACCGGACACCGAGGCCGAGCGCCACGACGAGCGAGTCCGCCGTCGCCGCCACCAAGGCCAACGACGCCACCTTCGTCTACGCGCCCAACCTCGACGTGGTCACCGACTGGGACCCGGCGACCTCGTACTCCAACGAGATCATCGCCATGTCCAACATCTACGAGGGCCTGACCAGGTACAACACCCAGTCGCAGAAGCCCGAGCCGCGTCTGGCCACCGAATGGACGTCGGCCGACGGGGGCAAGCAGTGGACGTTCAAGCTGCGCCAGGGCGTGAAGTTCCACACCGGCGCCCCCATGGACGCCGAGGCGGCCAAGAAGGCCATCGAGCGCACGATCAAGATGAACGCGGGCGCCGCCTACATCTGGGGCTCGGTCAAGACGATCGAGACGCCCGACCCGGCGACGCTGACGTTCAAGCTCAAGTACGCGGCGCCGCTCGACCTGATCGCCTCCGCCGGCTACGCCGCCTACATCTATGACACGGCCGCCGCCGACAAGCTCAAGGACGGCAAGACCGACGCCGGCACCGGCCCGTACACCATCGACACCTGGCAGAAGGGCAAGGAGACCGAGCTCACGCTGAAGGCGTACGAGGACTACTGGGGCGGCTGGAAGCCCGAGCAGTACAAGAAGATCGCCTTCCGGGTCACCCCCGAGATCACTACCGCCTGGCAACTGCTGCAGAAGGGCGAGGTGAACTTCGTCGAGCGCCTCAACCCGCAGCTGTTCGAGCAGGCGGGCGCGACCCAGGGCGTGCAGCCCTCGCAGACGCCGTCCTTCCAGAACCTCCTGCTGCTGTTCAACACCGCCACCGGGCCGATGAAGGACGTCAAGATCCGCCAGGCGCTCCAGCTCGCGCTCGACTACGACGGCCTCGTGGCGGCCCTGAAGGGCGCGGGCAAGAAGAGCACCGGCCTGGTGCCGCAGGGCCTCATCGGCTACACCGCCAACCTGGAGCCCAAGCAGGACCTGCCCAAGGCGCAGGCGCTGCTGGCCGAGGCCGGCTACGGCCCCGACTTCCCCGAGCTGAAGCTGAAGATGACCTACGCCCAGGGCGACGAGGACCAGAAGCTCCTGGTGACACTGCTCAGCTCGGCGCTGAAGCAGCTCAACGTGCGCCTGGAGGCCAAGCCGATGGCCTGGAACGCGCAGTGGGACCAGGGCAAGAAGCAGGGCCAGGACATCTTCGTCATGTACTGGTATCCCGACTACGCCGACGCCTACTCGTGGTTCCTCAACGTGTTCAGGAGCGCGGACAAGCCGCAGTTCAACCTCTCCTACCTGAAGAACGCCGAGATCGACAAGGAGATCGACGCGCTGCCGCAGCTCACGGCCACCGACAAGTTCGCCGCCGAGCAGTCGTACGCGACCATCCAGAAGCAGATCATCCAGGACCAGGCCGCGGTGGCGGTGCCGTACGTGCAGACCTACCAGCGCGCGCTGACGGCGGACGTGCAGGGGTACGTCGACAACCCGGCCTATCCCAACGTGGTCTTCTTCTACGATCTCAAGCCCGCAAGCTGAGCCGTGCCGCGCTATCTGGCCCGCCGCCTCGGCCAGGCCGTCCTGGTCGTGGCCGGGGTGGTCGTGCTGACGTTCGCCATCATGCGGCTGGTGCCCGGCGATCCGGCGGTCGCGTTCGCCGGGCCGAAGGCGACGCCCGAGGAGCTCGCCGCGGCCAGGCTGCGGTTCGGGCTGGACGACGCGATCCCGGTGCAGCTCTGGAACTACCTCAGAGATCTGGTCACGGGCGACTGGGGCACCAGCCTGCGCACTCGGCAGCCGGTCCGCGACGATCTGCTGCTCGCCTTCCCCGCCTCTCTGGAGCTGGTCGGTACGGCGCTGCTTATCGCGATCGCGGTGGGCATTCCGGTCGGCGTGCTCGCAGCCCGCTATAAGACGAAATTTCCGGACTTTGGGGTGCGGGTCGCGAGCATGCTGGCCGTCTCGGTCCCGGTGTTCTGGCTGGCTCTGACCCTGCAGACGGTGTTCGCCAGCAACCTCGGCTGGTTCCCGGTCGCCGGAGAGTACGACTCCACGCTCGACACCACCAGCCCGCTGACGCTCTGGACCAACATCACCGTCGTCGACGCGCTCATCACCGGCAACTGGCCGATCTTCACCAGCACACTTGAACACCTGGTGCTCCCCGCGCTGGTCGTGGCGGCCTACCCGGCGGGCGTGATCGCGCAGATGACCAGGGCGGCGCTCATCGAGGAGTCCGGCCAGGACCACGCCCGGCTGGAGCGGGCGCTCGGCTTCGGGGAGACGTCGATCCTGACCAGGTTCGCGCTGCGGCCCGCGTTGAACCCGGTGCTGTCCCTGATCGCCCTGGTCTTCGCGTACGCGATCGTGAACGGGTTCCTGGTCGAGGCGGTGTTCAACTGGCCGGGACTGGGCCGGTACGCCGTCGAGTCGATCCACAGCCTCGACACCCCGGCCATCGCGGGCGTCACGCTGCTGGTCGCGATGGTCTATGTGCTGGCCAACCTGATCGTGGACCTCCTCCAGGGCGTGGTGGACCCGAGAGCGAGGGCCCGATGAGCGAGGGGCTGACGAGCCAGGAGGGCCGCTTGGAGCCGCGTCCCGAGGACGCTCCGGAGCCGGTGCGGTTGCGCCGTACGCTGCCGAAGATCACTGACCGGTTCGCCGCCGCCGGGGCGGTGCTCATCGTGCTCATCCTGCTGGCCACGATCCTGGCGCCGTGGCTCGCGCCGTACCCGGTGGACCGGCTCGATCTCGTCAACACGCTGCTCCCGCCGAGCGGCGCGCACTGGTTCGGGACCGACAAGGTCGGGCGCGACGTGCTCACCCAGGTCCTGTACGGCGGGCGGACCTCTTTGACCATCGCCGCGGCCGTGCTGGCGATGTCGGCGGTGGTGGGCGTCACGCTGGGCGTGGTGGCGGGCTACGCCGGCGGCTGGGTGCGGGACGTCATCATGCGCGTCACCGACGTCTTCCTGGCCTTCCCCGCGCTGCTGCTGTCGCTGGCGCTGGCTGTGGTGCTGCAGCCCAGCGTGACGACCGCGATCGTGGCCATCGCGGCGACCTGGTGGCCCTGGTACGCCCGGCTGTCCGCCTCCGTGGCGGCCTCCATCTCGACGCGTGGGTACGTGGACGCGGCCCGCTGCCTGGGCGTGCCCGCGCCCATGATCGTCCTGAGACACGTCCTGCCGAACTCCCTCACCCCCGTCCTGGTCCAGATCTCCCTCGACGCGGGCGGGGTGATCCTGACCGCCGCCGCGCTGTCGTACCTGGGGCTCGGCGCGCAGGAGCCGACGGCGGAGTGGGGGCTGATGGTGGAGCAGGGTCAGACGCTGTTCACCACGAACTGGTGGGTCGTGACCTTTCCCGGCCTGGCGATCCTGGTGACGGCGTTCGCCTTCAACGTGCTGGGGGAGGGGCTGCGCAACGCCCTGGACCCGCGAAGGGGCGTGAAGTGATCGAGGTCAGGGATCTTCAGGTGCGGTACGGCGAGCGGCTGGTCGCCCACGTGCCGGAGCTGGACGTGCGCGCGGGGGAGTGCGTGGCGATCGTGGGGGAGAGCGGGTCGGGCAAGTCGACCACGCTGCTCTCGCTGCTGGGCCTCACCGAGGGCGCCCACGTGTCCGGAAATATCCGGGTCTGTGGGGTTGAGGTGCTCCAGGCCCCGGCACGGCGGCTCCGCGAGATCAGGGGCGCCAGGGTGGCGCTCGTGATGCAGTCACCCCAGGCCGCGCTCAGCCCCACGACCCGCCTGGGCACCCTGATGCGCCGCGCCCTGAAGCTGCACGGCCTGAGCGCCGACCGGATCATGGTGGAGGCCGTTGAGGCGGTCATGCTCGATCCGGGCATCCTGCGCCGCTATCCGCACGAGATCTCCGGGGGTCAGGCGCAGCGGTTCGCGATCGCGCTGGCCATCGCGCTCGGCGCCGAGGTGATCCTGGCCGACGAGCCCACCAGCGCGCTCGACGTGACCGTGCAGGCCGAGGTCGTCGGCGTGCTGCGGCGGCTGCGCACCGAGCGCGGCCTGGCCCTGCTGCTCGTCTCCCACGACCTGGCGCTGGTCTCCACGATCGCCGACCGGGTGCTGGTCATGAAGGACGGCGCGGTCGTGGAGAGCGGCCCGGCCGCCGAGGTGCTCGCCGAGCCGTCCCATCCGTACACCCGTGAGCTGCTGGAGGCGCTGCCGTGACGATGCTCAGGGCGGAGGGGGTGACGCTGGGGTACGGCAAGACGCCGGTCGTGCACGACGTCACGCTCGACCTCACCGACGGCGGCGTCGGCCTGATCGGGGAGAGCGGCTCGGGCAAGACCACGCTGGCGCGGGCCTTCCTGGGCCTACTAACCCCCACATCAGGAAATATCTGGTACGGCCAGCAAACCCTGAAAAAAGCGGACATGAGGGCGTTTCGCAGAGACGTCCAACCGGTCTTCCAAGCCGAAGCCCTCGACCCCAGGATGCGCGTCGGCGCCTCCATAGCCGAAGCCCTCCCCAGGAACGCCAGGCACCGCGTCCCCGAACTCCTGGACCAGGTCGGCCTCTCCCCGGACCTGGCCACCAGACGCCCGCACCAGCTCTCGGGCGGCCAGCGCCAGCGCGTGGTCATCGCCAGGGCGCTCGCGGTCGGCCCCCGGCTGCTCATCCTCGACGAGCCCACCAGCGCGCTCGACGTGACCGTCCAGGCCAGGATCCTCGACCTGCTGGCCGGCCTCGACACGGAACATTTGCTCATCACGCACAACCTGGCCGTGGTCGGCCGGCTCTGCCGCACCTCGCACGTCCTGTTCGCGGGTCGCGTCGTGGAGTCGGGGCCGACGGCCGACATTCTGGCCAGGCCCGCGCATCCGTACACGCTGGCGCTGCGGGACGCAGTACCGAAGCTCGGGGGAGAGCCGCCCGTGGCCAGGGGCAGGACGGAGGCCCGGCCCGCGGAGACGGGCTGCCCGTTCCGGCTGCGCTGCCCGCTGGCCGTGCCGGAGTGCGCGACGGCGCCCGCGCTCAGGGAGATCGACGGCCGTCAGGTGGCCTGCCACCGCGCCGAAGACGTTCTGGGCTGAGCACGCTCACCCAGCTGGGCCGGGCTGAGGGCGCCTACTTGGCCGTGCTGTCCGCGAAGCGGCCCTGGAGGTGGGTGCACAGGTCGTCGGAGAGCTTGGACAGCAGTCGCTCCAACTCGGCCCGCTCCTCCGTGGGCCAGTCGGCGATCGCGGCGTCGAACCAGTCGACGGTGATGCGGCGGCATCGGGTGGCCGCCTCGGCGCCCTCATCGGTGAGCGCGATCCGCCAGGCCCGGCCGTCGTCGGGGTCCTTGACCCGGGACAGCAGCCCGCGCTGCTCCAGCGACGAGACGTGCCGGGTCACGTGCGGGCTCTCCACCTGCAGGCCCTCGGCGATCGCGCCCACCCTGCGCGGCTCACCGGCGTCGAGGAGATAGACGAGGATCTGCACGTCAGGACGGTCGAGCCGGACGCCGGCCGCCTGGGTCAGCTGATCATGCGTCTTGGCGCGGTTGAGGGTGGTCACCAACCGCCTGAAGGCCGACACCGTCTTGCTGAGATCTTCACCCATCGCTTTGATTACCTAACTTACGTATGTATTATCGTCTCTCGGTTACTTACCCAAGTTATCTAAGGAGCCGACATGGCGACAATCGTCGCTTCCGCGCCGCCTGAGACGTCCGAGCGGAGCCCGTGGCCCGCGGTGGTCGCGCTCGCGTTCGCGGCCTCCATCGCCGCCTTGCAGAACACGGCCGTGGTCCCCTTGCTTCCCGTGCTCCAGCGCGAGCTGCACACCTCGCTCTCCGCCGTGAGCTGGACGCTCACGCTGAGCCTGCTGGTCGGCGCGGTGTCCACGCCGTTGCTGTCCAGGTTCGGCGACATGTACGGCAGGCGGCCGATGATCCTCGGCGCGCTGGCCCTCCTGGTGATCGGCTCTGTCATCGGGGGACTGGCCACCTCGTTGCCGTGGCTGCTCCTGGGCCGGGTCCTGCAGGGATTCGTGGCGGCGCTGGTGCCACTGGCGATCGGGGTGGTCCGTGACCTGCTGCCCAGGCAGCAGCTGGCCACCGGCATCGGGGTGCTCAGCGCCACGATGGGGTTCGGCAGCGGGGGCGGGATGATCCTCGCGGGGCTCGCCTCGGGTGACTACCACGCCGTGTTCTGGATCACCGCCGCGATCACGGTGGTCGCCGCGGTGATCGTCGCCTTCCTGGTGCGCGACCAGGCTCCGGGTCGCGGCGGGCGGCCGGACCTGGCCGGGGCGTTCCTGCTGACCGTGTGGCTCGTCGCGCTGCTGCTGGCCATCAGCGAGGGCGGATCGTGGGGCTGGGGCTCGCCGGGGGTGATCGGGCTGTTCGCGGCCGCGGTGGTGGTCGCGGTGGTCTGGGTGGCGGTCGAGCGGCGGGTGGCCGAGCCGCTGGTGCAGATGTCGATGCTGGTGCAGCGCGGCACGGTCGGCGCGACGGTGGCCTCGATGCTGCTCGGGTTCGCCTTCTTCACCGTCATGACGGGCATCTCGGGGTTCACCCAGGCGCCGGCCTCGGGGTTGGGGGCCTCCACCTTGGAGGTGGGGTTCTACCTGCTGCCCAGCACGCTGTTCATGCTGGTGATCTCGCTGTTCGCCGGGCGGTTCATGCGCAGGTTCTCGGCCTCGTCGATGGTGGCGGCCGGTGCCGGGGTCGTCGCGCTCGCGGCGGTCTGGCTGGTCTTCGCGCACCGGACCGGGGGTGACATCTACGTGGCGACGTCGCTGCTGGGCATCGGGCTCGGGGTGGGCTACGCGGCTCTCGGCACCATGGCGGTCGAGCACGTCGCCCCGGACAAGACGGCGCTGGCCGCCGGGGTCAACGCGCTGGTACGCATCGTGGGCGGCAGCACCGCGGGCGCGGTCATCGCCGCCGTCCTGGCCGCTCAGCCGGGCGTACTCGGATATCAGTGGGTCTTCGGGGTGGCCGCCGTCGCGGGCGGGGTGGCGGCGGCCTTCGCCGCCGTGTTCGGCCTGCTCAACCGCCGTGTGACAGTCGTGGCAGCCTGAACAGGACAGCCCGTGCGGCCTGGGGCGCTCTCAGAGCGCCTTCAGGCCGCTGATCACCTCCAGCAGCACCGTGGCGTCGGGCGCGGGGCGCGGCGGCTCGACCTGAACGAGCTGCTGCGCGTGCAGGTCGCCGACGAGCACCCGGACCACACCGATGGGCAGGTTCAGCTCGGCGGCCACGTCCACGAGCCGGGTCGGTTTCGTGCACTTCTGCATGATGATCAGATGCTCGGGGCCGAGCCCGGCGGGCGGCGTCAGGCCGCCGGCCGTGATGATCACCGCGATGAGGTCGATGGCCTTGCTCGCGGGGACGGTCCGGCCCCTGGTCAGTAAGTAGGCGGGGACGATAGGACCAGCGTCCTCGTCCAGCCACCGCTCGTCATTCACTGGGCACCACCCGCATGGGCCGGGCGGCGGGCTCCTTGGCGCGGCTCTCCGGCTCGGCCGGCGGGTCGCTCACGTGTTCTGCCGGGATCAACACGATCGCGGTGGTCCCTCCATATGGTGAACCGCGTAACGTGACGCGGATGTCATGCCTGGCGGCCAGGCGGGAGACGACGAAAAGGCCGAGCTCGTCACTGTCGGCCAGGTCGAACTCCGGTGGGCTGGCCAGGCGCTCGTTGCACTCGGCCAGCTTCTCTTCGCTCATCCCGAGCCCGCGGTCCTCAACCTCGAAGACGAAGCCGCGGGCCGCCGCCTCGCCGCGCACGACGACCGTGGTGTGCGGCGGGGAGCTGACGGTGGCGTTCTCGATGAGCTCGGCGATCAAGTGAATCACATCTCCGACGACCGGACCGGCCAAGCGCTGCCCGGGCATCGGCTCGACGGTGACGCGCTGGTAGTCCTCGACCTCGGCCGCCGCGCCACGCGCCACGTCCAGCAGCGGCACGGGCTTGCTCCAGCCGCGGCCGGGGGTGGCGCCCGACAGGATGATCAGGCCCTCGGCGTGCCGGCGCATGCGGGTGGTCAGGTGGTCGAGGCGGAACAGGTCGTCGAGGGCGTGCGGATCCGTCGTACGGTGCTGCATGCCCTCGAGCTGGATCCGCTGGCGGTGCAGCAGGGTCTGGCTACGCCTGGCCAGGTTGCGGAAGACGTGGCCGACACCGTCGCGCAGCTGCGACTGCCCGACCGCGGCCTCCACGGCCGTCTGCTGGACGGTGGAGAACGCCTGGCCGACGTCGGCGATCTCGACGGTCGTGCTCGCCACCGACAACTCGGGCACCTCGACCTTCTCACCCTTGCGCAGCTTGGCCACCACCTGCGGCAGCCGTTCCTGGGCCACTTCGAGCGCGGCCTGCCGGAGTCCGAGCAGTTCCTTGGACAGCCGCGTGCCCATCCGCAGCGAGAAGGCGATCGACACGATCACCAGGACGAAACACGTCCCCGCCAGCACGAACGACTGGTAGAGCACCGAGTCCGCCACCGGCTCCGCCCGCGCGGAGAGCATCGTGCTCGCCTGCATCTGGGCTTCCTGGAACGACTTGGCCAGCGTGTCGGCCGTGGTCAGCCAGGACTTCGGGGCGCCGCCCGCGATGATCTGGTCCTCCATGAGCCGCATCCGCTGATAGGCGGCCGAGGTGATCAGCGACACCTGCGTGTCGCGCAGGCGCGGGTCGAGCTCGTCGAGCGCCTGGTCGATGAGGAAGCGCCGGTTGCCGACCCACTGGGTGAACAGCCTGCGCTCGGCGACCGTGGTCGGCCCGACCGCGATGGCCTGCTCCCTGGTGAGCAGCTCCTTGGCGTACCCCATGTCGATGACGATGCGCGACTGCTCGTAGATGGGGATGTCGTCGATGAACGCCACCCGCCGGTGCAGGCCGAAGAGCGCGTCGGTCATCGCGTTGTAGGACTCGACCGCGCGCAGGCGGTCGGACAGGCCCGCGTCGATCTCGGCCCTGACCGCGTCCAGCCGGTCCATCTGCGTGAGCACGGAGTCGACCTGGGTGCGGATCGTCTCCGAGGAGTTCATGGACAGGCTGGAGAGCTTCTTGAAGTCCGCGTCGGCCACGTCGGTCTTGGTGCGCTGCGCCGCGGTGGCCGACCGGTCGGCCGGACTCCCCGTACGCAGCAGCTTCACCGAGGCCAGGCGCTCGCGCTGGATCTCGTTGATGAGCTTGTACGCGGGCAGCCGCAGGTTGGTCCAGAGCGTCTTGTACTGGCGCAGTTCCAAGCTCTGGCTCGCGCTGACGGCGGTGATGACTCCCCACAGCACCACCATCGAGGCAAGCGGAACCAGCAGTAGGCCGATGATCTTCATGCGGATCGTTCGGCTACGACCCATGGCACCTCATTCCGGTCGGTCCCCTGCTGGCAACCCCGGACGGGACAAGCCCAGAGGATAGCAATTCGATCTCTGGATTGGCTAATTTTTCGGGACTTTTGGACTTTTGGCGGGCATCGTGCAGTAGGTTTCGGCGTACATCCGTCACAGAGGGAGATGCGTTGCGCCGTCGTCTCGCAGCGGTCGCCGCGCTGGTGCTCTCCATCGCCGCGTGTTCGACCCCTACAGAGGTACGGCAGGCACCGGCCGGAGAGTCGCCGTTCGTGTACGTCCAGAACCTGGACGTGATCACCGACTGGGACCCCAGCCGCTCGTACTCCAACGAGATCATCGCCCTGCAGAACATCTACGAGACGCTGACCGTCTGGAACCCGGTGACCAAGAAGTCCAGCCCCCGGCTGGCCACCGCGTGGCGCTCGTCGCCGGACGGCAAGACATGGACGTTCACGCTGCGCTCGGGAGTCACCTTCCACACCGGTCGGCCCCTGGACGCCGCGGCGGTGAAGGCGTCGATCGAGCGGACCATGAAGGGTGGGACCGGGGCGTCCTACATCTGGGACGCGGTGTCCGGCATCCGGGCCGACGACGCGGAGACCGTGACGTTCACCCTCAAGTACCCGGTCCCGCTGGACCTGGTCGCCTCCTCCGGCTACGCCGCCTACATCTACGACACCCAGGCCGCGCCCGATCTCGGCAAGTGGTTCCAGGAGGGCCGGGACGCGGGCTCGGGCCCGTACACGGTCGCGAGCTGGCGCAAGGGCAAGGAGAAGGAGCTCACGCTCAAGTCGTACGACGGCTACTGGGGCGGCTGGAGCCAGCCCCACTACCGCACGGTCGAGTTCCGCGTCATACCCGACCCTCAGCGGGCCTGGAAGATGCTGCTCCGTGGCGACGTGAGCTTCGTGGACCGGCTCAACCCGCGCCTGTACGCCAGGGCGTCGGTCACGCCGGGCCTGCGCACATCCGAGCGGGCGTCGTTCCAGACGATGATGCTGCTGTTCAACACGGCCGCGGGCCCCATGGCCGACGTACGGGTACGGCGCGCGGTGCAGAAGGCCGTCGACTACCAGGGCATCATCCAGGCGCTCAAGGGCGCCGCCTCACCGACCAGCGGCATCGTGCCGGAAGGGCTGCCCGGCCACACCCCGGGACGAGCGCCGAAACAGGACCTCGTGGAGGCCGCGCGGCAGCTCCAGCTGGCGGGCTACGGCCCCACCGGTCGCCCCCTGCGGCTGCGGCTCACCTACGCCGAGGGCGACAACGACGAGCGACTGCTCGTCACACGGCTCCAGGCCACGCTCAAGACGCTCAACGTCACGCTGGACGCGCGGGCGATGCCGTGGAACGCCCAATGGGAGCAGGGCAAGAAGCGCGGCCAGGACATCTTCGTCATGTACTGGTGGCCGGACTACGCCGATGGCTACTCGTGGTTCGGCAACGTCTTCCACAGCGCCGAGCCGCCCGTCTTCAACCTGGCCTATCTGAAGGACAAGAAGACGGACGCCCTGCTCGACACGCTGCCCGAGCTCACGGTGACCGACAAGGCCGCCGCCCAGCGAGGCTTCGCGCAGGCCACTAGCCGCATATTGGACCAGCAGGTCGCCGGGGCGCTGCCTTGGGTGGTCAACTACCAGCGGGCTTATCTTGGCGGCATCCAGAACTATGACGACAACCCGGCTTATCCCGACGTGGTATTCGTCTACGACCTGCGGCCGGCCGGCTAAAGCGTTGTCACTTTGTGAGGTGGTCTTGATCGCCCGCCTCGACGCGGTCCCGCAGTCGTTGTTTGATCTCTTCGGGGGTGTAGGC
The DNA here is from genome assembly GCF_040649695.1 of Nonomuraea sp. NPDC048901. Taxonomy (NCBI): domain Bacteria; kingdom Bacillati; phylum Actinomycetota; class Actinomycetes; order Streptosporangiales; family Streptosporangiaceae; genus Nonomuraea; species Nonomuraea sp. NPDC048901. The sequence goes on along the minus strand of NZ_JBEZFW010000019.1, from coordinate 17,446 downwards.
GCGGCGGCGTCGTTCGGCCCGCGCGATCGCCACCCCGGTGGCCGCGACTCCCGCGACCCCGGCCAATCCGAGTACCTTCCACCAGCGCATGTGCCTAGGCTAACGGTGTGCTGACTCTCGACGAGGCCGTGAGCCTGACCAGGACCGGTGATCTGTGGGTCTTCCGCGGGCGCTCGGTGCCGGACCGCGCCATCCAGACGATGACCAACAGCCCGATCAACCACGTCGGCATGGCGATCGTCGTCGAGGACCTGCCGCCCATGATGTGGCACGCCGAGCTCGGCAGGTCGCTGCCCGACCTCTGGTCGGGCAGCCACCAGCGTGGGGTGCAGCTGCACGACCTGCGCGACGCGGTCACCGTCTGGGCCAACAGGTACGGTCAGCGCGCCTGGCTCCGCCAGCTCGAACCCGAGGCGACCCCCGAGATGGAGGACGCGGCCCTGCGTGCGGTGGCCCGGCTCGACGGCACCCCGTTCCCCTCCACCGCGAGATTGGCGGCCCGCTGGGCCAGGGGGCGGATCCCGCAGCTGCGGCGCCGGCTGGGGGAGAGCACCCTGGAGAGCGCCTACTGCGCCGAGATCGTCGCGATCACGTACGAGGAGATGGGGCTGCTGCCCGGCGGGCGCCGGCCCAACTGGTATGACCCGGGCCGGTTCTGGAGCGGCGACTCACTCGACCTCGTGGGTGAGCACAAGCTGGGCAACGAGATCACGGTGGGCGTCGAGCGGACCGGCTGACCCGCATTTTCAGCGGTGCGTCGTGGCGCGGGTTTGCCGCAGTCTTCAGTGGTGCGTTGTGGCGCGGGTGCGTCGCAGGGCCAGTGGCAGGGTGGCGGCGACCAGCGCCGCGGTCACGGCGAAGCCCACGGGGTAGCCCGTGTGCCCGATGAACAGGCCGAACCCCATCGCGCCCACACCCATCCCCGCGTCGTAGGCGAGGTTCCACAGGGCACTGACCGGACCGGCGGGGCCGCGTTCGAGCATCAGCGCCAGCGTGGCGTTCTGCAGCACCCCGAACCCGAGGCCGAACAGCGCCATCCCGGCCACCACCGCGACCGGCTCGGCGGACCAGACCTGGAGGGCGACGCCGACGGCGGTGACGAGGACGCCGGGCACCAGCAGCCGCTCCGAGCCGTGCCCGTCCCCGACCTTGCCCGCCCACCAGCGCGCCAGCGGCGTGCCGAGCGACTGGGCGAGCAGCGCGCCCGAGGCCAGCTCTGGCGACCCGGCCAGCGGCAGGAACGTCACCAGCACGCCGACGGCCAGCGTGACCGCGGCGAAGATCAGCGTGGGCCGCACCTGACTCCGCAGATCGAACGTCCCGGCCGCCTTGGCACCAGGCCCAGTGGTGGGCGCTGCGTCGGTCTCTGCGGCGGGTCTGAGGGCGGGCAGTCCGAGTACCGCGACCAGTCCGGCCAGCGGGATCAGGCCGCCCACGACGAGCACCGGGGTGAAGCCGAGCACTCCCGCCGCCCACAGGCCCAGCGGCAGCCCGATGACCGACGGGACACCCACCGCCACGCCGTACAGGCCAAGTCCCTCGCCACGCCGTTCAGTGGGCACCAGTTCGGCCGCCAGCGCGGTGCCCGCGACGACCAGGATGCCGAGCCCGCCGCCGCGCAGCAGGGCCACCGTGAGGATCAACGGCAACCCCGCCGAGAGGGGGAGCAGCAAGGAGGGCAGGCCGAGCAGCACCAGACCGAGCGCCAGCACGGCGCGGTAGCCGTACCTCGACAGCAGCCACGGGACGGCCAGCTCTAGCAGGACCGTGGACAGCATCATGGCGCCGGTCGTAAACCCCACACCGGACTCGCCCGCGCCGCCTGACGCGGCGTAGAGCGGCATGGTCGCGAACAGCAGGTAGAACCCGAGCAGCCCACCGGCCGCGGCGGCCATGGTCATGAGCAGCGGGCGGGTGAGCAGCGCGCCAGAAGGGGCGGGGTGGGTCAGCATGCTGCCAACGGTGCCGGAGTCGCGTCCTAGGCACATCCGGCATGATGCGTAGCCCCCTCTTCATAATGGTGCTGTGTTCGTCGGACGTCAGAAGCAGCTCGCCGCATTGGCGGCCGCCCTGGAGCGCACACCGGGCGCGGTGCTCGTCGTGGGAGAGGCGGGCATCGGCAAATCGGCCCTGGTACGCGAGTTCACGCGCGGCGTCGACGCGCTGGTGGCCGAGGGCGGCGCCGACCCGGGGACGGCCCTTCAGACGGCGGCGGCGCACGGCGTTCAGGCCGGTGTGCATGGCGTTCAGGCGGGCGTCCATGGCGTTCAGGGCGGTGTGCCGTATGCGGTGTTCGTGCCGGTGCTGCGCCGTCTGGTCCGGGAGTACGGTGCCGGGCTCGTTCCCGGCGGCGGCCGGAACGGGCTGGCTCGGCTGCTGCCCGAGCTCGGCGAGCTGGAGGAACACCCGGAGCTGGGGCGGGCCCGACTGTTCGAGGAGGTGCTGTTGCTGGTCGAGCGGGCGGCCGAGCGGCGGCCCGTCGTCCTCGTACTGGAAGATCTGCACTGGGCCGACCAGGCCAGCCGCGACCTGCTGGCCTTCCTGCTGCGCAACCTGACGCGACCCGGTGTGCTAGTGATCGCGACCTCGCGCGAGCCGCTGCGCCTGCCCATGGCCGAGGTACTCAAGGTCCCGCCACTGGGCCGAGACGAGGTGGCGCGCATGCTCGGCGGCAGCGAGGGTGAGCAGGCCGACATCGACCGGATCGTGGCGCGTAGTGAGGGCAACCCGCTGTTCGTGGAGGCGCTGGCCGACGCGGGCACCGCCACCACGCCCGCGTCGCTGCGCGAGCTGCTGCTCGCCGGAGCCGAGCGGCTCGGCCGGGCCAGTCTGGACGTGCTGCGGATCGCCGCCGTGTCGTCGTCGGTGTCGCCCTCGTACGGAGGGAGCCGGACGCCGCACGAGGTGCTGCGGGCCGTGGCGGGGCTGGACGACCTGGCGCTCGACGAGGCGCTGCGGCCGGTCGTACGGGCTCGGCTGCTGCTGGTGGACGGGGACGGCTACGTGTTCAGGCACACGTTGATCCGGGACGCCGTCTACGACGACCTGCTGCCGGGGGAGCGTATCCGGCTGCACACCCGCTGCGCCGAGGCGCGGCCCGAGCTGGCCGCCGACCACTGGTACGCGGCGGGCGACCGGCGCCGCGCCTTCGAGGCGGCCTGGCGGGCGGGCCGGTGGGAGCGCGTACTGGAACTGTGGGATCAGTCCGACCTGCCTGACGGCGGCATGGAACCGTGGGATCGGTCCGATTCGCCTGGTGGCGGCGTGGGTCGGTTCGACCCGCCCGATCGCGGTATGGATCACGCGGCGGTGCTGGAGCTGGCCGCCAAGGACGCGCTGCACGCGGGTGACGCCGAGCGGGCCGAGGAGCTCGCGAGCCGGGCGCTCGACGAGGTACGCGACCCGCTGCGGGCCGCCCACCTGCTGGAGCTGCGGGTGGCGATCCGCGATCTGCTCGGCGAGGAAGGGTTGGCTGACCTCCGTGAGGCGATCCGGCTGGCGCCGCGCGAGGCCCGGCTGATCGGCGCCCTGGCCAACACGCTGGCCTGGAACGGCCAGGACGCCGAGGCCCGTGCCCATGCCGAGGACGCGCTGGCGCTCGGCGACTCCAGATCCCTGGTCACGCTGGCCGCGCTCACCGCGCTCGAAGGCGACCTGGCGGCCGCGTCGCGACTGCACGCCGAGGCGCGGGCCGCCGCTCCCGATGACGACACGGTGCTGGCCGCGTACGCCGGCGAGGCCGACGTGCTGGAGGCGGCGGGCGAGCACGCCAAGGCGGAGGCGGTCGCGCGCCGGGGCATGGCACAGGCCAAGCGCCTGGGCATGGCCCGCTCGCGCGGCGCCCACATCGCCGCGAACCTGGCCGAACCCCTGGCCTCCCTCGGCCGCTGGAAGGAGGCGCGCGAGGTCATCGACGCGGCCCTGGCGCTCGACCCGCCGCCGATCCACCGGGCCTGGCTGCTGATGGTGCTCGGTACGGTCGCGGTCTGGGAGGGCGCGCTGGAGGAGGCGGCCGACGTTCTGGATCGGGCCAGGCCCCTGATGCGCGGGCGCTCGCGCGGCTACGACTCGTGCCTGGAGCCCGATCTGCTCGAAGGCAGGCTCGCCGTCGCCGCCGGTGACGTGGAGCGGGCCGGGCGGCTGGCCGACCACGTGCTGTCCGCGCACGACCTGACGCTCAGCCGCCGCTACGCGTGGCCGCTGCTCGTGATCGCCGCGCGTACGGGCCGGGTGCGCCAGGCGCCCGCGGGCATGGCGACGACGGGGCGGGTCCAGGAGGCGTACCAGGCGACGTTCGAGGCCGAGTGCGGGGGCTCGTGGGCGGCCGCCGTGGCCGCCTGGCGGACGGTCGGCCAGCCGTACGCGCTGGGACAAGCCCTGGTCAGGGCGGCCGAGCAGGATCCGGAGTCGGCACGCGAGCTGCTGCGTGAGGCCGCCGCCATCGCCGAGCGGCTGGGCTCGGCGCCACTGCGGCAGGAGGTCGAGGCGGCCGCGGCCAGCGGCCGGGTACGCCTGACGGCCGAGCCGGGGCTGTCGGCGCGGGAGCTGGAGGTGCTGGAGCTGGTGGCCGAGGGGCTGAGCAACAGGCAGATCGCCGAGCGGCTGTTCATCTCGGCCAGGACCTCGGGCGTGCATGTGTCCAACATCATGGCCAAGCTCGGCGTGGCCTCCCGGGTCGAGGCGGCGGCCCTGGCCCGCCGTACCGGGCTTCTGTAGCACTGTCGTTGACGTCCGATCGTGGCTAGCCGCCGCGCTCCGGGCCACGTCACAGTGGGTCGGGTGATGGATGCGGACAATCTGTACGCGGTGCTCAGGAGCCGCGATCGGCGCTTCGACGGGCGGTTCTTCGTCGGGGTCGTCACCACGGGCGTCTACTGCCGGCCGAGCTGCCCGGCGGCCATGCCCAAGCCGGAGAACCTGCGGCTCTACCCCTCAGCCGCGGCCGCCCAGCAGGCGGGCCACCGGGCCTGCAAGCGCTGCCGTCCCGACGCGGCGCCCGGCTCGCCCGACTGGAACCTGCGGGCCGACGTGGCCGGCCGGGCGATACGGCTGATCGCCGACGGGCTGGTGGACCGGGAGGGCGTCTCTGGGCTGGCCGCCCGGCTCGGCTACAGCGAGCGGCAGCTGCACCGGCTCCTGCTGGCCGAGCTGGGCGCCGGGCCGCAGGCGCTGGCCAGAGCGCAGCGGGCGCAGACCGCGCGGGTCCTGCTGGAGTCGACGGGGTTGGGGGCGGGGGAGGTGGCGTTCGCGGCGGGGTTCGCGAGCATCAGGCAGTTCAACCAGACGATCAGGCAGCTGTACGGGCTGACGCCGACCGAGCTGCGGTCCCGTGCCTCCGGGCACCCCGCGACTGAGCGGGGGTTCGTGGAAGGGTCGCGGGCTGTCCGGGTCGAGGTGCGGCTGGCCTACCGGCCGCCGCTGGACGCGGAGGCGCTGTTCACCTACCTGGCCGCGCGGGCGGTGCCCGGCGTCGAGGAGGGCGGGGCCGGGTTCTACCGAAGGTCGCTGCGCCTGCCGTACGGGACAGCCGTGGTGGGCGTGACGGACGGCGGCGATCACATGCGGTGCGAGCTGCTGCTGGCGGACGTCAGGGACCTCGCCGTCGCCGTGCGGCGGTGCCGGGTATTGCTCGACCTCGACGCCGACCCGCGCGAGATCGAGGAGGTGCTCGGCGCGGACCCGGTGCTCGCCCCGCTGGTCACGGCCCGTCCGGGGCTGCGCGCGCCGGGCCATGTAGACCCGGCTGAGCTGGCCGTACGCGCGATGTGCGGGCCGGGGAAGGAGCTGGCGGAACTGGTCGAGCGCTTCGGCGAGCCGCTGGGCAGCCCGGCCGGGGCCGTGACCCACCTGTTCCCGCCGATGGCGGCACTGGCCGACGTCGTCCCGATCGCCGAGGCGCTGGTCACCGGGCGGCTCACGCTCGATCCGGGCGCCGATCGGGACGAGGCCGAGCGGCAGCTGCGCGCCGTACCCGGCGTGGATGAGCGGACCGCCGCCTACATCCGCATGCGCGCGCTCGCCGACCCCGACGTCTTCCTGCCCACCCAGCAGGTACGGCAGGCGCCCGCGAGCTGGCGCCCATGGCGCTCCTACGCCCTGCACCACCTGTGGGCCGCGGCATGACACTCACCGTTCTGGCCGCGCGGGACTTCCGCAGGCTGTGGATCGGCTCGTCCATTTCGCTGGTCGGCGACGGCATGACGCTCGTGGCCCTGTCCTGGCTGGTGCTCAACGGGCCGGGCGGCGTCGGCGCGCTCAGTCTGCTGGCCGCCTGCTACACCGCGCCGGTGCTGGCCGGCGGGCTGGCGGTGGGCCCGCTGCTCGACCGCTTCGACAAGCGGCACGTGCTGGCCGCCGACAGCCTGATCAGGGGCGTCGCGGTGGCCACCGTGCCGCTGACGGCCGCGCTGGGCGGCGTGCCGGGGTGGCTGCCGTTCGTCGTGGCGGCCCTGCACGGCCTGCTCAAGATGGTGCCCATGGCCGGTGTGCCCGCCGCCATCCCGGATCTTGTCGAGCCGGACGCGCTCGACAAGGCCAACGCGCTGGAGTCCCTGGCGTACGCCGTGTCCGGAATCGTGGGCTACGCCCTGGCCGGGACGATGATCGACGCCATCGGCGCGGCGAACGTTCTCGCTCTCGACGCGGCCAGCTATCTGTGCTTCGCCGTGGCCGCGCTGCTGGTCCGCACGCCGCTGCGGCCGCACGTGACGCCGGAGACGGGCCGGCCGCGCCTCGGCCACCTGCTGCGCGATCGGGCGCTGGTGCGTACGACGCTGGCGTTCATGGCGTTCAACATCGCCGAGGGCGCCCTGGTGCTGGTCGCCGGGCCGTGGCTGGCCAAGGATCGGTTGCCCGGCGGCCCGGCCACGCTGGCACTGCTGCTGAGCGCCCTGTCGGTGGGCGAGCTGGTGGGCGGGTTCCTGGCCGGATCGTGGAAGCCGAACGTCAGCCGGATGCGGGCGATCGGGCTGGCGCAGCTCGTGGCGGCGGCCGGATTCCTGGCGCTGCTGGCCGTACCCGACCGGTGGGTGCTCGCGGCCGGGTTCCTGCTGATCGGGGCGGCGGGCGTGGTGATGACCGTCTGGGCCCAGTCGCTGCGCATGGAGCTGATCCCGCCCGCTCTGCGCGGCCGCACGTTCAGCGTGCTTCGTACGCTCATGCAGGCCACACCGCCGGTCGGCGCCGCCGCCGTGGCCCCGCTCCTGGCCGGCGGGAACCTCACGCTGACCGCCGTCCTCATGGCCGCTCTGGCCGGGCTGCCCGCCCTTCTCCTGCTCCTGCCGCGCGACTGAGCCGGGGCACGCTGTCGAGGAGCTTGCGCGTGTACGGGTGGGCGGGGGAGCCGAGTACGGCCGGGGTGGGGCCCTGCTCGACGACGCGTCCGCGTTCGAGCACCGCCGTGTCCCGGCAGAGGGCCGCCACCACGGTCAGGTCGTGCGAGACCATCACCACGGCCATGCCCCGGCTCTCACCCAGCTCGGCCAGCAGTTCGACGACGCGTACCCGGGTCGAGACGTCCAGCGCGCTGACCGGTTCGTCGGCGAGCAGCACCTTCGGCTCGCAGACGATGGCCCTGGCGATCGCGATGCGCTGCCGCTGCCCGCCCGAGAACTCGTGCGGGTAGCGGCGCGCCGCGTCGGCGGGCAGTCCGACCGCCCGCAGCGCCTCGGCCACCCGGTCCCCCGCCTCGTCGCGTGAGCCGAGCAGTCTCAGCGAGCGCAGCGGCTCGGAGACGATCCGGCCCACGCGCTGCCGGGGATCGAGGGACGAGTACGGGTCCTGGAACACGGGCTGCACGTTCCGCCGGAACTCGCGGCCAGTGGGCTCCCTGCCGTCGAACAGGATCCGGCCGCTGCTCGGTCTGGCCAGGCCGAGCAGCAGCCGCAGCAGCGTCGTCTTGCCCGCGCCGGACTCGCCGACCAGGGCCAGGCTGCGCCCGGGGGAGACGGCGACCGACACGTCGCTGAGTACGGGGGCCGCCTTCCGGTAGGCGAACCCCACGTCGCGCGCCTCCAGCACTACGCCGCCCCCGGATCCGGCTTCATCGGGGTTCATGGCGCCATCCGATCCAGCTCGCCTTCCAGCTCCCACGCGCTGGCCACCAGCGAGCGGGTGTACGCGTGGCCAGGCTCGTACACGATGTCGCGCACGCTGCCCGACTCGACCGCCACCCCCTCCTTCAGCACCACGATCCGGTCCGTGACCCCCGCCACGACGGCCAGGTCGTGACTGATGAACAGCAACGCCATCCCCCGGCTCCCGACCAGCCCGTCGAGCAGCGTCAGCACCTCGGCCTGGACGGTGACGTCCAAGGCCGTGGTCGGTTCGTCGGCGATCAGCAGCTTCGGCCGGCAGGCCAGGGCCATGGCGATGGCCACCCGTTGCCGCTGGCCCCCGGAGATCTCGTGCGGGTACGCCCGCGCCACGCGCTCGTCGAGCCGTACCTCGGCCAAGGCCGCCATGACCGCGGCGCGCAGCGGGCCGCCGCGTAGCCGCTGATGGCGGCGGAGCGGCTCGGCGAGCTGGTGACCGACGCGCATCAGCGGATCGAGCGCCGTGAGCGGCTCCTGGAAGACGACGGCCGCCGCCCGGCCGCGTACCCCGTCGAGCTCGCCGTCACGTGCGCCGACGATCTCCGTGCCGTCCAGTACGGCACTGCCGTGCGCGGTCATGCCGGCCGGGAGCAGGCCCATGACGGCCAGCGCGGTCAGCGACTTGCCGGAGCCGGACTCGCCGATCAGGCCGAGCCGGTCGCCGGTGCCCACGGTGAAGGACACGCCGGTGACCAGCTCGCGACCGTCCGCCCGCCGTACCGTGAGGTCATGGACGTCCAGCAGGCTCATCGGCTCCTCCGGCGGGTCGGGTCGGCCAGGTCTCTGAAGCCGTCGGCGACCAGGTTCACGCCCACGACGAGCACCACGAGCAGCACGCCCGGCGCGATGGCGCCGGTCGGCGCGGTGAGCACGGTGGCCTGAGCCTCCTGCAGCAGCCGTCCCCATGAGGCGTTCGGCGGCGGCGGGCCGAGGCCGAGGTAGGACAGGGACGCCTCGGCCAGTACGGCCAGACCGAGCTGCAGGGCCAGGTTGACCAGCAGCGTCGGCCAGATGTTCGGCAGCACGTGCTCGGTCACGACGCGCGGCCACGATGTGCCCGAGGTACGGGAGGCCGTGATGTAGTCCTGGGCGAGCACCCGCTTGACCAGCACCCGCGTCAGCCGCGCGACGATCGCCGACATCGCCAGCCCGATCGCCAGCACGGCCGAGCCCAGTGACGCCTGGCGTACCGCGACCACCAGCATGGCCAGCAGCAGCGTGGGGAAGGCGATGAGGATGTCGAGCACGGCGGAGATCGTGTCGTCCAGCCACCGGGTCGCGAACCCGGCCAGCAGCCCGGCGGCCACCCCGAGCACGCCGCCGACCAGCACGGAGCCGAAGCCGACCGTCAGCGCGATGCGCGCGCCGACCATGAGCCGGCTGAGCAGGTCGCGGCCGAGCTTGTCGGTGCCGAGCCAGTGCGCGCCCCCGGGCGGGACGAGCCGGCCGCCCGAGGTGTCGGACGGGTCGTACGGCAGCCAGAACAGCGAGACCACGGCGACCGCGCACACCAGCGCCACCAGCACACAGCCGATCAGGAACGTCGGCGACCTCTTCACGCCCCGCCCTCGCTCCTCACGGCCGGTCTCCCGCTCCTCATGGCCTGCCTCCGGCGAGGTGGGCGCGGAGCCGGGGATCGACGAGCCGCTGTACCAGGTCGGCGGCGAACCCGATCACCAGCACCGCGAAGGTGCTGACCACCAGAACGCCCTGGATGACCGGATAGTCGTGCTCGGCGATGCCCTTCACCAGCATCCCGCCCAGCCCCGGCAGCGCGAACACACTCTCCACCACCACCGCGCCGAGGAACGTGGTGGCCAGCTCGATGCCGAGGATCGAGATGACCGGGACGGCCGCGTTGCGCAGCCCGTGCCGCCACATCGCGCCGACGAAGGACGAGCCGAGCGCCCTGGCCGTACGCAGATAGTCGGCGCCGAGCACGTCCACCGTGGCCGAGCGGACGTAGCGGATCAGCGAGGCCGACATGACCAGCGCGATCGTCACCACGGGCAGGGCCAGCGAGGTCAGCGCGGCGGCCGGGTCCTTCCACTCGTGCCGGGGGAACCCACCAGCCGGCAGCACCCGCAGCCGCAACGCGAACACCGTGACCAGCAGCATCCCGATCCAGAAGACCGGTACCGCGATGCCGAGCTGCGACACCCCGTTCAGCAGCGGCCCGTACCAGCGGTCCGCCCGGTAGGCGGCCAGGAAGCCGACCGGCACCGCGACCACCACCGCCAGCAGGAACGACAGCAGTGTCAGCGGCACCGTCACCACCAGCCGGGAGGCGATCTCCTGCCCCACGGGCAGCGTGCTGACGAACGAGGTGCCCAGGTCGAACCGGGCCAGCCCGCCCAGCCAGGAGCCGAACTGCTCGGGCAACGGCCGGTCCGACCCGATCTGGTGCCGGGCCGCCGCGATCTGCTCCGGCGTGGCCCCGACGGACAGCAGCGAGTTGGCCGGATCGCCGGGCAGCAGCCGGAGCAGCAGGAACAGCAGCGTCGCCGCCAGCAGCAGCGAGCCCAGCAGGAAGGCCGTCCGGCGCAGCAGGTAGCGCGCCATCAGCCCTTCTTGATGCCGTAGACGTAGAACTGCGAGTTCAGGCCGTTGATCGGGTAGCCCGACAGGTCCGACGACGCCACCACGATCTGCGGATAGAGGTAGAGCCAGTCGCTCGCCGCGTCCTCGGCGATCTGCCGGTTGACCTTCTTCAGCAGTTCGGTCTGCGCCTCGGTGGTCTCGGCCTGCTCGGCCTCAGTGACCCACTTGGTGACCTGCGGGTTGTCGTAGCCCCAGTAGAAGTCGGGGTCGCCATACCAGACCACGTCCCTGTCGTTGACGTGCTCCTGGAGGGTGGCGGCGAAGTCGCGGTTCTTGTACACCTTCGAGTACCACTCGTCGGCGGTGATGACGTTGATCGTGACCGTGATGCCGACCTTTGCCAGCTCGCTCTTGATGAACGCCGCCGCCGTGGGGTGCGGGTCGTAGTTGGGCGTGTCGAGCGTGAAGGCGAAGCCCTTGGCGTAACCGGCCTCGGCCAGCTCCTTCTTCGCCAGGTTCACGTCGTACGGGTTGACCTTGGTCAGGTCCTCGTACCACGGGTCGGTCGGCGGCACCATCGAGCCGATCAGGCTGCCGTAACCCGCCCAGATCGACTCCAGCAGCTTGGCATTGTCGATGGCCGAGGTGACGGCCTTGCGCACCAGCGGCTTGTCGAACGGCGCCTTCCGGTCGTTGAAGGCCAGCAGCAGCTTGGTCGTGGAATGACCGTCGCTGACCCGGTAATCCTTGTTGTCCTTGAACTGCGCGAGGGCGTCCGGGCTCTGCTCGCTGGTGACGATGTCGACGGCGTTGGTGAGCAGCGCGTTGTTCAGCGCGGTCGCGTCGGTGAAGTAGTGGAACACGACGCCCTTGTTCGCTGGCTTGGCGCCCCAGTAGCCGTCGAACCGGTCGAGGCTCAGCGTGGAGCCGCGCTTCCAGGCACCCAGCTTGTACGGGCCGGTGCCGTCTTCGGAGGTGGTGAGGTTCTTCGCCGCCGAATTGATGATCCACACGTAGCTGAGGTTGTAGACCAGCGAGATCGACCGGCTCGCCAGCTTCACCACCACGGTCGCGTCGTCCGGGGTCTCGATGCTCTTGACCGGCTTGAAGCCGCTCTTGCGCGCCGACTGCGAGTCCTTCGCGGTGACCTTCTCGATGCTGTACTTCACATCGGCCGAGGTCAGCGGCTTGCCGGAGTGGAACTTCACACCCTTGCGCAGCGTGAAGGTATAGGTGAGGCCGTCGGGGCTCACCTTGTGGCCCTCGGCGAGCAGGTTCTCGACCTTGCCGTCGTCGGTCAGCTTGAACAGGCCCTCGTAGACGTTGCCGTTGAACGCCTCCGTGACGCCCTGGCCGCCGCCGGCGGTGTTGTCGAGGTTCTGCGGCTCGTAGAGGGAGCCGATCTCGATGGTCGCGGCGGTTGGTGGAGCGGTGCTGGCGGTGACGCCCGACCCGGTGCCGCAGGCGGCGAGAGCTAGGCTGAGAGCGAGGGCCGCACCGACGATCTTGCTGGTCACGAGGATCCCTGACATTTAGGTACTAAATCGGTAGGTTTAGTAGATTATAGCCTCGGGGGCTTTCAGGCTCGGCGGCGCAGGCCCCACGCGGCCAGCACGGCGATTCCGGCGGCGGTCAGGCTCACCGCCCGGGTGAGGCGCACCGCGCGCCGGACGTCCGCCGGCTCGGGCTTGGGACCGTCGCCCATGGTCGGCCGGTGCTCGGTTCTGCCGCCGTAGACGTTCGTGCCACCCAGCGTGAGGTCGAGCGCCCCGGCGAATGCGGCCTCGCACCTGCCCGCGTTGGGGCTGGGATGGCGGTGCCCATCTCTTCGCAGTACGGCCAGCGCCTGCGCCCGGTTCGGGGCGACGAGTACGGTGATCAACCCCGTGAGCCGGGCCGGCAGGTAATTGGCCACGTCGTCGAGCCTGGCCGCCGCCCACCCGAAACGTTCGTAGCGGGGGGAGTGGTGGCCGATCATCGCGTCCAGCGTGTTGATCGCCCGGTAGGCCAGCAGCCCCGGCACGCCCGCCACGGCACCCCAGAAGAGCGGGGCCACGACCGCGTCGGAGGCGTTCTCGGCCAGCGACTCGACGGTGGCCCTGGCGATCTCGGGCGCCTCCAGCGCGGCGGGGTCGCGGCCGCACAGGTGGGGGAGGCGGGCGCGGGCCCTGGTCAGGTCGTCGTCCTCCAGCGCCGCGGCCAGGTAGGCGCCCTCGCGGGCCAGCGTGGTGCCGCCGAGCACCGCCCAGGTGGCGACGGCCGTCAACGCCGTACGGGCGACGGGGTTCGCCACGCGTTCGGCGAGCACGCCCAGGCCCGTGGCCGCGCCCGCGCAGAGGGCGACGTGTACGACGCCGTTCGGCCTGGCGTCGCCATACAGGGCCTGCTCCAGCCGGGTGGCGGCACGGCCGAACAGCGCGACGGGGTGGGCCGCGCGCGGGTCACCGATGACGGCGTCGAGCGCCACGCCCAACGCGATGCCCACCGGCCGCGAGATGTCGTTGACCGGATGGGACTTAGCTGACCAAATGCGCATGGAGCCTATCTTCGTGCTTGTCCAGCCAGGCGGCCGCCCGGCGGATGCGCTCGCCCGCGCCGCCCGCCCACATCCTGGCCCAGCTCCCGCCCGTCGCCGCCCGGTCACGCATGACCGTGTACGAGCGCTGGAACCGGAGCCTGGCCAGCTCCAGCAGCCGTCGGCGATCGCGCGGCGGCACCCCGTACGCGTCGCAGAACAGGCGCAGCCGCGCCCCCACGTCCAGCCCGCGCTGGAGCGGCGCCAGGTCGACCGGGTCGCCGATGGGCGCCCAGTGCCTGAGCGTCGTGACGACGTCGAACAGCCGGGTCGTCGGCCGAGCCAGATCGAAGTCGATCAGCGCCCGGGGCCTTCCGTCGCGAAATATCACGTTTTGAAGGGTTAAATCGCAGTGGCCGATGACCTCCGGGGCGGCGTCGTCGTTCGAACCGCCCTTCCATCCGCCGCGCGTCAGCGGGAAGCCCCGCGTCGCGTCGTGGAAGTCGCGCAACAGCTCGGCCAGCCGTACCAGCGCCTCGTCGGTGACCGTCACCAGGCCGAGCCCGGTCGTACCCGGAATATAGGTGAGGATCTCGCGCCCGAGCTCGTCCATGCCCACGACGCGCGGCGCGCCCTCGAACCCGGCGGCTTCCAGGTGGCGGAGCAGAGCGTGCACGGCGGGCGTCGACGGGCTCGCCGGTCTGCGGACGGTGTCACCGACCCGGACCACCCCGTCTGTCACGTCCCCGCCCTGCAAGGGGATCTCGTGCAGGAGCGTCGCGACCATGCCGAGAAAGCTTAGACCCTTTTACACCCCTCCCGCCTGGCGTTTTAGCGTGTCGCGACTCTGTGACGCGCACGCGCCCCCTAGCCTGGAGCCTCATGCCGATCATGCTGTCGTTCGCGGCATTCCTGATGACGCTGCTCGGCGGGCTGGTCGCGCATCGCGTCAGGGAACGCCGTCACCTCGTCCTCGGCGCCGCCGCCGGCGTCATGCTCGGCGTGGTGGCGTTCGACCTGCTGCCGGAGGCGCTCTCCCGCGACCCGGCTCAGCTGGGCGGGGTGCCGGTGCCGATGCTGATGTTCGCGCTGGCGTTCCTGGGCATTCACAGCGTCGAACGCTCGATGGGCATGCACGACGCCCACGAAGGCGACTACGCCTCACACCGCCACTCGCACGCGGGCGTCGGCCTCGTCGCCGGCGCCGCGCTCGTCGTCCACAGCTTCCTCGACGGCGCCGCGATCGGCGCCGCCTTCCAGACCGACACCACGCTCGCGGTCGCGGTCGCGATCGGCGTCATCGCGCACGACTTCACGGACGGGTTCAACACGTACACGATCACTTCCCTGTACGGGAACGCGCGCCGCCGGGCGCTGATCCTGCTGGGTCTGGACGCTCTGGCGCCGGTGACGGGGGCTACGTTGACGTCACTGATCGCGATTCCGGCGGGGGTGCTGGGGGCGTATCTGGGGATGTTCGCCGGGTTTCTGCTGTACTTGGCGACGTCGGACATCCTGCCGGAGGCCCACACCACCAGCCGCGCGGCGGGTCCGACGCTGCTGGCCACGGTGGCGGGGGCGGCGTTCATGTGGCTGGTGATCGCCCTGACGGACTGACTGACGTGCTGCTGTTCGTGGTCCGCTACGGGCAGTCGGCACCGAGGTTTGGTGACGTTCGGCGGCACCGAGGTTCAGTGGCGTTCGGCGGCGGCGCTGAGGTATCGGCGTACCATCTCCACGCTCTTCCACCCGGTGATCCGCATCAGATCGAGCGGATCGCCGCCCTTGTCCAGGTAGTCGTCGGCCATCGTCTGCCGGAACCGGTGCGGATGCAGCCGCCCAGGGATCCCCGCCTCCCGACCCCGCCGTTCCAGCATCTGCTGTATGCCCGTCGCGGTCAGCCGCCGCTCCCCGCCCTCGGCCGTGATACCGCGTACCGGAAGCCAGAGCCAGGGCGAGGCCGCGTGCGGATGCCGCGTACGGGCCCGCAGATACCGATCGATCGCCGCGGCGGCCTTCGGCCCGATCGGCACCAGATGCGCGTCGTCACCCTTACGGACGATCCGCAGCAGCCGCCGATCCAACCACACATCCCCGGTCCGCCCGGCTTGAGTATTGTCCCGCTGATCACCGGTAGGACCGTGCCGGAGCCCGGCCAGCCAGGACAGCCGCATTCCATTGTCCATGAGCACCCGCACGATCGCGGTATCCCGACGATCCACCCAAGACCCCCCGGAACACACCTCCAGTAGTGCCTCAAGCTCCCGATCAGCCAGCAACTCGACCGTCCGACCGGCCCCCTTCGGCGGATCGATCCCATCCATGGGCGTCCCCGCGATCCGCTCCTCTTCCGCGATCAGCCAGTTGAAGAACACCCGCAGGTTGCGAAAATGCTTGCGCGCGTTCCCGGAACTGGTCGCGGCCGTACTGGCATCGAGAAACGCGCGTACGTTCGCGGCGTCGACCGCCTCCACCTCCGCGGGCAACCCGCGCTCGGAGAGAAACCGGGCCAGGACGCGTACGCTGTCGAGGTAGCTCCGGATCGTTCCGGGTGACTTGTCAGCCGCCTGAAGGGACAATTCCCAGGAGGGCACCATGTCGAGCAGGGGAGGCGAAGGGGGCATCTGTCTTCGGGATCGTGCCATGGCCCCTCCAAATCCGATACTGTTCGATCGGCGTATGATTATGCTACCGTCTCTCCTGGTCGGCTGACATGCTGGTCAGAGGCCGAATTCGAGCGCCCTTAGCTCAGCTGGATAGAGCATCGGACTTCTAATCCGACGGTCGCAGGTTCGAATCCTGCAGGGCGCGCAGATCACGACCAGCGAAACCCCCGCCTGACCTGCGCTGTTGCGCAGGGGCGGGGGTTCTTCATGTCCGGCTGTCTACAGCTCTCACCGATCGATTGCGGGTGTCTCCGCCCAATGCTTGCCCACGGTTCCGGGGCTCACGGGTCATCCTCCTCAAGGGCCTCGGCGATCCGCCGGCGCAGGACCTGAGGACAAGGCCTCGGGTGGAATGGACAATGGGCAGGGGCGCTCGGGGAATCGGGTACGAGCGGAAGGGCGGCCTGCAATGGCTTCTGGGCGTCGGGCGCGGTGGGGTGGATTCGGCAGCGCGGTGCTGCTGCTGGTGGTCGCGGTCTTAGGCAATCAGGTGCTTGACGACAGCGGGTGGAGTTGGGGATGGGGAGCGGCAGCGCTGACCGCAGCTCTGGGAACTGCCGTCTGGGATCGTTGGAGGAGTCGGCCCCAGCTGGCCGGGAGGCTGCGCCTTGCCGATGCCGATGGGCGACCGTTGCGGCTGGAGCAGATCAGTCTTGCTCAGCTTGGGGTCGCCGACTCGCGTTTTGCCGGTCCTGAACGGGCGGCGCCGCACATACCTCGGCCGGTTGACGCGGTGCTAGGGGAGGCGCTGGACGCCCTGGTCGGTGGGCAGGGGCGGCAGGTGGTGGTGGTACAAGGGGAACGTCTGGCCGGCAGCACACACGCGTTGGCTCATGCGGCGCAGACTCACATGCCTCTTTGGAGGGTGGCTGCGTTTGAGCGTGAGCAGGGGTTGACGCTAGCGGCGATGGTGGAGCAGGCCACTGGGTGGGTGGAACCGCAGGCCGGGGTAGTGGTGTGGCTAGATGCGATCAGCCTGGATCATATGGGGCAGCTCACCGAAACGCTTCTGGCTGAGCTTCCGCCTCGGGTTGGAATTTTGGCCACCGTGCACACTGAGGAGGTTACCGGCCCGAACGGGGAGTCCGCGGCTCGGCTTCCCTCTCATGTGATGGGCTTTCTGGGCGAGCACACCGTCCATCTCATCCTGGAAGTGGTCTCCCCTGGCGAGCGGGAATTGATTCGCGCCGAACCCGCTTACCAGGTACTGCAGTCGGTCGTGGACGATTCGGCGACTGAGGTGCTGATGGGCCGTCTGATGGTTTCCCTGAGGCAACTGCGCGAAGCGCTGACACCAGGCAGTTCCGAACAGGCCGCCGACCGAGTGGCGTTGGTGCGCGCGGCCACCGACTGGTACCGCGCGCAAATGCCGGAGCCGCTAACTAGGAAAGCACTGCAGGAGCTGTGGAAAGATTACCGGCGCCACGTGGTACAGCTACCGGCGCGCACCCGGCTTCCAGCCGAGGGCTTCGCCCGCGCACTGGACTGGGCGAAGGCGCCGATGTCAGCGGGTCGTCCGCAACTGCTCAGCGCCACTGACCCCTTTTCATCCCCAGGCGGCTTGGGCAACGCGGTGATTTTGCAGGACGGCGATGGCCTTGCAGAGGTGGCCGGCCTTGCTCGGGCTGCAG
>NZ_JBEZFW010000018.1:0-231684 GCF_040649695.1 Nonomuraea sp. NPDC048901 | reverse complement strand
CAGCGGTTGTTGCTGGAGACCGCGTGGGAGTTGCTGGAGCGGGCCGGGATTCCGCCGTCGGAGTTGCGCGGCAGCCGTACCGCCGTCTTCACCGGGCTGACCTCGCAGGACTATCACACCCGGCTCAGCCGTACGCCCGCCGAGCTCGAAGGCCATCTCGGCATCGGCAATCTCGGCAGCGTGGCCTCGGGGCGGATCGCCTACACCTTCGGGTTCGAGGGGCCGGCGATCACGGTGGACACGGCGTGCTCGTCCTCGCTGGTGGCGTTGCATCTGGCGGATCGGGCGCTGCGCTTGGGGGAGGCCGATCTCGCCCTGGCCGGGGGCGTCACCGTGATGTCCTCCCCGGCGGGGTTCATCGAGTTCTCCCGGCAACGTGGCCTCGCGCCCGATGGCAGGGTCAAAGCCTTCGCGGCGGCGGCCGACGGCACCGGTTGGGCGGAGGGCGTCGCGCTGCTGCTGGTGGAACGGCTGTCGGATGCGCGGCGGCGCGGGCATCAGGTGCTGGCGGTGGTGCGGGGGTCGGCGGTCAATCAGGATGGCGCGTCCAATGGGTTGACGGCGCCGAATGGTCCTGCGCAGCAGCGGGTGATTCGGCAGGCGCTGGCCTCGGCTGGGCTGGGCCCGGATGGGGTGGATGTGGTGGAGGCGCATGGCACCGGCACGACGCTGGGTGACCCGATCGAGGCCCAGGCGCTGGTGGTGGCCTATGGCCGGGACCGGCCTGCGGATCGGCCGCTGTTGCTGGGGTCGCTGAAATCCAACATCGGGCACACGGCCGCGGCTGCGGGGGTGGCGGGTGTGATCAAGATGGTGGAGGCGATGCGGCGTGGGGTGGTGCCCAAGACGTTGCATGTCGATGAGCCGTCGCCGCACGTGGACTGGTCGGGCGTACGGCTGTTGACCGAAGCCCTGCCATGGCCGGAGACCGGTCGGCCACGCCGGGCCGGGGTGTCCTCCTTCGGCGTCAGCGGCACCAACGCCCACCTCATACTCGAACAGGCTCCTCCCGCCGAGCCCGAAGAGGAGACACGATCTCCGGCGATGGTGCCCTGGCTGCTCTCGGCCCGCAGCCAGGAAGCGCTGCTTGAGCAGGCCCGCCGCCTGGCGGCCCACGCCGACGCCGACCCCCTGGACGTGGCCTGGTCCCTGGCCGCCACCCGCGACCACCTCGACCACCGCGCGGTGGTGGTGGGCGACAGCCGGGAAACCCTGCGCGCCGGGCTCGACGCGGTCGCGGCGGGCCGGACACCGCCGCGGAGTCGGCGACAGGGCAAGGTGGCGTTCCTGTTCACCGGCCAGGGCAGCCAGCGCACCGGCATGGGCGCGGAGCTGTACGCGCGATTCCCGGTGTTCGCCGCCGCCTTCGACGAGGCTTGCGCCGCCCTGGACCGGCACTTGACCAGCCCCTCCCCGGTGCGGGACGTGGTCTTCTCCGCCGGCCTCGCCGACCAGCTCGACCAGACCGCGTACACCCAGGCCGGTCTGTTCGCGCTGGAAGTGGCGCTGTTCCGGCTCGTCGAGTCGTACGGCGTACGGCCCGACTTCGTGGCGGGCCACTCGATCGGCGCGCTGACCGCGGCGCACGCCGCAGGAGCGCTCGCCCTGCCGGAAGCGGCGGCCATGGTCGCGGCGCGCGGACAGCTCATGCAGGCGCTGCCGCCGGGCGGCGCGATGGTCGCCGTCGCGGCCACCGAGCAAGAGGCCCAGGAGGCGCTGGCCGGGCTGGGCGACGAAGCCGGGCTCGCCGCGATCAACGGACCCGAGTCCGTCGTGCTCTCCGGAGAGGAGCACGCGGTGCTGAAAGTCGCGGCGATCTTCGAGTCCCAAGGGCGGAAGACCAAACGCCTGCGCGTCAGCCACGCCTTCCACTCTCACCGCATGACCGGAATGCTGGGGGAGTTTCGGTCGATCGCGGACAAGGTGGCGTTCGCCCGCCCGGCAGTCCCGTTCGTCTCCGACAGGACCGGGAAGATCGCCTCGATCGAGCAACTCGGCGACGGCGCCTACTGGGGCGGTCATATCCGCGAACCGGTCCGGTTCGCCGACGTGCTGCGCACACTGCGGGACTCGGGCGTGACCCGATTCGTGGAACTCGGGCCGGACGCCGTGCTCACCGGCCTGGTCGAAGAGGGGGTCCGGGCGCCGTTGCTGCGCCGTGGCCGCCCGGAAGCCGAGTCGTTCCTGACGGGCCTGGGCAGACTGCACAGTGACGGCGTCCCGATCGACTGGTCCTCGCTGTTCGACGGCCGTACTCCGCGCCGGGTTCCGCTGCCCACCTACCCCTTTCAACGACGGCGCTATTGGCTCGACGGCGACACCACTGCTCGCCGGATCGCCGACGACACCGTCGAGGCGGCTGATCAGACCTGGGCCGGACGCCTGGCGGGGCTGGACGGGGAAGCCCACGCCCACGAGGTGCTGAATCTGCTCACCGCGGAGGTTGCCACCGTGCTCGGGCACACCGCCACCGGCGAGATCGACCCTGGCCGGTCGTTCGCGGAGCTGGGCTTCGACTCGCTGATCGCGGTCGAACTCCGCGCCAGGCTGGCCACCGCGACAGGGCTGGACCTGTCCGGCGCGCTGACCATCGACCATCCCACGCTCCTGGAACTGGCCCAGCACCTGGCCGACGCGCTGGGCGCGCGGGAGCCTCGCGGCGACAGCTCACTCGGCTCGCTCTACCTGCGCCTGTGCGCAGCGGGGAAGATAGCACAGGCCACCACTGTCCTGGTCGCGGCAGCGGAACTGCGGCCCACGTTCGGCCTCGACGAAGCGCCGGGGCACGCCGTACCACCGGTACGGCTCGCCGAGGGGGACGGCCCCCTCGTGATCTGCTTCCCGGCGCTCACCGCGTTGTCCGGTGCCCACGAGTACGCCCGGTTCGGGCGGGCACTCCAGGGCGAGCGGACTGTGTTCGCCATGCCCGCCCCCGGCTACGGAGAGGGTTCCGCACTGCCGGACTCAGCGGAGACGTTCGTCCGGACCCAGGTGACCGCGGTCGAACAACTCGTAGGCGACCGGCCGTACGTGATCGTCGGCCGATCCCTGGGCGGATGCGTCGCCCACGCGGTCGCCACCGGCCTGGCGGAACGGGGCCGGCCCGCCGACGGCCTCGCGATGATCGACACCTATCCGATGGACACCGCGCGGCTCGCGGGCATGGAGTGGTGGATGCCCTCCATGATCAACGGGATGCTCGCCCGGGTGGACCGGCTGGCGCTCTCGCTGACGGAGACCGGCCTCACCACCATGGGCGGCTACCTGAGGACGTTCGGCGACTGGCAGCCACGGCCGCTGGATACCCCGACGCTCCTGATCCGGGCCAGCGACCCGCTGCCCGGCATGGACATTACCGGCAGGGACACCACCGGCGTGGGCTGGCGCGCGTTCTGGCGCCTGCCGCACGAGACGGTCGACGTTCCTGGCGATCACTTCTCGGTGCTCGAAGAGCACTCCGACACCACCGCACACGCGGTGCAGCAATGGATCGGCACACTCACCAGGAGGCAACCATGACCCGCCCGTTCAGGTTCGGGCTCGGCAAGCTGGAGATCCCCGACGCCGACGCCTGGTTGAAGAGCTCCCGGCAGGTCGAGGAGCAGGGCTACGACATCCTGCTGGTGCCCGACCACCTCGGCAAGACCGCACCGTTCCCGCCGCTTGTCGCCACGGCGGCGGTGACCGGGCTGCGCGTCGGCACCCTGGTGCTCAACACCGGCTTCTACCATCCGCCGCTGCTCGCCCGGGACGCCGCCACCACCGACCGGCTGACCGGGGGACGGCTGGAACTTGGGCTCGGGACCGGCTACGTGCATGAGGAGTTCCAGGCGCTCGGCCTCGACCCCGGCACACCCAAGGATCGCGTCGACCAGCTCGAACACACCGTCAACCAGCTCACCGCGATCTTCGCCGACCCGGCGGCCGAGCCGGTGCCCGTGCAGCGACCGATGCCGCTGCTGATCGCCGGCAACGGGAACCGGGTGCTGCGCCTGGCGGCCGAGCACGCGGACATCGTCGGCTTCATCGGCATGCGCTATGACCCGACCTCGCCGGGCGGGCTGCGCCTCATCTCCACCGAGGAGTTCACCGACCGCGTGGCCTACTTCGAGCAGGTGGCCGCGGCGAGCTCGGCCGAGCTGGAGCGCAACCTGCTGATCCAGGCGGTCGTGGTCACCGACGACCGGGACGCGGCCATCCGGTACATCCAGCAGACCCAGTTGCCGATCCCCCTGGAGGAGCTGGAGCGTTCGCCGCTGCTCCTCATCGGCAGCGTCGAGCAGATCATCGCTCAGGTCCACGAGATCAGGGAGCGGTACGGCATCTCCTACCTCACAGTGATGGACGCCCACCAGGAGGCGTTCGCCCCGGTCGTGCAGGCCCTCGCGGGAAAGTGATTTGATGGGAAGTTTCATCAGCGACGGTGAAATTCGCACCTTGACAGACGCTCTACAGATGCGCGTCGCCAAGCAGCCCGACGACCTCGGTTATGCTTTTCTGCCGGACGGTGAGCACATCGCGGAGACAATGACGTATGTGCAGCTAGACGAGGCGGCGCAGACGATTGCCGCTTCGGTTCCGGCACCGGAGGACGTCATCCTGCTTTATCATTCGGGGCTCGATTTCATCCGGGCTCTGTTCGGCTGCATGTACGCGGGGGTGGCTCCGGCCCCCGTCCAGGTGCCGCGCAACCGCCAAGGGTTCGAGCGGCTCCGGCGCATCGCCCGCGACGCCGCCACCACGACGGTGCTGACGACCGCGGCCGTGCGCGACGACCTTCAGGATCGCTTCGGCCCCACCGAGCTGGTCTTCGTCGCCACCGACACGCTTGCGGGCGGGGCGGTCGCCCGCTGCCCGGACCCCGGGGACACCGCTCTGCTGCAGTACACCTCGGGTTCCACCGGAGACCCCAAGGGGGTGATGGTCACCCATGCCAACTTCCTGAGCAACCTGGCCGAGACCGAGGAGTTGTGGCCCTGCGGCCTGGACGCGACGGTGGTGTCCTGGTTGCCTCTCTTCCACGACATGGGACTGCTGTTCGGCGTGCTGCTCCCCTTGTGGGCGGGTGCGCCGTGCTACCTCATGCCGCCGGAGGCCTTCATCCGCCGGCCCGCGCGCTGGCTGGAGGCGATCTCGCGGTTCGGGGGCACCCACGCCGCCGCTCCCAGCTTCGCCTACGACCTGTGCGTGCGGGCCGCCGCCGAGGGACGCACCAGCGGGGTGGGCGACCTTTCCAGCTGGCGGATCGCGGCCAATGGCGCCGAGCCGGTCCGCTGGCGGACCATCCAGGCGTTCACCGAGACGTTCGCGGCGTACGGCTTCCGACCCGAGGCCATGACCCCGGGCTACGGCCTCGCGGAGAACACTCTGAAGGCGACCGGCGGCTCGCCGGACCGGGCGCCGACAGTGCTGTGGCTGTCCGCGAAGGCACTCGGCGCCGGTCTGGCCGAGATCGCCGACCCGGCGGCACCGGGTGCGACACCCATCGTGAGCAGCGGTGTCCCTGTCCTGTCCACCAAGGTCCGTATCGTCGGTCCTGACACCCTGGCAGAGCTCCCGCCGGGCCACGTAGGGGAGATCTGGGTCAGCGGTCCCTGTGTGGCCGCGGGCTATCTAGGCCGCCCCGGTCTGAGCGAGGAGACCTTCCGCGCCCGCGTACGGGGTGAGCCGCACTTACGTACTGGGGATCTCGGCTTCCTCCACGAGGGTGAGTTGTACGTCACCGGCCGCCTGAAGGACGTCATCATCAGAAAAGGCCGTAACCACTATCCGCAGGACCTCGAACTGTCCGTCGAGTCGGTGCTGCCCGGCCTGCGCCCCAACTGCGCCGCCGCCTTCTCCGTCGACGACGGCACGCGAGAACTTCTGGTGATCGTCGTTGAAGCGGACGGGCGAGTGCTGAACACGCACGGTGCGCAGGCCTTGCGCGAGCGCGTCCATGATGTGGTGCGCGAGGACCACCGGTTGACTCCCGACGACGTACTCGTGGTACGCCGCGGCGCTCTGCCCAAGACCTCCAGTGGGAAGATCCAGCGCAGCGCTTGCCGGAAACACTACGTGGCCGGAAAATTCATACCTGTCGAAAACCAATCCCTATCAAACAAATCTGGAAAGTGTCAAACATAATTCAATTTTACATCCATTTAACGTAGTCGTGGGGCTACGAATGGTTATGAGAAGTATGAAGGGAATCGAAATCTTCTTGACTGAATGATGTGGATCTGCCTAGGGTCGATCTCGGGTTTGACGTATTCGTCAAAGAGCCTCGGGGGGTTCCTGATGATCGCGGAGCGTGACGTCCAGCTGGCCAGACTCACTCGATTGCTGGGCGAATGTCGCGAATCTCAGGGCGCCACCGCGGTCATCAGAGGCCCGCTCGCCGTCGGCAAGACCACTCTGCTACGGCTGGTCACCGAGCGCGCCGCGGCAGCAGGCGCGCTCGTGCTGGACGCGGTCGGAAGCTGCGCCGAGCGTGACCTTTCGCTCGGCGTGCTGCGCCAGCTCTTCCACGGCCTGGACGGGGCGGAACACCTGCTGTCGGAACCCGACCTGAACGACGCGTGCGATCCGACGCTCAGCCCCCGGGGGCGGCTGTCGTCCCTGGCCAACCGGCAGCTCTGGACGGCGGTGCGGGCCAGGTCGGAGCAGGTTCCGGTCGTGCTGGCGATCGACGATCTGCACTACGCGGACAAGGCTTCCCTGCACACCCTCGGCTACTTCAGCAGCCGGGTGCGCGGCGCCCGCGTGCTGATCGTCGCCACGGGTGCGGAGACGCCGGCCGCCATCGACCGGCTCCAGGGCCTGTGGCACACCGACCTGCTCCGCCAGCCCGAGTTCCATTCGATCCGGGTCGCCAAGCTCTCCGGCGGCGGCGTCGCCGAGGTGATCGCCGACAGGAAGACGCCCGGCGCTGCCGAACGCCTCGCGCACCACTGGCACCGCCTCAGCGGCGGCAATCCGTTGCTCCTGATGGCCATGCTCGAAGACGAGCAGACCACCTCCGACGCCGTCGGACCCGAGTACGGCAAAGCGGTGGTCGCCTGCCTGCGCCGAGGCGGACGCCACGTGCTCGATGTCGCCCGCGGGCTCGCGGCGCTGGGCGATCACGCCTCGCCCGCCAGGCTGAGCCGGCTGCTGGGCGTGCCGGAGAGCGCGATCCTCCAGCTGCTGGAAACGCTGGAGGCCGCCGGCCTGGTGACCGACGGGCGCTTCCCGCATCCGGCCGCCGCGCAGGCGTTACTCGCCGACTTTCCGATCGCCGAACGGGAGGAGCTGCATCGCGCGGCCGCGTCGTTGCTGCACCACGTCGGCGCTCCACCCGAGCAGGTCGCCCGCCATCTGGTGGAGACCTGGTACGCCGGCGAGGACTGGGCCTTCGACGTTCTCGCCGCCGCCGCGCGAGAGGCGCTCCGCCGGGACGAGCTGGAGTTCGCGACCAACTGCCTCGACCTGGCCGAACTCGCCTGCGCCGAAGCGGAGATCGAAGAGGAGAAGGAACGGCGGCTCACGCTGCTGGCTCTGCGCGTGTGCGTGGAGTTCCGCGACAACCCCGCCGCCATCCACCGGCTGGAACCGCTCACCTGGGCGCTGAAAGAGGGCAGGCTCCGGAACGAGCTCGCCGCGGCGATCGTCCCGGCGCTGCTCTGGCAGGGCCACCAGGACGCGATCGTGTCGGCGTTCTGGCAGCCGGAGGCCGCCGAAGCGGTCGCCCCGGCGCGGACAGCCCTGAAGGCGCGGCACAGGCCCTTCGCGCCCTTACTCACCTTGCCCGGCTGCACGACCCTGGAGGGCACGACCACCCTGGAGACGGTGTTGCATGAGGGCCCTAGCGAGGAAGCTACCCGGTCGGCGGAACGCGTACTGGAATCGTTGTCCCTGGACGATGCGACGTTCTGCTCGATCCAGTCCGCGCTGCTCGCGCTGCTCTACTCCGAACACGCCGACCTGGCAGCCCAGCGGTGCGACGAACTACTGTCCGAGGCGTCAGCCCGCCGGGCCGCAAGCTGGCAGGCACTGCTGACCGCGACCCAGGCGGAGATCTCCATCCGGTTCGGCGACATGCGGGCCGCGCAGCGCCACGCCCGTGCGGCGCTCGCGCTCGTCCCGGAACGGAGATGGGGGGAGACGATCGGGCTGCCCTGGTCCAGCCGGGTGATCGCAACGACCGCGATGAGCGGCGACGACCCCGAGGCCGAGCCGGTCACTCTGCCCGACGCGATGTACCGAAGCCGTTTCGGCGCACAGTACCTGTACGCCCGGGGCCAGCGACACCTGGCGCTGGACCACCTGCACGCGGCCTACGACGAGCTCACCGTGTGCGGGAACCTGCTGCAGGAGCGGGGTATCGACCTGCCCGCGTTCCTTCCGTGGCGATCGGACGCGGTGCGGGCGCTGCTGCGGCTGGGCCAGCAGAAGCAGGCCAGGGACCTGGCAGCTGAGCAGTTCACCCGGCCCGGGGCCGACCGTCCGCGCACCCGAGGGATCTCGCTGAGGGCGCTGGCCGCCACCGCCGAACCACCCGAGCGCCCCGAGCTGCTGGAGGAGGCGATCGACCTGCTGGAGACCGCCGGCGACCGGGCCCAGCTCGGCTACGCGCTCGCGGAACTGAGCGAGGCCCGGCACCGCCTCGGGCAGTCGGGCAAGGCGCGGATGGCGGCCCGGCGCGCCGAACACCTCGCGGCGGAGTGCTCGCTGGCACCGCTGACGCGGAGCCTGGCCGGCGGAGGACGCCCGATCCCGGCGGACCCCGCCCAGCCGAGGTACTCCGTGTTCAACAAGAGGGGGCTGAGCACCGCGGAATGCCGGGTCGCGGAACTGGCCGCCGCCGGGCGTACGAACCGGGAGATCTCCGCTGTGCTGTTCGTCACGGTCAGCACTGTGGAGCAGCATCTGACTCGGGTGTATCGCAAGCTCTGCGTCAGTGGCCGGGCGGACCTGCTGGCCTTCTCGGCGGAGGTGCGGCGCTCCGGCTGACGGGTGGCGTCACCACCATGAGGTCGAGCCGGCGGGCCTGGGTGAAGCCGAGCGACTCATAGAGCCGCAGGGCCCCGGTGTTGGTGGTGACCACGTTCAGGAACGGGAGCTCATTGCGGCGGTGGATGTCGTCCACCATCGCCAGGACCAGGCGGGTCGCCAGCCCGCGGCCACGGTGGGACACGTCGGTGCAGATCGCGCTGATCTCGGTCCAGCCGGGGACGCGCACCCGCTGTCCGGCCATCGCGATCAACCGGCCCTCGTGCCGGATGCCCAGATAGAGCCCCATAGCGATGGTGCGCTCACGGAACGGTCCGGGTCGCGTGCGCGCCACCAGGTCGAGCATGGCGGGCACGTCGTCGGGGCCAAGCGGCCCGGCTTCAGGATCGGGCCGGCCCGCTACGGCGGCCCCGACCAGCTGGACGCCGACAGCGGTGCTGGAAATGCCCCAGCCGCCCGGCGGCGGTTGCGGCACCCCGGCCAGCGGTACGGTGGCGCCGGGACCGACCAGCTTGGCGAGGTCGGCCCAGGCTCTCCCATCGGTGGTGGGCGAGAGCGAGGCGAAAGGCGCCACGTCGCTCTGATACCGGGCGGCGTTCCCGTTCCGCTCGGCGAGGTGGGCATGCGGCCCGGTCAGCGCCTCCCATACCGCGTTCAGCGGCGGGATCACGACATTCACGCGGAGGGTCCTTCCACCAACGCAAGGCCCAGGCGCTCACGCAGGGTCCCCGTTTCGTACTTCTTTCGGAAGAGCCCCCGGGCCCGCAGCTGCGGCACCAGTTCCCGGGTGATGGCGGGCACGTCGGCGGGCACCGCACCGGGGCGCAGCCGGAATCCGGCGAGCCCGGCCTGGCACCATTCCTCCATCAGGTCGGCCAGCTCGGCAGGCGTCCCGGTGAAGATCGAGGCGTCGGAGACGAACTCGGCTCCGGCCTCGGCGTCCAGCCGGGCCTTGCGCGCGGCCGCCGCGTCCGGGGTGGCGTCGAGGAAGACCACCAGCTCGCCGAGGATCGGCAGCGGGTCGTGCTTCCTGCCGGCCTCGGCGCGCAGGGTCCTGATCTCCGCCACGATCGCACGTGCGTCGGCGCCGTCTCTGGGCGTCACGTAGACGAGATCGGCCACGCGCGCCGCCAGCCGGTACGCGGTGGTCATGTGAGCGAGCACGGTCACCGGCGGGGCGATCTGCGGCGACCGCACCGTGACTGGCCGGCCCTCGGCCCGATACCAGCGGCCGGTGAAGTCGACCCGGCCGTCCCAGAACAGATTGGCGACCTCGACATGTTCGGCGGCCTGGTCGAACCGGTCGGCCATGGACGACAGGAAGCCGGGATCGGCCAGATCGGGGATGTCGTAGTCGTCCGGGCGCTGCCTGCCCACGCGCGCGGAATCCTGACGGCGTCCGGACACCCGGACGCGATACCCCGCGCGGCCGTCGCTCATCTGGTCGAGTGTGGCGATGGCCGTCGCGGTGTGGAACGGCTCGGCATGCGTGACGGTCAACGTGGGGACCACGCCGATCATCGCCGTGCGGGCCGCCGCCCAAGTGGCGAGAAGCGGCGCGTCCAGCCGGCCAGGAGCGGGCGACGAGCCGGAGGGATGGGGCGCCAGCACGTCCTCGAAGGTGAGGAAGTCGAGCAGCCCGCGCTCGGCCTCCAGCGCCAGGTTGGTCCAGTAGTCCGCGCTGGGCGGCCCGTCCCCGTGCATGGCTGCCGGGTGCCATCCCCCGGCCTCCAGGGCGAGCGCGAGATGAAGCTGCGGCCTGTCGATCATCGTTTCAGGACTCCGGAGGCTTGGGGGCCGGTGGCTGCCGGATGGTGACCAGGGCGATGAGCAGGGCGGCCGCGGCACAGACGACTGCCGCCACAACCGCCGTACTGAGGCCATCGGCCTGCGCACTGGTGACCGGTCCCGCGGGGTGGTCGCGGAGCACGCTGCTGTAGATCGTCGCGAGGACGGCCACGCCGACCGACAGGCCCATCTGCTGCAACGACTGCAGCAGGCCGGACGCGGACCCCGTGTCGCGCGGCTCCAGTCCCGCCATGACCGTCACGTTGAGTGGTACGAAGGCGAGCCCGAGTCCCGCGCCCAGCAGCAGGATCGGCCCGAACAGCCCGGCGAAATAGCCGGTCTCCCCGCTCACCTGGGTCAGCCAGGCGCTGTCGATCACCATCAGCGCGGCTCCGGTCAGCAGGACGGGCCGGGGACCGTAGCGCATGATCAGTTTGGGCGCGTTGCGCGCGGTCAGGAACTGCGCGACCGCCATCGGCAGGAACGCCAGCCCGGCTACGAGGGGCCCGAAGCCGAGTGCGTCCTGCACAAAGAGCGACAGCAGGAAATACGAACCGCCCATCGAGGCGAGCAGCAGCAGGAACGCGCCGTACGCGCCCGCTCGCGGGCGCACCGCGAGCAGTCGCAGCGGCAAGATCGGTTGCTTGACCCGGGCCTCGATCGCGACGAACCCGCCGAGCAGCACCACCCCGGCCACCAGGGAAGACAGCGTGACCGGGTCGCCCCAGCCAGCGGGTGACGCGTGGATGAACCCGTACACCAGGGCGGTCATCCCGAGCGTGGAGGCGAGCGCGCCGAACACGTCCAGCCTGGCCGGATGCCGCGGAGTCTCGCTCAGGTACGGCCGGGCCAGCAGGACGGCGCCGATCCCGATCGGGATGTTGACGAAGAAGACCAGCCGCCAGGACACGGTGGTGAGCAGCCCGCCGAGAATGAGCCCGAGCGTGATGCCCAACCCCGCGACGGTGGAGAAGACGGCCAGCGCCCGGTTGCGTTCCGGCCCCTCGGCGAATGTGACCACCAGCAGGGACAGCGCGGCGGGCGCGGCGAGCGCGAAGCCGACCCCCTGGGCCGCGCGGGCGGCGATGAGCAGGCCGGGATGGAAGGCGATCCCGCCGAGCAGGGAAGCCAGCACGACCACGGTCAGGCCGGCGACGAACATCCGCCGGCGGCCGAGGATGTCGCTCAGCTTGCCGCCCAGCAGCAGCAGACCGCCGAAGGCCAGCGAGTAGGCGCTGAACACCCAGGCCAGCCCGGAGGGAGAGAAGCCCAGGTCCTTCTGGATCCGGGGCAGGGCGATGTTCACGATGTTGCCGTCGAGCGCCACCATGAGCTGACAGGTCACAATGACACCGAGGGCGATGGACGCCCGGCGGGCGGCGCGCCGCGCTACCGGGTCGGCGATCGCCTGGTCGTGGCTGGTCATGAGGTTCCTTCGGATCGGACGACTCCACGCCTGTAGACTCGCTCAGTGTAGGGATCGGCCCTCGTTTGGGTCAACACTCATAGAGTGAGGTGTCATGACGTCGACCCAACGCCACGAACTCACCAGGGATGAACGCCGAGTCCGTTCGCGGCAGGCCATCCTGGACGCCGCGAGGGAACTGTTCGCCGAGCACGGCTACGAGCAGACCACGATCCGCGCCGTCGCTGCGCAGGCAGGCATCGACCCGGGCCTGGTCATGCAGCACTTCGGCACCAAGGAGGCGCTCTTCGACGAGGTCGCGCACCTGCGCATCGGGATCGCCGCCGCCCTGCCGGGGCCGCCGGAGCGGCTCGGCGAACGCGTGCTGCGGCACGTGCTCGACGACATCGAGCACAGGCCGGACACCAGCCTGCCCGTGCTGCGCTCGATGCTCACCCACCCGCAGGCCGCCGAGACCGTGCGCTGCGCGGTCGCCGATCCCGACGAGAACCCGCTCGCCGACGTGCTGACAGGGCAGGACGCCCGGCTGCGCGCGGCTCTGGCGGGCACGCTCGTGCTGGGGCTGCTCGTCGGTCGATATCTGCTGAGAATTCCTGAGATCAACCGTGCCCCGGTCACTCACCTGGTACGGCTTCTCGGCCCCTGCCTGCAGCCACTCCTGACCGACGCCCCCCTCGGTGTTCTCCCGATCGCGGCCTCCCACGCCGCGACGAGATCCGCCGCGAACGGCCGACCGGAGCGAGAGCGTACGGCGGGACCGGAGCGGTCCGCCGACCACCTGGCCAGGCTGGCCGAGGCCGAGCACGCCCGCGTCGCAGCAGTCGAGGAGGTCGACCGGTGCGCTCGCGACGCTCTGGCGGCCGGCGCCTCATACGGCGAGGTCGGACGCATGCTCGGCATCAGCCGCCAGGCCGCACGCCAACGCTGGGCCACGTCGTCCTCGACAATCTAAGTTGTCGACCTCTTCACGTGGTCGGCCCGAACGAACATCGACAATCGCAATTGTCGAGGAGGCGGATCTTGCTGAACGCGGCCTGTGCCGCTCGAAAAGTCGAGCCTGGGGTGTGAGCTGAGGGTTTATCGGCGGCTGTCCCGCTCGATAACCCGGTTTCGTGCTGTGAGCTGGTGTTTTGCTGCGGGATAGGGGCGATTGCTGCGACCATCTTGGGGTGTTGTCGCTGGCTTACCGGTTGGTGAGGGGAGCCCTCGTCATGCGGTGTCGGTGGCCTGATGTGTGCCTAGCGAGGCGAGCCCGCCGCCGTCAACGGGAAATCCTCGACCACCTGCCAGACCGTGCCGTCGTACGCCACCAGTTGGACCGCCCCCACCCGCGCTGTGACCGGCAGCCCTCGCTCGATCGCCGTCCCCGCCTCATCGAGGGCGGTGCCGTCGCTCTCGTACCCGATCGAAAGGTGTGGCATTACCGTTTCGTACTTGCCTCCGTAGGGCCGGGCCTCAGGCCAGCGCCCGGTCACCGCGTGTGTGAGCCGGACGAACGGCTCACCGGGCACCGGCTCCAGATACAGCAACCCGGGTAGCCGCGCACAGCTCGCGAACACCACGTCGAAGGCCGCGTACCCGGCGAAGAGCTCAGCCAGCGCCGCCCGGTCGACGGCGTCGAGCGGCAGGAATGGATACATCACCGTCACGTGCGCCGGTACCCCGTACGCCGCCGACGGGTCGAGCGCGGTCCGCCAGCGGCCCACGACCGGCTCGGCCTCCGGCACCGGCACCACCAGCGCCGTGAGTCCGGCCGGGTAGCGGCCGGTCATACGAGCTTGGCGAAGCGGGTGGCCACCTCGCGCCAGATCGGCGTCGACACCGGCTCGTCGGCCACCGCCCGCGCATAGACCTCGTCCGGGTCGAAGCCGTCGACCCGCCACTCGCGGATACGCGCCGGCAGCACCTCGGGATGGAACTGCACCCCCCATGCCCGCTCCCCGACCCGGAACGCCTGGTACGGGCAGGCCGTGGTCTGCGCCAGCCAGACCGCGCCCGGCGGCAGGGTGGTGATCGCGTCGACGTGGTGCTCGATGGCGGGCACCACCTCGGGCAAGCTGTGGAAGAGCGCGTCGTCGGCGGCTTCGGGCCGCAGCGTCACGGGGAGGCTGCCGTTCTCCGGAGCGCCCGCGTCGGGGGTCACCTCGCCGCCCGCGACCTCGGCCAGCATCTGACCGCCCAGGCAGATGCCGAACATCGGCACGCCCTCCTGCAGCGTCTGCGCCATCAGGCTCCTGGCCGTGGCCAGCCACGGCGCACGGTCGTCGTCGCTCGGCAGGAAGCCGCCGCCCAGCATGATCATGGCGTCGTGCGACAGCCTGGCAGGGAGTGGGGCGCCGTCGTAGGCGGGTACGACGTCCAGCCGCAGCCCGGCCTCCTCCAGCCAGCCGCCGAGGCGGCCGGGGCCGCCGCTCCTGCTGTTCTGCACGATCAGCACGTCACGCATCGACACCCTCCAGCGTCGCCATCTCGGTCGTCCGGTACGTCACGTGTCGACGCCCCCCGGCCGGTCGTCCGGTACGTCATGCGTCGACGCCCACCGGCACTGCCATCTCGGTCATTCAGCATTTACCGGGCGGCCAGTCCGGCTCGCCCTGCGCCGACGCCTTCCTGCACGTCACGCGTCGATTTCGCTCGTCCACGTGCTCACATCAGGCCCGCCGACTGCGCGGTGTGCCGCAGCAGGAGTGCGGTCGTCACCGGGCCCACGCCGCCCGGGACCGGAGTCAGCGCCCCGGCCCGGTCCGCGACCGCGGCGGAGTCCACGTCGCCGGCCAGGCCGCCGTCCTCGGTCGGGTTGGTGCCGACGTCGATGACGACCGCGCCGGGCGCCACGTGCTCCGCCCCGATCAGCCCGGCCCGGCCCACGGCCGCGACCAGCACCTCGGCCGTGGACGTGACGGCCGGCAGGTCGCGGGTGCGCGAGTGGCAGACGGTCACCGTCGCGTTCCGGTCGAGCAGCAGGTGTGCCAGGGGCTTGCCGACCACGGTCGAACGGCCGACGACCACGGCCCGGCGACCCGCCAGCTCGACTCCGTAGTGGTCGAGGAGGGCCAGCACGGCGGCCGCCGTGGCCGGGGCGAACGCGGGCAGCCCGGCGGCCAGCCGGCCCAGGGACAGCGGGTTGGCGCCGTCCACGTCCTTGGCCGGGTCGATGGCGGCGGCCAGTTCCTGCGCCGACGCGCCCTGGGGGAGCGGGGTCTGCAGTATGACGCCGTGCACATCGGGGTCGGCGCTGAGCCGTTCGAGCGTCTCGCGGATGCCGGTGGCCGTGGCTTCGGGGCCGAGGTCGGCGAGGTCGAAGGCGATGCCCACGCCTGCGGCGGCCTTGGCGATCGAGCGTACGTACCAGAGGCTCGCCTCGTCGGCGGTCGCGACGACGACGGCCAGCTTCGGCTGCGGCCCGGCGGCCACCCGGGCCGCCGTCTCCGCCCTGATGGCGGCGGCCAGTTCCTTACCCGTGAGCGTCTTCACCCATAGATCCTCTCGCACGGCCCGCCGACCACATGACCATCCCCCCGCCACAGCGCGCCAGAACGGCCTGGGCCGGACGGGGTGCGCCCCCCCAAGGGGATGCGATGTGCGGCAGGGAGCCGGGTAGCGTCACGTGGCGGTGAGGCCCTCGCGGACCCTGGCCGTCACCCACTCCGCTCTGGCGACCGTCGCGTCCACGTCGGCCAGCCGGGCCCGGAGCCTATGGAGGGCCTTCTCGTCCTTGATGCCGCCCAGGTTGACCTCGACGTTCACCCGCGCGGTCGTGAGCGCGGCGCGTGCCGCCTCGGCCGCCGCGGCCACGTCCGTGACCACGTTGGGGTTGCCGATCGGCAGCAGCTGTTCGCAGAGGTCGACCAGTCGCGTGGCCGTCTCGACGACCCGGGCGGGCGGCTCGGCCGCGCCGACGAGGGCCGCGGCGATGGCCGCGCTGCGCTCGGGGCCCTTCGGCAGCCGGTAGGCGTCCGTCACTGCGGTGAAGGCCGCCGCGTCCTCCTCCAGCAGGCGCAGCGCCCGCGCGCGCATCGTGTCGGTCTCGGCGATCAGCGCGACGATGGTCTCGGCGTGGTCGGTGTACTTCTCCCCGGTGGTGTAGCGGGCGACCATGCCGAGCAGCGCGGCGGCCTGTGCCGCGTGCAGGGCCGCCGTGGCGCCCCCTCCCGGCGCGGGCACGTGTGCGGCGAGCTGGGCGAGGAAGTCGATGATCCTGGAGTCGCGCATGGCGGCATTCTGCCAGGCCACGACCCCGTACTGCTCACTCGCGGTGGATCGGCCGCGTCGCGTCCTCCGGTCCCCGGTACGGCGGGATCACGCCGTAGGTGGGCCCGGCCGGAAGGGGCTGCGGCGTCGACCGCCAGCGCGACGGGAAGGCCGAGCCCACCAGCAGCAGTACGCCGATCATCAGCAGCATCCCGGAGTAGGCCAGGGTCAGGAACCCGCTCCAGATGGCCTCGGGGAAGATCCGCTCGGGCATCAGATGGAGGCCGCTGACGTCCAGAATCGGCAGGAGCCCGAACGCGGTGAACTCCAGCCCGCCCACCAGCGAGGCGACGGGCGACAGCCGCGAGGCGAGCAGCGGCGCGAGCAGGATTCCCGAGACGACGACCGCGCCGATCCCGGCCCAGGAGATGACGAACTGCTGGAAGCTGCGGCTGAACTCACCGACGCCGTAGAAGAGTCCGACGGCGATCAGCGGAGGGAGGAGCAGTCCCGCGACCAGCCCGAGCGCATGACGGGCACCATTTGACATGATCAACCCCGTTTGTCGGTTTGCGCCACAACCTACCGCGTGGACTCCCTGACGACGAGATCCGGTTGGAACATGATCTGCTGGTGCGCGTGCGTCCCCGGGTTGTCGCACTCGTCGAGCAGCAGTTCGGTGGCCACCCGGCCGAGCTGGTACGTGGGCTGCCGGACCGAGGTCAGCGACACCGTGGAGGCCGAGGCGAAGTCGATGTCGTCGTAGCCGATCAGCGACACGTCCTGAGGCACCCGTACGCCCGCCTGGAGCAGGCCGCGCAGCATGCCGAGCGCGAGCAGGTCGTTGGCGCAGAACAGCGCGTCCGGAAGCGTCCCCTCGGCGAGCAGGGTCTCGGCCGCCTGCTGGCCCGCCTTCGCCGTCATCGCGGGCATCGAGACCTCCAGCAGCTCGCGCGGCTCGCGGCCGGCCGCCGCCATCGCCTGCTCGGCGCCGCGCTTGCGGTCCTGGCACTGGCGGATCACGGGGGGCCCGGTGACGTAGCCGAGGCTGCCCGCGCCGCCCTCCAGCAGGTGGGCGACGGCCATCGAGCCGCCGGTCACGTCGTTCACGGCGACCGCGCACTGGTCGGAGCGCTCGGCCGGATGGTCGACGAGCACCACGCAGATGCCGCGTCCCCGCAGCTGGTCGAGCCGGCCGGGGTCCTCGTCGGACGGCGTGATGAGCACCCCGCGCACCCGCTGCTCGGCGAACACCAGCAGGTTGCGCTCCTCCTTCATCCGGCTGCCCGAGGAGTTGCCGAGGATGACGGCGTAGCCGCGCTCGCTCGCCACGTCCTCCACCCCGGCGGCCACGTCGGTGAAGAACGGGTTGCCGATGTCGATCACGGACAGGCCGACCGTGCGGCTGTGGCCGGCCCGCAGTGTCGAGGCGGAGCCGTGCCTGACGAAGCCGAGCTCCCTGATGGTCGACTCGACCCGGATCCGGGTGGAGTCGGCCACCTTCTCCGGGCGGTTGAGCACGTTGGACACCGTGCCGGGCGACACGCCCGCCCGGGCCGCGACGTCCTTGATGCTCACCGTGGTCACGACCCCTCCTCCATCCGTCTCATGAGATGACCTCGGCAGGCTCGGTCATGGGTGCCCCCGTGGCTCGTAGGTGCGCAGGCTCTCACTTCGTCGTACCAGAGCCCGCATGTCGGCCAAGTCGCCGACCAGGTCGCGCGCCCGCGCCTGGACCAGCGCGTTCCCCAGGGCGGCCGCCTCGACGGGCCCCGCGACGACCGGCAGGCCGGTGGCGTCGGCGGTGAGCTGGCACAGCAACGCGTTGCGCGATCCGCCGCCCACCAGGTGGACGACCTCGACCGGCCGCCCGCTCAACCGGACGGCGTCGGCGACGGCCCGCTGGTAGGCGAGGGCGAGGCTCTGCAGGATGCATCGTACGGCCTGCGCCCGATCCTCCGGCGCCGCCTGCCCGGTACGCGCGCAGTAGTCCGCGATCCGGGCGGGCATGTCGCCCGGTGGCAGGAACGACGGATCGTCCGGATCGATGACCGCCTTGGTCCTGGCCTCGGCGGCGGCGGCGAGCAACGGCTCCAGCGCGGGGTCGCCCCACACGCGCAGGCACTCCTGCAGGATCCACAGGCCCATGACGTTGCGCAGGTAGCGGGTGGTGCCGTCGATGCCGGCCTCGTTGGTGAAGTTGGCCAGGCGGCTCTCCTCCGTGAGCACCGGGCCGGGCAGCTCCACGCCGACCAGGGACCAGGTGCCGCAGGAGATGTAGGCGAAGCGGTCACCGGTGGCGGGCACGCCGACCACGGCCGAGGCGGTGTCGTGCGAGCCCACCCGGGCCAGGGAGGTGGTGTAGCCGATCTCGGCGGCCACGTCGGGCCGCAGCTCCGCGACACCGCCATCCGAAATTTCGGGAAATATCCGGCTGGGGAGGCCGAGGCGGTCGATCAGGTCCCAGGCCCAGTCCCGCTTGGTGACGTCGTACAGGCCGGTCGTCGAGGCGTTGGTGCGCTCGGCGCCGCGTTCGCCGGTCAGCCAGTAGCCCAGGAGGTCGGGGATCAGCAGCATCGTCTCGGCCCGGTCCAGCCGGTCGCAGGCGAGCTGGTTGATCGTGTTGAACCGGAGGAACTGCAGCCCGGTCACCTCGTACGGGTCGACCCGCTCGGTCACCTTCTCGGTGCGCCCGTCGCGGTAGTGCACCGGGTTGCCGATCAGCGCTCCGTCACGGTCGAGCAGGCCGTAGTCGATGGCCCACGCGTCGATGCCGACCGACTCGGCGGGGCCGGCCCTGCGCAGCCCGTCGAGCACCCCCTGGTAGAGGGAGAGGATGTCCCAGTGCAGCGTCCCGGCCACGCGTACGGGCCGGTTGACGAAACGGTGTTCCTCTACGAGCCGCACGCTGTCGGCCGAGACGTCGGCACTCATGACCCGCCCGCTGGAGGCGCCAAGGTCCACTGCAGTGAATCGCACCCCCCGATTAAAACGTAACAATCACAAAGACGCCAGAAGACGAGTGAAGGCATTGACGCCTGCTGGTCCAGCGCTTAGATTCCGGGTTCGTCGCGATTAAAACGTTTGTTGTCCGGAGGATGCATGAGTGGTGCCCCCACCCTCGCGCTCGCGAACGTCAGCAAGTCGTTCGGAGCCGTCAGAGCGCTGCGCGACGTCACACTCGAACTGTTCGCCGGCGAAGCGCACGCGCTCGCGGGCGAGAACGGCGCGGGCAAGTCCACCCTGGTCAAGACGCTCGCCGGCGTCCACCGGCCCGACACCGGCCAGGTCCTGCTCAACGGCGAGCCGGTCGTCTTCGCCGGACCGGCCGACGCCCAGCAGGCCGGCGTGGCGGTCATCTACCAGGAGCCCACGCTCTTCCCCGACCTGTCCGTGGCCGAGAACATCTTCATGGGCCGCCAGCCCCGCCGCACCCTGGGCCGCATCGACCGCAAGGAGATGCACGGCCAGGCACGGCGGCTGTTCGAACGGCTGGGCGTCGCGCTCGACCCCGAGCAGCCCTCGCGCGGCCTGTCCATCGCCGACCAGCAGCTCGTCGAGATCGCCAAGGCCCTGTCCCGCGAGGCTCGCGTCCTGGTGATGGACGAGCCGACGGCCGCGCTGTCCGGCAATGAGGTGGCGCGGCTGTTCTCGGTGGTCGAGGCGTTGCGCGAGCACGGCTGCGCGATCCTGTTCATCTCGCACCGGCTGGACGAGATCTTCTCGCTCTGCCAGCGGGTCACGACGCTGCGCGACGGCGCGTGGATCGCCAGCGAGCCGGTCGCCGGACTCACCCACGACGACCTGGTACGGCGCATGGTGGGCCGCGAACTCGGCACGCTCTACCCCAAGGAGGAGGCCGCCCTCGGCGAGGTCGCCCTCCAGGTGGACCGGCTGACCCGCGAAGGCGTCTTCACCGACGTCTCCTTCCAGGTACGGCGGGGCGAGATCGTCGCGCTCGCCGGACTCGTGGGCGCCGGGCGCAGCGAGGTGGCCAGGGCGGTGTTCGGGGTGGACCGCTGGGACGCGGGCTCCGTCTCGGTGGACGGCCGGCCGTTGCCCACCGGGAGCCCCACCGCGGCGATGGGCGCGGGCCTGGCCCTGGTGCCGGAGGACCGCCGCCAGCAGGGGCTGGTCATGGAGCTGTCGATCGAGCGCAACATCGGCCTGACCGGGCTGGGCTCGCTGCGCAGGGGACTGACGATCTCCCGTACGGCCGAGCGCGACCGGGCCAAGGACTGGGCGGTGCGGCTGCGGCTGAAGTTCGCCCGGCTGAGCGACGGGGTGGGCGTGCTGTCCGGGGGCAACCAGCAGAAGGTCGTGCTGGCCAAGTGGCTGGCCACGAAGCCGTCCGTGCTGATCGTGGACGAGCCGACCCGCGGCATCGACGTCGGCACCAAGGCGGAGGTGCACCGGCTGCTGTCGGAGCTGGCCGGGCAGGGCATCGCGGTGCTCATGATCTCCTCCGACCTGCCGGAGGTACTGGGCATGGCCGACCGCGTGCTGGTCATGCACGAGGGACGGCTGACCGCCGAGCTCTCGCGCGCCGACGCGACCGAGGAGAGCGTGATGAACGCCGCCACCGGGAGGGCCGCATGACGGCCATCATGGGGAGGGCCGCGTGACGACCGCCACCGCGCCACCCGAGCAGACGACGCCCGCGCGCAGCGCCCGCGGCCTCGTCGACCTGGTGTTCCGCGCCCGCGAGCTGAGCCTGGTCATCGCGCTGGCCGCGCTGGTCGGCGTCACGGCCAGCGTCAACGGCAACTTCCTGTCCGGGCAGGGCATCGAGGACATCCTGCTCAACACCGCCACCCTCGCGCTGCTGGCCGTCGGCCAGTCCATGGTGGTGATCACCCGCAACCTCGACCTGTCCGTCGGCTCGGTGGTGGGGCTGGTCGCCTTCGTGACCGGCGACCAGCTGGCCGGCGGCATGGGCATCCTGCCCGCCGTCCTGCTCGGGGTGGCGATCGGTGCGGCCTGCGGGCTGATCAACGGCCTGCTGGTCAGTTTCTGCCGGGTCCCCGCCCTGGTGGTGACGCTCGGCACCCTCTACGTGATCCAAGGGATCGACCACTACATCGCCCACGGGCGGCAGATCAACGCGGTCAACCTGCCGCCGGGGCTGCTGTCGCTGGGCAACGGCTCGGTGCTCGGGGTGCCGTACCTGCCGCTCATCACGCTCGTGATCATGGTGTTGATCGGTTACTACCTGCGGTCGTACCCGAGCGGCCGGGAGTTCTACGCGATCGGCTCCAGCCCGGAGGCCGCCCGGCTCGCGGGCGTGCCCGTCAGGCGGCGGATCCTGCTCGCCTACCTGGTCAGCGGCTGCCTCGCGGGACTGGCGGGGGTGCTCTGGCTGGCCAGGTTCGGCACGGTCATCGCCGACTCCGCGCACGGCTGGGAACTGCTCGTGGTCAGCGCGGTCGTGGTCGGCGGCGTCGCGATCACCGGCGGCGTCGGCAGCGTGTACGGCGCGGCGCTCGGCGCGCTCCTGCTCACCACGATCGGCAGCGCGCTGGTCGTGCTCCGGGTCAACCCGTTCTGGCAGCAGGCCATCACCGGCGCGCTGCTCCTGCTGGCGATCAGCGTCGACCGGGTGCTCGCCCTCAGACTGGCCCGCCTGCTCAGGAACAGGAGCCGTCATGGCTAAGGTCTTGCGCTGGGACGTGCTGGTCGGCGCGCTGCTGATCGCCGTGTTCGCGGCCGGTTCGCTCACCTCGCCCGGCTTCGCGACCGTCGACAACCTGTCGTTCGCGCTCGGGGACCTGGGCGAGATCGCGCTCATCGCGCTGGCCATGACCATGCTGGTGGTGGCCGCCGAGGTGGACCTGTCGGTCGCCTCGGTGCTCGGGCTCTCCAGCGCGCTGGTCGGCTCGCTGTGGGACGGCGGCATGGCCATCGAAGTGATCATCCCGATCGCCGTACTGACCGGGGCCGTGTGCGGGCTGGTCAACGGCCTGCTGGTGACCCGGCTCGGGCTGCCGTCGCTGGCCGTCACGATCGGCACGCTCGCCCTCTACCGCGGCCTCGCCTACGTCGTGCTCGGGGACCGGGCGGTCGCCCAGTTCCCGCCGAGCTACACCGCGCTCGCCGTCGACGACGTGCCCGGAACGCCCATTCCCTATCCGATAGCGGTGTTCGTCCTGCTCGCCGCCATCGTGGGCGTGGTCCTGCACGCCACCGGCTTCGGCCGGGCGCTGTACGCGATCGGCGCCCAGGAGCAGGCCGCGTTCTTCGCCGGGATCCGCGTCAAGCGCATCAAACTGCTGCTCTTCGTCATCTCCGGCACCGTCGCCGCCTTCGCCGGCGTCGTCTTCACGCTCAGGTACGGCTCCGCCCGCGCCGACAACGGCGTGGGCATCGAACTCGCCGTCATCGCGGCCGTCCTCCTGGGCGGCGTCGACTTCGACGGCGGCAAGGGCACGCTCGGCGGCGTCATCGCCGGTGTGCTGCTCATCGGGTTGCTGCGCAATCTGCTCATGCTCGGCGACGTCTCGACCGAGATCCAGTCGATCGTCACCGGACTGCTGCTCATCGTCTCGGTGCTCACCCCCCGTCTCGTCTCGCTCGTCAGGCCAGCTCTGAAAGGATCCCCATGACCCCGATGCGCCTGACCGCTGTGACCGCGCTGCTTGCTCTTGGCGTGGCGGCTTGCAGCGGTACGACCAAGTCGAACGTGACCTCCGCGCCCGCGCCGGCGCCCGCCTCCTCTTCCGCCGCCGCCAAGGCCGACCCGAACGCCCCGATCAAGCAGGGACTGAAGCTCGCCTTCCTGCCCAAGGCGATCAACAACCCCTACGAGACGATCGTCGACAACGCCGGCATCGAGGCGGCCAAGGAGTATCAGGGCGAGGCCAAGGAGGTCGGCCCGTCCGACGCCTCCGCCTCGTCACAGATCTCCTACATCAACACGCTCACCCAGCAGGGCCATGACGCGATCCTCATCGCCGCCAACGACGCCAACGCCGTCTGCGGGCCGCTCCAGCAGGCCCGCGCCAAGGGCATCAAGATCGTCGCGTACGACTCGGACGCCGCCCCGGAGTGCCGTGACCTGTTCATCAACCAGGCCAGCTCGGAGGAGGTCGGCCGCAGCCAGGTCAAGCTGCTCGCCGGGATGATCGGCAACAAGGGCGACATCGCCATCCTGTCGGCCACCGCGAACGCCACGAACCAGAACACCTGGATCAAGTTCATGAAGGACGAGCTCGGCAAGCCCGAGTACAAGGACATGAAGCTGGTCAAGGTGGCCTACGGCGACGACGACGACCAGAAGTCGTTCACCCAGACGCAGGGCCTGCTGCAGGCGTACCCGAACCTGAAGGGGATCATCTCCCCGACCACGGTCGGCATCTCGGCCGCGGCCCGGTACATCTCCGGCTCCAAGTACAAGGGCAAGGTCGTGCTCACGGGGCTCGGGACGCCGAACCAGATGCGGCAGTTCGTCAAGGACAAGACCGTGGAGAAGTTCGCGCTGTGGAACCCGAAGGACCTCGGCTACCTGGCCTCCTACGCCGCCGCCGCGCTGGTGTCGGGGCAGATCACCGGGGCCGAGGGGGAGACGTTCAAGGCGGGCAAGCTGGGCGAGCGGACGATCGGCAAGCAGGGCGAGGTCATCCTGGGCCCGCCGTTCACGTTCGACGCGGCGAACATCGACCAGTTCGACTACTGACGGATTTTTGATTCCTAGTAGGTCCGGCGCCGTCCTGGGCGCCGGACCCCCCGGCGCCGCGAGGGTCCGTGCGGGGTGGATATGAGAGGAGGTTGGTTATGGAGCGGGTTTGTTTTGTGTTGAGAGTCCGGCCCGAGCGGCTCGACGAATACACCGAGCGGCACCAGGCCGTCTGGCCGGAGATGCTCGAAGCGCTGACGAAGGCCGGGTGGCGTAACTACTCGTTGTTCCTGAGCGACGACGGACTGCTGGTGGGCTATCTGGAGACCGACGACTTCAAGGCGGCTCAGCAGGCGATGGCCGAGACCGGTGTCAACGCGCGCTGGCAGGCGGAGATGGCTCCCTTCTTCGAGGCCGGACGGCCCGACGAGGGGCTGCTCACGCTGGCCGAAGTTTTCCATCTGGCTTGAAATCGGGGAAAAAAATGATCAAGGATCAGCTGCGGCAGCAGCGTATCGAGACGCCGTCCTGGGCGTACGGCAACTCCGGTACGAGGTTCAAGGTGTTCGCCCAGCAGGGTGTGCCGCGCGACCCGTACGAGAAGCTGGCCGACGCGGCCCAGGTGCACCGCTACACCGGCGTCGCGCCGACCGTGGCGCTGCACATCCCGTGGGACAAGGTCGACGACTACGCCGACCTCGCCCGGCACGCGACCGAGCAGGGGGTGACCATCGGGGCCATCAATTCCAACGTCTTCCAGGACGACGACTACAAGCTCGGCAGCGTCACCCACCCCGACCCGGCGGTACGGCGCAAGGCGCTCCAGCACCTGCTCGACTGCGTCGACATCATGGACGCCACCGGGTCCGACACGCTCAAGCTGTGGTTCTCCGACGGCACCAACTACCCGGGCCAGGACGACATCAGGGCCCGTCAGGACCGGCTCGCCGAAGCCCTTGCCGCGGTCTACGAGCGGCTCGGCGAGGAGCAGCGCTTCCTGCTGGAGTACAAGCTGTTCGAGCCCGCCTTCTACATGACCGATCTGCCCGACTGGGGCACCGCCTACGCGCACTGCCTCAAGCTCGGCGACAAGGCGCAGGTCGTGGTCGACACCGGGCACCACGCGCCCGGCACCAACATCGAGTTCATCGTGGCGTTCCTGCTGCGTGAGGGCAAGCTCGGCGGCTTCGACTTCAACTCGCGCTTCTACGCCGACGACGACCTGATGGTCGGCGCGGCGGACCCGTTCCAGCTGTTCCGCATCATGTTCGAGGTCATCGGCGGTGGTGGGTACACCAACGAGACCGCGTTCATGCTCGACCAGTGCCACAACATCGAGCCCAAGATCCCCGGCCAGATCCGCTCGGTGATGAACGTCCAGGAGGCCACCGCCAAGGCGCTGCTCGTCGACCGCGACGCGCTGGCCGCCGCCCAGCGGGAAGGTGACGTGCTGGGCGCCAACGCCGTGCTCATGGACGCCTACAACACCGATGTCCGCCCGCTGCTCGGTGAGCTGCGGGAGGAGATGGGGCTCGCGCCCGACCCGATGGCCGCTTACGCCAAGTCCGGATACTTCGAGAAGATCGCCGCCGACCGTGTCGGCGGTAACCAGGCAGGCTGGGGGGCCTGATGTCTGACGCCATGAACGAACTGCTCGAAAGAGCGCACACGCTCGGCTCCGATCCGCGCAACACCAACTTCGCCGGCGGCAACGCCTCCGCCAAGGGCACCGAGAACGACCCGGTCACGGGCCAGGACGTGGAGCTGCTCTGGGTGAAGGGCTCCGGCGGTGACCTGGGCACGCTCACCGCCGGCGGCCTGGCCGTCCTGCGCCTGGACCGGTTCAGGGCGCTGACCGGCGTCTACCCGGGCGAGGAGCGCGAGGACGAGATGGTGGCGGCCTTCGACTTCTGCCTGCACGGCAAGGGCGGCGCCGCACCGTCGATCGACACCGCCATGCACGCCCTGGTCGACTCCGCCCACGTCGACCACCTCCACCCCGACTCCGGCATCGCGATCGCCACCGCCGCCGACGGCCCCGAGCTGACCGCGCGCATCTTCGGCGACCGGGTCGTCTGGGTGCCGTGGCGGCGGCCCGGCTTCCAGCTCGGCCTCGACATCTCCGCGATCAAGGCCGCCAACCCGCAGGCCATCGGCTGCATCCTGGGCGGCCACGGCATCACCGCCTGGGGCGAGACGAGCGCCGAGTGCCAGGCGAACTCCCTGGAGATCATCCGTACCGCCGAGCAGTACATCGCCGACCACGGCCGCCCGGACCCGTTCGGCGCCGTCGTCCACGAACCCCTGCCGGAGGAGGCCAGGCACCGGCGCGCGGCCGAGCTCTTCCCCGCGATCCGCGGCCTGGCCAGCACCGACGCCCGCCAGGTCGGCCACTACACCGACTCGCCCGAGGTGCTCGACTTCCTGGCCCGCGCCGAGCACCCGAGGCTCGCCGCGCTCGGCACCTCCTGCCCCGACCACTTCCTGCGCACCAAGGTCGCCCCGCTCGTCGTGGACCTGCCGCCGGACGCGCCGCTCGCGGACGTCCTGACCCGGCTGGGCGAGCTGCACACCCAGTACCGCGCGGACTACGCCGCCTACTACCAGCGCCACGCGGCCCCCGACTCGCCCCCGATGCGCGGCGCCGACCCGGCGATCGTGCTGGTGCCCGGGGTCGGCATGTTCAGCTTCGGCAAGGACAAGCAGACCGCCCGGGTGGCCGGGGAGTTCTACGTCAACGCGATCAACGTGATGCGCGGCGCCGAGGCGCTGTCCAGCTACCAGCCGATCGAGGAGTCGGAGAAGTTCCGCATCGAGTACTGGGAGCTGGAGGAGGCCAAGCTGCGCCGCCTGCCCGCGCCCAAGCGGCTGGCCGGGCGCGTCGCGTTCGTGACCGGCGGCGGCTCCGGCATCGGCGCCGCCACCGCCAGGCGGCTGGCGGCCGAGGGCGCGTGCGTGGTGGTCGCCGACCGCGACCTGGGCGCCGCGGACAAGGTGGCCGCCG
This sequence comes from Nonomuraea sp. NPDC048901, assembly GCF_040649695.1. Classification (NCBI taxonomy): domain Bacteria; kingdom Bacillati; phylum Actinomycetota; class Actinomycetes; order Streptosporangiales; family Streptosporangiaceae; genus Nonomuraea; species Nonomuraea sp. NPDC048901. Next base: position 204,690 of record NZ_JBEZFW010000018.1, on the reverse strand, counting down.
AGCTCGGCGGCGCCGCCTACCGGCCGCAGGACGTCGCGATCGCCGTGGGCGTTGACGTGACGTCCGAGGAGCAGATCGCCGAGGCGGTACGCCAGGCGGTCCTCGCCTTCGGCGGCGTCGACCTGGTGGTCAACAACGCGGGCCTGTCCCTGTCGCGCTCGCTGCTGGAGACCACGCTCGACGACTGGAACCTGCAGCACGACGTGATGGCCCGCGGCTCGTTCCTGGTCTCCAGGGAGGCCGCGCGGGTCCTGCTGAGCCAGGGCATGGGCGGCGACATCGTCTACATCTCCTCCAAGAACGCCGTCTTCGCCGGGCCGAACAACGTCGCCTACGGCGCGGCCAAGGCCGACCAGGCCCACCAGGTACGCCTGCTCGCGGCCGAGCTGGGCCCGCACGGCATCCGGGTCAACGGCGTCAACCCCGACGGCGTCGTACGCGGCTCGGGGATCTTCGCCTCCGGCTGGGGCGCCAACCGGGCGGCCGTCTACGGGGTCGAGGAGGAGCGCCTGGGCGAGTTCTACGCCCAGCGCACGCTGCTCAAGCAGGAGGTACTGCCGGAGCACGTGGCCGCGGCGGTGTTCGCGCTCACGGGCGGGGAACTGTCGCTGACGACCGGGCTGCACATCCCGGTCGACGCGGGAGTGGCCGCCGCCTTCCTGCGCTGACGCTCGTACGCCCGGAATGCGCCCCCTCCGCTCTGGGGGCGCGTTCCCGCCGAAGCCCCGACCTGTCACGGCGGCATACCCCGCCCACGACCGAAAGACCGGAAGAGGAGATCAAGAAGACATGACGCTCGAACGGATCCCCGCGCGGCCCACCAAGGTCGGGCTCGTGGCGGGCGGGCTCGGCGCGTACTGGCCGCAGTTCCCCGACCTCCTGCCCCAGCTGGAGCGCTCGTCCGCGCGCGTCTCCGAGCGCATGGGCACGCTCGGCTGCGAAGTGGTCGACGTCGGCTTCATCTCCGACGCCCAGCAGGGCGCGGCCGCGGCCGAACGGCTGCGGGAGGCGGGCTGCGACCTGATCGTCGGCTTCCTCACCACCTACATGACCGCCACCATGCTGCTGCCGATCGCCCAGCGCAGCGGCGCTCCGGTGCTGCTGATCAACCTGCAGCCGTCGGAGTCGATGGACCACGAGACCTTCGACACCGGGCAGTGGCTGGCCTACTGCGGCGCGTGCCCGCTGCCGGAGATGGCCAACACCTTCACCAGGGCCGGGATCCCGTTCCGATCGGTGTCCGGCTACCTGGAGGACGAGCGGGCCTGGGCGCGGATCGAGCGGTGGGTGAAAGCGGCGGGCGTACGGGCCACGCTGCGCGACGGGCGGCACGGGCTGATGGGCCACCTCTACCCGGGCATGCTCGACGTCGCCACCGACCTGACGCTGGTGCCGGTCAATCTGGGCGGGCACGTGGAGGTGCTGGAGTTCGACGACCTGCGCGTACGCGTCGAGAAGGTCACCGACACCCAGGTCAAGGAGCGGATGGAGCTCGCGCGGGAGGTGTTCGAGCTGGCCGACACGGTCGTGCCCGAGGACTTCGAGTGGGCGGCCCGCGTCTCGGCCGGGCTGGACCAGCTGGTGGCCGACTTCGAGCTGGACAGCCTCGCCTACTACCACCGCGGGCTCGACGGCGAGATCCACGAACGGCTTGGCGCGGGCATGATCCTCGGCTCCTCACTGCTCACCGCGCGGGGCGTCCCGGCGGCGGGGGAGTACGAGCTGCGGACCTCGCTGGCCATGCTGATCATGGACCGGCTGGGCGGCGGCGGCTCGTTCACCGAGCTGCAGGCACTCGACTTCCTGCGCGGCCATGTCGAGATGGGCCACGACGGGCCCGCCCACCTGGCGATCAGCTCGCGCAAGCCACTGCTGCGCGGCCTGGGCGTCTTCCATGGCAAGCGCGGGTGGGGCGTGTCGGTCGAGTTCGACGTGGCGCACGGGCCGGTGACAGCGTTCGGGCTGCTCCAGCGGCGTGACGGGCGGTTCGGCTTCGCCGTGTCGGAGGGTGAGACCGTGGACGGGCCGCACCTCAAGATCGGCAACACCACGTCGCGCGTCGACTTCGGCCGCGATCCGGGGGAGTGGACGGACGACTGGAGCGCCACCGGCATCTCCCACCACTGGTCCCTCGGTACTGGCCACCGCGCCGCCGAACTGCGTGCTCTGGCCGACCTCATGGGCGTGGAAGTAGTCGAAGTCTGACATTTCGCACTATTTCCTCAGAAATAGCTGTGAACCGGCTCTTTGGGCCTTTGCCGGGCTGGGGGGCGAGGGCATCGTGGGCCGCATGAGATCAGCGATCCTCACGACCGCGCTCTGCGCCCTGCTCGCCACCTTGCCCGGCACGCCCGCGTCGGCGGCCACGCCGCCCGGCGCGATGGCGCAGGCGGCCACACGGCCTGACACAATGACGCTGCCTAACGCTACGACACTGCCTGACACGATCGCGCTCCCCAAGGGCTTCCGGCCGGAGGGGATAGCGATCGGCAGCCGGCCCGTGGCCTACCTCGGCTCCCTGGCGAACGGCGACATCTACCGCGCCGACCTGCGCACCGGCCAGGGCGCCGTCGTCAGCAAGGGCCCCGGCACCCCTTCGGTCGGGCTCAAGCTCGACTCGCGTAACCGCCTGTTCGTCTCCGGTGGCACCGCCGGGAACGCCCGGGTGATCGACGTCCGTACCGGAGCGGTGCTCAAGTCGTACCCGCTGGCCACCGGGGCGTCGTTCGTCAACGACGTCGTGCTCACGCGGGACGCGGCCTGGTTCACCGACTCCACCAACCCCGTCCTGTACAAGGTGCCGCTCGGCCGGCACGGCGCACTGCCCGACCAGGCGGTATCGGTGCCGCTCACGGGTGCCATCCAGTACACGACCGGCAACAACGCCAACGGCATAGCCCCGTCCCCCGACCGCAAGAGCCTGCTCATCGTCCAGTCCAACGTCGGCAAGCTCTTCAAGACCGACCCCGCCACCGGCGTCACCACGGAGGTGAACCTGGGCGGCGAGTCCCTGGTCAACGGCGACGGCCTGCTGCTGGACGGCCGGACACTGTACGTGGTGCAGAATCGGCTCAACACGGTCACCGTCATCCGCCTGACCGCCGACGGCTCGTCCGGCCAGGTCGTGAACCGGCTGACGGACCCGCGCTTCGACGTCCCCAGCACCGTGGCGTCGTTCGGCAACCGGCTCTACCTGCCCAACGCCCGCTTCACCACGACTCCCGCCCCCGACACCACGTACACGGTGAACGCGATCACGGCCCCACGCAACCACTGACCTGGCCGTGCGCGCTGCCGGTGCACGGCCAGGCCTCCTGGCTAGCGGACGGTGACGCGGTCGCCCAGTGGCGCCGTCACCGGCGAATGGGCGACCAGGTAGGACGCGAGCGCCCCGGTGTCGTCGGCACCGCTCGTGTACGTGGTCGTCCCCTCCCAGCGCGGCCAGCCGTCGAAGCCGGCGATGAGGCTCCAGCCGCCCGCGACCTTGATCTCCTGCGTGGCGGTCACCGGAACCCCGTCGAGCGTCATCGACAGGACCTTCCCGCTACCGAGGGTGTAGCGCAGCCCGGCCGACGGGGTCAGCACGGTGCCCGCCGGGTTGGGTGTGGCCAGCAGCTTCTTGAGCTGGCCGCCGGTCATCGTCTGCACGTTGATGGCCAGCCCGGCGGGTTGCGCGTTCCACAACTGCTCGAAGCCGATCGGTCCGGCGGGCAGGTCCGCTTTGACGACGTACCTGTTGACGAGCGCGACCTGCGCGCCGGACCTGGCCCGCACCGACTCGAGCTGCGCGTCGGCCGCCAGCTCGGCCAGCGGGCCGCCGCTCGCCGTGCGGGTGATGTCCTCGGCGGCGACGCCGAACGTCTCCCCGTCTGGCGGAGTGCCGCACTTGAAGTAGTAGAGGGCGTTGGACCGCAGGCCGTCAGGCTGGTTGATCTCGATCTGGACCGCGTAGTCACGCGAGTCCGGCGCCCATTCCCACGTGACGGTCTCCAGCACGGCCTGGTAGACGGCGCCGCGTTCGGCGGGTATGACGAGCGTCTTCCACTCCTGGGCGCCGACGAGGCGATACTCGATCGTCTGCGCGCCCGCGGGCAGCCCCTCGAAGTAGCCGTGGACGTCGAAGGTGACCGGGCACTTCGACGCGGTGGTGCGCTCGAAGACGATGTCCAGCTTGCTCACCACGTTCGTCGTGGCGGCCGAGGCGGCTGGTGCCCCCGTGGCGAGGACGCCGAGAACCAGAGCCACGACGGCCACCAGCCCCCCGAGACGACGTCCTGCCGAAGTCCATAAACCCACAGGCATTCCCTTCTCATGATCTTCGTAGCGGACAAGCGACATGTGTCGCGGGCTTGATCGTCCACGCCTTCGCAGAATCACGATGGCCGGGCGCCGTCACGCGAAGGCGGTTGAGGATGTCGAAGCCGACATAGGAGTCGAGCACACTTTCCCTACCAGGCACGAAACCGACACACTTGTGGATGCGATCAGCCATTAAATCGAACACTATATCGAGATCATTCTCGCGCGCCAGCCCCCAAGTGGCGATGTCCCCGATGGCGGCCGCTGCCTCACCGGTGGAGTCATCGAGTGGAGACATGACCGACGGTGATCGCAGCCGAAGTTCGGCCGTGCTGGGACATGCTGGGGTCATGACTGGTGATCAGGTGGCTGCGGCTGTCCGTGCTTTGATCAATCGATACGACCCCGAAGGACTGCTGGGCATGGGGGCGCCTGAAGACGAATACGACCCCGAGGTGGGTGATCTCACCGCTCTCGTGCGTGGTGGAGAGAAGATCACCGCTGATGCTGTCAGCTCCGTTTGGAACCGATGGTTCGATGATGTCTCCGATTGGTGCACCCGGCAGCCTGAGCAGGTTCGTGAGGTCGCGGCCGCGCTGGAGAGACTTCGTGGTCAACGACGGCGCTCAGATCTTCCCTGATGGCAGACGCATTCTGGAACAGCGGAACGCCGCTGAAATGGACAGCGGGCCGTCTCGACGGTTCTGCCGACGGCGGCGGGCGGTGAGTGGGATCGACCTGACGATCTCGGCGAGACGGCTGAAGCTTCTGACTAGGTCCGCGTGTGTTGTGTAAAGATATTGGTCAATGTCCTATGCGTCCTGGTCGAGAAGATCGATATGCTTCGGCGGACTCGCCGGTCGACCAGCGCTTGGCGCGCTCTGTCGGTGTTTGCGCTAATTTCAGGGAAACGATCTAGGAGATGGAGGCCGTTCATGACGGAGCACGGCGCAAGCGGACCTAGCGGCATCGACGTCACCAGGCCGAGCGTCGCCCGGATGTACGACTACTACTTGGGAGGCAAGGACAACTTCGAGATCGACCGGGAAGCCGTACGCCGGGTCGAGAAGGCCATGCCAGAGGTCCGCCAGCTGGCCCTGGAGAACCGGGCGTTCCTGCGCCGTGCGGTACGCCACATGGCAAGGCAGGGTATTCGGCAGTTCATCGACATCGGGTCCGGCCTGCCCACGGTCGGCAACACGCACGAGATCGCCCAGGAGATCATCCCCGACGCCCGTGTCGTCTACGTCGACAACGACCCCGTCGTGCTGCAACACGGCCGCGCCCTGCTCGCGACCGACGAGAACACCACCGTGGCCGCCGCCGACATGCGGCGCCCCGCCGAGGTCCTCGAACACCCGCATACCGTCAAGCTCCTCGACTTCAGCCAGCCGGTAGGCGTCCTGATGATCGCTATGGTGCACTTCCTGACCATGGACGAGCGGGACGCGGTCATGACCCAGCTGCGCGACTCCCTGCCGTCCGGCAGCTATCTCACGATGACCCACGTCACCCGCGACGGTCACCTGGCGGATGCGGTGGCCGCGATCGAGGCTGTTTACGCGGCCACGCCGACGCCGATCTACTTCCGTGAGCACGCGGAGGTCGCACGCTTCTTCGAGGGATTCGAGCTGGTGCCTCCTGGCCTGGTCACCATCGACACCTGGCACCCCGACCCGGACGACCTGGCCCCCGAGGCCACGCGATGGCTCTACGGGGGCGTCGGCCGCAAGCCGTAACCCGTGATCGCGGCATGAGCGCATCACCGTGCTTCCGCCCGGGATTATCTGTCCGGACTTCTAGGCTTACGTGAGCGTTCATGGCTCGGTTAGTGTGAGCCGGTGTGATCACGAGGTGTTCTCTCCCCGTTCGTGGCTAGCCGCCGCGCTCATCGGCGCCGTGCTCAGTACGGCCATCGCCGTCCCGGCCGGCGCAACCTCCTCTCCCGCCAAGGTCACCGATCCCGTACGCCACGTCGATCCGCTGATCGGATCGGCCAACGGCGGCAACACCTACCCCGGCGCCGTCCTGCCGTTCGGGATGATCTCGTGGAGCCCGACCAACACGGCGGGCGACCAGACCAACGCCGCAGGCGCCAACGGCTACTCCTACAACACCCCCCGCGTGAGAGGCTTCGCGCTCACCCACGTCAACGGCGCGGGGTGCCATCCGGGGGCCGCGGGCGACGTCCCGATCATGCCGTTCGCCGGCCCGATCACGTCCTCACCGACCGCGGACACGACAGACGCGATCTACGCGAGCTCCTTCATCCACGACAACGAGAGCGCACGGCCCGGCCGATACACGGTCACGCTGGACTCCGGCGTCAAGACCGACCTCGCGGTCACCACCCGCGCGGGCATGGGCGAGTTCACCTTCCCCAAAGGCTCACCCGCCAGCCTGCTGTTCCGGGTGTCCAACTCGCTCAACGGCAGCGAGAACGCCGAGATCACGATCGACCCCGCCACCCGTACGGTCACCGGCTCGGTGCTGACCGGCGCCTTCTGCGGCCGCCGGGCCAACGGCGGCGTCAACAACCGCAAGAGCTACTACCGGCTGCACTTCGCGGCCTCCTTCGACCGCGCCTTCTCCGACACCGGTACCTGGGTGAACGGCGACCTGCGCCCCGGCACCACGACGGCCGCCGGAGGTGAGGGCTACGCCACCGGCGCCGACCGCGCCGGCCGCGGCTCCGGCGGGTACGTCACCTTCGCCGACACCGATGTCCGCATGAAGGTCGGCATCTCCTACACCAGCCTCGCGGCGGCCAAGCGGAACCTGACCCAGGAGATCTCGGCGCGGGACGACGTCACGTCCGTGGCCGCCAGGGCCACCCGCGTCTGGAACGAGCGGCTCCGCTCCATCGAGGTGTCCGGCGGCTCCGCGGATCTGCTGACCACCTTCTACACGGCGATGTACCACTCCTACCTGCAGCCCAACGTCACCAGCGATGTCGCGGGCACCTACCTCGGCAGCGACCAGAAGGTCCACGGACTCGCCCACGGACAGCGCGCCCAGTACGGCAACTTCTCCGGCTGGGACCAGTACCGCGCGCACACCCAACTCCTGGCGCTGCTCGAACCACAGGTCGCCGGCGACTACGCCCAATCCCTGTACAACCTGGCGCGGCAGAACGGCGGCGTCTGGGACCGCTGGGTACACATCAACGGCCCCACCCACGTGATGACCGGCGACCCGTCGGCCCCGGCGCTCGCGGGCTTCTACGCGCTCGGCGTACGCAACTTCGACGCACGCGCGGCCTTCGACTCCCTGTTCCAGCAGGCCACCGTGCCGCATCCGTCCGGCCTGTCCGACAAGGGCTGCCCAGGACAATGCGAGGGCCAGCGCCCCAACCTCGCCGAATACCTGCGGCTCGGCTACGCGCCCCAGGACACCTGCCACTGCTGGGGCGGCGCGGCGGAGACACTCGAGGACGCGACCGCCGACTTCGCACTCGCGGACTGGGCGCAACGGCTCGGCCGCGACCGCGAACACGACCTGCTGATGCCCAGGGCCGGCTGGTGGCGCAACACGTTCAACCCGTCGGCCGGCCAGGAGGGCGGCTACCAGCAGGCACGCAAGGCCGACGGCACCTGGCTGTGGCCGTTCTCGCCCACCTCCGACGCCGGATTCGCCCAGGGCACCAGCGCCACCTACACCTGGATGGTCCAGCACGACGTCGCCGGCCTGGCCGCCGCGATGGGCGGCAAGGAGCAGGCGGCCAAGCGGCTCGACACGTTCTTCCACCGCGCCGACGGCACGTGGGCCACCGGCGGCGACGGTTTCCGCTACGACCCGACCAACGAGCCCGGCATCCACGTACCCTGGCTCTACAACGCGCTGGCCCAACCGTGGAAGACCCAGCAGACGGTACGCGCGATGGCCTCCCTCGTGTACAAGACCGGCCCCGGCGGCCTGCCCGGCAACGACGACCTCGGCACCATGTCCGCCTGGTACGTCTTCGCCGCGCTCGGCATGTACCCCCAGACGCCGAGCCGGGCCGACATGCTGCTGTCCAGCCCCATGTTCCCCAAGACGTGGATCAAGCGCGGCAACGGCACGACGATCACGATCAGCGCCCCGCAGGCCGCCCCCGAGGCCGTCTACGTCCAGGACGTGAAGGTCAACGGCAAGACCCACACCCGCTCCTGGCTCCCCGAGTCCCTGCTGAACAAGGGCGGCGACATCATGGTGAACGTCGGCGCCACCCCCAACACCTCGTGGGCGACCGGATCCGGCGACCTCCCCATCGACCACGTCCCCACCGCCGGCACCCCCATGCCGAACCTGCCCGCCGCGTGCCTGCCGTCCGGTTCCTCCTGCGCGCAGAAACTCCAGTACGACGTGGACGGCGTCGCCACCACGAACGCCAAGTCCCAGGGCAACCTGGACGGCAAGGGCTGGAGCTTCCCCGCCGAGCAGCTGCCCGAGCCGGGCCCGCGCACGGTGTCGGGCGGCCCCTACCTGATCCCGGAGACCAAGGGCACGGCAGGCAACTTCCACAGCGTCTTGAATTCTCTGTGGTTCCCTGAAGGAATCAGGCAACTCGGACGGGCGTGGCCTGGCCTGGGCCGTTCCTGTGCTCGATGTGCATGAGCACGGGGGTGGCTTTGGCGTGGTGGAAGCCGGTCCGATGGTGAGAATTCCTTGCATGCCCTGTCCGGTACGGCTGGTGCCGTCCCGGCTTGGGTGCATGGCCCGCCGGACGCTGTCCACCGCCGATGGGCGGTGGGGCGGGCACCGTGCGCCGGTCGGGCACACGGCTGGACGTCATCGAGTTGTTTCGTGGGTTGGCCGAGGTGCGGGTGGGCCGTTTCGGGGTGGGGCGGTTTTTGGCTCTGTCGCGTGCTGCCGGTCGGGGGTGCAGGTCTGCTCGGGTGCGGCGGGCGCGGCGGGCCGCCCGGGTGGGCTTGCGCGTTGATCGGGCGCGGGCGACATTCCCTTCCACGATGGCGTGGATGGTGCGCACCCCGGTGGAACGGTGAGTGCGGGTAGCATGCTGGCCGAGCAGGCCGCGGGAGACGATCCGCTCGGCCGCTGCCCGGTTCCGATCACAGGACAGGCCGCAGGCCGGGCAGTAAGCCCACCTCCAGCCCCGCTCGCCGAGCCGGTCCGGGGCCGGGCAATGCTGGAGCACCGACGTGCCATCCCCGCACCGGGGGCAGTACCGGGAAGTGCCACGCGCCGCGACGGTGACCACCGCGATGGCGTACTTGGCTGCCAGATGCCGGATCGCCTCGACGATCCGCCCGCGCACCTGCCCCGACAGGCGCGCGTTCGCCCTGGCCCGGCGTCCGCGCGCCTCCAAGGTGGCCAGGTCCTCCAGATAGATGACCGTCGCCCCCCGCGGCGGCGGCCTGATCGACCGCCCACCGCGCCGCCGACCAGGCCAGCGCCTTGTTCAGATGCCGGATACGGGCGCACAGCCGCTCATGCTCGACACCGAGGGTCTGGCAGGCCGTACTCAACGCGAGGTAGCGGGGATCAGCTGGCGTGATCCCGGCTAGCAGCCTTTCCAGGTGCCGGTGCTTGGCAGCCAGGTGCTCACGCTCGCCGCGCAGCCGCTGCAGCTTGGCCGACACACCGCTGGCGTCGTAGACCAGCGGCCGCCCATCACTGATCACCCGCCCATCGGCCAGATGCCCCGTCACGCCGACCAGCAGCCCGTTGAGGCCCCAGTCCAAGCCGCACCCGACCCGATGACCGGTAGCCGGCGCGAAACCGACCGGGATCTGGAACGGCAGATCGACACGCACCCGCCCCTTGACCACCCGCACCGTGGGAGCGCACAACGCCGCCTCAGCCGGCACCGTCGGCGGCAACGCGACCGGCAGCACATGCCACGCCCAGTCCCTAGAAGAGGCAGGAAACTCCACCAGCGGAAGCCGCACCCGCAGCCGGGCGCCGTCATCGCCGGCGCGCTCCAGGGTGAGCAGTTGCCGGTCGGCCGCCGCCAGCACCACCTGCGCCGCAACGTTCGGCGGCTCCTCCAACTCGGTCAGATCTGCCGGGAACACCTCATGCGCGTCGAGGTAGGCGCGGATCTGCCGCGTCCGGTTCCGGATGTCGGCCGCCGTCACCCCGTCCGGCAGCAACGCGCGCAGCGCCTGCCACTCGGCGCCGGTGCGTGCACCCGTATTCTGCGGCCAGGTGGCCACGATCGCCGCCACCAGACGGCGCCGGTGCAACGCCAGCCGCAACAGGCGGGCGGCCTGCTCCTGGGCGCACCGCATCACCCGATCACAGACGTACACGCCCAAGGGCGGGCTCACACCCCAGCCGAGCCGGCGCAGCGCCATCCAGCCCTTCGACGGCAACACCCGCCCGTCCAGCCCCACCCCGGACCCCAAAGCGTCCAGATCAGCCGCATTCCACCGGGCCACCACCAGACGGGCGGTCACATCGCGCGCCAGACCGGTCAGCCAGGCCACCCGCCGCACCAGCAGCGCCTGCGCGACGACCTCACCAGTCGCCTCCACCACCGCCGCGTAAGCGGTGCAGGAGGCTGTCGCGGTGAGCCTACTCACTCACCGCCCCCATCAGGTCATGGGTGACCAGGCGACATCGACACGTGCACCGCACGACCTGGAGCCCAACCTGCACCCCGCTCACCCCCGCCACCACGATGTGCGACCGCAACGCTACCAAGAGTTGACGTCTTTGGGTAGAACGCGTGAGCGATACACGCCCGCCGGATACCGACCCATCCCACGGATCACGTTCCACCCGCACAGCACGGACCACGAGCCCAGAACAGAATCCCAGGCTTTCACAGCGAATATGAAGAACGGTTCATACACTGCGCGGCCAGCGCACCTACCTCACGCCAGGCCGCTACCAGGCCCTCGACCTGCTGGTCACGGCCGTGAACGGCGACCAGCAGACCGAGCTCACGATCACCTACGCGGACGGCACAACCTCCACGGCCCCGCTCAAGGTAACCGACTGGGCCGGCGCCGCACCCCACTTCGGCGAGGAGGCGGCACTGACGGCCGACACCCGCTACAACGTCAACAACACCGCCGACGGCCGCAAGGTGACCATCTGGCGGGTGTCGGTAGCCGCCGACGCGACGCGCGAGGCGGTCTCGTTCACCAGCCCCGTGGCGCCGAACGTCAAGATTTTCGCACTCACGACCCGCGCGTGACCAGGGTGGCGTGGGGCGCCTGCCGCGCCGGGCAGGTGCCCCATGCCGCGTCGTCGTTTGATCACCTGCCGCGCCGGTCGAGGCCGTCGAGCATGAGGGGGAGGAAGCGCTTCGGGATGACGTCGGGGTGGCAGGCGAACACGTTGAGCAACTCCATGAGGTCGTCCGTGCCGACATCTGACCGCATCGTGTCGTCCGCCTGCGCCAGCCGTACCAGCTCGTCGAGTCGACGCACCAGCGCCTGCCTCGCCTGCGGCGCGGTGGTCCCGGCCAGCGCGGCCGCGATGGCGCCGCGGCCCTTCTCCACGCTGTAGACGACGAAGGCGCGAATGGCCGACCACGCGTCAGGCTCGGCCGCCACGGCGCGGTCGAGGGCGTCCATGAGCTCGTGAACATACTGCTCCGCCAGGGCGGCGAGCAGCACACCGCGGTCGGGGAAGCGGCGGTAGAGCGTGCCGACGCCGACCCCGGCCCGGCGGGCGATCAGCTCCATCGGCGCGTCCGCGCCGCGCTCGGCCACGGCGTCGCGGGCCGCCTCCAGGATCCGGTCCCGATTGCGGCGGGCATCGGCGCGCATTGAACTCCCATTGAAGTGGACGACAGGCTTCCGCTTAGTATACAAACGGAAGCTGACATTCCACTTAGGAGGTTGCGATGATCGTGGTGACGGGTGCGACGGGCACGATCGGGCGCGCGCTGGTCGAGGAACTCGGCGGTGCGGTGCGAGCCGTGGTACGGCGCGCGGAACAGGGCGAGGAGCTGGGCTGCGACTACGTGGTCGGCGACCTGGAGCGGCCGGAGAGCATCCCGCTCGAGCCGGGGGACAGGCTTTTTCTCAACAGCGCGCTGTGGCCGGGCTTCATGGCAGCGCACAAGGCGGTCATCGATCACGCGGCGGCCACGGGTGTGGCGCAGGTGGTGACCGTGTCCGTGCGCGGCGTGACGTCGAGCAGCCTGCTCGGGTTCGGCCTGCACGGGCAGGTTGACGAGCATCTTAAGGCGTCGGGGGTGCCGTGGTCGATCCTGGCGCCCGTCGGCTTCATGCAGAATCTCGCGGGCGACGTCGACGAGGAAGGGCGGATCTTCGGCTCGTACGGCGGGGGCAGGGTCGGCTACATCGACGCGCGGGACATCGCGGCGGTGGCGGCCGCGTTGCTCACGCGTCCCGTCGGCGCCGACACCACGTACGAGCTCACCGGCCCGGTGGCGCCTACGCACGACGAGATCGCCGCCGAGCTCACCCGAGCGCTCGGCCGGACCGTACGTTATGTGGACCAGTCGGTCGAGGAGGCCGCCGTTCACCTGGAGAAGCGCGGCATGCCCGCCCAAGCGGCCCGTGACCTGGCCGAACTCATGGCCCAGATCGGGGACGGGCGCTGGGCGAGCACGACCACGACCGTGGCCGACATCCTGGGCCGCGAACCGCGTTCGCTCCGGGAGTTCCTCGGGTAGCCGTGCGCGCCGGCGGAGTGATCAGAACTGGACGTTGGTCATCGTGTACCACGTCGGAGCGAAAGCCAGCAGGGCCAGCACGCCGAGGACCGCCGACGACTTGAGTACGCGTGAGGTGGTGATGGTCGCGGGCGCGATGGGCCTCAGCTTCCACCGTCCGACCGCGATGAACGCCGCGACGCCGCCCAGCAAGACATTCGCCGGCACCAATGCGTATTCGCCGCGGCTGATGTGAAAACCAGCCGCGAGGATCATCGTCAGTGCCAGGCCCGCGGCGGCGAGCGGCGTCAGCTTCGGTTTGACTCCCGTCATCGCCGGCAGGATCAGGCCGACGCCGCCCAGTACCTCACAGACCCCGATGAAGACGATCAGGGGCTGCGGCACGGCGGCGTACCAAGCCACGGCCCGGGGCGCCGCCGCATACAGGGCTCCGTCGTACAGCAGCACTTTGCCGAAACCGCTGCCGGCGAAGAAGAAGCCGAACAACGCTTGAAGCGACCAGAGTGCGCCGTTGAGCGTGAACCTCATTCCGCGCCCCTTGGGTTGCTGCTGAATGTCCTTGACGCTGTCGCTTACGTGCTGGCCCATGTCCTGTCACTGCCTTTCTCATCGGGTTGGTGCTGGTACGTGGTGACAGGACTCATCCGACCACCGCGGCAAGGTCGCGCGCGGCGTCCGTGGGACACGGTGGGACACGCGAGATGCGGTCCAGCTGCGAAAACAGGAATTTGTGCCGTGGCCGCGGGCTGGGACGGCTCTCGTGGCGCGCGGTACATGGTTGTCACCCGCGAGGTAATGTCACAGTCCGTGCTGGATATCTAGAGTTCTACACATGACGAATGGTCCGCGGATGACCCTGCAGACGATGCTCGTGCTGGAAGAGATGCTGTCCGACCCGACCAAGCGCCGCTACGGGCTGGAACTGTGCGAGAAGACCGCTCAGCCCAGCGGCACCATCTACCCGATCCTGGCCAGGCTGGAGCGCGAATTCGGCTGGATCGAGCGCCACAAGGAGTCCGCGGCCGAGCACCTGGCGCAGGGCCGCCGCGCCCGCTACTACTACACGCTGACCGAGGAGGGCGCTCTCCGGGCTCGCGCCGCCCTCGAGCGAGCCGAGCGGTCCCGCGGACCCGCCGTGAACCTCCGGCCGGTGACGTCATGACCGGCTTGCTGGAGCCGCTGCTGGCTCGGCTGCCCGCCGAATCGACGGCTGTGGAGCGTGGCCGGATTCAGCGTGCTTACGAGTTCGCCGCCCGTTGCCATGAGGGCCAGGTGCGCAAGAGCGGTGACCCGTACATCACCCACCCCGTCGCCGTGGCGGAGATCGCGATCGACGCCGGTCTGGACTGCGCCACTGTCTGCGCCGCCCTGCTCCACGATGTCATCGAGGACACCGGATGTGACGCCGCACAGCTCCGCGCGGAGTTCGGCGACGAGATCACCACGCTGGTCCAGAGCATGACCGAGCTCGACCACAGGCACGATCAGGCGGCCATCGACGCCGCGGACAACCGCGTCCTCGCCCTGAAGGTGCTCGACCGGCTGCACAACATGCGCACCATCCAGCACCTCGACCAGGACAAACAGCGGCTGAAGAGCAAGCAGACGCTGGACATCATCGCACCGCTCGCCGGGCACCTCGGCCTGCGCGCCATCGCGGACGAACTCGAATCGATCGCCCGCGGCCGCCTGACCCACCTGCTCGGGGACACCGGCGCGAGGTACCAGGTGCTCGTCCTCAGCGCGCTGCTTCTCCCGGCGGCGGTGAGAGCGAGCTATGTGGACGAATGGCTCGGCGAGCTCGACGTGCTGGGGGACCCGCGGGCCCGCACCCGCTTCGCGCTCAGGCTGGCTCTCGGCATGCCCGCTCTGGCTCTGACCCTGCGCCGCCCCATACGGCACATGCCGGCCGATCATCTGCTGTCCGTTCTCCGTTGGATCCTACGGACGGACCTGCGCACCTGGACCCCACTGACCGTCTTGCTCGGCTGGATGATCGTGGAAACCGTCCGGAACAGCCTCGGCGCCGCCATAGCCATCCTGATCACGGTGCCTCCCGCCCTCCACGCCGGCGTCACCCGCCTACGCACGAAGCTCGGTCTTGATCAACCAGCCGAGCCCACCTGAGGGCGGTTATCGCTCTGCCCGCGTCTACCGTCTGCGGGGCGGGTCAGCCGAGCTTGAGCAGCAGTTCGGTGAGCTCGGCCGGCATGGTGATCATGCAGTCGTGGCCCGTCTCCAGTTCCCACACCTGTGCCGGGCTGCCGTTGGGCTGGATCGCTGGGACGGGCCGCCGCTTGATGCCCTCCGGTGCGCGGGCGACGCAGTGAATGTGCGTCCGCGCGATCGTGCGTACGGCCGGATTGTCCAGCCGGACCCGTTGCCGGAAGCAGAGCACCGGCTGATCCGACAACATCGTCCGCAGCCACGCCACGTCCGCCGGTTCGGTGACCCCGAACAGACCCAGGGGCGGCGGCAACTCGGGCATCGGCGGGATCCGCCACCCGACACCGGACTCCGCGGCACGGTCGATGAGGGCCTGGGTCATGGGATGCACATCCAGCGCGCTCTCGCCGTCCTCCGGGACCATCGCGTCGAGATAGACCAGATGGGTGATCCGATCCGGGATCCGATTGGCGGCGGACGAGATGACCAGCCCGGCGTAGCTGTGGCCCACCAGGATCACGTCGGTGAGGCCCTCCTCGACGATCAGCCTGACGATGTCGTCGACGTGCGTGTCCAGCCCCACCTCGGGGCCGAGCAGATGCGCCTTGTCGCCGAAGCCGGTCAGCGACGGCGCGAGCACCCGATGCCCGGCCGATGCCAGCGACGGGACCACCCGCTCCCAGCATTGCCCGCTGTGCCAGGCCCCGTGTACCAGCAAATATGTTGACATGGTGTAGCTCCTTGCTCGCGAAAGGGATCACCGGCCGATATCGCCGGTGTTCGTGCCGGAGATGAGATTTCCGCTCATCCGCTGACGGAGCCAGCGCCCCCGCGATCCTGGGGGTGACAGGACCAGGCACGCACGAAGGTGCGCGAACTACCGTGGGGACATGAGCGACGAATCCAACCTTCTTGGCGATTACGTACGCGCCCGCCGAGAGCTCGTCACTCCTGAACAGGCCGGCATCCCCTCCGTGGGCGTACGGCGCGTGTCGGGCCTGCGCCGGGAGGAGGTCGCGATGCTCGCCGGCATCAGCGCCGACTACTACCTACGCCTGGAGCAGGGCCGCGACCGCAACCCCTCCGCGCAGGTCCTCGAGTCGCTTGCCCGCGTGCTGTTGCTCGACGACGACGCGACGGCCTACCTGCTACGCCTCGGGGCGGGAAAACCCCGGCGGCGTCGGCGGCGGCCCCGGAAGGAGACCGTCCCTCCGGGCGTCGCGAAGCTCGTCGTCACGCTCGCGCTCCCCGCGTACGTGGAGGGTCGCTACTTCGACGTCCTCGCCGCCAACGCGCTGGCGACCGCTCTGTCGCCGCGACTCGTGGCGGGGGGCAACCGCCTCCGGGACGTGTTCCTCGACCCCGCCGAGCAGGCCCTCTACCCGGACTGGGAGGACGCCGCGCAGGGCATGGTCGCCGGCTTCCGCGAGTCAGTCGGCACCGACACGGACGACCCCCGATTCATCGAACTCGTCGGCGAGCTCTCCCTCGCCAGCCCTCGCTTCAGCAGGCTCTGGGCCCGCCACGACGTGAACACGTGCGAAGGCACACCCAAGCACATCGACCACCCCCAGCTCGGTGGCCTGTGGCTGAACCGGGAGAGACTGGCCGTCAGCGGCGCGACAGGCCAGACACTCGTCGTCCTCCACCCGGACCCCGGCACCGACAGCGCCGACAAGCTGGCGCTCCTCGCGTCCGTCATGCGGCCATGACCCGCCCATGCCCAGCCGCTCGGCCGGGCGCAGGTGATGCCACTTTCCGCACGGACGTCCTGGGATTCCGGGAATCTGGGCAGAGGACGGTTAAGCATCAGTTTGTCCGATGTTTTCTGCGCTACCGTGCGTCCTGCTCCGTACTCGTGTGCGCGACGGTAGTGACATGGCCAGCCACGGCGTCATCACCTCAGGGGTCCACATCTGATGTACTTCATCCATCGCGACTGGGAAGCTGGGCCGCTGTGCAAGAGAGTCCGGCACGTGCCCGGCCTCACCGTCCTTGAGTGGTTTCGCCGCTTGTGGGAGCCGGACGGCCTCGATCGGGCGCACTCCGACCTGAACGACGCACCCTACGAGTTGGAACGGCTGAGGGAATGCGGCGACACTCCTCCTGAGGACATGGTCGAACTACGCCGCCGGATTCGGATGCAGCTGTGGGCCGACAATGAGCTGCACATCGATGCCCACAGCATCCGCATCAGCAGTATGGGCACGAATCTGGAAGAAGCGTTCTACTTCGTCGACGACGCCCGTGTCGCTGAGCAGCCGGACCGCTGGGCCTACCCCGTCCACCCCTCTTGGCCGCTGCCCGACGCCGTTGCTCCCGGCCCGACGCCGTTCGTCGCGCCCTTCCCCTGCGCGGAGCTCGCCACCTCAACAGCCGGCGATGTTGGCACCACCTACTTGCTGTTCACTGCTCTAAATGCCAGGCACGACACCCTTGGCTGGGATCGGACTTACGCCTTTCCCGGTGTGCGACTGCCTCAACTCGGCGCCGCACTGCGCCGGCCCATCCAGAATCTGGACACCTGGCCCGGCCACCTCCTCGATCTCAGAGCATTGGTAGCCCCGGACGAAGACGGCATCGCACCTGCCCTCGAACGTCTCAACCGTTTCGCCGGCGAAGCCAGAGATTTCCCTGAGCCGCACGACCAGGCGCACCAGACGGCGCTGGAACACCTGCGCAGCTTCACCCCCGACAACGGTCGTCTGCCCGAGCGGACACTCATCCAGGTCGGCGAGCACCTGGCGCAGATGGCCCTTCACACGGACTTCAACGGCCATCGGCCCTGGTACATCTTCGACGACATCTGGGCCAGTGCCCACCCCGACCTGGCCGCCTCTCTTATCCACTACGCCTACCACTGGGACCCCGGCTGCACGCGTAAGCACGGGTGGATGATGCCCTGCGCGCACGAGGAGTACCTGGATCTCCACCTGCGCTGGGCAGACCGCGTCCGCGACTACGAGCCCTACGACGAACCGTTGGTGACCGAGCTGACCGGCTTGCGCAGCGTGGCTGAACTACGCCATCAAATCTTCCAGAACACCGGCACCGGCAAGCAGCGCCTCCTGCTGGTCCTCGATCAGGACCATCGGCGCGAGCTGTTCGGTGTCATCGGCGCCGTTCTGGGGCATCCGACCCCTGACGCCTGCGAACTCCGCTATATCCACCTGGTCGAACCCCGCCATGCGGAGCTGTCCGCTCGGCTGATCAAGGCGCTCTGCTTCGAACTGCGGAAAGAGGGCTACACCAGCCTCGTTCTCAGGCAACCCTCGACGGCGCTGTGCCAGAAACGGCTGAGACCGGTCACCTCGCGCGGCACGTCGCCCACCAGCCGAGTGATCCCCTTGACCGACTTCCACCTACCCGACGACTACGCCTGGCGGGCGGATCCGTTCCTCCTCTGAATCCGACGAAGGGCCGTCCGAGAGCGGCTCTTGCCGGGAGAGTAAGGTAGGGATCTTCGGCTGGCTCATGCTTCCGGAGCCCTCAAAGGCGTACGCCCATGAAGCACCTCTCCCAGACGCTCACCGGTCTTCGTCTCGACGCAGCGCTGAAGGGCGTGGCCACCACCTTCCGTGGCATGACCGCCCGCCCCGACGAGCGCAACTGCGAGTGCCATTGGGGCAGCGCGGAAGACCTCGCTCGTCTGAAGATGCCGGACGTGTGGCTGAGCCTCGACCTTCTGGGGCGCACCTTGAGGGCCACCGACTGGGATGACCACGGATCGGTGCTGCGCCGCATCCTGCCCCAGCTGGCGTCCGACCTCGTCGACGGTTACGTGGAGAATTTGTCCGGCATGGAGGAGATTGGTCGCTCATTCGTTCGTGGTCAGTGGCGGGATTGGCCCGCGGAGCAGGTATCGGAGATCTGGGCATTCCTGCACGCGTGGTGGACGTACAGCCTCACCACATCCGAGATCGCCGTGCCCGCGCATGAGGTGCTCGTGCTGTGCACCGAGGCGTCTGGCACGCTCGATCCGTGGCTGGCCGCTTGGGAGGCGGTGGCCCACCCCGTCGCCGACCAGCGCCTGGCTGAAGCGGTGGCCCACTGGGAGTCCGACTTGCTGGCCGACCGGCTCCCTTGGGATGCCTGGGACGACGGGGAGAACAAGCGCGCCACACTGTCCGCCTGGCTGGTCCGGCACGCGCCCGCGCGCCTGCGGGCCCATGGAGTCCCGAGCAACTGGTCCACCGAGTACGGCCGCTGACAGGCGTCGTCCATTGGCGCTGGGTCGGATGAGGTCGCTCCGCCAAAATAGGCGAGCGTAGCCGGTGACCTGGGCTTATTTCTCATTTCAGGGACACCGCGCTTGCCTGCGCTATAACGTCCGTGTTATGAATTGGGGAGAGGTGGAGTTGGAGCCTGAGATCGACAAGTGGTTCGACTCGCTCAGCCAGGAGGATCAGGAAACGGTGGTCTTCTATGTCGATTTGCTGGCGTGGCGTGGAGTGCTGCTCGACTAGCCGTACACCAGGCAACTGCATGGCAAGCTCAGGGAGCTTCGGTTCTATCTCTCTCAAGAGGCTGTGCGCGTTACATACTGGATCGCATCAGGCAGACGGATCATTCTGCTGACGGTGTTCTGCAAGCAGCGGATGCGCGAGACGGCCGAGGTCAAACGAGCTGTGCGAGCTATGAACCGGTGCATCGCCGAGGCTCACACGGCGGATGAGGATGAGTGACATGAGCGAGCGCAAGGCATGGACCGACAAGCGCGCCGAAATCATGAGCCGTCCGGGAGCCGGAGCCGCTTACGAAGCCGCTCGGATCCGCTTCGAGCTGGGTGAGGCCGTACGGCTGCGCCGCGAAGAGCTTGGCTTGACCCAGTTGGAGCTGGCCGAGCGCGCAGGTCTTCAGCAGCCGGCGGTGGCCCGGTTCGAAGCCGGCGGCACCATGCCGACAATCCCCATGCTGGAACGCTTCGCCGAAGCCCTCGGCCTACGTCTCACCGTCCAGTTCCAACCCCTTCGCGAAGCCAGCTGAGCCTTCTTGAGGTACGCCACGCCGCTACTGACCTGATCGGGTCTGCTCTGCCGCCGCCTGGCCGGGCTGTTCAGGTGAAGGCCGTCTCAGGTGAGGCCGTCGAGGCGCCACCAGGTGCCTGAAGGCCAGGTGCGGCCGTTCCAGGCGCGGCGCTCGAGCGGTCGGGGATCGGGTTCGACTCGGCTCTGGCCGGCGTCGAAGATCATGGTCTGGCGGTGTTCGGTGTCGTAGGGTGCCCAACTGGGCGCGTCACCCCGGGCGAAGTGCCCCCAGGTGTCGTGCAGTTCTGCCGACAGTGTCTGGTCGGCGGGCTCGGTGAGTGGGGTCGACTGCCAGATCATCGGCCCGTCCGCGCTGTGCCCACCCCGTAGCAGCCTGCCCAGGGGAGTCGTGGCGGGTACCCCGGGAAAGGGGCCGTCGTAGCGGGATCGCCACACCGGGGCGTGTCGCGCCTGCGCTTCGGCCAGCCGGGTTGTGGGTATGCCGTACCGCTCGTCACTGAGGACGGCCAGGCCGAGCGCGGTGTCGTCGAGTTCGGGTCGGCTCTCGCGGTACGCGGCCAGTATCGTGTCCGCCTCGGCCGTGCCGAACAGTTCGGCCAGCACCCTCGGCGCCTGTGCGGCCGTACTGGCGTCCAGCATTTGGAAGGTGCCGCCCTCGTTTCCGCAGGTCTGGGCGAGCAGCGGGATGCCGGCGGCGGCACCCGCGGCGATGGCGTCGATGGGCCTGCCGGACAGCACGGTCCCGTCGATGACGGGCCGCCAGATCCAGAGGGCCTTCGCGCCGGTGGCGATGGCGTCCTGTGCCGCGAGCATCTCGGCGGCGGGCACTTCGCGCACCCGGTCGCCGCTCACGCCGAGCTCCCGAAGGAACCGTACGGTCACGGCCTTGGCCTGCGCCGGGGTGGCGACGTGGTCACCGCCGCCGCTGCTGGACGCGGCCCGGTGGATCAGCCCTCGGGTGAGCGGGGTGGCCAGCAGGTTGGCCACGCTCTTGGCACCGGCGGACAGACCGTACAGGGTGACCCGCTTCGGATCTCCGCCGAATGCCGCGATGTTCTCCCGCACCCAGCGCAATGCCTGAATTTGGTCAAGCAGTCCTGAGACGCCTGAGGAGTCGCCGATGTCGAGGAAGCCCAGGCTGCCCAGCCGGTAGTTGAAGCTGACCACGACCAGATCATGGGTGCGGGCGAAGAGCGCCCCGTCGCCGTACATGTCGGTGCCGCTGCCAGTGAGATAGCCACCTCCGTGTATCCACACCAGCACCGGCCTCAACCGGCCGTCCGGGGGAGGCGCCGCCACGTTCGCGTACAGGCAGTCCTCGTCCATGGCCGGGGCCGGTAGGCCGGGCAGGACGGACTGCATGGCCGCGTTCCCCGGCGCGGTGGCTTCCCGCACCCCCTGCCAGGGCGCCGGCGGCTGCGGCGGGCGCAATCGGAGCTCGCCCACAGGGGGAGCGGCATAGGGGATTCCCTGCCAGACGAGCACATCACCGAGATCGACGCCACGGACCGTACCAGCACGAGTCTCAACAAGGGTCACGGCGACCTTCATAGCAGCCCACGAAGGACCGCCGGAGGTCGGCCCACCCCATCGGCCGGTTGACGCAACCGAATGGTTGCCATAGTGTTGTGGCAACCGAATGGTTGCAACAGATGGAGGTGTGTCATGGGTTTTCCCGATCGCATCGAGCGCAGCATCAGCGTCGCCCACCCGCCCGCGAAGGTATGGGAAGCGATCACGACGGCTGAGGGATTGGGCACGTGGTTCGGTCACAAGGCGACCGTCGACCTGCGTGTCGGCGGCCTCGCCCAACTGACCTTCGAGGGCGGGCATAACGCCTACCTGCGCATCGAGCGCCTCGAGCCGCCGCACGTGTTCGGCTACACCTGGGGCATCAACGGCCTGCCGGCCGACGATCCGCGCCGTACCTACGTCGAGTTCACCCTTGAGCCGGAGGCCGGAGGGACCCGGCTCACCGTGGTCGAATCAGGCTTCGCGCAACTGCCCGACGACCTCTACTCCGGCGCGTACGGCGGCAACGTCAAGGGATGGCAGAGCGAGCTGGACGAGCTCGTCGAATACCTCGATGCCCGAGCGTGAGCCGGAGGCCGTCGCGGAAGAGGTCTTCGCCGCGCTGGCCGATCCCAGTCGGCGGAGCATCCTGGCCGCGCTCGCGTCCCGCGGGCCGGCCACGGCGACGGACCTGGCGGCCGGCCTGCCGATCACCCGGCAGGCGATCGCCAAGCACCTCGGCTTGCTCGCCGAGGCCGGGCTGGTCATCGCCGAGCCCGGCGAGCGGCGTCGCGTCCGCTACCGGCTCCAGTCGGCCCCCATCCAGGTCGCGCAGCAGTTTCTCGCCGCGCTGGCCCGTGACTGGGACTCCAGTCTCGACGCCCTCAAGCGGCATCTGGGTACGTGAGGGGCAGGGGGAGTCGTGACGACCATCGGATCGTGTCGCGGGCGCCGGTGCCCGTGACTTGATCGCGTGGTAACGACAAGGAGAAGACAATGATCGATCACAAGACCGGAACGCGTGAAGAGTGGCTCGCGGCCCGGCTGGAGCTGCTCGAGGCCGAGAAGGCCCTGACGCGGCAGGGCGACCGAGTGGCGCGGCAGCGGCAGGAGCTGCCCTGGGTCCGCATCGACAAGGAATACCGATTCGAGACCGACGAGGGCACCGCGTCCCTCGCCGACCTCTTCGAGGGACGCTCGCAACTGCTCATCTACCACTTCATGTTCGGGCCTGACTACCAGGCGGGATGTCCGTCCTGCTCGGCGATCGCGGACGGCTTCAACGGCTCCGTCGTCCACCTCGCCAACCACGACGTCACGCTCTGCGCGGTGTCGCAGGCTCCGCTCGCCAAACTGCAGGCGTACAAGCGGCGGATGGGCTGGAGCTTCCCCTGGGCCTCATCGTTCGGAAGCGACTTCAACTACGACTTCCGGGTGACGCACACCAGGGAGGAGTGGCAGTCGGGAGTCGTCGAGTACAACTTCCGCTCGATGGACGTCCGGCCGCCGGAGTCGGGTGAGGAGAATCCCGTCCTCGTCGAGTTCGCGTCGAGCGTGGGCACGGACTGGCCGACGTACCGGCAGCAAGGGCCCGGCATGAGCGCGTTCGCGCTCGAGGTTGACGAGGATGAGGATGGCGTCGTTTATCACACCTACTCGACGTACGAGCGTGGGGTGGACGGGCTCTGGGGCATGTTCCAGTGGCTCGACCGCGCGCCACTCGGCCGTAACGAGACCGGCTTCTGGTGGCGCCGCCACGACGAGTACGACAGCCAGTGATCACTCTCAGTCTTTGGCCGCGCGCCTCCAGCCCGTCGCGGCCATGATCAGCAGGAGCGCCGCAAGGGCCGACCAATAGGCCGTGTACCGCAGGCTCGCCGGTGGGTTGGTGAGCGCGGACGCCAAGCCCGGCAGGATGTAGATCGACGCCGCCAACGCCCAGCGCGGGCTACGCCCGACGGTGGTGGCCCACACCCCTGTCAAGAGCAGGCCGCCTTCCGTACCCGCCCTGACCAGCTGCCAGGTCTCGCCGTACTCGACGAAATTGGGCGCGTAAGTGAGGACGATGGCAGCCGCCGGGATCGCCAGCCACCACCACGGCCGCGTGCGCAGGTCCCGCGATCGACCGGCCGCGAGGACCACGGCCCCGGCCGCCAGCAGGCCGTAGGGCGCCAGAGAAACCCAGTTGTGGTACGCCGGGCCCAAGAACGGCGCCCATCCCGTCGCCTCGGTCCCCAGCAGCATGGCCCGGCCGGTCGAGAGCGTGCTGACCAAGGCCAAAGGCAGTGCCGCCAGCGCCCAGCCGCGCAGCAGCGCGACCACCAGCGCCGCCGAAGTGGCCAGCCACCAGGGGGAGGCGTGGTCGGCGATGTTGTACGACAGATTCGCCAGGGCCAGCGTCAGGAGGCCGAGATGCACGCCGTCGGCCCACCATGGCGCGGGCCCCTCGGCGGCCTTGCGGGCCCGGGCGGCGAAGCCCGCCGTGACAAGGGCGGCCGTCTCCCGCGGCGAGGGGGCACGGCGCGGCGAGTCGTTCATCAACGTGCCGAGGATCTCGGCGCCGTATTCGGCACGGTGGCCGGACGGGAAGGCCCGCAGGAACAGCCGGTACCAGCTTTCGGTGAACGCCTCGCTCATGCCCGTGCCGTCCCCAACGCCGGGGCGATCCGTCCCGTGACGACCCGGGCGGCCTGCTCCATCCGCGCCGCCTCCTTGATGACAGCCGCACGTCCGTCCTCGGTCAGGCGGTAGTAGCGGCGGGGGCGGCCCTGGACGGTCTCCTCACGGTCCACGGCGATCAGCCCGTCGCCCGCCAACCGGTCCAGCGCGCCGTAAAGGGTGCCGACGGCGAGCCGCACCCGCCCATCGGACTGCTCCTCGGCGCGCTTGATGATCCCGTAGCCGTGCGAAGGCCCATCGAGTAACGCGGTCAGTACGAAGTACGTGGGCTCGCTCATCACTGGCGATCTTTTAACCATACGGGCGACGATATATCGGGCGGCGAAGTATGTGAAGGGGTGCGGACAACCCACCCAGACGGTGCCCGTGCGCGCGTAACGGCGCCCGGCTCCGTGCGGGTTCGGCGGCCGTATTCCTGGAGGTCCTGAGCCCCGTGCGGCGGGTGGCGGTGGGGGCGGCTGTGCCGTACAAGAAAATTTGATCACCCCTTGTCGCTGCCCTCGTTGGCGCCGCGGACGAACCTGCGCTGGAATATCACGAAGATCACCGCCACCGGGATCGTCGCGAGCAGCGCCGCCCCCAGCTTGAGCGGATACTGCGTGCCACCCCCCAGCGACCCGCTGACCAGGTCGGCCAGCCCCCGGGGCAGCGTGAACAGCGCCGGGCTCTGGACGGCCACCAGCGTGTGCGGGAACTCGTTCCACGCGCTCTGGAACGAGATGATCGTCAGCGTGATCAGCGCCGGCCGCGCCATCGGCAGCACTACCGACCAGAAGGTACGGAACGCGCCCGCCCCGTCGATCCGGGCCGCCTCCTCCACCCCCGCCGGGATCGAGTCGAAGAACTGCTTCATGATGAACACCCCCGCCGCGTCCACGAGGATCGGCAGGATCAACGCCAGATAGCTGTCATACATCCCCAACTGATTGAGGACCAGAAATTTCGGGATAAAGAGGACTACGCCCGGCACGGCCATCACCGCGATGACCGCCCCGAACAGCGCCGACCGCCCGCGGAAGCGCAGCCTGGACAGCGCGTACCCGGCCAGCGAGTCGAGGAAGACCCGCCCGGCCGTCAGCACAAGCGTCACCAGTAGCGAGTTGCCCAGCCACAGCGGCATGTCGGTCCCGCTGAACACCCGCTCGAACCCCGCCAGCGTCCCCGGCTGCGGGATGGGCGAGAGTGGTGAGGCGGCCGCGTCCGGCTCGGTCTTGAACGAGTTCGCGACCTGGATGACGAACGGGTAGATGAACACCAGCGCGAAGAAGATCAGGATGGCGTAGCCGGTGAAGGTGCTCGCGAGCCTGCGCACCCCACCTCCCGCCGTCCTGTCCCGCGTTGAGAGCGTCGGGTGTGTCACGAGCTCCTCCTCTCCCGCATCACGCGCCGCTGGAACAGCGTCAGCAGCACGATGATGAGGAACAGCACGAACGAGATCGCCGTCCCCGCCCCATAGTCGAAGTCCCGGAACGCCGTCTGGTACGACAGGAACGCCGGAGTCAGCGTGGTCTTGGCCGGAGCGCCCTTGCTCATGACGTAGATCTGGTCGAACACCTGCCAGCTCCCGATCATCCCGAGCGTCAGCACCAGGAACATCGTCGGCCTGAGCATGGGCAGCGTCACGTACCGGAAGCGCTGCCACCGCCCCGCCCCGTCGAGCACGGCCGCCTCCTCCAGCGTCACCGGGATGTCCTGCAACGCCGCCAGGAACATCAGCATGAACGTGCCCGACGTCGTCCACACGACCAGCGCGATGATCGCGCACATCGCCACGCTCGGCCCGGACAGCCACTCCCACCACGACAGGCCGAACGGCCCCGCCCCGGCGAGTGCGGCCGGCGGCGTGTCCATGCCGAGCAGCAGGTGGATGACCCCTCTGGCGTCGGAGAACCACTGCGGCCCCTGGATGCCGAAGAAGCCGAGCAACTGCGTGAGCGCCCCGGAGTTGCTGAAGATGAACAGGAACACCACGCTGATCGCCACCGAGCTGGTGACCGACGGGAAGTAGAACGCGCTCCTGAAGAACGACTTGCCCTTGAGCAGGCGGCTGTTCACGATCAGGGCCAGGCCCAGCGCCAGCGCCGTCTGCAGGGGTACGACGATCGCCACGTAATAGGCGTTGTTCCGGACGCTGATCATGAAGTTCTCGCGGGCCAGGTCGTCGCGGGTGAACAGCCGGCCGTAGTTCTCCAGCCCGACGAACGGCACGCCGCTCTTGAACGGGCTGCCCTGGCCGTTCCACGAGGTGAGGCTGACCCACATCGCCATCAGGATCGGCAGCAGCAGGAACACCCCGAGGATGACCACGACCGGCGCGACGAACAGCCACCCCGTCACGTCGTCCCTGGCCCGGCTGCGGCGCATCACTCGCCCAGCGCGGACTGCGTGTTCTTCTGCAGCCTGGCCAGCAGCGCCTTCGGGTCCTGCGAGGTGAGCTGCTGGAGCCCGGCGTCGAAGTCGGACAGGACGCTGTCCATCTTGGCGGCGTTCACCGGGCCCTGGGCGTAGGCGGCGCCGTCCACGAACGCCGTGTCCGCGGGGAACTCCTTGACGTAGGCGTCCTTGGCCGACTGTCGCGACGGCATGACCCCGAACGCCTTGGCGAACGTGAGCTGCTGGTCGGCCTTGGTCATCGCCTCGACGAAGGCGATCGCCGCCGTCTTGTTGGCGCTCTTGGCCGCGATGCCCCAGCAGTTCGTGAACGACAGCGTGCCCTGCTTGGCCCCGGCGGGCAGCGGATGGGCCGTGTACTGGATGTCGGGGTAGTCGGCCTTCAGCGCGCCCTTGATCCAGTTGCCCTCGATCGTCATCGCGGCCTTGCCCTTGCCGAACGCCTCACCGGCCCACTCCGCGCCGAGCTGCTTGGGGTACTGGGCCAGCTTGTCCTTGAGCAGGGTCTTGACGTACTCCAGGGCCTTGAGGTTCTCGGGGCTGTCGCCGGTGGCCTGCTTGCCGTCGGCGTTGGTGATCCAGCCGCCCGCCTGCACCATGAACGCGCCGATCCGGTCGCGGGTGTCGCCGATCGCCAGCGGGATGATGCCCTTGGCCTTGAGCTTGCCGGCCGCCTCGGTGAGCTGCTCCCACGTGGTCGGTACGTCGTCCGCCGCCAGGCCCGCCTTCTTCCACAGGCCGTCGTTGACGATCAGCGCCAGCGTGGAGAAGTCCTTCGGCGCGCAGTAGAACTTGCCGTCGCGGGTGAAGGTGGTGCGCAGGCTCGGGTAGAAGTCGTCCGGGTTCGAGATCTTGTCACCGTACGGCTCCAGCGCGCCGACACTGGCGTAGTCGGCGAACCGCGAGGCGTCCACGTAGAAGACGTCGGGCGGGGTGCCGCCCGCGAACGCCTGGCCGAGCTGCTGGTGGATGTCCTGCGCCGGGGTGACCGTGGCCTGGTTGCCGCTCGCCTTCGCCCACGCGTCCGCGGCCTGCTTGACCGCCGTCGTCTCCGGGTCGCCGGAGGAGGCGATGAGAATCCGCAGCGAGGCCGGGCCGCTGCTCTGCGGCGCGGCCGACGGCTTGTCCTCGAAGCCGCTGCCGCACGCGGTCGCGGCCAGCGCCAGTACGGCGAGCGCCGCCAGGGGGAGGTGTTTCATCGCGTTTCCTTTCACGCTGTACGCCGGATGACCAGGGAGGGTTGAAGCAGTACGTGATCCGGCTTGTCCGGGCTGTCGTCTTCGAGCAGCCGGGTCAGCACGCGGACACAGCGCACGGCGGCGTCCGACAGCGGCTGGCTCAAACTGGTCAGGCCGATCGCGGCCGCCACGGGCGTGTCGTCGAACCCGATCACGGGCACCGGCCCGGCCTGCATGGCGCCCAGGGCGACGGAGTCGCTCACGCACACCAGGGCGGTGGCGCCGGCGGCGATCAGCTCCCGCGCCGCGGCCTCACCCTCGGCCGCCGACCCATCGGTCCGCCGCTCAAGCGCACCCGCCTCGCCGCCTTCGGCGTCATTCGTGCGAGCTTCGCCGTTTTTCGCGCGCGGCGTCAGGCCCGCGGCTTCGAGCGTCCGGACCCAGCCGCTCCTGCGGTCGTCGCCGACGCCGGAGCCTTCGGGCCAGCCGATGAACCCGATCCGCCGGTGACCCGCGTCGAGCAGGTGCCGGGTGGCGGCGGCCGTACCGGCCGCGCCGTCCACGTCCACCCACGGATGGTCGCCGCCCTCCGGCATGCCCCACGGCCGCCCGAACGTGACGAATGCCAGCTCCCGCTCGGCCAGCCACGAGGTGCGCACATCGCCGTAATGGGTGCCGGTCAGGACGAACGCATCCGGTTCGTACGCCCCGAGCAGGTCGTCGAAGGTGGCGATCTCCGATTGGTCGTCGTCGGCCGAGTAGAGGATCACCCGGTACCCCGCCTTGGCCGCCGACTCGGTCAGCCCGTGCAGGAACCGGTCGAACACGTTCATGCCATCCTGGGTCTGTTCGATCCGGACGGCCAGGAGCCGTGACCGGCCGGTCCGCATGCGGCGCGCGGCCTGGTTCACCCGGTAGCCGAGCTCCTCGACCGCCTGCCGTACGCGCTCACGCGTCTCCTCGCGGACGAGGTCGGGGGAGTTCAGGACGTTCGAGACGGTCTGCCGGGAGACGTTGGCACGCCGCGCGACGTCGGCGATCGTCACCTTTTCGGGCATCATGTCGCTTTCTAAGGGTTTGAACGTTCAAACGGAGGTATGGCAGGATTGGATCGTTCAAGTAAACGGAGTGTTACGCACTATCTCCCTTGGATGATTCGCCTGTCAAGATTTTGGGGGCCGCTCGTGCTCGACCAAGCCACGCACCGCCTGCAACCGCTGTTGCACGACCTCGTCAGCACCGTCCTGGCACCGACGACCGCGCTGAGCGGGACCGACGGCCAGATCAGGGCGGCCGGGGTGCAGGGCCTCTTCCATGCGGACGCGCGAGCGTTGTCGCAGGTGAAGCTGGCCGTGGACGGCAGGGAACCGGAGGCGGTGGGGCACGCCGTGCAGGCCGCCGGCCGTACCAGGTTCGTGTCGCTGGTCCGCTGGCTGGGCGACCCGATCGCGGACCCCACGGTCCGCGTCGACCGTACGCGGGAGGCCGCGCCCGGACGGATGGCGGAGCTCATCGAGATCACCTCCACCGCCACCCGCCCGGTGACGGCCACCGTAACCCTCGACCTGAGCTGCGACTTCGCCCCGATCGAGCTGGTGAAGTCCGGCGGCAGCGCCCCTCCGGCCGCCGTCACGCCCGGCTCGTCCACCGATGGCGCATGCCTGGAGTGGCGGTCCGGCCGCATCCACGTACGGGCGACCGCCGAGAACGCCACGGCCGAGCTCGTGGGGCACCCCGTGCGGGTGACCGGCGAGAATGTGGCGGCCGAGCCGGAGACCGCAGGGCGGTTTCGGTGGGATGTCGCGCTGGCGCCCGGCGAGCGCGTCACGCTGCGGTGGGCCGTCGTGATCGACGACCCCGAGGCGGTGGTGACCGCGCCGGCCAAGCCGCTGGAGTGGAGCGTCCCGCAGGTGACGGCCGACGACGCCCGCCTCGTACGGCTGGCGGCCCGCTCGCTCGAGGACCTGCGCTCCCTCCGGCTGGCCGAGACCTGTGAGCCGGAGGACACGTTCCTGGGGGCGGGGGTGCCGTGGTTCCTGACGCTGTTCGGGCGGGACAGCCTCTGGGCCGCCAGGATGCTCCTGCCTCTGGGCACCGACCTGGCCGCGAGCACTCTGCGCGTACTGGCCAGACGACAGGGCACCCACGTCGACCCGGCCACCGGTGAGGCACCCGGCAAGATCATGCACGAGTTGCGCCGTCACGAGCACAGCGGCGGCGACCTGCGACTGCCCGCCGCCTACTACGGCACCATCGACGCCACCCCCCTCTGGATCGGGCTGCTGCACGACGCCTGGCGCTGGGGCATGCCCGCCGCCCAGATCGAGCCCCTGCTCCCCGCCCTGGAGGCGGCGCTCGGCTGGCTCGGCGACCACGCGGACCCGGACGGGGACGGCTTCCTGGAGTACATCGACTCCACCGGCCACGGCCTGGCCAACCAGGGGTGGAAGGACTCGGGCGACGCGGTCCGCTTCCGCGACGGCCGCCAGGCGGAGCCGCCCATCGCGCTGGCTGAGGTCCAGGGGTACGCCTGCGCCGCCGCCCACCAGGGGGCCGCTCTGCTTGCGGCGTTCGGGCGGGAGGGGGCTGAGCGGTGGCTGGACTACGCGGGCACGATGGCCGACCGCTTCCGCGCCCGCTTCTGGGTCACCCACCCCGCACCGGTCACCGATCGGGAGAGCGGTTTTCCGGCGCTGGCCCTTGACCGCGACAAGCGGCCGGTCGACTCGCTGACCAGCAACATCGGCCACCTCCTCGGCACGGGACTGCTGTCGCCGGGGGAGGAGGCGAGGGTGGCGGAGCTGCTGGGCACCCCGGCGATGTCCGGTGCCTTCGGGCTGCGGACGATGTCGGCGGACGACGGCGCGTTCAGCCCGCTGTCCTACCACTGCGGGTCCGTCTGGTCGCACGACACCGCCATCGTCATCGCCGGACTCGCCAGGACCGGTCATGGCCGCCTGGCGGCGGAGCTGGCGCGGGGCCTGCTGACGGCGGCGGAGGGCTTCGACTACCGCCTGCCCGAGCTGCACGCGGGCGACGACCGGGACACGGTCGGGCGCCCGGTGGCCTACCCGGCCGCCTGCCGTCCCCAGGCGTGGTCGGCCGCCGCCGCCGTGACGCTGCTGCACACGGCTGTGGGCCTGTATCCGGACGTACCGGGCGGCAAGGTCCTGGTGCGTCCTCTGGCGGGAGCCCCGCTCGGCGCGGTCACGGTACGCGGCCTGCGGGTGGCGGGCGCCGACGTCACCGTGTCGATCGACCGGTCGGGCGGAGTCCAGGTGACGGGCCTCCCACCTGGCCTGTCGGTCGAGGTGGCCGACCCCGACCTGCCGGTCGAAGTCACCGAGCCCGGCCTGCCGGTCGGGGGGCTGTGAGGGGTCAGCGGGCCCGGAGAGGTCAGGGGGCCGGGAGGACGGAGAGCTCTGCGAGGTGGGCTTGCGGTGGGGCGGTGAGGGCCGTCAGGACCATGGAGGCGACCGCGGCCGGGGGGAGGCACCTGTCGGGGTCGTACGGCGAGCCGAAGCCGGTCCGGACCTTGCGCAGCAGTTCGGTTGCCGTGGCGCCCGGGTAGATCGTGGTGACCCGGATGCCATGGGGTTGTTCCTCGTCCCGTACGGCGTCGCCCAGCTCGCGCAGTGCCGCCTTGCTGGCCGCGTAGGCGGGCCAGCCCTGGGGGCTCAGGCCGGGCGCGGCGTTGATGAGGATCACCCGGCCGCGGCTTCTGCGCAGAGCGGGCAGGAGGAGGCGCAGCAGCTCGGCGGCCGAGGCGACGTTGACATTCAACGTGTCGCGCCACAGCTCCACCGTGCTGTCCGCGGTCGTGGTCACCTCGGCGATGGCCGCGCAGTGTACGAACGCGTCTAACACCCCGATGGGCGGCAGCGCGGCGGCCAGCGTCTCCGGCCGGGCCAGGTCCGCCACGATGGCGATCACACTGCCGGGGGTGAAACCGGCGGGCGTCACATCGAGGTGCGTGACGGTGGTGGGGCTGACTTCGGCGGGCGTGACCGTGGGTACGGCCGGAGTCATGATCTCCGGCCACGGGAGATTCGCCGCGACCGGGGTGATCTCGCCCAGCCCGGCGATCCCATCCATGGCATCAGGCCCGGCGATCCCATCCACGCCATGCCCGGCGGTTCGGTCTGTGCCGCCAGGCCCAGGGGTCGGGTTCGCGCCGCCAGGCTCAGCGGTCCGGTCTGCGCCGCCAGGGCCAGTGGTCCGGCCCGAGCTGCCAGGTCCGGTGACCTCGTCCATGGCACCGGGCCCGACCGGTCGGTCCACGGTGGCGACCCCGCCAGATGTGGCGAGTTCACCCGATGTGGCGAGCCCGCCTGAGGCGGCGAGTTCGCTCAGGCGGGCCGGGTCGCGGACCAGGGCCAGGACCCGGTAGCCCGCGTCCAGCAGCGTCGTGGCGATGGCCGAGCCGATGCCGCCCGTCGCCCCTGTCAATAAGATCGTCCCAGCACGGGTCATGATCAGAGCGTGGCAGAGGCGCGGGCCGTACGTCTATTAGCTCTTGATCGTGTAGCTGTCGCCGTACACCTTCCAGGTCAGCGGCGGGTTCAGGTCGAGGTTGCCGTTCTTGAGGAAGACCCGCTGCTCGGTGTCGACGCGGGTGGTGTCCTCGTGCGCCTCCTCGGCCTTCATCGCGGCCTTGCGGGCGTCCAGGAACGCGTTGAGGTACGTCGTCTCGTTGCCGCCCTGCGCGGGGGTCTTGGCCTTGGACATCGCGGTCTTCCTGATGCCGCCGAAGCTGAGCTTGTCGGTGCCGGGGCCGTGCATGACGATCGCGTCGTAGTAGATGAACTGGCCCAGCGCCCGCAGTCCGTCCGTCTTGGCCTGGCTGACCGACGGGTTGAAGTAGACGCGGTCGCGCTCGTCGTTCTGCGCCGTCTGGAAGACGGTGTCCTTGGCGGCGGTCTTCCAGTCCTTGGTGAAGTTCGGGTCGAGGCCCGCGTGCGAGTCGCTGCCGTTGACCTTGCGGAGCGCGGGAAGGTATTTGGCCAGGACGTTGCCCGGCTTGCGGTTGGTGTAGAGCTCGACGAGCGCCAGCATGTCGCTGGTGCCGGAGCAGAAGCCGATGATCCCGGCCGTGTAGCCGCGGCCGTCGTCGATGTCCTCGATGTAGCCGTACTGGGACTTCCAGTCGAGTGTGGAGTTCTCGGCACTGGACACCAGCTGCATGGCGATGTCCTTCTTGTGCGGATCGGTGAGGTCGACCGCGGCCTGGCTGGTGCCCGTGAGCGCGAGAGTGGTGGCTAAGGCGACCAGTGAGACGAGAGTGGTTCGGAGCAACGTGATCTCCTGCTCTTCGTTAGGAAAGCTTCCTAACGAACCATACTCACAGGAGTCAACGTTCGGGGCTTTTGTTGTGAAATTGGGCCCCTTATCGGCGTAGTGCGGCTAGTTGCTGCTCGAACGGCACGACATCCAGCTCCGGCTCCGGCTCCGGCTGGCGGCCCGGCTCTCGGCCCGGCCTGCTGCCGGCCGCGTCGCCGAGCCCGGCCTCAGCGGGCGCCGGCGTACGGCCGCGCAGCAGGTCGGCCAGTTCGGTCGCGGCGCGGTCGATCCGCTCCGCCAGGCCGTCCGCGAAGCCGTCACCCCCGCCGCCCCAGTCCTCCGACGCCGCGTAGACGGCGGTCGGCGCCACCATGGCCCTCAGGTACGCGAACAGCGGCCGCAGCGCGTGCTCCAATGCCAGCGAGTGCCGTGGCGTGCCGCCGGTCGCCGCGATGAGCGTCGGCTTGCCCGCCAGCGCGGTGGGCTCCACGACGTCGAAGAACGACTTGAACAGGCCGCTGTAGGAGGCGCTGAAGACGGGCGTGACCGCGATCAGGCCGTCGGCCTCCGTCACCGCCTCGATCGCCGCGCGCAGCCGGGCGCCGGGGAAGCCGGTGACGAAGTTGTTCGCGATGTCGACGGCGAGATCGCGCAACTCGATCACCCGCACAGTCACCTCGGTCGGCCGGTCGGTGAGCCGCCGCACGGTCGCCTCCGTCAGGCGGTCGGCGAGCAGGCGGGTGGACGACGGCTGGGTCAGACCCGCCGTGACGACGACGAGCTTCATGAACACTCCTCCGAACTCCATGTGCAGCGGTCAGGCGGTCAGACGGTCGCGGGTGGTGTGGACGGGACCGTCGGGCACGTCGGCCGGCCGGTTCGCCGCGAACTCCCGGCGCAGCACCGGCACGACCTCCTCCCCGAGGATGTCCAGCTGCTCCAGGACCGTCTTCAGCGGCAGCCCCGCGTGGTCCATCAGGAACAACTGCCGCTGGTAGTCGCCGAACGACTCCCGGAACGTCAGCGTCCGGTCGATGACCTGCTGCGGGCTGCCCACCGTCAGCGGCGTCTCCTCGGTGAACTCCTCCAGCGACGGGCCGTGCCCGTACACGGGGGCGTTGTCGAAGTACGGACGGAACTCGCGCACCGCGTCCTGCGAGTTCTTCCGCATGAACACCTGCCCGCCGAGCCCCACGATGGCCTGCTCGGGCGTGCCGTGCCCGTAATGGGCGTACCGCTGGCGGTAGAGGGTGATCAGCCGAATGAAGTGCTCCTTCGGCCAGAAGATGTTGTTGGCGAAGAACCCGTCACCGTAGTAGGCGGCCTGCTCGGCGATCTCCGGGCTGCGGATCGAGCCGTGCCACACGAAGGGCGGCACCCCGTTCAGCGGCCGGGGCGTGGCGGTGAAGCCCTGCAGCGGCGTGCGGAAACGGCCCTCCCAGTCGACGACGTCCTCGCGCCAGAGCCGGTGGAGCAGCGCGTAGTTCTCGACGGCCAGCGGGATGCCCTGCCGGATGTCCTGCCCGAACCACGGGTAGACGGGCCCGGTGTTGCCCCGGCCCAGCATCAGGTCGACCCGGCCGTCGGCCAGATGCTGCAGCATCGCGAAGTCTTCGGCGATCTTGACCGGGTCGTTGGTCGTGATCAGCGTCGTGGCCGTGGACAGCGTGAGCCGCTCGGTCTTGGCCGCGATGTAGCCCAGCATGGTGGTGGGGGAGGACGGCACGAACGGCGGGTTGTGATGCTCGCCGGTCGCGAACACGTCCAGCCCCACCTCCTCGGCCTTGACCGCGATGGCCACCATCGCCTTGATGCGCTCATGCTCCGTCGGCGTCCTGCCGGTGGTGGGGTCCGTGGTCACGTCGCCCACACTGAAGATCCCGAACTGCATATCGTTCATCACCTCTTACTATTGAACGTTCAACGACCACCCAAGCAGCGAACGGTCCGAGGTTATTCCGCGCGGGTCAGCCTTGGAGGGCGTTGATCTCCAGCGGTCCGAGGATCCGCTTGGGCGCGCCGCGGTCCGCCACGGTGATCATGGCCTGGCCGATCCGCTCCGTCGTGGTCACCGCCGCGGGGAAGAGCAGCCGCAGTATCGGGTAGAAAGGCGCCGTCACCACGTACGCCAGCCGATACCAGGTCGTCCGCGAGGTGACGCCGTGCATGGGCTGGATGTAGCCGGGCCGGAACATGTACGCCTCGAACGGCAGGGCCAGCAGCGCGTTCTCGGTCTGGCCCTTGACCCGGGCCCACATCGCCCGCCCGTGCTCGTCGGTGCCCACCCCGGACACGTAGACGAACGTCGAGCCGGGGTTGAGCCTGGCCAGCGTCTCGCCGGCCGCCAGCGTGAAGTCGTACGTGACGCGCCGGTAGTCCTTCTCGCTCATGCCCGCCGAGGAGACACCGAGGCAGAAGAAGCACGCGTCGTAGCCGGACAGCTCGGCCTCGATCGGTGTGAGGTCGAGCAGATCCGGGTGCGCGAGCTCGCGCAGCTTGTCATGGGTACGTCCGGTGGGGGTGCGGCCGACCGTGAGCACGGCCGTCACCCGGTCGTCGGCCAGGCATTCCCGGAGTACGCCCTGCCCGACCATGCCGGTGGCGCCGAAGATGATGACTTTCATGCCAACCCAAATGTTATCGCCCGATCGGCGGCAGATCGGAGCCAGATCGGAAGCAGTCAGACGGTGGTCAAGCGGTGGTCAAGCGCTGTGCCCATCCCGTGACCTGGTATTTCCGCTATTAACCTGGCTCGTGGCGGCGGAGCTGGCTAGCGTGGCAGGATTGTCTGCGCGTCAGACTGCCACAGTTTCCGACCTAGGAGCGTATATGCCGAATGCTCGGAATATTGACGACCTGACCGAAATTCCAGGTTGGGAGACTCGTCAGTCCGGGCCGACAGCGCTGCGGATATTGGTGGGGAGGCAACTACGCCGGCTGCGCGAGTCGCGGGAGATCACGCGTGAAGCCGCGGGATACGCCATCCGGGGTTCGCATTCCAAAATCAGCCGCCTGGAATGCGGGCGGACCAGTTTCAAGCTGCGCGACGTGGCCGACCTGCTCACCCTCTACGGCGTGGTCGAGGAGGCCGAGCGCGAGGCCGTGCTCTCACTGACCAAGCAGGCCAACGCGCCGGGCTGGTGGCACGAATACCGCGAGGTGGTGCCCGACTGGTTCGAGGACTACCTCGGGCTGGAGCAGGACGCGGCGATGATCCGTACGTACGAGGTCCAATACATCCCTGGCCTGCTCCAGACCGAGGACTACGCCC
This sequence comes from Nonomuraea sp. NPDC048901, assembly GCF_040649695.1. Classification (NCBI taxonomy): domain Bacteria; kingdom Bacillati; phylum Actinomycetota; class Actinomycetes; order Streptosporangiales; family Streptosporangiaceae; genus Nonomuraea; species Nonomuraea sp. NPDC048901. The sequence goes on along the minus strand of NZ_JBEZFW010000018.1, from coordinate 168,327 downwards.
GCGCGGTGATCACCTGCGGCCACCAGGGCTGCCCGCCCGAGGCGATCGAGCGCCGGCTCGCGCTCCGGATGCGCCGCCGGCGGATCCTCACGCGGCCCATGGCGCCCAAGCTCTGGGTGGTGCTGGACGAGGCGGCCCTGCGCCGCCGGGTCGGCGACGGCCCCACGATGCGCGGGCAACTCGAGCACCTCAAGGAGATGGCGAAGCTGCCGCACGTCACCATCCAGGTGCTTCCGTTCAGCTACTGCGGCCACATCGGCGGGGTCGGCCCCATCACCATGCTGCGCTTCGCCCAGGCCGAGCTCGACGACGTGGTCTACCTCGAGCAGATCGCCAGCGCGCAGTATCTCACCAGGGCCTCCGACGTGCACCCGTACCAGCACCTGATGGACGAGCTGGGCATCCACGCGCAGCCGTCGGCCGTGACGCCGGCGATCATCAACAAGATCATCGACGAGATCGACGAGGAGATCGACGGCACCCCGTAGGGCTACGGTTTGCGGGCCACGGCGCAGAAGGCGTCCACCTCGTCGGGCACGCCGAACACCGAGGACTCCACCCGCCACCGGGAGACGGAGACGACGCCCGGATCCACCAGTTCCAGGCCGTCGAAGAACCGGGCGATCTCGTCCGGGGTGCGCAGGCGGTAGGAGTACGACTGCTCCTCGTCGTGGAGCCGTCCGGCCTCCGCGGCCGCGTCGGGCTTGATGGTGTTCGTACCGTCTTCGAACACCAGGTAGCTGCCCGACGGCAGAGCGTCCAGCAGTTGCCGCGTCAGCGCGTGCGCCTGGTCGTCGTCGAAGATCGTGCCCATCACGCCGAGGAGCATGAGGGCGGTCGGCCGGCTGAAGTCCAGCGTCTTGGCCGCGAACTCCAGGATGGCGGCCGGCTCGCGTACATCGGCCTCGATGTAGTCGCAGGCCCCCCGAGGGTCGCTGGCCAGGAGAGCCTGGGCGTGTACCAGCACCAGGGGATCGTTGTCGACATAGACGACGCGGCAGGACGGGTCCACCCGCTGAGCGACCTCATGGGTGTTGTCGACCGTCGGCAGTCCGGTGCCGATGTCCAGGAATTGCCGGATGCCGGCGTCCTCCGCCAGATAGCGGACGGCGCGGCCCAGGAACGCGCGGGCGTGGCGGGCGATATCCTCCATTCCCGGATAGATCTGCCGGAGTTGCTCGGCGTGTTCGCGATCTACCGGGTAGTTGTCCTTTCCGCCCAGCCAATAGTTCCACACCCGGGCCTGATGCGGCTTGCTGGCGTCGATCTTGGAGGGGAGTGCGGGATCGTTGTCGAAGGATTCATCCGCCACGACATCGTCTCCTCTTTTATCGCATATATGGCTCTAAGCTGAGTGTCCTGGCGTATCGTCGCGCTGTCACGCCTTAAAGCGGGATCTCCTAACCTTCCAGATAAAAAATTGCCGCTTAAGACGGATGTCTGGTTGGCGCTTTCTGCCCAGAACCGTGCGCAGATGAACTGATCTTGACTGATTCCCGGGGGTTGGCGCAACTGTTACACGCCGCGCGAGGCACTCAGTCAGGTGCCGCCGGGCCCGCGGGCCAGACGGCACAACCCGTACGTCAGGGAGGCGACGCTCAATTCTGGCGGATCAGCGAGGCGAGGATGTCGATGCCGATCGGGATCGCCTCCTCCACCACGTCGAAGTTCGCGCTGTGGTGCGGCCCGGGGCTGGCGCCGCCGATCATCAGGTACGCGCCCTTACCGTTGCGCCGCTGCACGTGCCGGATGAGCAGGTTGGCGTCGTCGCTCCCGGCGAACGCCTGCGTCCTGATCACCTCCGCCACCTCGGGCAGCGCACCGGCCACCTCGACGATGCGGTCGATCACCTCGTCGTCAGGGGACACGGTCGAGGACTGGCCCATCACGGCGAGCGCCACCTCGACGCCCTGCGTGCGGGCGGCTCCCTCCACGACGGCCCGGATCCGGTCCACCAACTCATCGACGACCTCGTCATCCGTGGCGCGCGCCTCGCAGGTCAGCACCGCCGCGGACGGCACGATGTTCACTCCGTCACCGGCGACGAGCGTGCCGACGTTGAGCCGGGTGTCCGCGGAGCTGAAGCGCGGGATCGCCATGATCCCCAGCGCGGCCATGGCGGCGGCGAGCAGCGCGTTGCGACCCGTCTCCGGCGAACCGGCGGCGTGGGAGGCCTTGCCGGTGAAGTCGACCTTCAGCTTGCGGGTGGCCATGCCGCCGGTGAAACTGCCCACGACCGAGCCGACGCCCAAGTCGCCCGCCATGTGCACGGCGAGCATGGTGTCGATCGGGTCCGCGACCCCGGCGTCGATCATCGTCTGCGCGCCCCGTACGCCCTCTTCCGCGGGCTGGAACAGGATCCGCAGCGAGCCCGCGAAGTCGCGGTCGGCGAGACGATGCAGCAGGCCCACACCCATGGCGACGTTCGCGTCATGGCCGCACGCGTGCATCGCGCCGTTCGTCGCGGCGAAGCCGTTCGCGACCGGGAAGTGAGCGGGATCGTCTGATTCGCGCATCGGCAGCGCGTCGATGTCGATCCGCAGGCCCCATCGCGGGCCCGGCCGGTCGCCGGCCAGATCGACGACCATCGCGGTGCCGTTCTCCCGGAAGTACCTGGCACTTTCGGCGGGAACGCCGGACGCGACCGCGCGAGCCTCCCACTCGTCGAGCGTTTGCGGTGACGGGTAGTTCACGACGGGGGAGAGGTCGTGGGCGTCCTTCCCGGTCAGGACCCGCACCGGCAGGCCGTCGATGGCCTGTTTGATCCGGGCCGCTGTCCCGATCTCCACGAACGCGGGTTCCGGATTGCGGTGCACTTCTCGCCGAAGCGCCCTGAGCTGCTCGAAGTCCACAAGACTCCTTCTCGCCACGATGATCGACGGCCGGGCGGCCGCCTCGCTCAGGCTAGGGAAGGCACCGCGGAGCGGGGTCGATCGCGCGCGATTCTGCACGAAACACCAAATTTCCGAGCATGGTCCGCACGAAGTCGCGTCGAGCTAGTCCTCGAATACCGGCTGACCGCCGACCGGCACGTAACGCAGGCGCCGGCTGTCGAGGTCGAGGATGTAGCCGGTGCGCTTGGCGATCCTTGGCACGATCCATCGGTCCTTGATCGGCGCCTTCGGGAACAGCGAGGCCAGCTTGCCCTCGATCTCGTCCAGCTCCTGGAGATCGCGCAACCAGAGGAAGACCGCCAGATTGGTGGCGCCGGTCACCGACGCGCACATCCGTACATTCTCCAGCGACCGGAGCATGGAGACGAGGCGTTCCATCTCGGAGTGCTGGACGTCGAGCCACAGCACCGCCGCGGCCGACCAGCCCATGAGGGTGTGCGCGAAGTCGACGCGCCATCTGACCCAGTCCGCCGCGAGCAGCGCGTCGATGTCCCGGGAGATCACCGAGATCGAGCGGCCCAGCTCTCGCTGCATGTCGGCGGCCGTCCGGCGCACGTCCGTGCTGAGCGCGGTGATCACCTCGCGGTGGGTGGGTTTGCGGTGTTCGGGGGGTTCGGACGGCCGGAGCAGGCGCAACGCCTCGACCTGCTGGTCGGACAGCGCGTTGAGCCGCCAGCCCGATCCTTCGAGAAAGATGCGCCGCAGGTAGTGTGTCTGGGTGCCGACGATGCCGGGGATCACCGCGATGTGCTCGTCGATGTAGCGGTCCATGGACAGCAGAGTGTGCGTCGAGACCATGATGTAGAGATCGCGGGGACCAGAGGTGCAGTGCACGCTGAAAATGGGTCCCTGCCGGCCGAGTTCGGCGATCACGTCGACGCGTCGGCCGGGGGCGCACCTGATCTCGACCAGAGCCGAGATCTCTCGCCCATGGGACCGCTGCCCGTCGGCCTCGAAACAACTCGTCCACACCTGCCGCTCGTGGGTGAGCGCCGACCAGCGACGGGAAATCGTCGAAGGATCAACCCTAAGAATCCTCCCTAGTTGCGCCCAAGTGACCCGAGGGTGGATCTGGAGCGCGTTGATGATCTGAAAGTCCAGCCCGTCCACCATCCGTCCATCATGCAGGAAAGGCCAGGTCCTCCCCGCAATCGGGCACCTGCGCAGATGTCACCACAAGATCAATTAAGCGTCGGGTGCCGGTAACATGCGGGAAACCTGCGGTAGGCAGCCTTTCCGGAAGGATCGTGCACCCGACCCGCCTTATCCCGCAATTCCGTGCAAAGTGGGTCGGGAAAACCCGCCAGGTAGCACGCAGAACCTAAGCTCACGCCATTCCTTTCGCGGTTGGACCTGGAGGATTGGTGTATCGCAAATCGATTCTTGCGCTGTCGGTGACGGCCGCGGTCGCGCTGGGCGCGGTCGGCTGTGGTGCCGGTGGGGGAACCACCGACACCATCAATATGTCGCTGAACACCGATCCGGCGACCTTCGACCCGGCGCTCGCCAAGGGCGGCGACGACTTCACCGTGGCGCGACTGCTGTTCGACACGGTGGTGCGCAAGGACGCGGGCAACACCCTCGCGGGTGGGGTCGCGTCCTCGTGGACCGCCGAGGACGCCGCGCACTACACGCTCACCATCCGCAACGGACTGAACTGCTCGGACGGTACGCCGATCACGCCGACCGTGGTGGCGGCCTCACTGACGCGGTTCGCGGCCAAGGAGACGGGTTCCTCGGGTCGTACGCTGGCCCTGGGCGGGGCCACCGCGACGTTCACGCCCGATGACAAGGCGGGCACGGTGAAAGCCGAGTTGTCGGCTCCGTGGTCCGACTTCCTCACCGGGCTGACCCTGCCGCAGGCCGGGATCGTGTGCCCGGCGGGCCTGAAGGACACCAAGGGACTCGCGGCGGGCAAGGTCGCCGGGGCGTTCTCCGGCCCCTACTCCCTGACCGCCTCGCAGCCCGCGGTGTCCTACCAGCTGTCGCTGCGCGAGGGATATGCGGCCTGGCCGAAGTTCGCCAAGCCGCTGACGGGCGTGGCCGCCAAGCAGGTGACTCTCACGCCGATCACCGACTACGCGACGATCGCCACCCAGCTGCTGGCCGGCAGCCTGGACGTCGGGACGATCAGCGACGAGAACGTGGCCCGCTTCGACGGCAACAAGGGGTTCACCTCGTCGGTCGCCTCGAACACCACGACGTACCTGCTGTTCAACGAGCGTCCCGGGACGGTGTTCGCGGACAAGCCGGAGCTGCGCACCGCGGTGGCCCAGGCCATCGACGCGAAGGCCTTCAGCGACATCATCAGCGGCAAGCGCGGCAGCACGACCCTGTCGGTCGGGTCGGCCAAGCTGGCCTGTGTCAACACCGACAAGTCGCTGCTGGTCGCCCAGGATCTCGCCGCCGCCACCAAGAAGCTGACCGGGCTCCGCTTCCGCATCGTCGGCACCACCCTGCTGCAGGGCGGCAACGACTACATCGCCGAGGCGCTGCGCAACGCCGGCGCCACCGTGACCGTCGACTCGCTCGACAACGCCAACTGGGCCACGCTGACCACGGCCGGCGGCAAGGACTGGGACATCAACGTCCAGGGCGACAACAACCAGCTGGGCGTCCTCACCTCCTCCCTGCTGCGGGTGATGGGCCCGGCCACCGAGGACGGCGGCCGCAACAAGACGGGCGAGCTCAACAAGGAGGGGTACGGCTTCGTCACCAAGGCGATGAGCGAGATCGACCGCAACGCGCAGTGCTCGGCCCTCCAGTCCGCGCAGAAGTCGTTCCTGAAGCGGGTCGACGCGATCCCGCTGGCGACCCTGCCCGCCACCACGGTCGCCGCCGCCGGGTTCGACATCCGGACCTTCGACGACTACCTCGACCCCGCCACGCTCCGCATCGTCAAATAGCTCCAATAGCCGGAAGGCGCGTCAGTCATGGCCTCTCTCGATTCCACGCGTGCTCTGGGGGTCCCCCCACCGGACCCCCTGACCGGAGCGCGGCAGCGTCCGGCGCGGATCTCCTCCGCCTGGCTCCGATTCGCCGTGCGGCGGCTCGCCAGCCTGGTGGTGATCTTCGTCGCGCTGCTGGTCGTGTCGTTCCTGATCGTCCAGCTCATCCCCGGTGATCCGGCGGTCGGCATCGCCGGCGCCAACGCCGACCTCGCCGACATCCAGCGCATCAGGGGAGAGCTGGGACTCGATCGCCCGATCTGGGAGCGATTCCTCGACCACGTGGGCGGTGTCTTCACCGGGGACCTCGGTACGTCCTTCATGTACCGGCAGCCGGTGTCGTCACTCATCGTGAACCGCCTGCCCTTCACCGCGACCATCGCGGTGACCGGCATCGTCCTGGTCCTGGTGATCTCGGTCCCGCTGGGCATGGTCATCGGGGTGCTCACGCGCGGCGGCCGGCGCAAGTGGCTGGACGTGGCCTTCGGCATGGTCACCGGTTTCCTGGATTCGATTCCCGGCTACATCATGGCGTCGTTCCTGGTCGTGACGTTCGCGCTCGGCATCGGGCTGGTGCCGCTGTTCCCGCCGGCCTACACACCCCGCTTCGGGGCCGCGTCGTTCGTGCTCCCGGCCGTGGCCATCGCGATCGGCCCGATCTGCACCATCTCCCGTGTCGTCCGGCGCGAGATGGCGGTCGTGCTGGAGACCGACTACATGCGGACGGCCCGGGGCTGGCGGCTGCCCGCCCTGCGGCGCCACGTCCGCTGGGCGCTGCCGAACCTGCTCACCACCACGCTCACCCTGAGTGGGCTGATCCTGACCGGCATGGTCGGCGGCGCGATCATCATCGAATCGGTGTTCGCGCTGCCGGGCCTCGGCAGCGGCATCATCAAGGCCATCCTCGACCGCGACTATCCGGTCATCCAAGGCATGGTCCTCGTCATCGGCATGATCACCGCGATCATCAACCTCCTCGTAGACGTCCTGCTCGGACTGATCGACCCACGGACCCTCGGGGGGTCACATGTCTCCGCGTAGCCGTTCGCGCCGCTGGAACCCCGGGCTCGTGCTCGGCCTGGGCGTGCTGGGCTGCGTCGTGCTGATCGCCGTACTGGCCCCGATCCTGTTCGCCGGCCAGGCGAACGCGCTGGGCCCGCGGTTCGCCGCGCCCTCCTCGGATCACCCGCTCGGCACCGACGCGGCCGGCCACGACGTCCTGCTGCGCAGCCTGGTCGCCACCCGCCTCACCCTGCTGATGACGGTCGGCGCGACGGCCATAGCGGTCGTCCTCGGTGTCGTCCTGGGTACGGGCGTCTGGCTCGTACCGCCCCGGGTCAGGGAGATCTGCCTGCGGGTGATCGACGCGATGGTGGCCTTCCCCGGGCTCCTGCTCGCGCTCGTCGTGGCGGCCGTGCTCGGCGCGGGCGGCTCCTCCGCGGTGATCGCCATCGGCCTGTCCGGCATCCCCTACTTCGCGCGCCTGACCGCGAACCTCGCCGCGAAGGTCTCCCAGCAGGAGTACGTCTCGACCGCCCGCCTCCTGGGCGTGAGCCACGGCCGGATCGCGATCCGTCACATGCTGCCCAACATGGCCGAGCCGCTGCTCGTGCTGTCGGCCTCGACGTTCGCGGCCACGCTCACGGCGATCTCCGCGCTGTCGTTCGTGGGCCTCGGCGTCCAGTCGCCCTCCTACGACTGGGGCAAGCTGCTGAACGAGGCCCTGCCGTCGCTCCTGGCGGGCCGGCCCTTCCAGATGGCGGGCTCGGCGGCCCTGGTCATCCTGACCGGGCTGGGCGCGGTCCTGATCGGTGACGGGCTCGCGGCGGCGGCGAACCCTCGGGGGCGCACGGCAGCGGGCCGGAGCACAGCACCTCCCGCCCGCCAGGACGAGGCGGTGCCGGAGAGCGACCACCTCGCCGACGTCCGCGACCTGTGGATCCACTCGGGCGACCAACCGCTGGTCAAGGGCATCTCCTTCGGCATCAGACGGGGAGAGATCGTCGGCATCGTGGGCGAGAGCGGCTCGGGCAAGACCCTCACCGCGATGTCGCTCGCACAGCTGCTGCCGGACGGCCTGACCTCGACGGCCGGCCGCATGGCCATCGGCGATCTGGACCTGCGCCGGCCCGTCGCGCCGGCGCTCATGGCGGAGGCGGTCAGCCTGATCTACCAGGATCCGGGCTCGACGTTCAATCCCGCGCTCCGCATGGGCGGTCAGCTCACCGAGGTGCTGCGTACCCACAAGGGCCTCGGCGCGCAGGCGGCCAGGCAGCGCGTGCTCGACGCGCTCAAGGTGGTCCAGATGACCAGGCCGGAACACCGCATGAAGCAGCATCCGCACGAGCTCTCCGGCGGCATGCGGCAGCGCGCGATGATCGCGACCGCGCTGGCCGTCGAGCCGCGCCTGATCATCGCCGACGAGCCGACGACGGCCCTGGACGTGACCGTCCAGGCCGAGATCCTGCGCGAGCTCAAGCGGGTCAACAGCGAGTTCGGCGCCTCGATCGTGTTCATCTCGCACGACATCGGGGTGGTACGCGCGCTGTGCGACCGCGTCCTCGTGATGTACCACGGGGAGATCGTGGAGGAGATCGCCGCGGTGGACCTCGCCGTGGAGACCGTCCGCCACCCGTACACGAAGAAACTCCTGGAAGCCGCACCCGACATCGACGGCCCCGTGGCCGACCGGCCCAGCGACCCGGAGCACGCGAAGGAGCACTCGCATGGATGAGGCGATCGCCGTCGAGGTGCGCGACCTCGAGGTGGGCTACGGCTGGGGCGGCAACGCGACGCGCATCCTGCACGGCATCACGATGGACGTCCCCAGGGGCCGTACGGTCGGCATCGTCGGAGAGTCAGGATCGGGCAAGTCGACGCTGGCCAAGGCGCTGGTCGGGCTCGTCCGGCCGTCGGCGGGCAGCGTCAAGGTCGGCGGCGTGCACGTGTCCTCCGCACGCGGCGCGGACCGCCGGGCGATGCGGCGGAAGGTCCAGATGATCCCGCAGGACCCCTACTCGTCACTTGATCCCCGCCGCACGATCGGCGAGGCACTCGCCGAGGCCATGGACCCGCGCCGGGCGAAGGTGAAGACGCACCGGGACGAGATCGTCCACTGGCTCGAGACCGTCAGGATGCCGGCCGACACCATCGACCGCTATCCCCACGAGTGCTCCGGAGGACAGCGGCAACGGGTGGCCATCGCCCGCGGCCTGATGATCCGGCCCGAGGTGGTGATCGCCGACGAGATCACCTCCGCGCTCGACGTCTCGGTCCAGGCGGAGATCCTCAACCTCCTCGCGAGCCTGCGCCGCGAACTCGATCTGACCATGGTGTTCATCTCGCACAACCTCGCCGTCATCCGGCACGTGAGCGACGAGGTCGTGGTGCTCTACCACGGCGACATCGTCGAACAGGCCCCGGCGGCGGATCTTTATCAGCGCCCGCGGCACGAGTACACGCGCACCCTGCTCGACTCGGTGCCGGGCGCACCAGGCTTCGACATCCGGCCCAGGCCACGGAAGGACGCCTCTTGAGGCTGCAGCGAAAACTTCGGCTCACCAACGTCAGGATCATCGACGGCACCGGAGGCCCGCCCATCGAGGACGGCGTGCTGGAGGTGACCTCGGACGGCGTCATCGGGTTCGTCGGCAGGGCGGCCGAGGCCCCGGACGGCCGCGACGCGGACGTACGCGATCTGCGGGGCCGGACGCTTCTGCCCGGATTCATCGACTGTCATGTGCATCTGGGGTTCGCCCTGGCGAACGGGCCGTACCACCGCCTCCAGAACGACCCGGCCCTGATCCACCTGGAGTCCGCCGCGCGGATCCGGGAGACGCTCGAGGCGGGCATCACCAGCGCGCGCGATCTCGGCGGGCTGTCCATGGGCTTCCGCGAGGCGATCGAGCGCGGGCTGATCGCCGGACCCCGGCTGAAGCTGGCGGTGAGCCCGATCAGTCACACCGCGGGCCACGGGGACTTCCATGTGCCCGGCGGAGAGGTCGCCTACACCGTCCCCGAGCTGATCGAGCTGGCCGACACCGTGGAGGAGGCCCGCCGGGCGACGCGCCGGGTACTCCGCCAGGGGGCCGACCTCGTCAAGATCTGCACCAGCGGTGGCATGGGCAGCAGGCACGACCATCCCGACGACGAGGGCCTGCGCCTGGACGAGGTACGGGCGATCGTCGACGAGCTCGACCGGCACGGCGGCAAGCCGATCGCCGCCCACGCGCAGGGGCGCGTGGGGATCCTGACCGCCCTGCGGGGCGGGGTGACCAGCGTCGAGCACGGGTACGGCATCGACGACGAAGGACTCGATCTCCTGGAGGAGCGCGGCGCCTTCCTCGTCCCGACCCTGTCGACCGTGTTCGCGATCGACAAGGAGAAGATGCAGCCCTACCACTACGCCAAGAAGGTGAAGTGGTCCGAGATCACCAAGAAGAACATCGGTCACGCGATCGCGCGCAAGGCCAAGATCGCCTTGGGCACGGATGCGGGGGTGTGCCCGCACGGCCAGAACCTGCGCGAGCTCGGCCATCTCGTCGAGCTCGGCATGTCCCCGATGGACGCCCTCGTCGCCGGCACCCGGACCGGGGCCGAGGCGCTCGGCATCTCCGACGAGGTGGGCACGCTGGAGACGGGCAAGCTCGCCGACCTCGTGGTCACCGACGCCGATCCGCTGCGCGACATCCACGCGCTGGCCGATCCCGCGCACATCGAGATCGTGATGCAGGCGGGCGTCGTCATGAAGGACGACGTCATGAATAAGCTCGGGACGGCCGGCTGACTCCGCCGAGTGGAAGTCGGGGGCCGGACGGGTCATCCAACGGCAAGGGGTGCGCTTTGAGCTCGGCGAGCTGGGGTTCCACCGTCAGGGGTGGCGCAGCCCGGATCCGTCGTTCACGATGAGGGCTCGGATCACCATGACAGGGAAGGGTCAAATCGCATGCGTTTACCTGTTCACCTGGCGCTGGGCGCCCTGGTCGCCGCCGCTCTGCTGACGGTCCAGTCCGTGGCGTCGGCCCAGGCGGCGGTGAGGTTCCACGCCGACTCCGGCGACTCATGCTTTCGCGGGATCACCGAAGGGACGCTGGACTGGACGGCGGGGCCGGTGATCCGGCCGACCGTCAAGGTCGACGGGTACCTGTCCGATGACGCCGCCCTCTCGCCCTGCTCTCGGGACGGCATGTACTCCAGCGCCGTCTTCAACGCCTACAACGGCACCACTCTCGTCGACTCGGAGACCTACAAGGCGGACGACGCCCAGGTCCCGCTCTCCTTCTCGCTGTCGGATCCGGCGGGGGTCGCCGCCATCGATCGCGTGGTCGTACAGGTGTGCCGGTTCAGCAGTTCGCCGATCGGGGTCAGCTACTGCGGCAAGGCCGCGGAGTACAAGATGCCCTGAATACCGTCATGAAGGGCCTCTGGAAGGCTGGCGAACTATCCCGCTGAGCACGTCGTCCAGGGTGACCACGCCGAGCACCTGCCCCTTGTCGCCGGTCACGGCGGCGAGCTGGGCGCGGCGCTGACGCATGGTCGCCAGGACGTCCGCGAGCGTCGCCGTGCCGGCGATCAGCGGCAGGGCGCGGATCGGCAGCGGCTGACGGATTCCGTGCCCGTTGAGCGCGTCCAGGACGTGCAGGTAGCCCCGCAGCTCGGCGGGGCTGTCACCGTGCACGGGGAAGCGGGAGTGCCCGTGGCGGCCCGAGTATTCCTGCAGTCCGAGGCTGTCGATCGTCGCGGGGACACTCACCACCTCGCCGATGGGCACCATGACCGTCCGGACCGGCCGGGCGTGCAGCGCGAGCGTGGCGATCATCCGGTCCCGCTCGTCCTGCCGCAGCAGTTTGTGCCGGCGGGACTCCTCGATCAGCACCGGCAGCTCCGCCGAGGTGTAGACGGTGTGGATCTCGTCGGCCGGCGGGATCCGCAGCAACCGCAGCGCCGCACCCGCCATGGCCTGGATCAACGTGAGCACCGGGCCGATCGCCCGGGCCAGAACGAACAACGGGGGCACCAGCCACAGCGCCGCCGTGTCCGGGCCGGACAGCGCCAGGTTCTTCGGCACCATCTCCCCGATGATCACGTGCGCGGACACCACCAGGAGCAGCGCCAGCGTGAAGGCGACCGGATGCACCATCTCCTCGGGCAGCCCCACGGCCGCGAACAGCGGCTCCACCGCCCGCGAAACCACCGGTTCGCCGAACGCGCCGAGCATCAGCGAGGCCAGCGTCACGCCCAGCTGGGCCGCGGCGAGCATCTTGGGCACCGTGTTCATGGCGGCGAGCACCGCCTGCGCCCGGCGCGAACCCGCCCGCGCCTGCGGCTCGACCTGGGTATGGCGCGCCGAGATGAGGGCGAACTCGGCGCCCACGAAGAACCCGTTGACCGCCAGAAGCAGCACCAGGGCCAAGCCGTCGCCGATGGTCACGGATGCTCCCGCCTCGGCGCGGTGAGAGTGACCTGCTCGATGCGCCGGCTACGCATGGCCTCCACCCGGAGCCTCCACCCGCCCACCTCCACCTCGTCGCCAGGATCGGGGATGCTGCCGAGCCGGGCCAGCACCAGCCCCGCGAGCGTCTCGTAGGGCCCTTCAGGCATGCGGAAGCCGGTACGTTCCTCGACCTCGTCCGCCGTCAGCACGGCCGGCACGCTCACCGAGGCGCCCGGCGCGAGCAGCGCGGCCTTGGGCTCCGCCGACTCCTCCTCCGGCAGGTCGTACTCGTCGGCGATGTCGCCGATCAGCTCCTCCACCAGGTCCTCCGCGGTGACGACGCCCGCGAAGCCGCCGTACTCGTCGATCACCACGGCCATCTCGACGCCCGTCGAGCTGAGCCGTTCCTGGACCACCTCCAGGCTCACCGACTCGGGCACCTGGACCGCCGGCCGGACGATCGCGGACACCGGCGTCCGCTCCCGCTCCTGCTCCGGCACGGCGCACGCGCGCGGCACGCTCGCCACGCCCAGGATGTCGTCCAGTTCCGTGCCGCACACGGGGATGCGCAGATGCCGGGTGCGGCGGGCCAGCCTGAGGAACTCGGCGACGCTGGTGGATCCGGCTATGGTCACGCAGTCCGTACGAGGGGTCATCGCCTCCGCCGCGTTCTTGCCGCCGAAGCGCAGGGCCCGCTGGAGCATGGCGGCGGTGCTCGGCTGGAGCGCCCCCGCCTCCGCCGACAGGCGTACGAGCAGGCTCAGCTCCTCGGGGGAGCGGGCCGAGGCGAGCTCCTCCTGCGGCTCGGCCCCCAGCCACCGGACGATGCCGTTGGCCACCGCGTTGCACAGCTTGATCAGCGGCCCGAACGCGGCGGAGAACACCCGCTGCGGCGGCGTCGCCACCCTGGCCACGGCCATCGGCCTCGACAGGGCGGCGTTCTTGGGCACCAGCTCGCCCAGGACCATCTGCGCCACCGTGGAGATGACGATCGCCAGGGCGACGGCGACGCCGGGAGCGGCGGGGACGCTACCCAGAAGCGGCTCCAGCAGGCCGGCGATGGCGGGCTCGGACACGACGCCGAGCAGCAGCGACGTGACGGTGATGCCCAGCTGCGCCCCGGACAGGTGGAACGACAGCCGCCGCACCGCGGCCTCGATCCCCTGCGCGCCCCGGTCTCCGGACTCCGCCAGCTGATGGACCCGTACGCGCTCGACCGTCACCAGGGAGAACTCCGCCGCGACGAAGATCCCGTTGGCCACGATCAAGGCCAGCGCCCCGAGCAGGAAGACCACATTCAGGATCACGGGCGAAAGCTAGCACCGGCGAAGGACTGGTGGAAGCCAACGCGGCGCGACGACCGGCACCGGCGTAAGCCGGCGAGTGGGAAGCTTGGGGCGTGCGTGTGATGCTGCTGGGTCCGTTCGAGACGCGGGCCGACGACGGCCGGCCGATCGAGATCCCGGGCACGAAGTTGCGCGCGCTGCTGGCCAGGCTCGCGCTGGAGGCGGGTCGGGTCGTGCCGGTGGAGGTTCTCATCGCGGCCATCTGGGGCGATGAGCCGCCGGCGGGCAGCGCCAACGCTCTGCAGGCCCTGGTCTCCCGCACTCGCCGGTTGGTCGGCGCCGCGACGATCGAGTCGCAGCCGCCCGGCTACCGGCTGGCGATCGAGCCCGCCGAGGTCGACGTCACGCGCTTCGAGAAGCTGGTGAGCGTCGGCGACCTCGCGGCGCTGCGCGCGGCCGAAAGCCTGTGGCGCGGGCCCGCGTTCGCGGAGTTCGCCGACCTGCCGTTCGCCGCTCACGAGGGAGTACGCCTGGCCGAGCTGCGCCTGTCGGCCGCCGAACAACGCCTGGAGCTCGAACTCGCCGAAGGCGCCGACGTCCTCGCCGAGCTGCGCCCACTGGCCGCCGCCCATCCCTTGCGCGAGCGCCTGCAGGGCCTGCTGATGCGCGCGCTCTACGCGGCCGGCCGGCAGGCGGACGCGCTGGACGCCTACGAGCGGACCCGGCGCACGCTGGCCGACGAGCTGGGTGTCGACCCGTCGGCGGAGCTGGCCGAGGTCCACCTGAGCCTCCTCCGGCACGACCCTCGGCATCAACCTCGCCGTCGGACCCGGCGTACCAATCTGCGCGCTCAGGTGACCAGCTTCGTCGGCCGGGAGGAGGAACTGGCGCAGCTGACCAAGGCGCTGGAAGCCGCCCGCCTGGTCACCGTCGTCGGGCCGGGCGGCGCGGGCAAGACCCGGCTGGCCACCGAGGTCGCCCAGCGCTCCGCCGAGCTCGCCCCCGACGGCGTCTGGCTGGTCGAGCTGGCGGCGGTGACGGAGCCGCTCGACGTCGCCCACGCCGTGCTCACGGCGATCGGCGCCAGGGACTCCGGCTGGTTCGAGCCCGCGCCCACCGACGGCACCCCGGCTCGCGGCACCCCGGACCGTGACGCCCCGGACCGCGATGCCGCGGCTCACGATGCCCCGGCTCGTGACGTCATTGACCGGCTGGCCCAGGCGCTGGACCGGCTGTCCGAGGAGCTGGACGGCCGGCGGGTGCTGCTCGTCCTGGACAACTGCGAGCACGTCGTGTGGGCCGTCGCGCACTTGGCCGACCGGCTGCTCGGTGCCTGTCCCGACCTGCGCGTCCTGGCGACGAGCCGGGAGTCGATGGCCATCGCGGGGGAGAGTCTCTATCCCATCCCGCCCCTGGAGTGGCCGGCGGCCGCGGTGCGCGATCCGCGGTCCTATCCGGCCGTGCGGCTCTTCGTCGAGCGCGCGGCCCTGGTCCGCCCCGGCTTCGTACTGAACGAGGACAACACCAGTACGGTCGTCGAGATCTGCGGACGGCTCGACGGGATGCCACTGGCCATCGAGCTGGCCGCCGCGCGGATGCGCGCGTTGAGCGTCGAGCAGATCGCCGCCAAGCTCGACGACCGGTTCCGCCTGCTCAGCAGCGGCAGCCGTACGGCGCTGCCCCGGCATCAGACCTTGCAGGCGGTCGTGGACTGGAGCTGGGACCTGCTGTCCGGCCGCGAACGCGAACTCGCGATGCTCCTGGCCGCCTTTCCCGGCGGCGCCACCCTCGACGCGCTCGAAACGGTTGGCGGACATGCCGCCGACACCCCCCAAGGGGCCAGCGGACCGCATGCCGCCGACGTGCTGGACGTCCTCACTGCCCTGGTGGACAAGTCCCTGGTCGAGCCGTCCGGTGAGCGCTACCGCATGCAGGAGACCGTCCGGTCGTACGGGATGGCGCGGCTGACCGAGGCCGGGCAGGACCGGGCCGTCCGTGACCGGCACGCCCGCTACTTCCTCCGGTTCGCCGAGACCGCCGACCCCGAGCTGCGCAAGGCGGACCAGCTCCACTGGCTGGCGCGGCTGCGGGCCGAGGACGACAATGTCCTGGCCGCGATGAGGCTCGCGGCCGACGTCGGGGACGCGGAGCTGGGCGTACGGCTCCTCGCGGCAGTCTGGTGGTTCTGGTACTTGGAGGGCAGGTCCCTCGAGGGCATGCACTGGGCGCGCGCCGTCCTCGACCTGCCCGGCGAGGTGCCCGAGGCCCAGCGCCCGGTGCGGCTGGTGCTGGAGGCGTTCGCCCACCACGGGCTCGGTGCGGTCGAGGCGGCCCGGCAGGCGATGAACACCGGCCTGGAGCTGCGCGACCGGCTGGGCGATGGGGTGTCCGGATGGGTTCTGCTGCTCTTCGCGCCCATCTGGCTGGGCGATCCCGCGGGCGCCGCGCGTTCGGCCGATCGGCTGCTGCCGCGCCTCACCGGCTGGGAGCGCGCGACGACGCTGATGACGCAGTCGATCGTGGCGGAGTACGAGGGCGAGGTCACTCACGCCTTTACCCTCCTGGACGAGGCCCGCCGAGAACTGGAGGCCCTCGGCGAACGCTGGGCCCTGTCCTCGGCGTTACGCGTACTGGCCGAGCACCACGCCCGCCAGGGCGACCTGAGCGCCTCGATCGACGCGCGGCTGGAGGCGCTCCGCCTGGCCGGCGAGCTCGGCATCCTCGAAGATCAGGCGGCCATCCTGGCCGGCCTCGCGATCACCCGCGCGCGGCTGGGCGAGCTCGACCAGGCACAGAGCGACATGCTCGCGGCCTGGGACTTCGCCGAGCAGCTGCGCAAGCAGGAAGGCATCGAGTACATCCGGCTGGCGCGGGCCGAGGTCCTGCTCAGAAGCGGCGATCGGGCGGCTGCCCGGCGCGAGCTCGATGCGGTGGAGGCCATGGCTCTCCACTCTCCGGTTCGGGCGTCGGCCGGCTGCTACCGGGCCATGGCCGCCCTGCTCGACGGCGACGCCGACGGCGCCCGGCCGCTGCTCGACACCGCGATCGAGCTGGCCGCCGACGCGGTGGACATGCCGACCCTGGCCGGCGCGGCACACCTGCGCGCCGCGCTCGCCCTGGCCGACGCCGAGCCCACGCGCGCCGCCCACCTGCTCGGCCTGGCCACCGCACTGCGGGGAACGACGGACCTGAGCGGCTTCGACAACCTGCTGCGACCCACCGAACGCGCCCGCGCCCTACTCGGTGAGGCGGCCTTCACCACGGCCTACGACCGCGGCGCCGCACTCACACGTGACGCCGCGATCCAGGCCGTACGCGGCCACTAGCGCGATGTCCGCGACCGTTCGCCGCCTCTCCCCGCGGAGGGGGTGTCCCCGCAGGAACCCCTGCCGTGACAGACCGTCTCCTTCCTGGGGACCTCTCCCTCTGGAGGGGTGTCTCCGCAGGGGCCCTGCTGTGACGGACCGTCTCCCTCCTGGGGACCTCTGCCACGAGGTGCCTCGCCGCGCTGTCCTTTGCGAGTCGTGTCATATATTCATTATGAACAGCGGAAAGTAGGGGGAATCGTGAGTGCAGAGCCGGGGCCGCGCCGCTACGACTCGTTGCGCCGGGCGACGCAGGCGCGGGAGACGCGGGCCGAGATCGCCGGGGCCGCTCGCCGGCTCTTCGTCTCCCAAGGGTGGGCGGCGACGACCGTCCGCGACGTGGCGCGCGAGGCGGGAGTCTCCGTACCGACGGTCTACGCGGTGTACGGGAACAAGGCGGGGCTGACCCAGGCCCTCGTCGACGCCGCCGACCTGTCGGCCGATGTCGCCCGGGAGCTCGCCGAGCTGGAAGCCGCGGCGGCGGATCCCCGTCGGCAACTGGCGGCGATGGCCGCCTACGACCGGCGGCTGTTCGAGCGCGCGGGCGATGTCATCACGCTGGTGCGCGAGGCCGGCCGCACCGAGCCCGAACTGGCCGCGGCCTACCGCGACGCCCGCCGGCGGGGCGACGAGACGCGGGTCCAGGTGTTCTCCTCCTGGCCGGCCGGGGTGCTGCGGGACGGGCTGGACGTGCGGTCGGCCGTCGACATCTACGCGGCCCTGTGCACCATCGACGTCTACACCACGCTCACGACCGAACGCGGCTGGGCGCCGGATCGGGTCCAGCAGTGGTGGAGCGAGTCCCTGGCCCGCGAACTCCTGGCCTGAAGCCCTGGCTCGCGGAAGTCGGGAAAAAACTTCCGGCCGGATGTAGAGAACGGCGGCGCGGCTCCGACTCCACCACGAAAGCGAAGAACGCCGAGTGAAGGAGCGGGACATGCGCAAGATCATCTACTGGGTGCACGCGTCGATCGACGGCCACATCGACGGGCCGAAGGGCGAGTTCGACTGGCCCGAGATGGGCGAGGAGCTGTCGGCGTACTCCGACGCGCTGACCGACAGATCCGACACCTTCCTGTACGGGCGTGGCGTGTGGGAGGGGATGGCGAGCTTCTGGCCGAACGCCGAGTCGATGTCGGACCACCCGCACGTCCTCAGGTTCGCGCCCATCTGGCGGGACACCCCGAAGATCGTCTTCTCGACCACGCTGAAGGAGACCGAATGGGCCACCAGGGTCATCGGCGAGAACCTCGCTGAGGAGGTCGCCGAGCTCAAGCGGCAGCCCGGCAAGGACCTGCTGCTGACCGGCGGCTCCCGCCTGGCCGCCGCCCTGACCGACCACGGCCTGATCGACGAGTACCACGTCGCGGTGCATCCCGTCGTGCTGGGCGGCGGCAAGCCGCTGTTCGTGCCCCGCGAGGACCGGATCAACCTGCGGCTCGCCGACTCGCGCACCTGCGACTCCCGCGTGGTGGTGATGCGCTACGACCGCACCCGGTAACAGGGCTAGGGGATGCGGCGGGCCGCGGCGGCCGTCCAGGTGCGCAGGTAGGACTCGGCGCCCGCGGCCATGTCCCGCACGATGTCCGGTCCGGCGATGATCCGCATGTCCTCGATCCAGTCGGGCACCAGGCCGTAGTTGGCGACGCCATCCGTGTTGACGTCCCAGACCCGATCGCCGGTACGCAGCCGGTCCAGGGACACGCTTCCGTCGAAGGACGTGAAGGGGTAGGTCACCGGGTTCGCGGCGTTGCCGGTGCGGGGCGCGGGCAGCCGGCCCAGGCCGTTGACGTCCAGGCCGTAGCCGTAGCCGGGGATCTGGTGCGCCTGCCTGAGCGGCTGGGTGCGCCGCCACTCGGCGACGAAGTCCCGCGCGTCGTGCCCGTACTGCGTGATCATCCCGCCAAGGGCGTAGATCCGGTCGAAGTAGCTCGGATCGGCCCAGCTGTGGGAGGAGATCACGCCCGGGTAGCCGGCCGCCTCGAGGATGGCGAGCGTACTGCCGGCGGCCTTCGCGCTCATGTGGTCGAGCTCCACCAGCATGCCCCGGCGGATCATCCCCTTGACCATGTACTCGCCCAGGGCGGTCAGCCCCCTGGTGTTGCAGTGCGGCGCCGGGGGATAGATCGGCAGGGAGACGCCCGGTGGCAGCAGCGCGGCCAGCTGGTCGGGCAGGACTCCGCCGGGATCGATCGGATTGTCGTGCTCGGGCCCGGTGCAGGTACGCGCCTGCCAGAAGGAGCCGGTGCTGAGCAGGTTGCCCAGGTTGACGATGGCGCCCTGGGTGCCGGAGTCGAAGCGTACGCCGCACAGGGCGTTGTCGTACTTGTGGCAGACGAACATGCTCCGTACGCCGAGCGCGTACATCTCGTCCAGCCCGCGGTCGATCTGCCCCTGGGTGCACTGCGGGATGCCGAGGATCTGGCGGCAGCCGAACGGCTCGGAGGTCTCGATGCCCAGAACGACGGCGAGTTTGCCCGCCTCGACCGTCCGCCTGGCCTCGGCCGGGTCGAGCACGATCCTGAACCAGCCTCGTCCGGGCCCGCCGTACTGGGTGTCGATGTAGTCCTGCAGCTCTCGGGCCCGCTGCGCCTCCAGCCTGATCGTGGTCATCTCGTCGCAGGAGTTCTTCTTCAGCGGGTAGATCGCGCACAGCTGGCGGTTGGCCACCAGGTCGTTGACCATGATCCGGAGCCCGCCGCGCCAGGCCCGCTCCACCCACGTGTAGTACGCCTGCTGGTGGGTCAGCGAGTCGTGCGCCGGCCAGTCGCGGAACGTGGGCCAGCCCACCGGGTCGTGGGTGCCGGTCGCTGAGCCGGTGCGGGTGAAGTTCTCGAACCAGGCCAGCTCGCCATGGGGATAGTGATCGGGGCAGTCCGCCAGGGCGCGGGAGATGCCGCCGAGGTCGAACGGCTTCCCGCACAGCAGCATGCCGCCGAACGCCTCGTAGGAGAACAGGTGGCTGTGCGCGTCGACGAACCCACGCACATCGGAGGCCGCCGCCGACCTGCTTTCCGCCGCGACCGCCGACGACCGGCCCCCCGGCGGCGCCAGTAAGGCGGTCAGAAGGAGGAGGACGACGGCGATGGATCGGCGGCGCATCACGGACACCTCACACGGCTGGGGGGCCTGCCGTCAGCATCCGCCGCCCGCGCCACTCCAACAAGGCCCAAACGTGAGCCCATCTCATCACCGCTGTTAGATGCGCTATGTCCGGTCTTTACGGGTTGGGCGTAGCTTGCTGTCGTTGGGCATAATCAAAGAGCTATTCGACAGTGGAGGAGACGCCGCATGAGTGACGAGGCCCGGTGGATCGCAGGAATCGACTCCAGCACACCGAACCTCGCCCGGATGCACGATTACTTCATCGGGGGCAAGGACAACTTCGCCGTTGACCGGGAGGCGGCCGAGGCCGTGCTGGCCACCGCGCCGGAGGTCCGGGTCATGGCGCAGGAGCACCAGGCGTTCCAGGGACGGGTGATCCCGTTTCTCGTGGAGCAGGGCATCACCCAGTTCATCACCCTGGGCTCGGGGCTCCCCAGCGAGGCCAACACCCACGAACTGGCCCGATCCCTCGCCCCCGACGCCCGCGTGGCCTACGTGGACAACGACCCGGTGGTGCTCGCGCACGCCCGCGCGATCCTGGCCCGGGGCGCCGGGACCGGCGTCGTCAAGGGCGACATCCTGCATCCCGCCGAGCTGCTGGCCGACCCCGACCTGCGGGCGGTCATCGACCTCGACCAGCCGGTGGCGGTGCTGCTGTTAGGCGTCCTGCAGTACATCCCGGACGGCCACGAGCCCTTCCGGCACGTGGCCGAACTGCGTGACGCGTTGCCGGCCGGCAGCCACATCGTCATCACGCACGTCGTCTTCGACTCCCGCCCGGAGGTGGCGGAGCCGATCGTCGCCCTCTACCGGAGGATGCTGGGCCACGCCGAAGGCGGCGCCCGTACGCGCGAGACGGTGCTGCCCTTCTTCGACGGGCTCGAACTGGTCGAACCCGGGCTGGTGTACGTCCGGGAGTGGCGGCCCGACAGCCCTTTCCAGTCCGAGAGACCGGAGAAGGCGTGGGTGATGGTCGGCGTCGGCCGCAAGGCCGGGCCCCCGCCCCTGGAGCCCGTTATCGGCCGATGACGCCGATTCGGTAGTCATCACCGGCCCGCGCCCGGAACGTCACCGTGTCTCCGTCCACCCTGTACGCGACCGGACGACCGTGCCCCGCCGTGACCCGCACCCCGCCCCGGAACGCGTCGTTACGGAGCTTGACCTCGCCGCCCTGGTCGGAGGTCAGACGGGCCTCCGACAGCCGCCCGGACGCCCAGGTCAGCCCCACCGTGTGGGCGCCGCGGGCGCGCAGGCCCGTCACCCGGCCGGCCGCCCACGCGGCGGGCAGCGCCGGGAGCAGGTCGATCGCTCCCAGGTGGCTCTGCAGCAGCATCTCCGTCATGCCGGAGGTCGCGCCGAAGTTCCCGTCGATCTGGAACGGCGGGTGGGTGTCCCACAGGTTGGCCAGTGTGCTGGTCTGGAGCTGGTCGCGCAGCAGCTTGTGCGCGCGGTCGCCGTCGAGCAGCCGGGCCCAGAAGTTGATCTTCCACGCCTTGCTCCAGCCGGTGCCCACGTCGGTACGGGCGTTGAGTGAGACCTTGGCCGCCGCCGCGAGCTCCGGCGTCGTACGCGGGGAGATCTGCCGCCCCGGATGCACCGCGAACAGGTGGGAGACGTGCCGGTGGGTCTCCGCCGGGTCGTCGATGTCCTCCTTCCACTCCTGGAGCTGCCCCCACCGGCCGACCCGCAGGCCGGGGTCCAGCTTGGCCAGCACGTCGGCGGCCGCGGCCGCCTGCTGCCGGTCGCCCACCAGCCCCGCGGCTTCACGTAGGTCGGTGAACAGCTGGAAGAGGATCTCCTGCGACATCGACGCTCCGGCGGTGGCCGGGCCGAGCTCGGGGGAGCGGCTGGGGACGGCGACGAGCTTGCCGTCTCTGGGGTCGGTCCGCAGGAAGTCGAGCCAGAACTGGGCGGTCTCCTTCATGATCGGGTACGCGGTCCGCTTCAGGAAGCGCTCGTCCAGCGTGAAGCGGTAGTGGTCGTAGAGCTGCTCGGACAGCCAGGCCCCCGATTCGGGGAAGAAGTAGGCGGGGTGGTCCCAGGCGCCGGTCTGGCCGAAGATGTTCGAGGCGTGGTGGGCGACCCAGCCGCGCGCCCCGTACATCTGCTTGGCGGTGACCCGGCCTGGTTCGCGCAGCCCGTTCACGTAGTCGTGCAGCGGCCGGGCCAGCTCGGCCAGGTTGGTCATCTCGGCGGGCCAGTAGTTCATCTGCAGGTTGATGTTGAGGTGGTAGTCCGACTGCCACGGCGGGGCCTCCTGGAGGTTCCACACGCCCTGGAGGTTGGCGGGCAGCGAACCGGGGCGGGAGGAGGCGATGAGCAGGTAGCGCCCGTACTGGTAGAAGAGCTGCTCCAGCGCCCGGTCGGCGGCCGGGGACGCGCCGTTGCCGTACTGGGCGAGCAGCTCGTCGGTGGGGATGGCGGGCAGGCTTCCTCCCAGATCCAGCCGTACCCGGTCGAACAGCGCGGCGTGGTCGGCCCGGTGCGCGGCCAGCAGCCTGGCGTACCCCTGGCGCGCGGCGGCGTCGACCCGCGCCGTGAGCTTGGCGTGCGGGTCCTCGCCCTTGTAGGTGGGGTAGTCGGCGGCGTAGTCGGTGCCGGTGCCGAGGATGAGGACCACCGAGTCCGCGCCGGTCACGGTGATGGTGCCGTCGGGGTTGTCGGTCCGGCTCCCGCCCTGGTTGAGCACCCGCAGCTGGGCCTCGTACGCCATCCCGTTGCTGGTCAGCGCCCCCTTGACGGTCAGCCTGCCGCGCTCGGCCGTGGCGCTCACCGTGCGGTTGGCCGGCACGGCGATGCCGGCGGTGAAGGTCACGCCGCCGGGCCGGTCGGTGGCGAGCCGGGCCACGATCACGCCCGCGGGCGCGGACGCGAAGTACTCGCGGCTGTGGCGGACGTCGCCGGCCGTGAACGACACGCCCGCCACGCCGCGCGCGAGGTCGAGCCGCCTGCGGTAGTCGCCGGTCTGCTCGGGCAGGCCGGGGAAGGCCAGACGCAGATCGCCGAAGCTCTGGTACGCGCCGAACCGGCGCTGGCGCGGCGTGTCCGACTTCAGCCCGAGCGCGGCCAGGACGTCCTCGGGCGGGATACCGCCCTCCTTCCAGATCCGCTCCCTGATGCCCTCCAGCGCGCCGGGCCGCGGGGCGTCCCAATTGCCGAAGTTGTAGTCGGCCACACCGGGGCCGCCGGTCCACAGGGTCTTGTCGTTGAACTGCAGCCGCTCCGCTCCCACCCCGCCGAACACGGTCGCGCCCATGGCCCCGTTGCCGATCGGCAGCGACCGCGTCTCCCAGCCCTCGTTCGTGTCGGGGGCGGGCTCGTCGTACCACAGCGTGTACGGCATTGCGGCGGGCTCACGAGCCTGCGCCTGTACGGCCGGAACCACGGTCAGCGCCGCGCCGAGAACCAGGACAATCGGCCCTGCCAGAAACCGTCTTCTCATCAAAATGCAACCTATACATCGGAGGTGTGGGTGGAGCGCTGATCGGAGGTCTAGCGGTCGCAGGTCGTGATCCGGGGATGCCAGCGGCAGGCGATGGCGGCGTATCCGCCCTCGTCCGGCACCGGCACCGACAGCCGGCCACGGGGCCCGTCGACCACGTGGCTCTCGCGTACCAGGCCGGTCGGGCCGTCACGGACGACCTCGACCAGCCATCGGCCGCGCAGCATGCTCAGCGGCACGTCGAGCGTGCGCGCCGCGCCCGAGATCCCGGCCCCCACGAACCAGCGGTCGCCGCTGCGGCGGGCCAGCACCACGTGGTCGGCCGGGCGGCCGGACAGCAATCGCGTCTCGTCCCAGGCGGTGGGCACCTGCTCGAGGAAGCGTTCGGCCTCCGGCCTGGCCTGGTAGGACTCGACGGTGCCCGCCAGATCCTGCAGGCCGGACTCGTACGTCACCGCCAGGCCCAGTTCGTGCGCGTCGGAGGTGGGCCGGCCCGCCCGGTGGAAGGCCATGGGCGTGTAGTCCATCGAGCCGACGATGTTCCTGGTGAAGGGCAGGGTGGTGATGTGGGCGGTGGTGAGCGTGCGCTTCTCGCCGCCGTGCACGCCCTCCATGGTCATCACGTGCGGCCAGGTGCGGTGGATGCCCTTGGGGATGGTCGAGCCGTGGAAGTTGACCAGGAGCCGGTTCGCCGCGGTCGCCGGGAGGATCTCGTCGTACCAGCGCAGCCGCTCCTGCGACTCGGAGTCCATGAAGTCGATCTTGACGCCGCGCACGCCCCAGCGGCTCAGGGTGGGCAGCCACAGGGCGCGTTCCTCCGGCGTGTCCAGGTCGCGGAAGTGGATCCAGACGATGATCCCCACGCCCTTGGCCCGCCCGTACTCCACGAGCTTCGGCATCCAGCTGGTGGTCGGCCAGTTCGGATCGGTGACGTCCCATTGGTCCTTCAGGAAGTACCACCCGGCGTCCACCGCCACGTACGGCCAGCCGCGCGCCGAGGCGTAGTCGACGAACGCCTGCTGTTTCTCCAGGCTCTGCCCCGCCTCCCTGCCGCCCGCGAGCCACGTCCACAGCACCTGGCCCGGCGCGATCCACGAGGTGTCGCGGACCCGGGAGCCGGGGGCGAGGTCGTCCACCAGCGTGGACTCGGTGACCGTGGCCAGATCCCCGGCGATCAGCACCCGCCATGGGGTCTCGTCGGCCTGCACTTTTTCATCCCATAGCCGCAGGCTGTAGGTGCCGGTGCCCTCCTCGTGCGCCAGTCGCGGCCCGGAGTAGCCGCCGTCGAGGCCGGACTCGGTGATCAGGAGGTAGTCGCCGCCGCTCTCGAACAGCGCGGGCACCATGTAGTCGCCCGTGGGCGCGGTCAGGGCGGTGTACTGGACGAACGGGTTCTCGTAGTCGCGCCGGTGCAGGGCCAGCCAGGCGGTGGCGTTCTGGGGCGGCGTGTACGCGGACGTCTCGCGCAGGACGGGACCGTAGTCGGCCGGCAGCCGGTACCTGTAGGCGACACCGTCCCGCGCGACCCTGACGACCAGGTCGAGCCGGGCGCCGGTGGTGTTCGCGAAGGTGAACGTCGCCTCGCGCATGAGCGCCGACCGCTTGAGCCGCTTGCCCACCGTGGTGGTGTAGTGCTCGGTCACCAGACGGTCGCGGCGATGCAGGTAGCGCAATCCCTGGGACAGGTCGGCCCGTTCGGTGACGATGCCGACCGGGCTCGGCTCCAGGACCCGGACGCCGTGGCGCGTCGCGGCGAAGGTGAGGGTACCCGCCTGGGGGTCGAGCGAGAGCTCCGCCGCCGGACCGCCGGGTAAGGCGGAGATCGTCCAGCTTGTGGCTGAGGCGGCAGAGGCGGGCAGGGCGGGCAGGAGGAAGAGGCACAGGAGGAGGGCGGCGCACAGACGTATCGGTGTGGCGGTCGGCATGACAGCTCCTGAGGGCCACATACATCGGATGTGTTCCCGGATGGTAACCCGTACAGGTCCGTTTGACCAGGGCCAAGATCGGACCTGTCTCCCACGTGTCAGATCCCGCGATTCAGCCGGAAAGCCAATCTCTTATAT
The DNA here is from genome assembly GCF_040649695.1 of Nonomuraea sp. NPDC048901. Classification (NCBI taxonomy): domain Bacteria; kingdom Bacillati; phylum Actinomycetota; class Actinomycetes; order Streptosporangiales; family Streptosporangiaceae; genus Nonomuraea; species Nonomuraea sp. NPDC048901. The sequence continues at coordinate 142,791 of NZ_JBEZFW010000018.1, read as the reverse complement.
CCGGAAAGCAGATAAAAAAGACCGAGATAGAAGTCGCCCGCTGCTCCCGGCATAAGAAATGTCCAATTTAATACCATATATAGACAGAGATGGAAAATATGTCCATTGAGCGAGCCGAGGTGAGCCTATCCTCTCGAATGGCGCTATTAATCGGCGACTAGGTAAATGCAATTAGCCGACACGGTCGCGCCGGCCCATTGGCGGGGGGAGTGGAATGGCTCTGGGTGATCGCTCAACCGAGGCATTAGACGGGGAACCACTGACCGATCTGGTTCTCAAGTGGGCCGTGGAGCGGCCCGACGCGCCGGCGTACACCTTCGTCGACTACGGCAGCCACCGTGATGGCCGCAAAACCACGTTGACCTGGGCCGAGACACACGCGCGAGCGTCCTCGACGGCCGCCCGGCTGCGCCGGTCCGCCGCGCCGTCGGGATGATCTCGTGCGGCAGCCCCGCCGGCCAGTACGTCGTCATCGTCGGCCCCGAGACCTGCGCGGAACTACCCGATGACCGGATCGGCGAGATCTGGCTGCACGGCCCCAATGTGGCGCGCGGCTACTGGCGCAAACCCGAGCGCAGCCCAGGAGACCTTCGGCGGCCGCCTCACCTACCCCGCTGCTCGGGATGACCCGAAATGTTTATGGCCTTATTTTCGAGCGGTGAATTGCTGTGGTGAGGGAGACGGCAGCGTTACCAGATAACGAGGCTGACACAGATTGCCTCCGCGCCTTTGCCGTACGGCATTGCGAGGCTTGACTGCAACCGTAAGCAGTGATCCTTACGGCCATCGGAGGAAACGGGTGCACTTACCCATCGGTCACACCAAACGCGGGAAAATGCTTGCTCTGCTCGCCTTGCCCATCTTGGGCTTGCCGGGCGGGATCATGGCAGCGCCTGCGACTGCCTCGACCCCCACAGCCAACGCCGCCGATCCGACGATCGTCACGCTGACCGCCCAGAAACAACCGAAGGTACAGCGCCCTAAGCTAAATCGCCTCAAGGCGACGGCCGCGTCGAAGGGCATCCCGCTGAAGGATGTCATCGCGGATTACGTCGCGAACATCGCCAGAACAGATCCCGCCGCGACCGCCAACTGGCCCGATGGTCCTGTCTCAACCCCTGACGTCATGATCGACGATTTGTCGGCTGTACAGCTCATCGACCTGCAGGGAATGGCTGAGGCCAAGCAGACCTCGCTGGAGGATGCGATCGAACGGTACGGCTATCAGAAGTACACCTCACCCATGGCCCACAAACTGTCGGCGAATTTCCCAAAGAGCTTTCAGGGTTCGCGAACGAAGACGACGGTAGCGTCTGGATCGGCTTCAAGGGCGCGATCCCGCCCCGAGCCATCGCGCTTGCCAAGACGCTTCCCGTACAGGTCGAGCTGCGTGGCAACCTTGGCTACACCGAAGCCGATCTGCCTGTCGCGCAGAAGCAGTTGCACAAGGCGCTACGCGGCAATCCCGACGTGGCAGACATCGCAACTTGGTACGACCCTCGGCTCGGCGCCGTGGAAGCCCTGGTGGTGCCATCCTCACGTGCGAGAGCCACGCTGACGGCCGACAAGCTGCGTGAGGCCGCTGTTCCAGCGGTGGCTGATCCGAACATCCAGGTCAAGGTGTCCATCGGCGAAGGGCCGTTGGGCGCCGATTATGACAACTACATCCGGGGCGGAGGAAGACTGGGATATGCCGACGGGTTCTGCACCTCGAACTTCAATCTGATCTCCGAGAGCGGAGCCACCAAGCGGCACGGTACGGCAGGGCACTGTGTGGAGGAGGGAGAAGCGGTCTACCACAACGACGTGGCTGATGGCGGCAGCAGTGTCGTAGTCGCGAAGTGGGTGTACATCGGTTCCGGCGGTGACATCGGCATGTACGACCACGGCGCGATGACCGCGACCCGGACGTTCTACTGGGACGACGGCGCCAAACGCTACGCTGACGCCCGATCCGCCGGCCCGGCCATAGGCGACGCTGTTTGCAAGTATGGGCAGGCAACCGGACGGGACTGCGGTACCGTTACCAAACTCAACCACACCATCGGCAATGTCGGCGGCCAGGTCGTGACCACCATTCGTGCCACGGACACGACATGCTGGTTCGGGGACAGCGGTGGGCCCTTCTATCGCGACGCAGAGGCATATGGCGTCCTTAAGGGCGCTGCGACGCCGGTGGAAGGTTCATTCTGCGCCTTCACGCCGGTAAACCGATTTTACAACGGAGCGAAATACTACGTCTGGACTCGCTAGGCTTTCGCTGGGTCGCCGATGGCACGCACATACTGAAGTGCCCACGGCGGCCCAGCCTCGATCCTGGTTCCGCCTTCACGGAGGTGCGCTCCTCATGAGGCGAGTAGCCGTCGTCGTCATGCTGATCGGGATATTCGGCCTGCAAGGCTGCACGTCTGCGCGCCCCAGCGCTCAAACTGCCGCCACCCGTGCACCCGCCCCGACGTCCTGCTCAACAGTCGTCTGCCACTGGACGGTTGGTACCGATCCCGCCATTCTCGTGCACGATCAAGGGTGGAGCGATCTGATGTTCCTGACCGCCCGGCTCACATGGATCGAGAAGGAATCGTGCCTTGCCCTGGTGCGCACCCACGGATCCAAGGTGCTCATTCCCCTGTGGCCGAAAGGCACATCACCGCTCCGGGCCCGGGACGGGAGACGCGGAGTCGCGATCCCCGGCGTGGGAAAGATATTCGACGGGCGCACCTTCAGCGGGGGCGGGACTCCGCTTCCCCAAACGCATCCCGCCTACTCTCAGGCCGGGCCGCCACCCGGAAACTGCGGCGCGCATGATGGGTTCTTCGCTATCGACCCCTCAGGCATTACGGTCCGGTCCTGAGCGAAAGGGAGCGGCGCAAGGGTGTAGCAAATCGGCCCGAGACGACTCCTTCCCTTCACGACGACATCGGGCCTCACCTCGGCGGAAGAGTTAGTGTCCCTCTTCAGCTCCTTCCTGGCGCGCGAGAACGCTCTTGCGTTCATCGCAGACTCTTCGGAAGGTCCTGTCGGCTATGTCATGGCGACCATGCACAAGCGCCCAGGTGACGCGCTCATGCAGCCCCGGAGCTTTGTCTTCGTGGAACACATCGCCGTCGACCCTGCCATAGCTCGTACTGGAGTGGGTTCCGCCTTGGTCGAGTCAGTTCGCGTGGCCGGCAAGGAAGCGGGCTGTTCAAGCCTTCTCACCGACGTGTGGGACTTCAACAAGCGCGCGTTGGCCTTCTTCGGAGCCTCAGGTCTCGCGCCCATGCGGCATTGGTTGGAACAGCCGTTGTAGCGGTGTAGGTCACCCTCGTGAGCCGGTACGTCAACGGCGGCACAGTCTGTGGCGGGGCCGGTTGCCTGGCCTTGGCGGCATGGACGTCATCCGGAGACGGCGTCGCCAGGGATAGGCACGGCCAGCCGGGTTGGTTCTGCTGAGGAAGGCGGACAGCTGGCCAAGTTTGGCAGCAGGCTTCGTTTCACCGTCCGAGCTCGAAGCTCCAGCCGTTCGGCCTGCGGGGTGCGCCACATCATGGCCCACGGGTTGACGATCGCGGCCGGGAACAACAAGAAGCCCCAGACTCCCGTCAGGTGCCGTGAGCTGGGGCTATAACTCCTGTTTGACCAGGTCTTGCATTGAAATGTGGTGGACGATACTGGGATTGAACCAGTGACCCCTTCCGTGTCAGGGAAGTGCTCTCCCGCTGAGCTAATCGTCCTGGGAGGTGGAGACGGGATTTGAACCCGTGTAGACGGCTTTGCAGGCCGTTGCCTCGCCTCTCGGCCACTCCACCGAGCCGGAAGCTCCGAGCGGAAGACGGGATTCGAACCCGCGACCCTCACCTTGGCAAGGTGATGCTCTACCACTGAGCCACTTCCGCGTTGTCTCCGCTGGTGTGCGGCGACGAGAGAACTCTAGCGAATCCTGGCCGAGTCCCCAAACCGGAGGGTTCCCACCTGTTCGGCGTACCAGGTGATCTCGGACACGTGCTCGGCGATCCCGCGCAGGGTCCAGTTGGGGGAGCGCGGCAGATCCCAGGCGTCCGGGGCGGTGGTGTAGCGGTTCACGTAGGACTGGCCCAGGCGGGTCCAGCGGGAGCGGGCCTCCGCCAGGTCCAGCTCCGTGAAGCGGGCCCAGTCGGCCTCCAGTGTCACCATCCGGCCGTGCCAGTGGTCGTCCTGCGGGGTGGCGCCGGCCAGGAGCGCCTCGACTTCGGCGAGGTGGTCGATGAGGTGGTCCTGGATGCGGCGTACGGCTTTCGCCGGGGTCCACAGGTTGGCCCCGTCGGTCACGATGGGGATGCCGTCCCAGGCGAGCCAGGTCTCGGCGATGGTGAGGCACCGGTCGACGGCTTCGGCGACGAGGAGTGCGGGGTTGGTGGCGTTGTCTGTCATGGGGTCGATCGTGGCCGTGGAATGGTTGGGGCGGCGTCTAAGCGTGGTCGCGTGGTCGGGCCGTCGCGAGGTCGCGACGGCCCGGCGCATGGGAGCCGAGCCGTGGGGCTCGCCGCTGTCATCGGGCGCCGCCGTCTCCGGGCATCACTGTTTCTGGGCGCCGCCGTCTCAGGACACCGCTGTTTCCGGGCGCCGCTGTCTCCGAGTCTCGGGTTTCGGGTCAGCCGATGGTGTGGCCGCCGTTGACGGTGATGCGTTCTCCCGTAACGAACGCCGCCGCCTCCGAGGCCAGGAAGGACACCGCGCCCGCCACGTCGTCAGGCGTGCCCATCCGGCCGAGTGGGACATGCGCCCGGTACGCCGCCAGGTCCTCAGCGCCGATCTCGGCGTGCCGTTCGACGGGGATGAAGCCGGGTGCGACGAGGTTCACCGTGACGCCGTACGGTCCCAGCTCGCGTGCCCATGCCCGGGTGAGCTCGTGCTGGGCGGCCTTTGCGGCGATGTAGGCGGACATGCCGGGTAGGGCGCGGTCCACGATGTCCGAGCCGATCTGGATCACGCGGCCCCGGCCCCGTGCCTTCATGCCCGGCAGGGCCGCCTGGATGAGGAGCGTGGGGCTCTTCACGAAGAAGTGGAGCTGGTCCAGGTGCGTCTGCCAGGTGAGATCCTCGAACGCGACCTTCGGCTGGGGACCGGTCGCGTTGAGGACCAGCACCTCCACGGGGCCCAGCCGGTCGGTGACCTGGGCGACCAGTTCGGCCGTCGCGGCCTCGTCGGTGACGTCCCCCGCGAACGCCTCGGCGGATCCACCGGCGGCGCGGATGTCGGCGGCCACCCGGTGGGCGTTCTCGTGTTCGGAGTGATAATTGACGGCCACGGTGTGGCCGTCGGCGCCTAACCTGCGGGCGATCACGGCGCCCAGGCCGCGGGACGCTCCGGTGACGAGCGCGACGCCGGCTCCTGCGGCCGAGGCGGCCGAGGCGTCGGCTTCTCCTGTCGAGACGCCGGTTCCTGCTGTCGACGGGGTCGACGGGGTCGACGGGACTGCCAACGGAACTCCCTGGTTAGGCTCACCCGCAGCCTAACCGGGCGCCGGGCGCGGCGAAGAGGCCATGCTTCGGCGGGCGGCGAAATGTCCGTGGGGTAGCGTCAAGTATGGCCGCCGAATACATCGCCCACGACTCCGACATCGCGCCCGTCGCGGCGCTCATAGCCGATCCCACCAGGGCGGCCATCCTCACCGCGCTGCTGGGCGGTCGCGCGCTGGCCGCCGGGGAGCTGGCCAGGCTCTCCGGCGTGAGCGCCGCCACGGCGAGCGCGCACCTGTCCCGCCTGCTCGACGGGCGGCTCGTCGACGTCGTACGGCAGGGCCGCCACCGCTACTACCGCCTGGCCGGTCACGAGGTCGCCGAGGTGCTGGAGGTGCTCGCCAGGGTGAGCACCCGGCCGCCCATCCGGTCCCTGCGCCAGTCGCGCCAGGCCAGGCAACTGGAGGAGGCGCGTACGTGCTACGACCACCTGGCCGGGCGGGCCGGTGTGGCGCTGTTCGACCAGCTGGTCCAGGGCGGTTTCCTGGTGAACCAGGAGGTCACGGACAAGGGGGAGCGGCTGCTGGCGGGGCTCGGGGTGGACGTCGCGGGGGTACGGAAGGCCAGGCGGCGGTTCGCCCCGGAATGCCTGGACTGGACCGAGCGCCGGGCCCACCTCGGCGGGGCTCTCGGCGCGGCGGTGACCGGGGCGCTGCTCGAGCGCGGCTGGTACCGGCAGAGCCCCGTTCCCCGGGCGGTGGTGTTGACGGATGAGGGCAGAGAAGGGCTGGCCGCCCTGTTCTCCAGTGATGCCTTGTTCTCCAGTGATGAGGCCAGGGAAGGGCGGGCCACCTCGTTCTCCGGTAAGGAGCTAACATCACATACGCCGGTTACCTAAGCGGGAGAGTCACATCATGCGCGACAACGGAGTCGTGAACGTCGGTCCAGAGCCCCTCACCTTCGACGACGTCATCCGGGTGGCCCGTCACGGCGCCGCCGTACGGCTCACGGACGACGCCATCGCCGCCATCTCCGCGGCCCGGCAGCTGGTCGACGAGCTGGCCGAGAGCCCGGTGCCCGCCTATGGGATCTCGACCGGGTTCGGGGCCCTGGCCACGCGGCACATCGACCCGGCTCTGCGCGCCCAGCTCCAGCGCTCGCTGGTCCGCAGCCACGCCGCGGGCAACGGTCCCGAGGTCGAGACCGAGGTGGTGCGCGCGCTCATGCTGCTGCGCCTGCACACGCTGGCCACCGGGCACACCGGCATCCGGCCGACCACCGCGAAGACGCTGGCCGCGCTCATCAGCGCGGGCATCACGCCGGTCGTGCACGAGTATGGCAGCCTCGGCTGCTCGGGCGATCTGGCGCCGCTGGCGCACGTGGCGCTCACGCTGATGGGCGAGGGCGTCGTACGGGATGAGTCCGGAAATATCACCGCAGCGGAAGAGGCGCTCAAGCAGGCGGGCATCGAGCCCGTCGAGCTGGCCGCCAAGGAGGGCCTCGCGCTCATCAACGGCACGGACGGCATGCTCGGCATGCTCATCCTGGCCATCGACGACCTGACCATGCTCGTCAGGACCGCCGACGTGAGCGCCGCGATGAGCGTCGAGGGGCTGCTGGGCACCGACCGCGTCTTCGCCCCCGAACTGCAGGCGCTCCGGCCGCAGCCCGGCCAGGCGCTCTCCGCCGCCAATATGACGAAAATTCTGGATCAATCGGGCATCATGGCGAGCCACCGCGACCCGACCGCCTGCACCCGCGTCCAGGACGCCTACTCCCTGCGCTGCGCCCCCCAGGTGGCCGGCGCCGCCCGCGACACGATCGCCCACGCCGCGAACGTCGCCACCTGGGAGCTGGCCAGCGCCGTGGACAACCCCGCCGTGCTCTCCGACGGCCGCGTCGAGTCCAACGGCAACTTCCACGGCGCCCCCGTCGCCTACGTACTGGACTTCCTGGCCATCGTCGCCGCCGACCTGGCCTCGATGTCCGAACGCCGCACCGACCGCTTCCTGGACGTGGCGCGCAACCACGGCCTGCCGGCGTTCCTGGCCGACGACCCCGGCGTGGACTCCGGCCACATGATCGCCCAGTACACCCAGGCGGCCATCGTCTCCGAGCTCAAGCGGCTCGCCGCGCCCGCCAGCGTGGACTCGATCCCCAGCTCCGCCATGCAGGAGGACCACGTCTCCATGGGCTGGTCGGCGGCCCGCAAGCTGCGCAAGTCGGTCGACGGCCTCACCCGGGTGCTGGCCGTCGAGGTGCTCACCGCCGCCCGCGCCCTCGACCTGCGCGCCCCGCTGGAGCCGGCGCCCGCCACCGGCGCGGTGGTCAAGGCGCTGCGCGAGACCGTCCCGGGGCCCGGCCCCGACCGCTTCCTGGCGCCGGAGATCGAGTACGCCGTCCGCCTGGTCGCCGACGGCGGCGTGGTCGCCGCCGCCGAGTCCGTCACGGGCCGCCTGGCGTAATTTTTCGGCATTTTTCGCCATATTTAGGCCGCCAGCCGTCCGGTGCCGTCGTGGCGCGGGCCCCGCCCGCGCTACGGCAGCGCGACGATCGCGTCCATCTCCAGCAGCAGCCCCGGCATGAACAGCTTCGACACCTCCACGGTGGTGCTCGCGGGCGGCGTCCCCGGGAAGTACTTGCGGCGCACCTGCCCGTACGCCACCCGATCGTCCATGTTCGTCAGGTACGTCCGGAGGAACGCCACGTCCTCGAACCCCGCCCCCTGATCGGCGAGAATCCGCCCCAGACACTGGAACACGTGCTCGGCCTGAGCCGCCATGTCCCCCTCCCCGACGAGCCGCCCGTTCGAGTCGAAGGCCGCCTGCCCGGAGACGTACAGCATGTCGCCCACTCGTACGGCATGGGAGTAGAAGCCGTTCGTGGCCGGCACGGTCGCGGGGTTGATCGGCACGGCCCGGTGCGCGGCCCGCCCGCCGACGTGGGCGGCGATGGCCGTCACGTCGTGGTCGCCGAGCCCGGCCGCCTCGGCCTCCTGCAGGCGCGCGCGGGCCGCGGTGGCCAGGGTGGCACCCGGCCAGGCCGCCAGCGTCAGGTCCTTGGCCGCCAGGCCGAGCGCGTAGCGGGTCTCGGGGGCGGGCGTGCGGAGGCGTTCGGCCAGGACGCCCAGCGGGGTGCCCGACAGCACCTCGGCCAGGGCGTCGCGGTCCACCCCGTGCGCCTCCCCGTACGCGTACGTCTCCGCCAGCAGCACCTGGGCCGGCACCAGGGCGCTCATGACGGCGAGCTTCATCGCCGCGCCCGCCCCCACCGGCCCGCACTCGCGCACCGTGCCGAACACCGACAGCACGTCACGCACCCCCGCAAGATCCCCGCCCGCCAGCACGGTCAGCGTGCCGTCGGCCGCGGGGCCGACGCTGCCCAGGACGGGCGCGTCCACCAGCTTCACGGAGGCGGGCAGCAGCGCGCGCAGCTCCCGCACCGCCTCCGGCCCGATCGTGGACATCTCCACCACCGTCGCGCCGGGCCGCAGCCCCGGCAGGGCGCCCGTCAGTACCTCACGCACAGCGGCCGGGTCCCGCAGCATCGTGAGAACCAGATCCGCCCCGTCGACCGCCTCGGCGACCGGGACACCGGTCCCGCGCCGCCATGTCGTCACCTGATGCCCGGCCTCGCTGAGCCGCCGGGCCATGGGGACGCCCATGCGTCCCTGTCCGAGAAATGCAATCACGTTCCCCAGTTAACTGACATGCGAGGCATTCCACCACCGACTAGATTGCATGTCAGCCATGACAGACACGAATACCTTCGACACCGTCGCGCTCCGCCTCTTCGACGAGGTGGCCAAAAGCGGCTCGTTCACCGCCGCCGCCGAGTTGCTCGGATACACCCAGTCGGCCGTCTCGCGGCGGATCGCCGCCCTTGAGCGGGCCACCGGCGGGCCGCTGTTCGAGCGGCTGGCCAGAGGCGTACGCCTGACACCGGCGGGAGTGGCGCTGCACCGGCACGCCGTCGCCGTGCTCGACCGGCTCGACCGCGCGTGCGAGGAGCTGACCGCGATCCACGGCGGCAGCGGCGGCACGCTGCGGGTGGGCGCGTTCGCCACGGCCAACGTCGATCTCGTGCCCGTGACGCTCAAGCGGTTCGCCGAGCGCCGGCCGGAGGTCGGGCTGCGGCTGGTCGAGGGGCTGACGACGCGGCTGATGGAGCGGCTGCAGGCGGGCGCGCTGGACGTCGCGGTGATCAGCGACTATCCCGCCGGGCTGCCCGCCGACGGCGGCCGGATCGTGCCGCTGCGCGAGGACCGGCTGCTGGTGGCGCTGCCGCGGGCGCACCGGCTGGCCGCCGAGCCCGACGTGGACCTGCGCGACCTGGCCGACGAGACGTGGATCGAGGCCGCGCCGCGCGGACAGCCGACATTGCTCGTCACCGCCTGCGCCGCGGCCGGGTTCACGCCGCGCAGCGGGCTGCGGGTGGCCGAATGGACGGGCAAGTTCGGCTGCGTCGCTGCCGGGCTCGGGGTGACGCTGGTGCCGGAGCTCGCGGCGCGGGCCGTACCCGCCGATCTGGTGTTGCGGCCCCTGAGGGGGTTGGTCCCTGCACGCAAGGTGTACGCGGCCCTGCCCGAAGTGCCGCTGCCGTCCGCGCGGGAGTTCGTCCGATTGCTGGGAGAATGGCAGGTGTGTACGACGGCTTCGCCTCCGTAGGCAACCTCCTCGCCACAGGCCTGCGCGACCTGACGACCGACCTGGCCGCGCTCGACGGTGACGGCTGGTGGGCGGTGGTGGTCGACTACGAGGGCAAGGTGACGTGCGCCCGCTTCGACCACGTACGCCAGGCGCCCCTGCCCACCCCCAGGACCCCATGGCACGGTCCAGCCCCGGACCGGTGGCACAGCTCCCTCGACCAGGCCGCCTACGAGCGCGGCGTCCAGGCCATCCGCGACTACATCGAGCGGGGCGAGGTCTACCAGGCCAACCTCTGCCGCGTCCTGACCGCGCCGCTGCCCCACGACGCCGACCCGCTGGCCCTGGCCGCCCGCCTGGCCACCGGCAACCCGGCCCCTTACGCGGCCGTCGTCCAGGTGCCCGGACTGAGCGTGGTGTCGGCCTCGCCCGAGCTGTATTTGTCGCGCGAGGGAGACCAGATCGAGTCAAGACCGATCAAGGGCACCGGCGCCACGGCGGACGACCTGCTGGAGAAGGACTACGCTGAGAACGTCATGATCGTCGACCTGGTCCGCAACGACCTCGGCCGGATCGCCGCCGTCGGCTCCGTCGAGGTGCCGTCGCTCTGCGCCGTCGAGGAGCATCCCGGGCTGGTCCACCTCGTGTCGACCGTACGGGCCAGGCTGGCGCCCGGAGCGGGCTGGCCGGAGCTGTTCGCGGCGACCTTCCCGCCCGGCTCGGTCACCGGCGCGCCCAAGTCGTCCGCGTTGCGCATCATCAATGAGCTCGAACCGGAGCCGCGCGGGCCGTACTGTGGGGCCGTGGGCTGGGTCGACGCCGACCGTCGACGGGCGGCGCTGGCTGTGGGCATCCGTACGTTCTGGATCGAAGCAGGCGAGATCCGCTTCGGCACGGGCGCGGGCATAACCTGGGGCAGCGATCCCCGGCGTGAATGGCTCGAGACCGAGCTGAAGGCGTCCAGGCTCATCGCACTGGCATCCTCAGGAGGAAATAGATGACCATCCCTGTCTGGGTCAACGGGGAACTGATCGACCCCGCGCAGGCGACCGTCTCGGTGTTCGACCATGGGCTGATGGTCGGCGACGGAGTCTTCGAGACCATCAAGATCGTGCACGGCGAGGCGTTCGCGCTCACCAGGCACCTCGACCGGCTCGCGCTGTCGGCCCAGCGCATGGACCTGCCCGAGCCCGACCTCGGGGCCATCGAAGACGGCGTCGGCAAGTGCCTGGCCGCCGCCCCCGACTGGCCGCTCGGCCGCATCCGCATCACCTACACCAGCGGCCCGGGCCCTCTCGGCTCCGACCGCGGCGACCAGGGCACCACCTCGATCGTGATCGTCGACGAGCAGAAGCCGTTCCCCGGCACCGCCAACGTCACCGTCGTCCCCTGGCCGCGCAACGAGAACGGCGCCCTGGCCGGCGTCAAGAGCACCTCCTACGGCGACAACGCCAAGGCCCTGGCCCACGCCAAGGCGCGCGGCGGCGGCGAGGCCATCTTCGGCAACCTCGCCGGCAACCTGTGCGAGGGCACCGGCTCCAACATCTTCATCGTCCGCGACGGGCGGCTGCTCACCCCGACCCTCGACTCCGGCTGCCTGGCCGGCGTCACCAGGGCGCTGGTACTCCAATGGTGCGGCGGCGAGGAGGCCGACGTACCGCTGTCCGCCCTCTACACCGCCGAGGAGGCGTTCCTGACCTCCACCACCCGCGACATCCAGCCGATCAGGCTCGTCGACGAGACCGAGTTGCCGGTGGCCCCGGGGCCGATCACCGCGAAGGCGATGCGGATCTTCGCCGAGCACGCCGCCGCCGACCTCAACCCCTGAGCAGATGGCCGTCGATACACCCCGGCCGGGCGACCCGCTGCGGCTCGGCGGCTATCTGATCGTGGGCCGGCTCGGGCAGGGCGGGCAGGGCGTGGTCTACCTGGCCGAGAAGCCGGGTGGCGAGCGAGTGGCGATCAAGCTGATGGCGGGCGGCGTGGCGGGCGGCGTCGATCGCACGGCGCAGCGGGAGCTCGCCGCCGCCAGGCAGGTCGCCGAGTTCTGCACGGCCCGGGTGATCACCGCCGACCTCGACCACGACCCGCCCTACGTCGTGAGCGAGTACATCGACGGCCCCTCTCTGGAGGAGGTCGCACCCCTGCGCGGCACGTCTCTCACCCGCCTGGCCATCGGTACGGTCACCGCGCTGACCGCCATCCATCGGGCGGGCGTGGTGCACCGCGACTTCAAGCCGGGCAACGTGCTGATGGCCCAGGACGGGCCGCGGGTCATCGACTTCGGCATCGCCCGGCTCTCGGGGCTCACCGCGACCAAGAGCGGGCTGGCCGGGACACCGCGCTACATGGCGCCCGAGCAGTTCGGCGACGGGCCCGTCGGGCCGCCGGCCGACGTGTTCGCCTGGGGCTCCACGATGGCGTATGCGGCCACCGGGCAGGCGCCGTTCGGCGGGGACACGATCGCCGCGGTCGCCTACCGGATCCTGCAGGGCGAGCCCGACCTGGGCGATCTGGCCGAGCCGCTGCGCGGGATCGTGGCCCGCTGCCTGGCCAAGGAGCCCGCGGCCCGTCCCACGGCGCGCGGCGTCCTGCTGGAACTGCTCGGCGAGGACCGGCGATCGGAAGAGGCCGACGTGCTCGAACAGGGCGCGCTGGCGGCGGCCGACACCTTGGTGGCCGGGCCGCTGCCGCCCATCCACCCCGTGCGGGCGCTGCTGGCGCGCAGGAAGATGCTGGCCGGGGCGGGCCTCGCGGCGACGGCGCTGCTGGTCAGCGGGGTGCTGCTCTGGGAGCGGGCGGCCGGCCGCGCACCCATCACATCGGCCGCCGCCACCGGTACACCGTCATCGACGACCACCGGCGCGGCCGAGTCCGTGGTCCCCCCGCCGCCGGCCAAGCGCGCGGAGCTGGTCGCGGCCGTGGAGGCGGCGACCATCGTGACGCCGCTGGCCGACTTCACCTACTCGGGCGGCCTGAGCGAGAGCGCGTATGCCGGCCAGGCCCGGGGCCGGCTCGTGTTCGGCGCGAGCGATGACACCACCACGGACTTCGACATGCGGGTCGAGTCGGTCGGCGACAGCCGCCAGGTGGTCGTCATAGAGAGCTCCGACACGCCGACGGTCTACCTGGACGGCAAGCCGGTGAAGGGCAAGGAGGCGTCGGCGTCGCTCTACTTCGCCGAGATGCTCCCCGTGACCGCGGGGATCGGCGCCCTGCTCGACGTGATCAGCCTGACGCCGCGGATCAGCGCGGAGGGACGGTCCTACTCCGGCTCCCTGGTGACCAGCAAGGGCCCGCGGGCGCTCCAGGACAAGATCTCGGAGATCACCGGCGGGTGGACCGCCGACGACCTCGCCGACACCCAGCTCACCTGGAAGCTCAAGCTGGACCCGCGCGACAGGCCGGTCTTCTTCGACCTGTCCTGGCGCGCGCTCAACGCCAACATCCGGCTGGCCTCCTCCTTCGCCACCACCTACAGCAACTGGCGGGCGGGGACCATCACGGCACCTCAGTAGGACTTCTGGGTCTGGACGTTGAAGTCGTCCATCTTGACCTGCTTGGCCGGGTCCGTCAGCGGATCCTTGATCTCGATGACGTCCAGGCCGCCCCGGATGTCACTGGAGTAGATGTAGCCGTTGTAGTAGTAGGCCGACCAGGACCCCGCGACGCCGTCGAACGGGGGCGGATCGAAGTAGCCGATTTCCTTGGCGTTGGCGGAGTCGGTGAAGTCCCAGATCGACACGCCGCCCTGATACCACGACTGGACCATGATGTCCTTGCCCGGCACCGGGAGGAGCGAGCCGTTGTGGGCGACGCAGTTCTCGTCCTGCTCCTGCTCGCGTGGGATCTTGAAGTAGCCGCGCCGCTCCAACTGGCCGTTCGTGAGGTCGTAGATCGCGTCCGCGCCCTTGGTCCGCGGCGTGTCCCGGTCGCAGGTCGGCGCGGAGCCGCCGCCCAGCTCGTCGCTGAACACCACCTTGGTCGCGTCGTTGTTGAACGTCGCCGAATGCCAGAGCTGGAAGTTCTCCTCGTCGCGTATCCGCTGGAGCAGCTTCGGGTTGACCGGGTCGGAGATGTCGAGCAGCACGCCGTCACCGAAGCAGGCGGCCGCGGCCAGCTTCTTCTCCGGGAACGCCGTGATGTCGTGGCACCCGGCGCCCGTCTCCTCCCGGTCCGGGAAGAAGTTCGGCCTTGCCACGACCTTGGCGGCCTTGGGGTCCTTGGTGGGGATCTCCACGACCTGGAGGAGTTCGTGCGGCGGCGGGCACGTGTCCGACTCCGGCTCTGGGCCGGGCGACGACACGTACACGTACAGCGTCTCCCCATCGGGGATCATCGTGTGCGTGTGCGATCCGCAGTCGGTCGCGACGGCCGAGACGTACTTCGGGTTCTTCTTGTCGCTGACGTCGAAGATCCGCAGCCCTTCCCAGGCCTGGCTCTTCGTCGTGGAGGCGCAGCTCTCGTCGCTGCGCGGCTCGTCGATCGACAGGATCAGCAGGTCGCCGTAGATCGAGACGTCGTTCTGCTGCGCCGGGCAGGCGACCTGGCTGACGGTCTTGGGCTTGGTCGGGTTGCTGATGTCGTAGATCGAGAACCCGCCGAAGTTGCCCACGTACGCGTAGTCGCCCTGGAAGGCCAGGTCGGTGTTCCAGTCCATGGCGCCGTTGAGCGGAGCCGTGCGGGGCACGTGGGCGACCCGTTTGACGTTCGGGCTCGTCTTCGCGTCACCGGTCGGCTGGGCGGTGGTGAGGGGCTCACCCCCGTCTCCGGAGGGATCCTCCCCTCGCGAACCGGCGCTGCACGCGGCCATCAGCAGGAGTGCCGCGCACGCCGCCGCCACCCGTACCTTTCCGAAGATCACGCACTTCCCTCTCGTTCCTGGGTCACTATGGAAGCTATGTCAGAAAGGTCCCGATCGCGTGCGCTCATTCCCGCAGTCTTGGCGGCACTCGTGCTGCCCGTGCTGTCGGCGTGCGCCCAGGAGGCGGAGCAGCCGTCCGCGATCGGCACCGACGCTCCGGTGATCGTCCCACAGGGCCCGGGCAGCCCCGCCCGCACGGCCACGCCCGGCGAACGCCTCGGCCAGCCGCCGCCCGCCCCGGCCGCCGCCGACGTGCGCTTCGCCGAAGGCATGATCCCGCACCACCGGCAGGCGCTGGAGATGACCGGCCTGGTCAAGGACCGTACGACGACACCGGCCGTACGCCGCTTCGCCGAGCAGATCGCCAGTGCGCAGCGTCCCGAGATCACCGTCATGTCCTCCTGGCTCGCCTCCCTCGGCCGCCCGGTCCCCGGCGACCACTCGCACGGCCCCGAGGGCTACGGCATGGCCACCCTTGAGGAGATGAACGCCCTGCGGGCGGCCCGCGCGGCCGCCTTCGACCGCCTGTTCCTGCAACTCATGGTCAGACACCACGGGGGCGCCCTGAAGATGGCCGGCGAAGAGCTCGCCGCCGGCACGGACCAGCCGATGAGGCGCATGGCGAGAGACGTCTACTCGGGCCAGAGCATCGAGATTACGAGAATGAAAGCGGCTCTGACCGAGATCAACCAATAATCTCAGCAAACCATCAGGAACCCGACTTACCGTCTATGGCGCGGACCTCGGGCACGCGTTCACCGGGACCCCGGCCTAATGATCAGACCCCGGGCGGTCCCGCGCAAATCATGAGACCCCGGCCCAATCCCCGGACCGGGGTCAAGAATGCGCACGTCACGGCGCCCGGCCACCTCCACCGGAGGAGCGTGTCCCTGGACAGACCCCAGCCCTGTGCGGCGTCTGGGGCTCACCGTGCTCTGCCGTAAAAGATCGAAAAGAGGTCAGCTCGGCCAGAGCATATTGGTGAGTTCGGCGTCGAGGTCCATGAAGTCGGTCTCGCGGCCGGCGGGCACCTTCTCGTAGGTGCGGTGGAGGAACTCGGTCAGCGGCGCCAGCGGCACCTCGAACAGTGCCTGGCCGAACGGCGAGGTCAAACTGATGTGCAGGGTGCGTTCGCCGTCGGCGCGTGCGGGCCATACCTGCACGTCGCCGTCGCCGACGCGTCTCACGATGCCAACTGTCAGCAACTCACGGGCAAAGATCCACTCGACCGGTTCGTCGTTCCCTACGTGGAAGGCCATGCGGATGGCGTACGGGTCGTCGGCCGTGTAACTCAGTCCGGCGAGCAGGGGGACGGTAGTACGGTCGGGGACCACAAGCCGAAGGCCAAGCTCGGCGGAGACGGTGGTGCTGTTCATCGTCAGCCAAACCTTTTCGTCGAAGGTCCCCTCTTCGGGGCTATCACTGCTCTGACGGACTTCGTCCTGAGCTATCACGCGGAACGAAGAAACCTGTAGGAAAGATTCCGCTCCTAGGCCCTTCTGTAACGCACATCACAGCTGGACATTTAGGCATCTACCTGGCTAAACGGCATCAATCGGGTCGTATTTACAAGGGTTTTGCGTGTTCGTGGAGCCTGTTCCGGGGAGCCCACCAAGAACGTTCCTTGAGAAAAGATCACGATCGGCACCTACCGGAACACGACGATGGTATGCCAACGAGCCGTCACGCCGATGGGCAACCGCACCCTTTCCCCGAATCACCCTCCGCGCCTCCCGCCGCTTCGCCACCTGGTCCCGGAGTGCGGTATGGTTTTCCCGTCGGCGCCGCAAGGGGCCGCAGGGCGGGCGATTAGCTCAGCGGGAGAGCGCTTCGTTCACACCGAAGAGGTCACTGGTTCGATCCCAGTATCGCCCACCACGCTCGTCGCAGGTCAGAGGCTCGTTACTCGTCATGAGGAACGGGCCTCTTCTCATGCGTGCGTCGCTGCCGAGACGCCCCGCCCGCGCCCACGATGGACAGGGCGTCTTAGCGGTGCGCTGCTACTTGGCGGCGTCGACGAGGTTGACGATGGCCACCGCGGCGCGGAAGTGCTTGTTGCGGCCGAGATCGCCGATGGTCTTGATGTTGAACGCCTTGGCCAGCGACTCGGCGTCGGCGTCGCTCACCCCGGCGAGCGCGCTCACCGGGGCGGCGGGCAGCTTCTCCAGCTCGTACTTCTCGAATGCCTTGTCGAGCAGCTTGTCGAGATTGGCGTTGATCGTCATGGCGCACCTCCGTGTGGTGATCGGACTGCGGGTCACCGCATCTCCCACAGGGAGGTTTTCAGCCTTGTCGTGATCCGCCCTGGAACGACCCGGTCACCTTTCCTGGTCATGAGAGTGGCTTGCCGAATCGCTGGAACCGGTGGCGGACGACCTCCGGTCACACGGTCAGGGCTTGGCGGACATCGGGTTCGGCCCGCGCCGGCAAATCGTTTGAGGCGCGATGGCGCGGACGTGAATGATGGGGGCATGGAGTTCCGCGAGGCGGACGGCCGCGTTCCAGCCCGCAGGGAAGCCCTGGTGGAGCTGCACGGCTCGCTGGATCGTCGCTACCGGCCCGAGGACGTGGCCGACCTGGTGCTGCGGGCCCTGGACGGGAGCATGTCGCGTCGTGAGCGGGTGCTGCTGGAGCGGGCGGCCAAGCACTCGGCCCGCCGACAGGGCTGGTTCTCCTCGATGTCCACCGACTACGCCCGGCCGGTCGGCGGCGCCCGGGTGCGAGACGGTGATGATGCCGACTTCCATGAGATCATGACGGAGATCCACGCGGAGACGACTAGACTCGCGATCGCCTATCGTGCCTGCGCCGAGGCGCTGTCGGACTTCGCCGACAGCGTGGAGTTGGCCAGGACACAGGCATCCGGCGCGCGGTCCTGGGCGGAGAACGCGCGAGAGGCGCACAGCCGGGCCGTCCGGAGCTTCCGTATCCTGGCTTCGGCGCCGGATGCGCCGGGCGGTGACTGGCGCGCCTTGGACGAGTTCATGGCGGAAGAGCTCATCCGCGATCTGTCCGATCCGTACAGGAGAGAACGATCCGTCGAGGTCGCCCGAGAGGCCCGCGAGTGGGAAGAAGAACGGCAGGAGGCCAAACGTTCCGCCCTGAAGGCGATCAGCATCCGCGCTGAGGCCGAAACCCGCTGCGTAGAGGCGATCCGCTCCGTGGTGCCGCCTGGTGTCGCACACCTTGCGGCAGTCGATGAGCGAGACGCCGTTCCAGTTCTACCGCCGGTGGTGGAGAGTCTGCCTGATGCCTCGGAGATCGAGCGATTGCTCGCGGGCTTGGACGGAACGTCCTGAGCTCCTTGCGAGCGCTCGTGCCCGATGATCAGGTGTGGCGCGGCACGTTGATCGGTAGCGCGGGAACCAGTTGGGTCAGGGCAGGTTGAGCGGCGTGGTGACGACAAGGTCCCAGTCGTGCCATCCCCCGACGTCCATCCAGGCGATCATGGGTCGGCCCTGGCCGTTCAACGCCATGGCCAGGCCGTCGCTACCGCGGCGCCGGATCGTCGTGATCGGAGTGCGCGTGCAGTGCGTTCCCGTGCAGGCGGCGATGACGACCCGTTTGCGGTCGAGGTCTTGATAGGCCACCAGAGCCCGCCCGTCCCGGGACAGCACCGTCGCCGGCGCCGTGTTGTGACCGGGTTCGGACAGCGTGATGGTGCCGGCCTTTGAGCATTCGCGGGTGTGGCAGTCGAGCAGTTTGATCGCGCCGTCGGTCACATCCCGGTAGGCGATCAGCGGCCGGCCGTTGGCCCGGACCAGCATGGCAGCGCCGGCTTGGCCGTCGGAGTAATCGGTCGAATCTTGGACGGGCTGCCCCGTGCGTGCCCGGGCGCAGGCGGGGTCGTCGCAGGAGATCACGAAGACCGAGCCGGTTTCGCGGTCGAACCGCAGCACAACGGGCCGGTCGTCGGGGCCTACGCCGGCGATGAGGCCGCGATCGTTGTCCCGGTATCTGTGGACGGGAAGCTTGGCGATCTGCTTGGTGCGTGGATGGGTGCAGGCCGGATCGTCGCAGGTGGTGATCGAGAGCCCTTCCTCGGCGATGTCACTTTCACTCAACGGGAGCTGGTGGAGCTGGGCGACCAGCAGACC
Organism: Nonomuraea sp. NPDC048901; assembly: GCF_040649695.1. Lineage (NCBI taxonomy): Bacteria > Bacillati > Actinomycetota > Actinomycetes > Streptosporangiales > Streptosporangiaceae > Nonomuraea > Nonomuraea sp. NPDC048901. The sequence continues at coordinate 123,767 of NZ_JBEZFW010000018.1, read as the reverse complement.
GCCGCCAGGCCGTGCCGCGAGAGCGACCGCCCTGTCCTGCGTGGACGATGTCACCTCCGTGATGGTCTTGCCGCCAGGGGCCGGGACGCAGGCCGTCGCGTCGCAGATCAGCAGCCCGAGCCGGGCGCGCCATTTGTCGTAGTCCAGGATCAGCCCGTCTTCGTCCGCGCCCTCCTGCGTCCACGTCGACACGACGAGACGGCCGTCCGCCAGCCGGGCGCTGGCCGCTGTGTACCCGCCGACGACGCCGACCGGTTCGGCCCAGGTGAACCGGGTTTGAGTGCAGCTGCTGTCCATGCAGGTCAGCAGCTTCGCCTCGGCGGAGTCGTCGAGGAGCATGACCATGCGCCCGCCCTGCCCCGCGTGCAGGGCTTGCAAGTCCGACGCATGGAGTTGCGGCTTTGGACGCCCGTCCTCCTCAGAAACCTCGGAGTCCGACTCGCGTGACCAGTTCTCTGTGACGGCCGTCTCGGAGACCTCCAGCCAGCCGAGCGGGTTGATCAGCACCGCGCCGCCGTACAGCAGGCCGGGCAGGAGCAGCGCCGCGAGCACCGGCACGCGCCTGACCGGGCGTGGCGTGCTCGCCGGTAGACCGTCGACGACCTCCTTGAACTCGGTGATCGTCCCCTTGATGTCCAAGCGGTGCAGGAACAGGCGGGCGATCACGGCCGCCTGGAACGGCACGGTGACCAGCGCCAGTACGGAGCCGGCCACGGCCGGCACGATGGGCAGCCCGGACACCGCCCAGTTCACCGCCTGCGCGGCCAGCGCGGGCAAGAGCACGACGCCGAAGGCCAGCGTGAGCGTTGTTGCCCAGGAGGCGCCGGCCGTCAGTCGGTAGGCGCGAGCGAGCGAGCCCCTCGCGGACCGGCCCTCCAGGACCATGGGCGCCACGGCCAGCAGGCACGGCATCGCGGACAGGGCCAGGACCGTCATGACGGCGTAAGCCGTGACCTGCGCCCCGGTCCACATGAGAATGCCGAGCCCGGCCACCAGAGCAGCCGTGAACGCCAACACGCCGACCAGGACGAGTAGCGCCATCGCGGGCCAGCGCCGGGCCGCGGCCCGCATCGCGTCGGAGGCCGAGACGTCCTTGCCGACCAGCCGCCCGGTGGCGAGCATCACCGTCGCGGGCAGCGCCACCGCCTGTCCGGCCCCCAAGACGACCAGCACCGCCGCCGACCACGCCAGCAAGGACGTATCAGGCGTGCCGATCAGCTCGAAGTCGCCGTTGACCACCGCCGCGGACCCGTCCGCGAGCAAGACCAGCGCCGACGCCGCAAGCAGGCCGATCGGCAGGAATACCGCCGCGGCGGGCACCGCGAGCCGGATCAGGTGCCGCACCGCGGTGGCATAGGCCAGCCAGACGACGCCGCCCCGCCGTAACTCGTCCCGGGCGTGCCGGCGGCGCTCGTCCGCACTATCGCCCTCGGGGCGCTCACCGGTCAACCGGCTCGTTGCCTGTTCCGCCGCCGCAGGTGAAACCGATCCTGGGCGGGCTCTGTGAGGAGATGTTTCGCTCCCACCCCCGCGACCCGAAGATCCAGGGCGTACGAGCAGAATCAGCGTCTGCACCCAGACGCGGGCCCGCGCCGGCCTGGCCCGCAGCTTGGCGAACAGTTGATCAGGCCCGGACATGGAGGCCTCCAGCAGGACAGGGGATGGCCGTGAGCCTAGATTCCGCGCCGTCCGTGAAGGATGCCGAAGACCTCTTCGGCATCGGATCGAACCCGCCGCTGGACGCGTTCCGTACTCAAACCGCGCAAGGCGCGCTTTTCGGTCTGCTGCTCAGTGCGGAGAGCAGGCAAGAATCAACTACCACCGACTGAAGCCGGTGGTTTGCTCTCACGGTCCCGTCTGGGTGAAGGGAGGCCGGTAGCGTGTGGCTGGTTGATGGCAGCCCAGCCCGCAACGCCGCGTGCGGCGATGTTGCGGGCCGCGATGTGGTCGGCGTGCCCAGCGAGGCCACACCTTTCGCAGACGAACCGGCCCCGCGCCGGACGGTTCGCCCTGCCGATATGCCCGCACCCCGGACACGTCTGCGAGGTGTAGGCGGGGTCGACCAGCACGAAGGCGATCCCGGCGCGGGCGGCCTTGTAGCAGGTGAGGGTGATCTGCTGGGCGAACGCCCAGCTGTGCAGGGTGCGCCGCTGGAGCCGGTGAGCCCTTACCCGGCCGCGGATGCCCTGAAGGTCTTCCAGGGCTATGCCGCGGCCGGTGCGTTCGGCTTCGCGCACCACGTATTTGCTGATTTGGTGGTTGAGGTCGGTCATCATCCGGTGTTCACGGCCGGACAGGCGGCGCAGTACCCGCCGCGCCGCAGACGTGCCTTTCTTCTGCAGCCGTCGGCGTTGGCGATGGCGTCGCTCGCGCAGGGTGCGGACGTGGCCGTTGCCGCCGATCGGCCCCGGCAGGGCGGGGCCGGGCAGCACTGCCCGGTCGGAGGTGACCGCCAGGTTGGCCACCCCTTGATCAACCCCCACAAAGCCGTGAACCGGCTCGCGCACCGCCGGCTTGGGCAGGGTGAGGGCGACCTGCAGCAGCCACACGCCGCGTCGGCAGATCAGGTCTGCCTCGCCGAGCGGCAGCGTGTCCACGGCTTTGAGGTCTTCCGTACGGCCGGTGTAGGGGAGGGTGATGCGGCCGGTGGAGGTCCACAGCGACACGGTGCGGGCGTCCCGGTTGAAGCTCATCAGCCGGGCGTCGTAGGGGACGGCGCCGTGCGGGCGGAAGATGTGGGCGCGTTTCTTGGTGGCGCGCCGGTTGGCGTAGGCGCCGGCGACCCGGGCGATGGCCCGCACGGCCGCTTGCGCGCCGAGCCCGGCCACCTGCGCCCGCACCTCGTAGTAGGCCAGCCGATGCAACTCCACCACAGCGAAGACACGGTGCTGCCAGGCCAGGCGGGAGACGACGGTGGCCGCCTGATTGCACAGCAGCACCGCTGCGGCCAGGGCGTCGGCTTGGGCCGGTGCGGGTGTGAGCCGCAGTTGCACGACCGTGGGCAGGCCGTGGCGTTTGGTGGCGGAGCGGCGGATCGCCATCACGCACCTCCTGTCACTCCGGCCTCACCCACCGCACATATTACCGAACGTGACCGAGTCTTTCCACACTGTTTTCGAGAGGAGGGGTGGCGCTTTCTCCCGGCCCTGAAGGACCGGCTCTCCACGCCACAATTCAGATGAAGCGTCCCTGATAGACGGGGCGGCAGGTCAGGCCGCACCTCGCAGCCGGGCAGGGCGGCGCGCGCGTTGAGCTTCCAGCTCCAGGTGCTTACGCAGCTCGTCCAAGGTGGCTCCACACCGGACATTGGAGAGCCCGCTGTGTGCGGGGACCGTGGCGATGCGGACCGCGTACCAGCCCCCGCCGGCCGCGTCTGAGATGTCCCAGCCGGGGAACGCGCTGATCAATTCGCGCAAGCTCACACCCATGGATACGCACCGGGGGTCGCCTCGGAAGGCGAGTGCGTCACGCGGCGGCCGGCGCGCGTCGGGTGCGCCGACGGATGCCACGCGTAGACGGGTCTCGGGTGTTCTCCGTTCCAGCCGACACGCCACCAAAAGCGAAGCCCGTCCGACCAGACCACCAGGTCGACCCATGGCTTTGCCCAGCGGCCCCTCTGGCAGGTGCGGTTGAGCCACGGGGATGACGCCTAACCGGATATTGGGAAGAACCGCCAGCGACGCCAGACGACCGAGTTGGACCGCCGTGACATCCGCCGGCACAGAGGCCGCGCCGAAGGGTAGAGCGCAAGTCTAGGAACTGCGTGTTCGCCAGTCGCGGGAGAGCGGTGATCTCCTCGGTCACTTCAGGTGAAGCGTTCAGGGCGCGCAGGATGCGCTCGACGTCGACTGCGGAGGGCGGTACTTCGCCTGTCTCGATCTTGGAGATCTTGCTCTGGCTGATACCGCGTCGAGCAGCCAGTCGATGGGATCCGGAATATTCGTGAGTTGGAATATTGCGGATCAGAATCGCCGCTCAGGCTCGCGGTCCGAGCGGTCGGAGCGGCCAGAGTGGTCGGAGTGGTCGGCAGGCTTGGTGGTTTCGGCGGGCTTGGTGGGCTTGGTGGGCTTGGTGGGCTCGTTTCTTGGCCGCGGGCGGTGCGGGACGGTGGGGTCCGCCGGGAGGCGGACGGTGAACACCGCGCCCGCTCCCAGCCGCCCGTCCGCCGTGATCGTGCCGCCGTGCCCGTCCACCACCTCCCGTACGAGGGCCAGCCCCAGCCCGAAGCCCTGGCCGACGAACCGGGTGAACAGCCGCTCGGAGTCGGCCGGATCCAGGCCCACCCCGTCGTCCCGCACCGTGAGCTCCACCACCTCCGGGCCGCCGACGATCGTCATCCAGATGTGCCCGCCCGCACTCGTGTGGCCGAGCGCGTTGTCCAGCAGGGCGGAGATCACCCGGCGGAGTGCCGACTGCGCCCCGCGCACGGTGTGGGCGTCGAGGCCCTGGCGGTGTACCTCGATCGTCACGCCGTGCGCGGCGGCGCGGGCCGCCTCGGCGACGGCCAGTTCCTCGGCCAGCGCCGCCAGGTCGACGGGGACGAACGGCCGGCGCAGCTGCCTGAACTGGGCCGACACCAGCAGGTCCTCGACCACCTCGCCCAGCTGGCGGCTGCCGGTGACCAGCTGGTCGGCCTCGTCGATGACCAGGATCGGGTCGGTGCCGCGCCGCAGCTGGCGGGCCACGAGCTGGGCGCGGGTGTGCAGGCGGGTCAGCGGGGTCCGTAGCTCGTGGCTGACGTCGGCGGCGAACCTGCGCTGGCGGGCCAGGGCCTCGCCCAGCGGCGCGATCGCCCGGCGGGCGAGGACCTGGCCGATCAGCAGCGCGGCCAGCAGCCCGGCTAGCTCGGCGGCGGCGATCGTGCGCAGCAGGCGTTGCCGTTCGGCGGCCTGGTAGCGAAGGTCGATCACCGCCTGGGTCGCCACGTCACCGCGCCGCTCGGTGCGTACGAGATAGCTCTGCCCGGCCAGCTCGGCCTGGGTGACCTGCGGGCCGCCGCCGGCGGCGGCCAGGTACAGCGCGGTGCGCAGGGGGAGCGCCGCCGGTGCGCCGGGAGAGGCCTGTACGGTGCCGTCGCGTAGTTCGAACAGCCACATGCAGGGGGGAGGGTGAGCGACGGAGCCGTGCTGGGTCGCGGCGGCCAGGTCACGCCGTGCGGAGGCGCTCTGGTCGCTCACGGTGACGCAGTAGACCATCACCCCGAAGAGCGCGAGCACCACCGAGATCGCGCCCGCCACCTGCACGGTGACCCGCCGGCGGGCCCGGTTCAGCAGACGCTGATCCGAATCGGCGGCCAGTTGCCCCCTCACAGCTCACCCAGGCGGTAGCCCACGCCTCGTACGGTGCTGACGATGCCCGCCCCCAGCTTGCCGCGCAGGTAGTAGACGTAGGTGTCCACGATCGCATCGGTGCGGGCGCCGTCGAAGACCCGCTGCCGCAGCGAGGCGCGTGTGTGCACCTGCCGCGGCCGGATCGCCAGCGCGTGCAGCAGCCGCGCCTCCTGGCCGGACAGGGTCACCTGTTCGCCGGTCGGCAGCCGTACGGTGTGGGCCTCCGGATCCAGCCAGCCGGCGCCGACGGGCAGCAGCCCGGCCTGGTCCAGGTTCCTGCGGTGCAGCGCCCGTACCCTGGCCAGCAGCTCGTCGATCTCGAACGGCTTGACCAGGTAGTCCTCGGCGCCCGCGTCGAGCCCGGTGACCCGGTCGGCGACCGTGCCGAAGGCGCTGAGGACGAGTACCGGCACAGTGACGGCCTGCCTGCGCAGCCGCCGCAGCAGGTCGATGCCGTCGACCACCGGCAGGCCCCGGTCGACGATCATGGCGTCGTAGGCGCGGCTCAGGCCCAGGTGCAGGCCACGCTGCCCCTCCAGGGCCAGGTCGACCGTGTAGCCCTCGTCGGTGAACAGGTCCACCAACATGCCCCCGAGCTCGCGGTCATCCTCCACGAGCAGCAGCCGACGGGCGGGGGCGCCGGCTGTACTCGATGTCCCAGCCACGGATCAACCGTTGCATCACCGCCGCAGAATTACCAGGGTCCCGACAAGTGTTGACATTTCAGGAAATGGTGGGCTGGGCGGCGGCTGTCTGCTCCTCCAGAGGGCGGGGCTGTTCGGGGTCGGTTCTCCTGGCCTGCTCGAGGCGTTCGGGTCACCGGCGGCGACCAGCGCCATCGTCGGCATACCATTCCTCCGCTCGCAATCCAGACAATCAGCACAATCGGTTGGGTGACCGGTCGGCTGGGACGATCAGCGGGTGATCGGCTGGGCGGGATGGTCAGTGGGCGACCGGCTGGCCGTCATCCGCGAAGTGGCGCTCGCACAGCCGCTGCCTGCGCGCGTCCCAGACCATGTACGTGCCGAGGACGAGCTGGACCAGGCTGCGCCAGACGTCCTCCCAGCGGTCCCTGAATCGCACGAACAGCAGCAGTGGCCGGTGGGCGGCACTCCTGCGGGCGTAGCGCGGGGTGAGCAGGCACGGCCCCCGGTTGGGCAGGGACCGGGTGTGGGAGGCGGTGGAGTCCAGGGCGTACAGGCGCAGGATCTCCTCCGCCGCGACCCGCATGGCGATCGGCGCCAGCCGCCAGGCCGGGCACGGCCGGTTCGCGGCGACGCCGAACGGGATGTGGTTGAGCTCACGGACCGCCGTTCGGTGAGGGCGGGGGTGGGCCTGGTCGAACCGGTCGGCGTGGGAGCGGCCCGGGTCGAAGTGGTCAGGGTGGGATTGGGCCGGGCTGAAGTGGTCAGGCTGGGATTGGACCGGGTCGAGGCGGTCGGGGTGGAGGCGAGCCGGGTCGGACCGGTCGGGGCCGAAGCGGCTGGGGTCGAAGTGGTCGGGGTCGGTGAAGCCCGCGCGGTGGAACTCCGGGTAGTTGAAGCACAGCACCGAGCCCGCCGGGATCACCGTGTGCTCGTCCAGCGGGATGTCGCCGGTGGTGACGCGGTGGGCGATGCCGAAGAGCGGGTAGAGCCGCAGCGTCTCCGCGATCACCTGGTCCAGGTAGCGCGGACCGCCCGTCAACGCCCTGGCCTGTACGTCCGGGTGCTGCGCGAGGACCATCAGCAGGTGGGCCATGGCCTCCGACAGCTGGACGACCGCGGTGTTGAAGAAGGCCCCTTGCAGATAGAGCGCCTGTTCCCTGGCCGACAACCCCTCGGGGAGCGGCTGCCGTACCAGGGGCAGCCGGTCCATGAGATACCGGGTCAGCCGGTCGCGCCGGTCCATGTGCCGCAGCCCGCAGCACTTGAGCGAGGTGACGACGTCGTTCGCGTTGCCGGCGATCAGGTCGCGGGCCGTGCGCGGGCATGGCCTGCCGAAGACCAGCTCGTACGAGAACTCCGCCCAGAGCGGCATCATCAGGTCGCGCAGCCGGACCAGCCCGCCCGCCTCCCGCAGCGTCCGGGTGACGCAGCGGCGGGTCAGCTCCTCCGCTTCCGTACGCGGGATGGACAGAAAGCCGCGCGTGGCCCGGGCGACGGCGTCATACCGTTCGCCCGCCTCCAGGTGCTCCTGGTGCATCTCGGGGCCGGGCGCCAGCCAGTACCAGAACAGGTCCGACAGGGCGGCGCCCTTGCTCCGGCCGCCGGCCGCCGGATGGGAGTAGACCTCCTTGAACCGCTCGATCCCCACCAGATCGCCGGGCACCGGGATGCCCTCGTCCCCGTTGACCCGGTTGAAGACCCGTACACGCAGCGCCACGACCCGGCCCGGCAGCCACCACGGCAGGCTCAGCACCGCGACGACGGCGAGCGCCGTGGCCACTGCGGTCAAAGCTCCGGTCACCACGGTCGTCGCACCATCCCCGGTTCGAGCTCGTCGATCGACGCGCAGCCGCACAGGGTGAGCGCCCGCTCGACCTCGGTACGCAAGAGGCTGAGCACCCGGCCCGCGCCCCGCTCCCCGTCCGCCGCCAGCCCCCAGATCACCGGGCGGCCCACCGCGACCGCGGCGGCGCCCAGCGCCAGCGCCTTCAGCACGTCGGTGCCGCGCCGCACACCCCCGTCCAGCAGCACCGGGACGGTTCCGCCGACGGCGGCCACGATGTCCGGCAGCAGGTCGACGGCGGCCGGGACCGTGTCGAGCTGCCGGCCGCCGTGGTTGGAGACCACCAGCGCCGAGACGCCGTGGTCGAGCGCCGGGCGTACGTCGGCGGGATGGGCGACGCCCTTGAGCACGATCGGCAGCGCCGTCATCTCCCTGAGCCGGTCGAGGTGCGCCCAGGAGATCTCCGGTGACATGACGATCGGCCGCACCCGCGCGCCGTCGCGCAGGTTCTCGCAGCGCAGGCCCTCGGGCAGGTCGTTGAAGCCGTTGCGCCGGTCCCGGGGCCGCGCTCCCAGGGTGGGGGAGTCCACCGTGACGACCAGCGCCGTGCAGCCGGCCGCCTCGGCGCGCCGGACGATGGTCTCGGTGAAGGCCAGGTCCGGCTGGATGTAGAGCTGGAACCAGAGCTTGGCCCCAGGCGCCGCCGCGGCCACGTCCTCGACGGCGACCGTGGACGCCATGGAGACGATCATGATCGTCTCGGCGGTGGCGGCGGCCCGGGCCGTGGCCCGCTCGCCCTCGGGGTCGGCCAGCCGGTGGAACGCGGTCGGCGCCACCAGCACGGGCATGGCCGCGCGGCTGCCCAGCAGGGTGACGCCGAGCTGGAGCTTCCCGGCGCCGCGCAGCACCCGCGGCACCAGCGCCAGCCGGTCGAACGCCGCCTCGTTGGCCCGCAGCGTGACCTCGTCACCGGTCCCGCCGGCGAAGTAGTCGTAGTGCGCGGGGTCGAGACGCGCGCGGGCGGCGGCCTCGAACTCGCCGAGCGTGTCCATCTCGCCGGTCTCGAACTCGCCCAGCGTGTCCATCACGCCGGCACCGAGGCGGCCTGGCGGGCGAAGAAGGCTCGCAGCGGCGCGACGTGCACCTCCGGGGAGGTCCAGTCGTTCTCCAGGTTCTCGGTGATGTGGTGGACGGCGGCCGGCGCGCCGGGCCGGTGATGCCGTACCACCGGGTGCAGGTAGTGGCCCTCGTGGGCGCGCGCGGAGTCGCTCTGCCGGATCCGGCCGACGGCGATGTCGAAGGGGTCGACCGTGTCGTGTTCCGGCCCGTACTCCAGGGTGATCGCGAAATGGCCGGCGTCGCCGATCGGCGGGTCCTCCAGGTCGACCGGCAGCTCTTCCAGGTAGCGGGCCCCACCCCGGCCGTCGGGGACGATGACGTCGGCCAGCAGCCCGAACTGCTGCCACAGCGCCGAGGAGCGGTTGACCCGGTCGAGCACCGCCGCCGCCATGGCCTCCGGCTCTGCGGCGAGCTCGCGGCCGGGCCACGGGACGCCGTGGTACCTGTGCTCCAAGACGCGGTGCAGCGAGCGCGTGCCGTACCTGAAGCCGTGGATGAACCCGCTGGTGCCGCGCTTGAAGTCCCGGGACTGCGTCAGCGTCCCGGCGAAGTAGAGGCCGGGCACATTGACCGACTCGTAGGCGGGGGTGAGCGCCGGGAACCGGTCCTGGATCATCAGCTCAGGACGGCACCCGTCGTCGAAGATCGAGGCGTCGAACCGGAAGCCGGTGCAGACGATCACCCGGTCGTACGGGATGTCCTTGGTGACCTCGTCGGCGCGGGCGAAGCTCACCGTCACCAGGTACGAATCGTCGGCTTGCTGCTCGATCCGCTTGACCGAGCCGTCCAGCACCGCGTTCTGCGATTTGAGCTGGTAGGTGTCGAGGAAGTTGTTGTTGACCGCGCGCAGGTGGCCGACGAAGTGGGTGCGCCACGCCATGCGTACGGAGTTCGGGCCCGCGACGTGGATCACCGCGGCGGTCTCTACCAGATTGTCCGCCGTCTCGAAGGCCGAGTTGCCCTTGCCGATGACGAGCACCCGCTGGTTCACGTAGCCGGACGGGTCGGTGGCGGCCGTGCCGTAGAGCTCGGCGGTCTCGATGCCCGGTATCTCCGGGATGTTGGGCCGGCTGACCCCGGTCGCCACGATCAGGCGCTTCGCCTCGTACGACCGGCCGCGCTCGTCGGTCACCCGGAAGGGGCCCATGCCGGGCGCGCGGGTGATGTGGACGGCGCGGGCGTCGTGGACGATCCGCAGGCCGCACGCGGCGGCGTAGTCGGCGAGGTAACGGACCATGTCGTCGGCGGCGGGGAAGTAGCGGTCGCTGTAGCGGGTGAACAGCAGGTCCGGGTCGTCCGACAGCAGGGAGTTCCAGTCCATCCGGAGGTTGAGCTCCGGGTCGGAGGTTCCGTTGTACCTCTTGTTGATCGAGATGAGCGTGCGATGGCGCGGGAAGGTGCGGAAGAACATGCCCGGCGTGGGACCGGCTTCCAGGATCAGGTACGACCGGCCCGCTTTTTCGAGGAAATATCCGAGTTGCAGCCCCGCCGGGCCGGCGCCGATCACCAGGTAGTCGAGGGCGTTGTCCGGCACGTAGGCCTCCGTCACAGCGATGTCATGAAGCGAGCGATGTCATGAAACGGACGACCTCAGTGTTGGCGGGCGATTCTCAGAGAATGCTCAGAGCATCCGCCCGCCGGGCTGGTCCAGCAGGGCGCGCTTGTCCGGTTTGCCGCTGGCGGCGACCGGGACGGCCGACACCACCGTGATCGTCCGGGGCACGCTGTCGTCGCCGAGTTCGGCGCGTACCAGGGCGGTCAGCGCGTCGCGGTCCGGGGTCCGCCCGGCGGCGGGCACCACGAACGCGTGTACGGCCTCGCCGGTCAGCTCGTCCGGCGCCCCGGCCACGTACGCCTCGTCCACGTCGGAATGAGCGGCCAGCACCCGCTCGATCGGACCCGCGTACACCACCACCGCGTTGACCATGATCACATCCCGGGTCCGGCCGACCAGGTACAGGAAGCCGTCCTCGTCCACGTAGCCCAGGTCGCGGGTGCGCAGCCGGCCGTCCCGCAGCGTGTCGCGGCTCTCCTCCGGCTGCCCCCAGTAGCCGGACATCAGGTACGGGCTGCGTACGTGGATCTCGCCGGTCACGCCCGCGGCCACCTCCCGGTCCGCCTCGTCCCGGACGCTGATCTCGACCCCCGGATGCGGACGGCCCACCGAGGCCACGTTGCCCCGGGCGATGTCGGCGGGCGTGAGCATCGCGATGTTGCCCGCCTCGGTCTGGCCGTAGCCCTGGTAGACGACCGGGCCGAGCCGTTCCACCGCCGCCGCCAGCCGGGACGGGCTGAGCGGGGAGCCGGAGACCATCAGCGCGCGCAGGCTGCCGACGTCGACCGGGTCGTCCTTGAGCAGACGGAGCATCTGGTACAGCCGGGGCACGGTGATGATGGAGCCGGTGATCCGGTGGCGCTCGATCGCGTACGGGAAGACCGGCCGCCCGTCGTCCTCCGGGATCACCGCCGTCCCGCCGCCCAGCAGGCACGGCGCCAGGAACTCCATGACGACCATGCTGGCCAGGGTGCCGAACAGCAGGTAGCGCCCGAACGACTCGGCGAGCGCCGCCGCGACCGGGCCCCACACGCGGGGCTGCCACGCCCAGTGCTCGCTCAGCGCGCGGTAGGTGATCGCGCAGCCCTTGGGCCGCCCGGTGCTGCCGCTGGTGAAGGTCAGGGCGGCCACGTCGTCGGGCCGCGCCGTGACGGCGAGGGGGCGGCCGTCGTCGGCGCGCGCCAGCAGCTCCGCCAAGGACAGCACGGGAAGCGGCCCCTCGGGCACTGCGCTCGACCGGTCGACCAGCAGGGCGTCGACCCCCATCGCGAGCACGTGGGCGAGTTGCGCGGCCGGGTAGCCGGGCCGGACGCCCACGACGCGGCAGCCCAGCGCGTGCGCGGCCATGTGCGCCGCGAACGCCTCCGGCGAGACGGCGGTCCGGATGGCGATGCCCCGGCCGGGCCCGAGCCCGGCATCGGCCAGCGCGCCGGCCAGCCGCCGGATCATCTCCAGCAGCTCACCCCGTGAGACGGTCCGGGACCCGTGCTCGAACGCCACGCCGCCGGGCGAGCCCCGCAACGCGTCGAGAAGGGGAAGCGGGAACAGCATGGTCGGCTCCTCACCATTGCGGCGGTCGGCTGCGACATGTATCTGGTCATATAACCGGCTTGTCGTCCACTGCGACGGTAGGTACCGCGGATCAGAGGCCGATCAGAGGCGGGAGGGAGCGCGAGGTGAAGGTGATCGGCGCGGGGTTCGGCAGAACGGGGACGAGGTCGCTGAAGGCGGCGCTGGAACGGCTGGGGTACGGCCCCTGCTACCACATGTCCACGGTCATAGCGGAGCCGTACCGGGTCCGCCAGTGGCTCGACGTCGGGGAGGGCCGCGCCCGCGACTGGGACGAGGTGTTCACCGGCTTCCCATCGGCGGTGGACTGGCCCGCCGCCTCCTACTGGCGGGAGCTGGCCGAGCACTATCCCGACGCGAAGGTCATCCTCACCGTCCGCGACCCGCGCCGGTGGTACGACAGCGTCAGCGAGACCATCTTCGCCGGCGCCCTGGCCGAACGCCGCCCGATGCCGATCCGCCGCCGCATCATCCGGTGGCTGGTCGCGCGCCGGGCACCGGACTTCGCCCTCTACCCGCGCATGGCCAGAGCGACGGTCATGGACCGGATCTTCGACGGCCGCGTCGACGATCCCGCGTACGTCATGAAGGTCTACGAACGGCACCTCGCCGAGGTCCAGGCGACGATCCCGGCCGCGCGGCTGCTGGTCTTCGACGTGCGGGAGGGATGGGAGCCGCTGTGCGCCTTCCTTGGGACGCCCGTACCGGACGAGCCCTTCCCTCAGGTCAACGAACGCGAGGCGTTCCGGCGCAAGCGGACCGGCAGGCAGCTGCGCCTGATCCTGCGCGGGCGCTGACGGTCCCCGCACCGGGCAGAATGAGAGGCGTGCCGCGACGTGACTCGAAATCCGCCTCAGCCCCATGCCCGTGCGGGCTGCCGGCGACCTACCGGGAGTGCTGCGGGCGGCTGCATCGCGGCCTCGCCGCCGCGCCCACGGCCGAGGCGCTCATGCGGTCCCGGTTCAGCGCCTTCAGTGTCGGCGACGCCGGATATCTGCTGCGCACCTGGCACCCGGCGGCCCGCCCGGCCCGGCTCGACCTCGACCGGGGGACACGCTGGACCCGGCTGGAGATCCTGGAGACCACCGGGGGCAGCGTCGTCTCCACCGAGGGCACCGTCCGCTTCCGGGCCCACTACACCGACAACGGCGAGGCGGGCTGCATGGAAGAGCACAGCCGCTTCGTCCGGCACGAGGGCGCCTGGACCTATGCCGGGGCCGACTGAGGGAGAGCGTTGACCTACGACCTGTTGTCCTGGCTGCGCGCCACGATCGAGGGCGACAACGCGACGGCCGAGGCGGCGACTCCCGGCCCGTGGTCCTACGACCCCACCAGGGAGTGGTACGACGGCGACGACTTCGTCACCATGACCAACGGGCAGGAGTTCGTCGGCTTCGGCGACCCGTCGGCCTTCCGTGGCGCGGTCTGCATCACCGGCGACGCCGGTCACGCGCCGTCCATGAGGGACGCCGTGCACATCGCCCGCCACGATCCCCGTGACGTCATGGCCCGCTGCGCCGCCGAGCTGCGCCTGATCGCCGCGCACGGACACGGCGCCGGGGACGGAGACGAAGCCGGGCGCGCGGACGGAGAAGGGCACGCAGACGAGGGGCCCTGCGACACACTGCGGCTCCTCGCCTACGGCTACCGCCATCGTCCCGGCTGGCTGCCCGAGTGGGCGCCACGCTGAGTTCGACGGCCGGCGTTCGGTGAGCGCGGCAGCGGGTACTGGCCGCCCACTACCAGGAGGGGCGTATGGGATTACGGGCGAGGCTCAACAGCCGGTTCGGGCGGAAGGGACGGCGGCTGCGGGCCACGGCCCGGCAGACCTTCGACTGGAAGGACCTGCGGCCGGGGCAGCAGGAGGCGATGGAACACCTGCTCGACGGGCGTGACGTGCTGCTGGTCATGCCGACCGGCGCCGGCAAGTCGGCGGTCTACCAGGTGCCCGCGCAGCTGCGTGACGGCCCCACCGTGGTCGTCTCGCCGCTCATCGCGCTGCAGCGCGACCAGGTGCTCGGCCTGGAGAAGGCCGACGCGGGCGGGGCCGTCGCGGTCAACTCCACCTCCTCGGTCAAGGCGGGGCTGGAGAAGGTCACGGCGGGGGAGGCGGAGTTCGTGTTCCTGTCGCCCGAGCAGCTGGCCAAGCTCGACGTCGTCACCCAGCTGGCCAAGGCCAAGCCGTCGCTCATCGCGGTCGACGAGGCCCACTGCGTCTCGTCATGGGGGCATGACTTCCGCCCCGACTACCTGCGGCTGGGCAAGGTGATCGAGCGCCTGGGGCATCCGCCGGTGGTGGCGATGACCGCTACGGCGGCGCCGAACGTCCGGGAGGAGATCGTCCGCTCCCTCGGGTTGAAGGACCCGGTGCAGATCGTCCGCGGGTTCGACCGGCCCAACATCCGGCTGGAGGTACGCCGGTTCGTCGGCGACGACGACAAGAGCCGGGCCCTGGCCGAGCACGCCGCCTCCCTCGACGGGCTCGGCCTGGTCTATGTCGCCACCCGGCGCGAGGCCGAGGAGTACGCCGCGCTGCTGACCGGGATGGGCCGCCACGCGGAGCCGTACCACGCCGGGATGCGGGCGGCCGAGCGGACGCGCGTGCACGCGCTCTTCACGGCCGGCGAGGTGGACACGGTGGTGGCCACCTCGGCGTTCGGGATGGGGATCGACCGGCCCGATGTCCGCTACGTGCTGCACGCATCGCCGCCCGAGTCGCCTGACGCCTACTACCAGGAGATCGGCCGGGCGGGCCGGGACGGCGGGCCCGCCCGCGCCGTGCTGTTCTACCGGCCGGAGGATCTGGGCCTGCGCCGCTTCTTCGCCAGCGGCCGGGCGGACGCCGAGGCGTTGCTGCGGGTGGCGACCCTGGTGAAGGAGCACGGCGGCACCGTGCCCGTCACCGAGCTGCGGGCCCTGCTGGAGGTGGGCGCCTCCCAGCTGACGAGCCTGGTCAACCTGCTGGAGCAGGCCGAGGCGCTGACCGTCACCGACTCCGGCGACCTGCGCTACGCGCCGGGCGGCCCGCCGCCGGAGCGGGCCGCCGCGCGGGCGGTGGAACTCGACGAGATCCGGCACCGCGTCGACGACTCGCGTATCGACATGATGCGCGGCTACGCGGAGACGACCGGATGCCGCCGCCGCTTTCTGCTGGAGTACTTCGGCGAGCCGTACGACACGGCCTGCCGGACCTGCGACACCTGCCAGGACGGCCAGGAGCCCA
The DNA here is from genome assembly GCF_040649695.1 of Nonomuraea sp. NPDC048901. Lineage (NCBI taxonomy): Bacteria > Bacillati > Actinomycetota > Actinomycetes > Streptosporangiales > Streptosporangiaceae > Nonomuraea > Nonomuraea sp. NPDC048901. Next base: position 108,541 of record NZ_JBEZFW010000018.1, on the reverse strand, counting down.
TCGCGACCGGGGAGGGACCGTACCCGCTGCACGCCAAGGTCGAGCACCAGGCATGGGGGCGGGGCACGGTCATGCGCCGCGAGCCGGACCGGATCACGGTCCTGTTCGACTCGGTGGGCTACAAGACGCTCGCCCTGGCCGCCGTGGAGGGCGTTCTGCGACGCGCGGACGACGCGTCGTAGGTCAGGGGTCGTAGGTCAGGGTCACTTCATCCAGTCCTCCAGGCCGCTCGCCGACAAGGGCAGCTCCGCCGAGAGCACGTCGATGCCGTCCGCCGTCACCAGCAGGTCGTCCTCGATGCGCGCGCCGATCCCGCGCAGCTCGGGCGGCACGGTCAGGTCGTGGGCGTGGAAGTACAGGCCGGGCTCCACGGTGAACACCATGCCCGGCTCGATGAGCGCCCCCTGGTAGGCCTCGGGCGCGGCCTTGGCGCAGTCGTGCACGTCCAGGCCGAGGTGGTGGCCGATGCCGCAGATCAGGTAGCGGCGGTGGTGCTGGCCGCGCTCCGACAGTGCCTCGTCCACCGAGACCGGCAGCATCCCCCAGTCGTCCAGCCCGCGCGCGATGACCTCCATCGCGGCGTGGTGGAAGTCGGTGAAGCGGCGGCCGGGGGCGACCTGCGCCAGCGCCGCCCGGTGCGCCCGCTCCACCAGGTCGTGCACCTGGCGCTGGGCGGGGGAGAAGGTGCCGGAGGCGGGGAAGGTGCGGGTGACGTCCGCGGTGTAGTGGCTGCGTACCTCCACGCCCATGTCGAGCAGCAGCAGCTCGTCCGGCAGCACCGGGCCGTCGCAGCGCACCCAGTGCAGGGTCGGGGCGTGCGGGCCGCTGCCCACGATCGAGGCGTAGCCGGGGCCGTTGCCGTACGCCCTGGCGTACCGGTCGAAGGTGCCCTGCAGCCAGCGCTCCCCCGGCCCGGCCACGGCGGTCGGGATCTCGGCGAGCACGGCGGCGAACCCCTCGACCGTCCGGTCCACGGCCTCCCGCAGCTGGCCGATCTCCCAGTCGTCCTTGATCATGCGCAGCTCGGCCAGCACCCGGGCGAGCTCGTCGTCGGTGGAGACCGTGCCGTCGAAGTCGGTCAGCGGCCTGACCGGCACGCCCAGCGCCGCCGACCACTCGGCCAGTCCGGGGGCGGCGCCCACCCACAGCTCCCCGTGGGCGGCGTCGGCGAAGAAGCCCGGCTCGCCGGGATAGGCGGGGACGGGCAGGTAGACGACCGCGTCGCCGTCCCTGATCACCGCCACGGCGTCCTCGGCCACGCAGCCGGTCAGCCAGTAGAAGTCGCTGCCGGGACGGAAGTCGTAGGAGGTGTCGTTGCTGCGCACCGGCGCCTGGCCGGCCGCCACCACGACGGTCCGGCCGGGGAGCGCCGCGCCGAGCCGGGCCCGGTGCGCGGCGGCGGCCTCGGCGGCACCGGCGACCACGGTCGGGGTGCGGTCGGGGATGTCCCAGCCTTTGCCGATGTAGTCAGTGAACGCGGGAATGTCCAGCAGTTTCGGGGGCCTGCCGTCAGTCACCTGTGATGCCTCCTCCGATGTCACGCACCAGTTCGGTCAGCCGGGCGAAGACGCGCTCCTCGCCCAGGCCGTCGTGCTCGTACTCGTTGGTGACCCACGCCTGGGCGTTGCCGATACGAGCGGCGGTGTCCAGTTGCAGGCCGGAATCTACGTACATGTCGTCGTAATACACGGCGGCGGCCAGCGGAACCTCGTTGGCGGCCAGGCGTACCGGGTCATAGAGCGGCGGCCAGTCCGCCCGCTCGGCCAGCAGCTCCACGGCCGCGCGGAACGGGCGCAACACCCGGATCTCCGCGAACATCCAGGGGTACATCATCTCCCCGGTGAACAGCAGTGGCCGGGCCGACTCGGCGAAGGCCGGGTGATGGGCCCGCTCGCGCTCGGCCGCCCAGCCGGTGGCTCCGGGGCCCGAGCCGTAGATGCTCTCCTGGAGCGCGGCGAACAGCGGGTTGTCGCTGTACGAGGAGCGGGCCAGCACCTGCTGCAGGAAGGTGTCCGTCACGTGCTCGCCGTCGAGCGCCTCGTCGAGCAGCCAGTGCATGCGCTCGTAGCCCGGCTTCATGCCGAAGTCGATGCCGAGCGATTGCAGCCGCCGTACCGTGAGCACGTCGCCGTCGGGCAGCCGGACGTCCTGCGCGGCCAGCCGGTCGGCCAGGCGGCCGACGGTCTCCACGTGGTGCGGGTAGCGGCGGTAGAACTCGGCGTTCTTGGCCGCGACGCGGGGATAGGTGCGCCGGTAGACCTCCGCCGCGTCCGGGTCCAGGCCGGGCAGCCCTCCGGTGACGTAGCAGGCGCGCAGCCCCTGTGGAGCCCGCGACAGGTACGTCAGCGTGAGGAACCCGCCGTAGCTCTGGCCCAGCGTTTCCCAGCGACGGCCGCCGAAGACGGTCGTACGCAGGTGCTCGGCGTCGGCGACGATCGAGTCGGCGCGGAAGTGGGCGAGGTAGGCGGCGGCCTCTCGCGCGCTCCCGAACGAGCTCATGACCCGCCCGTCGATCCGCGAGCTGCGGCCGGTGCCGCGCTGGTCGAGCAGGATCACCCGGTGCGTCTTGAGCGCCTGGCCGAGCCAGCCGTTCGTGCCGACCGGGCGCGGGCCCTTGCCGCCGGGACCGCCCTGCAGGTAGAGCAGGCACGGCAGGTCCTCGGCCGCCCGCACCGGATCGGCCAGCTCCCGGGCGAACACCGTGATCGTGTCCCCATCGGGCGCGGACCAGTCGAGCGGCACCTCCACCACGTGGTCGCGCACGCGCATCCCGGGAATCGTGTATGTGGTCAACGGGGGCTCCCTTCACGGCGCCTGCGGTCCCATTCGGGGTTGATGCGGGGGATGGCGGCCAGGAGCGTACGGGTGTACGGGTCCTGGGGGTCGCCGAAGACGCTCTCGACCGGGCCCTGCTCGACGATCCTGCCCTTGCTCATGACCGCCACCCGATGGGCGATCTGCCGGACGACGGCCAGGTCGTGGGCGATGAAGATGTAGCTGAAGCCGCTCTCCGCCTGCAGCCGCCGCAGCAGCTCGATGACCTGGGCCTGCACGGAGACGTCCAGGGCGGACACCGCCTCGTCGCAGATGACCAGCTTGGGGTGCACGGCCAGCGCGCGGGCGATGCCGATCCGCTGCGCCTGACCGCCGGAGAACTGCGCGGGGTAGCGCTGGGAGTGGTCCGGGTTCAGCCCGACCCGCTCCATCAGCTCCCTGGCGTGCGCCCGCTTCCCGCCCGTCGGGGGGATCCCCTGGTACACCAGGGGCGCCATCAGGATGCGCTCGACCGTGTGGCGGGGGTTGAGCGAGGAGAACGGGTCCTGGAAGACGACCTGCACGTTGGCGCGGTAGCGGGCCAGCGCGGCCCCCTTGGCGACGGTGATGTCCTCGCCCTCGAACTCCAGGGTGCCCGCGCTCGGCTCCGTCAGCCTGGCCACCATGCGGGCGGTCGTCGACTTGCCGCTGCCCGACTCGCCCACCACGGCCAGCGTCTCGCCCGGCCGTACGTCGAAACTGACGCCGTCGACCGCGACGAACTCGGCCTTGCCGCCCAGCGGCCCGCGGGTGACGAACCGCTTGGTCAGCTCGTTCGCCCTCAGCAGGGGCTCGCTCATGACATCACCTCGTCGATGGGGGAGTCGTCGATGCGCGGGACGCTGTCCAGCAGCATGCGGGTGTAGTCGTGCCGCGGATCGGAGAAGACCTGCTCGGCGGTGTCGTACTCGACCTGCTCGCCCCGGCACATCACCAGGACGCGCGTGGCGATCGAGCTGATCACCGCGAGGTCGTGCGTGATGAACACCATCCCGGTGCCGCTCTGCCGCCGCAGGTCGGCGAGCAGGCGTAGGATCTGCGCCTGGACGGTCACGTCGAGCGCGGTGGTCGGCTCGTCGGCGATGAGCAGGGCGGGGGAGCAGACCAGCGCCATCGCGATCATGACGCGCTGCCGCTGCCCGCCGGAGAACTGGTGCGGGTAGTAGTCCACCCGCCGCTCCGGGTCGGGCAGGCCCACCTGCTCCAGCGCCTCGATCGCGACCTTGCGCGCGGCCTTGCGCGAGCGGCCCCGGTGGGCCCGGTAGACCTCCTCGATCTGCAGGCCCACGGTGTAGTACGGGTTCAGCGACGACAGCGGGTCCTGGAAGACCATCGAGATCCGGTCCCCCCTGATCCGGCGCATGTCCTTGTCGGTGCGGCCGAGCAGCTCGGTGCCGTCCAGCCGGATGCTGCCCCGGGTCACCGCCCCCCGGGGCAGCAGCCCCATGATCGCGAGGCTGGTCATCGACTTGCCCGAGCCGGACTCGCCGACGATGCCGACGGTCTCGTCGCTCCCGACGGTGAAGCAGACGTCCTTGACGACGTCCACCGGCCCCCGCGTGGTGGGGAAGGTGACGGTGAGGTCCTCCACGACAAGCAGGTCACTCATTTCGCGGTGATCCTCACTCTCGGGTCCAGCGTGGTGTAGACGAGATCGACCACCAGGTTGCCCACCACCACGAAGAACGCGGCGAGAAGCGTCACCGCCATGATCACCGGCTGGTCGTTCTTGGCGATCGAGTCGGCGGCCATCTTGCCCACCCCGTTGAGGCCGAAGACCGTCTCGGTGATGAGCGCGCCGCCCAGCAGGGCCGCGAAGTCCATGCCGAAGATGGTGGCGATCGGGGTGAGCGCGGGCCGCAGCGCGTGCCGCCGCATGGTGAGCATGGGCGGCAGGCCCTTGGCCCGCGCCGTGCGCATGAAGTTCTCCGCCAGCGTGTCGATCACGTTGGCCCTGGTCAGCCGCGCGTAGAGGCAGGCGTAGCCGGTGGCCAGCACGACCCAGGGCATCAGGTACGACTGGAACCACAGCACCGGCCCGTCGGAGAAGGAGACCGCCGACGGGAAGGGCAGGATCTGCAGCCACACCACCAGCACGTACTGCAGCGCCAGCGCCAGCACGTAGTTGGGGATGCTCGACCCGCCGAGGGCCAGCCCCATCGCGGTACGGTCCCACCAGGTGCCCTCCTTCACCGCGCTGAGCAGCCCGGCCAGGATGCCGATCAGCAGCCAGAGCACCGCGGCGCCGATCGCGACGGTGGCGCTGACCGGCAGCCGGTCCACGACCATCTCCCAGACCGACTGATTGGTCTGGAAGCTGTAGCCCAGGCACGGGGCCGCGCAGTGGATCAGGTTGGCCCCCGAGCCGTAGTCCCGGCCGACGAAGATGGCCGCCAGGAACGTCCAGAACTGGGTGAAGAACGGCTGGTCGAGCCCGAGCACCCCGCGGATCTGGTCGATCCGCTCGGGCGTACACGTCTTCCCGCAGATCATCAGCGCCGGATCCGGCGACAGCGTGAAGAAGATGATGAAGGTGAACAGGCAGACCAGGAACAGGATCACCACGATGCCGGCGAACCGCCCGGCGACATAACGCGCCATCAGGAGGCCTCCCCGGCGTCGAAGGCGGCACGTAGACGGTCCCCGAGCACGGTCAGGGACAGCACGGTGCAGAACAGGAAGGCGCCGGGCACCGCGAAGTACATCGGGTCCACGGCGTACCAGCCGACCGAGCTGGAGATCATCTGCCCCCAGGACGGTGTCGGCGGGGCCACGCCGACGCCCAGGAACGACAGCCCCGCTTCGGTGCCGACGTAGCCGGGCACGGCCAGCGTGGTCATCACGATCAGCGAGCTGCGCAGGTTCGGCAGGATCTCCCTGAACACCAGGACGCCCGTCGAGGCGCCCGACACCCGGGCGGCCTCGACGAACTCCCTGTTCACCAGCGTCAGCGTCTGGCCGCGCACCACACGGGCGAGGTACGGCCAGCCGAAGACGCTGATCACCACCACCAGCAGCACCGACCGGTTGCCCGTCGGCAGCGAGGACAGGATCGCGATCATGAAGATGAGGGCGGGGAAGGCCATCAGGAAGTCCATGATCCGGCAGATCACCTGGTCGACCCAGCCGTGGTAGAAGCCGGCCAGCATGCCGAGCACCACCCCGAGCAGGGTGGTGAGCACGGTGGCGGCGGCCGCGATCAGCAGCGAGACGCGCGCGCCGTACGCGATGCGCGCCAGGATGTCGCGGCCGTTCTGCGGCTCCACACCGAGCAGGTGGTCGGCGCTGATCCCGCCCAGCGAGCCGCGCGGCAGCCCGCCGAGGTCGGTGTCGATGGCGGCGCTGTCGAAGTCGTTCGGCCCGTGGCCGGTGATCGCGGAGATCAGCGGCGCGCAGATCGCCATCAGCAGGACCAGCACGAGGAAGGCCGTGCTGAGCACGGCCGCCCAGTCGTGCAGCAGCGCGCCGGCGACCCGCCGGGCCGAGGTGGCGGGCGCCACGGGGGCACCCGCCGGTGGGAGGGCAGTGGTGGTGGTCATCTTCGGCTACTTGCCCGGCTTGGCCAGCCCGACGGATACCAGGTCGATACCCCCGGAGAACGAGGCGGACTGGTACGCGCCGGCGATGTTGGCGCCATAGACGAGGACGTACTTCTCATAGGCCAGCGGCACGATCGGCGCCAGCTTCATGATCTCCTTGTCCAGTTCCCCGTAGGCGGCGTTCGCGGCCGTGACGTCGGGCATCGCGGCGATCTCGTCGATGCGCTTGTTGATCGCCTTGTCGTTGATCTGGGCGAGGTTCGCGTTGCCCTTGGCGGTGATGTTGCGGCCGTCGAACAGCGGCGGCAGGAACGTCGCGCCGGACGCCCAGTCGGGGCACCAGCCGGTGACGGCGGCGTCGTGCTGCTGCGCGGGTGTGCCGATCACCTCGTAGTAAGTGGAGGTGTCGATGTTGTTGATCTTGACGTCGATCTTCACCGCCTTGAGCGCCTCCTGGATGGCCACGGCGACCGCCGCCATCTTCGGGTCCGGCCGGGTGTCGAGGGTGAGGGTGAAGCCGTTGGCCTGGCCCGCCTCGGCGAGCAGCTTGCGGGCCGCCTCGACGTCGGTGGGATAGGGGTCGTAGTCGACCCGGCCGGCGACCGTCGGCGGCTGGATGGAGGTGCCCTTGGCCGCCAGGCTCGAACCGCCCATCCCGGCCACCACGGTGTCCTTGTTGATGGCGTAGTTGATCGCCTGGCGCACCCGCACGTCGTCGAGCGGCTTCTTGGTGGTGTTCAGGCCCATGTAGGTGGTGCAGCCGTTGAGCCCGCTCAGCGAGCGCGCCTTGAGCTGCGGAGTCTGCACCCGCGCCACGGTCGCCGCCTGGATCGTGCCCGCGACGGCGTCGGCGTCGGCGCCCTGACCGGCCAGCATGCGCTCGTCGATGGTGGCCGGGTCCAGCCCGAACGTCCACTCCCAGGCGTCCGGCTTGGCCGACCTGACGCTGTCGGTCTCGGCCTTCCACTGCGGGTTGCGCACCAGCTTGAGCGAGGAGCCGCGGTTGTAGCCGGCCACCTTGTACGGCCCCGACGCGATCGGCTTGGTGTCGAACGCGGCCGCGGCGCCGGTGCCCTTGGGGAAGGGGACGAAGTTGGCCATGGCCAGGGCGCTGGGGAAGTCGGCGAAGGGCTTCTTGAGGTGGAAGACGATGGTCTTGGCGTCAGGGGTCTCGATCGTGTCGAGGTCGCCGGAGACGTACGGGCCCTTGTAGTCCTTGGGCGCGTCGAGGAGCAGCTTGGCGTACGGTGAGCCGATCCCGGCCTCGGGGTCGAAGCCGCGCGTGGCGCCGAACTTCACCGCCTCGCTGTTGATCGGCGTGCCGTCCTCGAAGAACAGGTTGTCCTTGAGGGTGAAGGTCCAGGTCTTGGCGCCGTCGGACGGCTTGCCCGTGTCGGTGGCGAGGTCGGGCACGATCTTCGTGCTCTCCGCGCCCGGGGCCGCGCCGAAGGTGGTCAGGTTCCGGTAGATGAGCCGGTAGAAGTTGTTGACGCCGCCGTCCCAGCCGCGTACCGGATCCAGGTGGGAGAAGTCCGCCTTCGTCAGGAAGTGCACAGTGCCACCGGTGGCGGGCTTCGCGGACGAGCCGGACGAGCCGGATCCGGTGGAGTTGGAGGGGGCGGCGCCGCCGCCCCCGCAGGCCGCGAGCGCCAGCATGGCGCTCACCGCGACGCCCGAAAGCGCAGCCGATCTCCTCATGTCGCCTTCTTTCTGAATCAATCCATTGGGTGGGCGTCACGCATTGCGGACCCACACCCGCATGGCCATGGGGCTACGGTTGCCCCACATGAAGTACGGGACGAAGGTCGTGGTGACCGTCGTCTCCGGGAACGCCGGCTCCTGCGGCAGCTCGGGGTAGAGCTCCGCGGATGGCGGCGGTGCCGTGGCCGCCTCCACCTGGAGGACGACCGCGCCTTCCGACAAGGCGATGCCGGCGGTGGATTTGGCGATGTTGGCGTTAACAAGCCGTGGTAGGACCAGGTCGTCCACGTCCACAGGGCAGTCCTGCTGTTCGACGCAGTACACCAGCGGGCCGCGCGCCAGGCTGGCCGCGCCCCGGGTGGCGTCGAGGTGGGGGTGCGAGCCGTGCGCCCTGACCGGCATCGGCAGGCTCAGGCGCACCTCGTCGCCCGCGTGCCAGACCCGCTCGACGCTCAGCCACCCGTCCCGCGCGGTGGCGTCGGCCGCCGCGCCGTTGACGGTGACCGTCACGTTCTTCGCCCAGCCCGGCACGCGCAGCATGATCGTGTACGGCCCGTCAGGCGCCCGGTCCAGGACCAGGCGCACGTCGCCGTCCCACGGATAGTCGCTCTCCATCGTCAGCCCGAGCGCCTCGGTGTCGATCCTGGCCCCGGCGTAGCTGGCGATCAGCAGCGCGCCCTCGCGTTCGGCGGCCATGTGGTCGCCGAGCTGGGTCATCCAGCGCACGATGTTCGGCGGGCAGCAGGGGCAGCCGAACCACGGCCGGCGCAGCGGGTCGCCGCCGTCCTCCGCGCCGCTGCGCTGCTCGTGGTCGGGGCGGCGCTGGAGCGGGTTGTCGTAAAAGAAGGCGGTGCCCTCGGCCGACAGCCCCACGGCGTAGGCGTTGTACTGGATCCGCTCGAACACGTCGAGATACTTGGCGCCGCCGGTGGCCAGGAACATCCGCCACGCCCACTGCATGGTGCCGATGGCCGCGCAGGTCTCGCTGTAGGCGCGTTCGGACGGCAGCTCGTACCGGTCGCCGATGGCCTCGTCGGAGTGCCGGCTGCCCAGCCCGCCGGTGATGTAGAGCTTGGTGGCCACCATGTCGTCCCACAGCCGCTCCAGCGCCTCGAACAGGGAGCGGTCCCCCGTCTCGAGGTACACGTCGGCCGCGCCGGCGGCCAGGTAGGTCATGCGCACGGCGTGGCCGGTCACCGAGGGCAGGTCGCGGAAGGGCAGGTGGTCCTGGAAGTACTCGGCGGTAAAGATGCTGTGTTTCAGGTGCCCGTGGCCGCGCCGGTCGACGAACAGCCGGGCCTGGGTGAGGTAGGAGCGCTCACCCGTCTCCCTGAACAGCTCGACCAGCGCCATCTCCACTTCCGGATGACCGCAGACGGCCTCCTCGCGGCCCTCGCCGTAGCGGGACACGACCAGGTCGGCGAACTTGACCGCCACCGCGAGCAACCGCCGGTCGCCCAGGTGCCGGGCGGCGGCGACGGCGGCCTGGATGAGGTGGCCCAGGTTGTACAGCTCGTGCCCCCAGGCCAGGTCCTCCCACGGCTTCTTGGCGGCGGCCGGGTCCTGGAAGAAGGAGTTCAGGTAGCCGTCGTCCGCCTGGACCCGCTCCAGCAGGCCGACGACCTCCTCGTAGAACTCCCGTACGGGCTCGGCCGCGGTGCCCGTGGCCAGCTCGTACGCCAGCCCTTCGAGCGTCTTGTACAGGTCGGTGTCGAGGAACGGGTAGCGGCCCCGGTACGGGGGCGGGTCGTCCATCAGCAGGCGGCTGAGGTTGTCCACGTTCCCGGCGGCGCGCAGCCGCTCGATGGCGTGGGGGACCGTGGCCGTGCTGTTCCTGAGCTGCCAGGCATGCAGCAGGCCGCCCACGATGCGGACGGCGACCGGCTTGACGTGCTCGGACACCAGCTCTTCATCAGTAATGTGTGGCATTGCACTGAACGATAGGTGTCTGGCGGGTTGACTGCCAAGGGTTACGGCGAGGAATTCATTGGCCGTAACCAGACCGTAAACCGGGAAAGGGTTTGTCCGCGTTGCTTACCGCAGGCGTACGCAGTCGGGGTCGAGCCCCTCTACGCCGCCCACACCCAGCAGTTGCAGCGTGCGGACCAGCTCGGCGCGCAGCATGGCCAGCACCCGGTCCACGCCGGGCTCACCGCCCGCCATCAGCCCGTACAGGTAGGCCCGGCCGACGAAGCAGGCCCGCGCGCCCAGCGCCACCGCGATGGCGATGTCCGCGCCGCTGCGTACCCCGCCGTCCAGGAACACCTCCGTGCGGTCACCGACCGCGGCCACCACCTCGGGCAGCAGCTCCAGCGGGGTGGGGGCGCGGTCCAGCTGGCGCCCGCCGTGGTTGGAGACGACCAGCCCGTCCACTCCCACGGCCGCCAGATCCTTGGCGTCGTCCACCCGTTGCACGCCCTTGACCAGCAACCGCCCCGGCCAGACCGACCGGATCCACTCCAGGTCCCGCAGCGTCACCGTCGGATCGAACATCAGGTTCGTGATCCCCGCCAGGTCGTCCGGCGCGCCGTCGACCGTGGCGAAGCGCAGCGGCTCGCTGGTGATGAAGTCGAACCACCAGGCCGGACGGCTCAGCGCCTGCAGGACGCCACGCCAGCGCAGAGCGGGCGGCATCGTCATGCCGTGCCGCACGTCACGCAGCCGCGCCCCCGCCACCGGCACGTCCACGGTGACGACCAGCACGTCCATGCCCGCCTCACGGGCCCGGTCGAGCGTCTCCTGGCTGCGCCCCCGGTCGCGCACGACGTAGAGCTGGAACCAGTTCCAGCCGTCCGGCGCCGCCGCCACCACCTCCTCGGGCGTGGTGGTCCCCATCGTGGACAGCGTGTACGGCACCGCCGCCCGCGCCGCCGCCCTGGCCACGGCCCGCTCGCCCTCGCGGTGCATCATCCGGGTGAACCCGGTGGGCGCGAGCACGACCGGCATCGAGATCCGCTTGCCGAGCACCTCCACCGCCGTGGGCGCCTCGGAGACGTCCCGCAACACCCGTGGCCGCAGCTCGGCCCGCGCGAAGGCCGCGACCGACCTGGCCAGCGACCGCTCCGCCTCGGCCGCTCCGTCGACGTAGTCGAACACCACCCGTGGGGCGCGCCGCCACGCCAGCCGCCGCATGTCCGCCAGATCGGCCACCGCCGCCAGCCGCCGCTTCCGCGACGGGAACGGCCGCGGCCGGGGCGGGAGTACGGCACGCAGGTCCTGCCAACGGGGCAGGCGCCGGGGATCCCTCGCCGTCGGCTCCATGTCAAGAACGCTATCAAGCCGGTATATCTCGGTATACAGCCCGCATACACGTGCTCCCAATGAGTGCGCGCCCCCGCTCGCCGGCCTCCCGCGCGGCACCGCGCTCGCGAGTAGCCGGATGGGGTGATCTACGGTGGTCTCCATGCGCGAGGACTGGCTCACCCTGGTGGCGGACTCCGCGGCGGCCAGGGCCACCGGCGCGGAGCTGGTCGCCCGCTGGGCCGAGCCGCACCGCCGCTACCACACGCTCGCCCATCTCGCCGCCGTGCTCGCCGCCATCGACCGGCTGGCGGACGCCGCCGCCGACCCCGTCGCGGTACGGCTGGCCGCCTGGTTCCACGACGCCGTCTACGACGGGCGGCCGGGCTGGGATGAGGAGCGCAGCGCTCAGCTGGCCCAGGCGCGGCTGCCCCGCTGCGGGGTGCCCGCCGACCGGGTCGCCGAGGTGGCCAGGCTGGTGCGGCTGACGGCCGCGCACGACACGCTGGCCGAGGGCGACCGCGACGGCGCCGTCCTGTGCGACGCCGACCTGGCGGTCCTGGGCGGTCCGGACTACGAGCCCTACACGGCGCGGATCCGTCAGGAGTACGCGCACGTGCCCGACGAGCTCTTCCGCCAGGGACGGGCCGCGGTCCTGCGCAGGCTCCTGGCCGTACCCCGGCTCTATCGCACGGCCGAGGCGTACGCGCTGTGGGAGGCGCGCGCACGGGCCAACATGAGCGCCGAGCTAGTGGCGCTTGCGGCGGCGCAGGCCGCCGGCGATGAGGCGGCGCAGTAGCTCGCGCGAGCTGACCGCCTCCGCGCCCAGCTCCACGGCACGGGCGTGCACGGTCTCCGGCACGTCGTAGTGGTCCCGGTCGAAGGCCCGCTCCGGCACGCCGAGCCGGAGCGCGAAGGCGTGCAGCTCCTCCAGGGAGCTGTCGCTGACCAGATGCGACCACATGAGGCCGCGCGGCCCCGGCCAGGCGGGGGGATCGATGAGCACCGTCACGAAGTAAAGGGTAGGACCCTGCCGCGCACGGCCAGCTCGGCGAGGTCCTTCACCACCACGTCGGCGCCCTGCGCGCTCAGCTCGGTGGTCTCGCCGTGCCGGTCGACCGCGACGACGAGCCCGAAGCCGCCCTTGCGGCCCGCCTCGATCCCCGGCAGGGTGGCCTCCACCAGGGCCGCCTTGGGCGCGGGCAGCGCCAGACGGCGGACCGCCTCCAGGAACAGCGCGGGGTCCGGCTTGCCCGGCAGGTTCATCAGGGCCGCGTCGTTGCCGTCGACCAGCACGTCGAACAGGTGCAGCACACCCGCCGAGCCGACCAGCCGGCGGCCGTGCAGGCTGGCGGAGACGGCCGCCGTGCGCGCGCCCCGCTGGCGCAGCTCGTGCAGCAGCGCCACGGTCGAGGGGAAGGCGGCCACCCCGTACTTGTCCACCTGCGACATGAACAGCCGGTCCTTGGCCAGGCCCAGGCCGTGCACGGTGAGCGCCCCCGCCTCGTCGTCGGGGGCGCCCTCCGGCAGTGTGATGCCGCGTGAGGCGAGGAAGGTGCGGACGCCGTCCAGACGCGGACGGCCGTCGACATGCCGCAGGTAGTCGTCGCGGATGTCGAAAGGCGCCGAGCGGCCGCGCAGGAACGCGTCGAAGACGTGCTTCCAGGCGGCCGCGTGCCCCCGAGCGGTGTCGGTGACCACGCCGTCGGTGTCGAACACGACGGCACTGATCGCGGCCAGGTCGATGACGGGCTCGTTCACTCTGTGAACGTAACCGCTCTACCACGCTACGGGTAGCTTCTCCACGCCATAGACGATGGCGAGCTTTCTGAACGGCACCTCACCCGCCACCCGGAGCCCCGGAAAACGCCGCAGCAGCGCGGGGAAGGCGATCCGCATCTCCATCTGCGCCAGGGGCGCCCCGACGCAGCGGTGGATGCCGTGCCCGAAGGCCAGGTGCGAGCCCGCCGTCGGGCGCTCCGGCCGGACCTCCTCGATCCCCTCGCCGAGGTGGGGGTCGCGGTTGGCCGCCGTGAGCGAGCAGAGCACCATCTCGCCCTTCTTGATCGAGTGGCCGAACAGCTCCAGGTCCTCGCGGGCGAAGCGGGGGAAGGCCACCTGCACCACGGTCATGTAGCGCAGCAGCTCCTCGACCATCTGCTCGGCGTAGCGGTCGTCCTCGCGTACCCGGGCGGCCTGCTCGGGGTTCTCCAGCAGCCAGAGCGTGCCCAGCGCGAGCATGCTCGTGCTGGTGTCGTGGCCGCCGGTCAGCAGGCCGTCGGCCATGCTGGCCAGCGTCCGGTCGTCGAGGTCGTCGCCGTGCTCGCGCAGCAACTCCCCGAGCAGGCCCTCGCCGGGGTTCAGCCGTTCGCGGGCGACCAGGTCCGTCAGGTACGCCATCGCGTCGTTGATCGCCTGGAGGGACGCCTCGGGCCCGGCGGTGAGGTCGAAGCGGTTCGTGCTGATCTTCAGGAATTCGGACCGTTCCTCGTACGGCACACCCAGCAGTTCGCACACGACCAGAGAGGGGATCGGCAGCGCGAACGCCTCCACCAGATCGGCGGGCGACCCGTTGGCCGCCATCCGGTCCAGGCACTCCTCGACCAGGGCCTCGATGCGCGGCACCAGCCTGCGCAGGCGGTGCATGGTGAACTCCGGCGTCAGGTACTTGCGCAGTCTGGTGTGCTCAGGCGGGTCGCGGAAGCCGAGGCCGCCCGGATCCTCCTGGTTGGTGCCCAGACCGATCACGTTGCCGAAGTCGTTGCTGAACCGTTCATGGTCGGCGAGCACGCTGCGCACGTCGTCGTAGCGGGTGACCAGATAGACCGTCTGGTCTCCCGGGATCGACATCGGGAACACCGGCTGCTCGGTGCGGATGCGGCCGAGCTCGGCCACCGGGTCGAAGCCCTCGCGCATGAACTGGACGAGCGGGAACTCTGAGTCTGACATCGAAATCCGTCCTGCTGGGATACATCACACTTTGTTGGGATAAATCCCTACATAGATGGTCCCATCCGCAGGACGCGATCTGGCCAGGCTCAGCCGAGCGCCGGCATGCTCGTGACCTCGTCGGGGGATGGGATCGACCGGTCGCGCGCCCGCACCGGAGGCTCGGGCAACAGGGCCTCCGCCATCAGCGACGGCGGCGCCGGTTTGGGCCGGCGTGGCTCGCGCACCCCGCCTTCTCCTCCGCCAGGTTCGTCGAACGGAAAATCCTCGTCGTCGGGGCCGTGCGGCTCACCCGGACCGAACCCGGGTAGCCAGCTCGGAGCCCCACTGGGGAGAGCACGGCGTCTGCGCGATCGCTTGCTCACGAAGCCTCCTAGGCCGACCGGCTCCATTCTGCGTCACGACCTTCATGAACGCGAGGTCTCCTGTGCCGGGGGAGGATTGTGGTAAACGTGGGCAAAGCGGGGCGGCAGAGGCCGTTTGGCGTACAGGTACGCCACATTCTGCGATGATCTCGCTATAAGCGGAGTTTGAGCCTCACGGATAGTGACTGATGCCCACCACATTCGAGGAAATAGCTGCCTTCGTCGCCGACAAGCCGTTCGCCACCGCGGTCATAGCGCTGCTGGGCCTGGCCGGGCTGGTGCTCGCCTACCTGATACTCAGGGTCGCCTGGCGGGCCCTCGCCTGGGTCGTCTCGCGCTATATCGCCCCACGTCCCATCGAGGACGTCCTGACCGTCGTGGCCGCCTCCATCGCCACCGGTGTCTCCGCCCAGGGCATGTGGCGCTTCTCCGGTGACGTGCTCGGCCTCGACGGGCCGCTGCGGCTGCTGCTGTTCGCGTTCATCGAGGTCGCGATCATCACCTCGGCCGTACGGGCGCGCCGCAACATGCGCGAGAACTTCTCCGCCGGGATCGACGGCATCGCCGTGTGGGCGCTGACCTGCCTGACCGCCGTACTGTCCAGCATGGACGCGCGCAGCCTGCCCGAGGCCGTCTTCCGCCTCGCCGCGCCGCTGGTCGCCGCCTGGCTGTGGGAGCGCGGCATGGCCATCGAACGGCACCGCATCAGGGGCACCGGCCGTATCAACTGGCGCCTCACCCCCGAACGGCTGCTGGTCAGGGTGGGCCTGGCCGAAGTGAGCGACCGCACCGCGAGCGAGGTCGACGCGCACCGCAGGCTCACCCGCGTCGCGCTGGCCGCCAAGCGGGCCAAGTCGCTGCGCGAGGGCGGCGCGTCCGAGCGCAAGATGCGCGGCGCGCTGGCCAAGCTCGACAAGGCCATGGACCAGGCCGTCGAGCACACCGGGCTGGCCGTCGACCAGGGCCGCCAGGAGGCGCTGCTCGCCCAGATCGCCGCCCTGTACAACACCTCCGCCCTCATCGACGCCGACCCGCGCGTGCCCTGGGAGCCGGAGGCCGACCACCACCCCGTGCCGGCCCGCCCCGCCCTGCCGCCCGCGCTGGTCGAGCTCGTCCAGGACGACGACGAGGACGTCCAGGTGTTCGACACCACGCCGCAGGTCGTCGACACCGCCCAGCGGGCCGCGCTGATGCGCTCCGCCCGCGACTACTGGGACAGGCAGATCGCCAAGGGCATCGTGCCGCGCACGATCGACATCGCGCAGGAGATCGGCCTCTCACTGCCCGCCGCCCGCCAGTATCGTGCCCTGTGGAAGCTGGAGCCCGAGGCGCACGCGCTCATCGAGGCTCTGTACCAGCAGCACGGCATCGTGGACACCGGCGCCTTCCCGGCCATCGCCGACGACGGGCGGATGCTGACCACCAAGTCCTGAGCCCGGGGGGGCCGGTTGAGGGAGCGCACGCTCGAACGGGTCAGAAAGCTCCTGGCCAAGGCCGAACGTACCGACAACGAGCATGAGCGGGCCACGTTCATGGCGGCGGCGGCGTCGCTCATGGCCAAGTACGGCATCGATTCCCTCGACCCCGCCGACACCCGCCAGGCGCCGGGCGACCGGATCGTCACCCTGCCCAACCCGTGGGCCCGGGAGAAGGCGCGCCTCGTCAGCCTGGTCGCGCAGGCCCTGCGCTGCCGGCCGCTGCTCATCGGGCGCGGCGACGGCGGGCAGCGGGTGCACGTCTTCGGCTTCGCCGCCGACCTCGAACGCGCCGACGTACTGGCCACCTCGCTGCTGCTGCAGATGGCCACGGGACTGGCCCGGGTACGGCCGCCCGACACCGCGATCCGCGCCTACCGGCGATCGTGGCTGCTCGGGTTCACCGACGAGGTGTACCGGCTGCTGCGCGAGGCCGAGACGCGGGCCGAGGAGCGGGCCCCCGCCGCGAGCACCGCGCTCGTGCTGGCCGACCGGCGGGCGGAGGTGGAGCGGGTGGTGGCCGCGCACTACCCGCGCATCCGGCTCAGCGTGCCGCGCACCAGCGGCACCGGCTACCGCGCCGGCGTCGAGGCGGGCCGCCGCGCCGACCTGGGCCGCACCCGCGTGGACAGCCGGCCCGGCCGCGAACTGACCTGACCCCAGCCCCGCCTGACCCCAGCCCCGGCCCGGCCTCAGCCCTGGCCACCCGTCCTGCCTGCCCTCCGCACGCCCGGTCTCTGTTGGAGGCCGGGCGTGCGGCGGTCGGGGCCTCAGCCCAGGGTGGCCGAGACCAGGGAGCGGGCCTCCTTCTGGACCTCGGCCAGGTGCTCGGGTCCCTGGAAGGACTCGGCGTAGATCTTGTACACGTCCTCGGTCCCCGACGGCCGGGCCGCGAACCAGGCGCTCTCGGTCGACACCTTCACCCCGCCCAGCGCCGCCCCGTTGCCGGGCGCCGCCGTCAGCACCGAGGTGATGGGCTCGCCGGCCAGCGACGTCGCCGTGACCTGGTCGGCCGACAGCTTGCCGAGCACCGCCTTCTCCTCCCGCGTCGCGGGCGCGTCCACCCGGGCGTACGCCGGCTCGCCGTACCGGGAGGTGAGCTCCTTGTAGTGCTCGCTCGGCGAGCGCCCCGTGACCGCGAGGATCTCCGACGCCAGCAGCGCCATGATCACGCCGTCCTTGTCCGTCGTCCACACCGACCCGTCGCGGCGCAGGAACGAGGCCCCGGCGCTCTCCTCGCCGCCGAACCCGAGCGAGCCGTCCAGCAGCCCCGGCACGAACCACTTGAAGCCCACAGGCACCTCGTAGAGCCGCCGCCCGAGCGACTCCGCCACGCGGTCGATGACGCTGCTGCTGACCATCGTCTTGCCCACCCCGGCGCCCGCGGGCCAGCCGTCGCGGTGCGCGTAGAGGTAGGAGATGGCCACGGCCAGGTAGTGGTTGGGGTTCATCAGCCCGCCGTCGGGCGTGACGATGCCGTGCCGGTCGGCGTCGGCGTCGTTGCCGGTGGAGATCTGGTACTCGCCGCTGCTGGCGATGAGCGAGGCCATGGCGTACGGCGACGAGCAGTCCATCCGGATCTTGCCGTCCCAGTCGAGCGTCATGAACCGCCAGGTCGGATCCACCAGCGGGTTGACCACGGTCAGGTCCAGCCGATGCCGCTCGGCGATCTCCCCCCAGTAGGCGACGCTGGCCCCGCCGAGGGGGTCCGCGCCGATGCGTACCCCCGCCGACCTGATCGCGTCGAGGTCGAGGACCGAGGGCAGGTCGCCGACGTAAGCGCCGACGAAGTCGTAGCGCCCGGTCGTGTCCGCCCGCAGGGCCTTCGTGTACGGAACGCGGAGGATGTTCTTCATGCCCCCGGCCAGCAGGCGGTTGGCCCGGTCCTGGATCCAGGTCGTGGCGTCGGTGTCGGCCGGGCCGCCGTGCGGTGGGTTGTACTTGAAGCCGCCGTCGGGCGGCGGGTTGTGCGACGGCGTGATCACCACCCCGTCCGCCAGTCCGGTGGAGCGGCCGCGGTTGTAGGTGAGGATCGCGTGCGAGACGGCGGGCGTCGGCGTGTAGCCGTCGCGGCTGTCGATGAGGACCCGTACCCCGTTGGCCGCGAACACCTCCAGCGCCGACACCCGCGCGGGCTCCGAGAGCGCGTGGCTGTCGACGCCGAGGAACAGCGGCCCGTCCGTGCCCTGGGCGTGGCGGTACTCGCAGATCGCCTGGCTGGTGGCGAGGATGTGATCCTCGTTGAACGCCGTGTTCAGCGACGAGCCACGATGCCCGGAGGTGCCGAACGCCACCCGCTGCGCCACCTCGTCGGGATTGGGGTGGAGGGCGTAATAGGCGGTGACCAGCTTGGCCACGTCGACCAGGTCGGCGGGCTGGGCGGGCTGTCCGGCGCGTTCGTGGGTCATGAGGCCACTTTACGAGTGGCCGCTCGGCGAGGCTCGGCTAGACTCGCGTCAGTCACTAGAATGGAGTTCTGTTGCCATGCGTATCGGACTGCTCCTGAACGAATCTCAGGATCCGGACCCGCTGGGCGGGCTCCGCGACAAGCTCGCCAAGGCCGCCGACGAGGGCTTCGCCTCCGCCTGGCTCTCGCACATCTTCGGCCTCGACGCCCTCACCACGCTGGCCGTGGCGGGCAGCCAGGTGCCCGGCATCGAGCTCGGCACCGCCGTGGTGCCGACCTTCCCGCGTCACCCCCTCGCGCTCGCCCAGCAGGCCATGACGGTCAACGCGGCGGTACGCGGGCGGCTGTCGCTCGGCATCGGCCTGTCGCACCAGATGGTCATCGAGAACATGTTCGGCTACAGCTTCGAGCGGCCGGGCAGGCACATGAAGGAATACCTGGAGATCCTGATGCCGGCCACGCGCGGCGAGCAGGTCGACTACGACGGCGAGACCCTCAAAGCCCACGCCCGGCTCACCACGCCGGGAGCGGGGCTGCGGGTGCTGATCGCGGCCCTGGGCCCGCGCATGCTCAAGCTGGCCGGCACCGTCGCCGACGGCACCGTGCTCTGGATGACCGGCCCCAAGACGGTCGCCGAGCACGTCGCGCCCACCATCACCGCCGCCGCGAGCGAAGCCGGGCGGCCCGCGCCGCGCGTGGTCTGCTCGCTGCCGATCAGCGTCACCGACGACGTCGAGGCCACCAGAGCCCGCGCCAACGAGATCTTCGCCATCTACGGCCAGCTGCCCTCCTACCGGGCCATGCTCGACCGGGAGGGCGCGGCCGACCCCGGTGACGTGGCGATCGTCGGCGACGAGGACACCGTGCGCGCCCAGCTCGACGGGCTGGCCAAGGCCGGGGTGACGGAGTTCGTGGCCTCCGAGTTCGCCCATCGGGAACGCACCAGGGCATTCCTCAAGACACTTCTCTGACCGGCTCTGATCAGCCCTGACCGGCGCGTCGGTGGGGTGACCGGGAGGCATCCGAATAAACTCCCGCAAGGTGAAGCGCTTGCTGCATGGCATAGACGTGTCCAACTGGCAAGGTTCCGTCGACTGGACCGGCCACGCGGGAGCCGGGGTAGCGTTCGCCTTCGCCAAGGCCACCGAGGGCGGCGACTACACCGACGCGTACTTCGCCCGCAACTGGCAGGGCATGCGGGAGAGCTGGATCGTCTGCGGCGCCTACCACTACGCCCGCCCGAAGGGCGACCCCAATGAGCAGGCCCGCCACTTCCTGAACGCGGTGGGGGCGGCGGGCGGCTTTCGCCGCGGCGACCTGGTCGCGCTCGACCTGGAGAGCAACGACGGGATCCGGCCCGAGCAGGTCGCCCAATATGCCCGCCGCTGGTGCCGCTACGTCGAGCGGCACGGCGGCGTGCGCCCGTTCGTCTACACCTTCCCGTGGTTCGCCCGCGGAGGTCACTGCGCGGGGCTCGGTGACTATCCGTTGTGGATCGCCAACCCGGAGAAACCCTGCGGCGAGCCGCTGGTGCCCGGTCCCTGGGGCGAGTGGACGATTCACCAATACGCCAACAGCCCGCTGGATCGCAACGTCTTCCGCGGGAGCCGGGAAGACCTGACAAGGCTGGGGTTTCACCCGCGATAGCATCGGTGCTTACCACCAACACTGCTATCCAAGGGAGTCACCGTGTCAGCCGAGCTACGCATCACCCTCGCCGGAGCCGAGCGTGTGGTCGCGGCCGGCACGACGGCCGGTGACGCGCTGGAGGCCGACGGCCGCACCGTCATCGCGGCCAGGGTCAACGGCGAGGCCCGCGACCTGGCCCACCAGGTCGCGGATGGCGACGTCGTCGAGCCCATCGAGGTCTCCAGCGACGAGGGCCGGGCCATCGTCCGCCACTCCACCGCCCACGTCATGGCGCAGGCGGTGCAGGAGCTGTTCCCCGGGGCCAAGCTGGGCATCGGGCCGCCCGTCGAAAACGGCTTCTACTACGACTTCGACGTCGAGCAGGCGTTCCACCCCGATGATCTCAAGCGCGTCGAGAAGCGCATGCGCGAGATCGTCAAGCAGGGGCAGCTGTTCTCCCGCCGGGCCGTCTCCGACGACGAGGCCCGCGAGGAGCTGGCCGGGGAGCCGTACAAACTCGAGCTCATCGGGCTCAAGGGCGGCTCGCTCGAGGAGGAGAGCGTCGAGGTCGGCACGGGTCAGCTGACCATCTACGACAACCTCGACCCGAAGACCGGCGAGCTGTGCTGGAAGGACCTCTGCCGCGGCCCGCACGTGCCCTCCACCAGGTCCATCCCGGCCTTCAAGCTCATGCGCTCCGGCGGCGCCTACTGGCGGGGCAGCGAGAAGAACCCGCAGCTCCAGCGCATCTACGGCACCGCGTGGGAGTCGCGCGACAAGCAGGACGACTACCTCAAGATGCTGGAGGAGGCCGAGAAGCGCGACCACCGCAAGCTGGGCGCCGAGCTCGACCTGTTCTCCTTCCCCGACGAGCTGGGCTCCGGGCTGGCGGTCTTCCACCCCAAGGGCGGCGTGATCCGCCGGGTGATGGAGGACTATTCGCGGCGCAAGCACGAGGAGGCGGGCTACGAGTTCGTCAACACGCCGCACATCACCAAGGAGAAGCTGTACCAGGTCTCGGGTCACCTCGACTGGTATCGCGACGGGATGTTCCCGCCCATGGAGCTCGAGGGCGCGCGCTATTACCTCAAGCCGATGAACTGCCCGATGCACAACCTGATCTTCCGTGCGCGGGGGCGGTCCTACCGCGAGCTGCCGCTGCGGCTGTTCGAGTTCGGCACCGTCTACCGCTACGAGAAGTCAGGCGTCGTCCACGGCCTGACCCGGGTGCGCGGCCTGACGCAGGACGACGCCCACATCTACTGCACCCGCGAGGAGATGCGCGACGAGCTGGCCTCGCTGCTGCGCTTCGTCCTCGATCTGCTGCGCGACTACGGCCTCGACGACTTCTACCTGGAGCTGTCCACCAAGGACCCGGAGAAGTTCGTCGGCTCCGACGACGCGTGGGAGGAGGCGACCGAGACGCTGCGCGAGGTCGCCGAGTCCGAGCACCTGGACCTGGTGCTCGACCCGGGCGGCGCGGCCTTCTACGGACCGAAGATCTCCGTGCAGGTACGTGACGCCATCGGCCGCACCTGGCAGATGTCGACGATCCAGCTCGACTTCAACCTGCCCGAGCTGTTCGAGCTCGAATACCAGGCGGCCGACGGCACCCGCAAGCAGCCCGTCATGATCCACCGGGCGCTCTTCGGGTCGATCGAGCGCTTCTTCGGCGTGATGGTCGAGCACTACGCGGGCGCCTTCCCTCCGTGGCTGGCCCCCGTGCAGGTCGCCGGCATCCCGATCGCCGACGCGCACATCCCCTACCTGCAGGACGTGGCCAAGAAGCTGCGCGAGCGCGGCATCAGGATCGAGGTCGACACGGCCGACGACCGGATGCAGAAGAAGATCCGCAACGCCCAGAAGTCGAAGGTCCCGTTCATGCTGCTGGCCGGTGATGACGACATCGCCAACGGGGCGGTCTCGTTCCGCTACCGCAGTGGCGAGCAGAAGAACGGCGTGCCCGTGGAGGAGGCGATCGCCGAGATCGTCGACGCTGTGGAGCGTCGCATCCAGGTCTGACTTTCCAGCGTCTAAGAAGGGGTACGGCGGGAGTTCGCCGTACCCCTTCTTGCGTACTGCGGCCTGGCGCTGTGGGGTCTGGAGTGCTCTGGGGGAGTCGATGAGGTCTGTCAGAACTTGTGGGGCGGTGAGAATGCGGTAGTCTGCCCATACTCTGAAGATCACGCTTCCCAGAGATACGCCGCAGAGTGGAAGCAAGGCCCGCACATCGCGTGTGAGGACCCCGGAGGGGCGGTGCGATCTGTTCGCATGCCCTTTCGAAGGAGTGTTCCCCCGATGAACGTAGGTCTCGGCCTCCCCATCAATGACCCCGCCCAGCTGCTGACCTGGGCCCGCCGCGCCGACGCCGGCCCTTTCAGCGCACTCGGACTGCTCGACCGGCTCGTCTACGACAACCCCGAGCCCCTGGTCACCCTCGCCGTCCTGGCCGGTGCCACCTCGCGTGTTCGCCTCCAGACCGAGGTGCTGATCGCGCCCCTGCACAACACCGCGATCCTGGCCAAGCAGGCCGCCACGTTGGACCGCCTCTCGGGCGGCCGGTTCACACTCGGCATCGGTACGGCAGGACGCGAGGACGACTACCTGGCAGCCGGTGTCGACGTCCACCGCCGGGGACGTCGCCTCGACCAACAGCTCACCTCCCTGCGACGCGCCTGGTCCGGCAAGCCGTATGGGGTCGGTAGTGGCGATGGCGTGAGTTTGGTGAGTCCTGTGCCTGTTCGGCCTGAGGGCGATGGCGTGGGTCCGATCGGGCCCGCGCCTGTTCGGCCGGGTGGCCCCGAGGTGTTGTTCGGTGGCTTCGTCCCGGCGGTGTTCGAGCGGGTCGCCCGATGGGGTGATGGCTTCCTGGGTGCCGGGCTCGGGCCCCAGTGGATGGACATGGCCTTCCGCGACGTGGAGCGGCGATGGGAGCTTGCCGGTCGCGAGGGCCGTCCCCGCCTGGTGGCCCAGGTCAACGTCGCCCTCGGTCCGGAGACGGTGCTGGCGGAGGCCAGAAAGGAGATGGGCGATTACTACGCCTTCACCGGGCGGCCCGAGCACATGCTGGCCGGGCTGCTCACCACGTCCGCCGCGATCCGGGACGTGGTCACGGCGTTCACCGGCATCGGCGCCGACGAGGTGATGCTCTACTGCTGGGCCTCCGACCCGGACCAGATCGACCGCCTGGCCGACGCGGTGGCCTGACCCGCCTCCGGGCGGTACGTGCCACCGGACCATTACCCTGCGTCGCTCCGGCCCGCTGCGTCGCTCCGGACCGTTGTTCTGCACCGGGCCGGTGCTCAGGTGCTCTCCACCGGTCCGGTGTTCGGGTGCCCTGCTTGGGGGTGCACTGGAGTCGTGTCCAGGGGCGGTGGGCTGGTTGGGATCTTGGTCAGAAGGGGTCTGATCCCGAGGGCTCTTCGGTGGGTCTGGGCTCGCCGGGGAGGCGGACGTCGTCGACCGTGACGTTCACCTCGGTGACGCGCAGGCCGAGCATGCGGCTGACGCTGCGGGCCACATTGGTCTTGACGGCGGCGGCGACCTCCATCACCACATGGCCGTACTCGACCACGATCGTCAGGCTCACCGCCACCTGGCGGTCCTGGATCTGTGCGCTCACGCCCTGGTTGCCGCGCTGGGAGCCGATGCCGATGCGGTCGCGGACCGACTCGAAGGCCCGGGCCAGGTCGCCGCCCATGTCCGCGACGCCTGACACCTCCATTGTCGCGAGATAGGCCACCTTCTCTACCACCTCGTCGGCGACCTTGATCTGCCCCTTCACCACGGCCGCGGTGGCCGTCGGCCGGTCCCCAGAGAACGCCGTCGCGGCCGCCTCTCCGTACGGCGCGGTGCCGGATCCGGCAGCGGGAGTTGCGGCGGATCCGAGCCCGGTAGATCCAAGCCCCGTGGGTCCAGGGCTGGCGGGTCCGAGCCCTGTGTGTCCAGGGCTGCTGGGTCCGAGCCCTGCGGGTCCAGGGCTGGCAGGTCCAGGGCTGGTGTGGCGAAGTTCGGCGGTGCCTGGTCCGGAGGGGCCAAGTTCGGAGACGCCAAGGTCAGGGAAACCAGGGTCAGGGAAACCAGGGCTGTCCGGGCTGGGCTCTGGGTTGGCGGGGGCGATGCCGCGGAGTCCGACGCGGCTGGAGTCGGCGCCGCTTCTGCGAGATCCGCCACTGCCACTGCCACTGTCACTGCCGATGCTCCGGGCGCTGACGACGCTGGAGTCGGCACCGGTGCCACGGACTCCGGCGTCACCAGAGATGGAGCCGATGGAGCGGACTCCAACGTCGCCGGAGTCCAAGCTGGGGCTGGGGCTGGGGCTGGGGCTGGGGCTGGGGCTGGGGCCCAAGCCAGAGCCGGAGCCCAAGCCGGAGCCGGAGCCGGAGCCGGAGCTGGAATCCAAGCCGGAGCTGGGCCCCAAGCCGGAACCTGAGCCGGAGGTGGACCCCAAGCCGGAATCCGAGCCGGAGCCCACGCCGGTACTCCAGCCGGAACCGGAGTCCGCGTCGACGCTGGAGTTGGGGCCGATGGAGCGGAGCGGGCCGCCACCGTATGGTTCGGGGCCTCGTTCTGTGGCGCCGGTGCCGGTGCCGGTGCCGGTATCGCCATATCCCATGGCGAGGTAGGCAGGGGGTTCGTATCCCGTGCTGTTCGTCCCCGTGGTGCCCGGGTTGGTGGTGTCGTCGCCTAATGCGTCGGTCATCGCGGCCTCCTCTGGGCGGTCTTGAGGATTGTCCCGGAAGCCTGTGCCGTTTGTCCCAAGACCTGGGGCCCTATGCTGCTAGATATGCACGATCAGGCAGGGGCCGGGGCACCAGACAACTTCCAGCGGCTGTGGACCCCGCATCGGATGGCCTACATCAAGGGCGAGGGCAAGCCGACCGGGACGGGCGCCGACGACGGGTGTCCGTTCGACGCCATCCCCAAGATGAGCGACGAGGAGGGGCTGATCGTGGCCAGGGGGGAGGTCGTGTACGCGGTGCTCAACCTCTACCCCTACAACTCCGGCCACCTCATGATCGTGCCCTATCGGCACGTACCCGACTATGACCTGCTTGATGGCGCCGAGCTGGTGGAGCTGGCGGAGTTCACGCAGCGGGCGGTGCGCGCGCTGCGCAAGGCGAGCGGGGCCCAGGGGTTCAACGTCGGCATGAACCTCGGTCAGGTGGCGGGGGCGGGCATCGCCGCCCACCTGCACCAGCATGTGGTGCCGAGGTGGGGCGGCGACACCAACTTCATGCCGGTCGTCGCGCAGACCAAGGTGTTGCCGCAGCTACTTCGTGACACGCGCGAGCTGCTCGCCGACGCTTGGGACTGACGGCCGCGGCAGCGCGGAGATGCCCGCCGACAGCAGCAGCGGGATGGCCAGGGCCAGGGCCATCGACAGTACGGCCGCGCCGGAGTCGTTGACCAGCATCCCGAGGACGCCGCTCACGAGCGTGCCGATCAGCCCGGCGCGCAGCGCGGGGGAGTAGGTGAAGGCGGCGGGCACCACTCCGGCGGAGGCCTGCTCGGGCCGCAGGATCGCGTAGACGAGGAACGCGGTGGCGGCGATCACGATCGGCATCAGGTTGGGGCTGAGCAGCGTGGCGAGCATGGCGCTGAGCTTGCGCAGGATGACCTCGAGGGCCTCGCCGCTGAGCACCTGTCCGACGAAGCGGCCCAGGTGGGTCTGCTTGTCGGGCGGCTGCAGGTAGTTGATGACCGCGAACGTCATCACGATCACCGCCCCCGCCACGCAGAACGCGCCCAGCTTCACGATCGACACCCGCTTGCCCGCTATGAGCAGTGCGGTCACCGCGATGCCCGGGACGAACGCGATCACGCCGCCGAAGTCGCTGCCCATGCCCGAGCCGCCGAGCACCATCGCGAACGCCCCCAGCACGGCCACCGCCGCCACGCCCACCTTGCCGGGGAAGTGGTGGGCGATGGTCGTGGTCGCCAGCAGGGTGCCGGTGGCCAGCAGCGCGAACGGGATGTTGCCCAGGCCGTAGTAGCGGGCGCCCACCTCGGCGCTGTAGCCCATGATGCTGTTGAGCTGCAGGGTCGTGCCGGTCAGCAGGTCGCCGGCGAGCGTGAGCGCGGTGATGCCCGCCACGACCGTGAGCGGGCCGAGCGGGTTGCGCCGCCACGGCCCCGCGCAGGCGAGGAGGGTGATGGCCGCCGTCCAGCCGAGCGCGCCGCCGATCAGGCCCGGCAGGGTGGACCACGGCAGCAGGTTGACCAGGTAGCTGGAGACGGGCAGCGAGGCCAGGGCGACCGCGGCCAGGCGTACCCAGGGCAGGCCCTTGCGGCGGCGCAGCAGCAGGAACGCGATCAGGTAGAACAGGACCTGCAGCACGGCGACGACCGTGAAGTAGATGCCCTTGACCGAGCGGATCGTCTGCGCGGTGGCGTCGGCGCGGCGCAGCCGGTCGATCGTCGCGCTCTGCGCGCTCACCTGGAGCGGCACGCCCACGACCGTGCCGGGCACCGGCACGCCGACCGTGGTCAGCGCGGTGGCGGTCAGGTCGGGCAGGATCGAGATGTCGTCGCGGTGCGTGGAGGCGGCGCCGAGCAGGCGGCCCTGCGCGCCGGGCTGGCGCAGCATCGCCACCCGCAGGTGCGGTACGGAGCCGTGGTCGGACAGGCCGGCCAGGATGACGGTGGCGTCGGCGGGCAGGGCCGACAGCAGCGCGCCCGCCTTCGCGTCGGCCTGCCGCAACGCGGCCCGGCGCTCGGGGGCGCCGAGCTGGTCGGGCACGCGGGGCAGCTTGCCGGAGGCCAGGTAGGGGCGGATGAGGTCGTCGACCTCGGCCGCGACCATCCGGCACTGCGTCAGGTCGGCGGCCGTGACCTGATCGGGGGAGGCGAGGTAGCGGGACACCGCGCCGCTCCGGTCGGCCAGCGCCAGCGCGGCGCCGGGGCCGACCGCGACCGAGCACTGGCCCGCGGCCTTCAGCGCCTCGCCGAGCGTGCCCGCGTTGCGCTGGCCCGCCACGTCGATGAGGTAGCGGTAGTCGGGGATGACGGCGCCCTGGCCGCTCGCCTCCGGCGCCGGTGGCGCGCCGCAGCTGTAGCCGGAGGCCGACCTGGTGCCCGCCGACACGGTGAGCCACCCGTCGTAGGGGCAGGTCAGACTGCCCACAGTCCGTACGGACAGCGATCCGATCGCACTGGCACCCGCGAGCCGCCACAGATTGGGCGTGTCGTTCGGGGTGATGTCGTTCCAGTGGAGCCCCGGCACACCGATGAGCGCGACCCGCCCACCACCGTCCTCGGCCTGCCCCGCCTGGGCGAACCCCCCGACGAACAGGAGAACCGCCATCACGACCAGCACGCGCCTCACGGGAATGTCCCCCTACGATCTACGGCTACCGTCCGCAGCATCGTCTCACCTCGCCGTGGGTGGCGAGACCGTTCACAGCTCCAGCCTCTCAAGCCGGGGCGACCGTCACCTTGGCGGGCTTGCTCTCGTTCTGCAGGCGGTCGAGGGAGGTCACCAGGTAGGTGCCCGGCGCGCCGGCGGTGAAGGTGGGTGTGGTGACCACGGCCACCAGGTTGCGGGCGTCCACGGACTGGCAGTCCTGGCCCGACTTCGGGACCTCGTAGACCGCGTACGAGCGGGCGCCCTGGCTCGCGTTCCACGAGATGACCTGGCCGGCCGCCTTGACCGCCGCGGGTTTGGCCGGAGCCTCGCCACCGCGGTCCTTGATGAGCGGTAGCAGCGCCGGGCGGCTGTAGTGCTCCTTGGCCAGGCGGTCGACGGCGCCCAGGGGGTTGCTGAGCAGCTGCGCGGCGCTGAAGTAGACGTCGCCGCCGATCTGCCGGTATTCGCGGTTGAGCGTCAGGTGGGCGGACAGCTCGCCCGGCTTGGTCCACGCCTTGTCGTCCCTGGTGCCCACCCGGTAGAGGGCCTGGCCGATGTAGAGGTCGACGTCGGTGCCCTTGACCTCGTTGGCCCACCAGGGCGCCAGGGCCCGGTAATCGGCCGCCTTGAAGCCGCGCGACCAGTAGAGCTGCGGCATCACGTAGTCGACTGTGCCCGCCTTGATCCAGTGCCGCGCATCCGCATAAATCGAGTCATAGGCCGACATGCCGGAGGTCTTGGAGCCCGTGGGATCCTCCGCCTTGTTGCGCCAGATGCCGAACGGGCTGACGCCGAACTTGACGTACTTTTTGGTCGCGTGCACGGCCTCATCGACCTGGGCGATCAGCTTGTCGACGTTGTCCCGCCGCCAGTCGGCGAGGTTCTTGCCCTTGCCATACTTTGTAAAGGCGGCCGCGTCGTTGAACGTGCCGCCCTCGCCCGGATACGGGTAGAAGTAGTCGTCGAAGTGCACCCCGTCGATGTCGTAGCGCCGCGTCACGTCGGTGACGACCTTGGTGACGTGCTCGCGGACCGCCGGCAGACCGGGGTTGTAGTAGAGGCGCCCGTCGTACTTGACGGTCCAGCCCGGGTGCTGGCGGGCCGGGTGGTTGGCGGGCAGTTCGGCCACGTCGCCGTCGTAGGAGGCGCGATAGGGGTTGAACCAGGCGTGGAACTCCAGGCCGCGCTTGTGCGCCTCGGCGATGAGGAACGGCAGCGGGTCCCAGCCCGGGTCCTTTCCGGCGGTGCCGGTCAGATACTGCGTCCACGGCTCGATCGAGGACTTGTAGAGCGCGTCGGAGGCCGGCCGCACCTGTACGAACACCGCGTTGAAGCGGCGTTTGACCGCCGCGTCCAGAATCTTGAGGTAGTCGGCCTGCTGCTTGGCGACGGACAGGCCGGTGCGCGAGGGCCAGTCGATGTTCTTGACCGTGGCGATCCAGATGCCGCGCAGCTGGCGCTTGGGGTAGCGGACGTCGGCGGTGCAGGCGGCCCCGTCCCGCGTTTCGGCCGCCGTCTTCTTCGCGGAGGTGGCGGCGGTCACCGCGGGCGTCTGCTTGGCTCCCGGTCCGAAGAGGTAGGCGGCGCCGACGGTGACGGTGGCGAGGGCGGCAGCGGCGATGAGAGGGCGTCCGGTTCGCATGATGTTCCAGTCTGGCATTGGCTCCGACGTGCGCAGGCCGGAAAAAAGAAATCGTTTCGTGATGTTCGAGTGGCCAGAGTAATGGATGTGCCGGGAGGGACGGCGCCCCTCCCGGCCTCGGTCCCGTACGTCAGTCCGTGACGGCGACCTTCTCCGCCACGTGCGTCGGCAGCGGCTCGTAGCGCAGGAACGCCCGCTGGAAGGTCCCGGTGCCATGCGACATGGACCGCAGGTCGATGGCGTAGCGGGTGATCTCCAGCTCGGGCACCTCGGCCTTGACCAGGGTGCGTCCGGTGCCCACCGGCTCGGTGCCGAGCACCCGGCCGCGCCGCGACGACAGGTCCGACATCACCGAGCCCACGTAGTCGTCGGCCACCAGCACCGACAGCTCGTCGACCGGCTCCAGCAGCAGCGTCGGCACCTTGGACGCGGCCTCCTTGAGCGCCAGTTGCCCGGCGATCTGGAAGGCCATGTCGGAGGAGTCGACCGAGTGCGCCTTGCCGTCGTACAGCGTGACGCGCACGTCCACCATCGGGTAGCCGGCGACGACGCCCCGCTCCATCTGCGCGCGTACGCCCTTCTCGACCGACGGGATGAACTGCCGGGGCACCACACCGCCGACGATCTTGTCCACGAACTCGAACCCGCCGCCGGACGGCAGGGGCTCCACTTCCAGATGGCAGATCGCGAACTGGCCGTGGCCACCCGTCTGCTTGACGTTGCGGCCCATCGCCTGGCACTTGCCGCCGAACGTCTCGCGCAGCGGCACCCGCAGGTCGATGCGCTCGACCTCGACGCCGTGCCGTTTGGACAGCCGGTCGAGGAGCACGTCGGTGTGGGCCTCGCCCATGCACCAGAGCACGAGCTGCCGGGTCTCGGCGTTGTTCTCCAGCCGGAGCGTCGGGTCCTCGGCCACCAGGCGGCCCAGTGCCTGCGACAGCTTGTCCTCGTCGGCCTTGGACTTGGCCTGGATGGCGACCGGGAGCAGCGGCTCGGGCGTCTCCCACGCCGTCATGAGCAGGGGCCTGTCCACCTCCGACAGCGTGTCGCCGGTCTCGGCCCGGGAGAGCTTGGCCACCGCGATGATGTCGCCCGCCACCCCCTTCGGCGCGCCGCGCTGCTGCTTGCCCAGCGGGCAGGTGAGGGTCCCGATGCGCTCGTCCACATCGTGGTCCTCGTGCCCGCGCTCGGCCAGGCCGTGCCCTGACACGTGCACGGTCATGTCGGGGCGCAGGGAGCCGGAGAAGACGCGTACCAGGCTGATGCGGCCCACGTACGGGTCGCTGGTGGTCTTGACGACCTCGGCGACCAGCGGGCCGTCGGGGTCGCAGGTGATGCCCTGGACGGGCTTGCCGTCGAGGGAGGTGATCTCCGGCATCGGGTGTTCGAGCGGGGAGGGGAAGCCCTGCGTCATGAGTTCGAGCACCTCTTGGGCGCCCACGCCGATGCCGCTGCACAGCACGGGGAAGAAGCTGCCCCGGGCGACGGCCTTCTCGAGGTCCCCGATGAGGACCTTGGTGTCGATCGGCTCGCCCTCCAGGTAGCGCTCCATGAGCGACTCGTCTTCGCTCTCCTGGATGATGCCCTCGATCAGGACGCCGCGGTGCTCCTCGATCTGCGACTCGTACTCGGCGCCCGGGTCCTTCTCGGTGCGCGTGCCCGTGGCGTAGTTGTAGAACTTCTGCGACAGCAGGCCGATCAGGCCGTTCACGTGCCCGTTGGTGATCACCGGCAGGTAGAGGGGGGCCACGCCGTCGCCGAAGACGTCCTGGCAGGTGGCGAGGACCTCGTCGAAGTCGGCCCGCTGGTGGTCGATCTTGGTGATCACGACGGCTCTGGGCATGCCGACCTGGCTGCACTCCTCCCACAGCATCTGGGTCAGCCCGTCGATGCCCTCCGAGGCCGACACGACGAACAGGGCGGCGTCGGCCGCGCGCAGTCCGGCGCGCAGGTCGCCCACGAAGTCGGCGTAACCGGGGGTGTCCAGAAGATTGATCTTGATGCTGTTGTGCACCAGCGGCGCCAGTGACAGGTTCACCGAGCGCTGCTGACGTACCTCCACCTCGTCGAAGTCGCTGACCGTGTTGCCGTCCTCCACCCGGCCGGCCCGCTGAACGGTGCCCGTCGCGGCCAGCAGCTGCTCCACGAGGGTCGTCTTACCCGCCCCTGAATGGCCGACCAGCACGACATTGCGTATCGCATCCGCCCTGTCGGCCGCTGGTGCCCTGCCCGCGGCTCCCATGGCATGACCAGGGTTCTTTTCTGCCACATTCGCCTCCCGCGTCGTCGGTTGACGTGCCAACGCCGCGCCCGAGCGAGGGGACAGAAACCGCATGGACGCGGTGTGTTCACCAAATACCCCTGTGGCGGATATCACAAGGGGGGTGGGGCAAAGAAAGTCGTCGGCTCGTAAATGGCCTACGATCAGACCGCGATGCTGAAACTCCTGCGCCCGGCCATGACCCGGATACTCACCCCGCTGGGCAGGGCTCTGGCCGCCCGCGGGATCGGACCGAACGTCGTCACGGCGATCGGCACGATCGGCACCGTCGTCTGCGCCCTGCTCTTCTTCCCGCTGGGCCAGCTGTCCTGGGGCGCCCTGCTGATCACGGTGTTCGTGCTGTTCGACCTGCTCGACGGCCTGGTGGCCCGGCTCGGCGGCAAGGGCGGCAGCACCTGGGGGGCCTTCCTCGACTCCACCCTCGACAGGGTGGCCGACGCGGCCATATTTTCCGGGCTGATTCTTTACTTCATCTCGAAGGACGACGCGCTGATGGCCGCGGTGACGCTGGCCTGCCTGGTCGCCGGGACGCTGGTGTCCTACGCCAAGGCCAGGGCGGAGGGCCTCGGGCTCACCTGTGACGTGGGGCTGGCCGAGCGGCCGGAGCGGCTGGTCGTCGCGCTGGTGGCCACCTTCTTCGCCGGGCTCGGCGTACCGTACGTCCTGCCCGCGGGGATGTGGCTGCTGGCGCTGGCCAGCGCGGTCACGGTGGTGCAGCGGGTGGTCCACGTCCACTCACAGACGCGGCAGACGAGGGAGCGATGAGCCAGAAGATCTCGGTCACCGATCGGGTCGTCGCCGCGGGGTTCGCGGCCGGCTGGAAGCTCGTCCCGCTGCTGCCCCAGCGTGCGACCGCGGGGGCGTTCCGGCTGCTGGCCGACCGGGTGTGGCGCAAGCGTGGCAGGTCGGTGCGCCGCCTGGAGTCCAACCTGGCCAGGGTGACGGGGCTCGATCCCGGCAGCGTTGAGCTGCGCGAGCTGAGCCGGGCCGGCATGCGCTCCTACTTCCGCTACTTCCACGAGGTGTTCCGGCTGCCGTCGATGCGCCGCGAGGAGATCGTCCGCCGCACGCACGTGACCGGCGCCGAGCACATCCACGACACCGTGGCCGCCGGGCGCGGGGTGGTGCTGGCGCTGCCGCACATGGGCAACTGGGACCAGGCCGGCGCGTGGCTGGTGGGCGTGGGCCACCCGTTCGCGACCGTCGCGGAGCGGCTCAAGCCCGAGTCGCTGTTCCGCCGCTATGTCGCCTTCCGCGAGGGTCTGGGCATGGAGGTGCTGCCGCTCACGGGCGGTGACGGCCACAACTTCGGGACACTGGCCACGCGCGTACGCCGGGGCGGCGTCGTCTGCCTGCCCGCCGAGCGCGACCTGACCAAGAGCGGCATCGAGGTGCGCTTCTTCGGCTCGGCCACCAAGGTGCCCGCGGGCCCGCCGCTGCTGGCCGTCCAGACGGGCGCGGCGCTGCTGCCCGCCACCGTCTACTTCCACGGCGACGACTGGGGGATCGACATCCACGAGGAGATCCCCGTGCCCGAGGAGGGCACCAGGCAGGAGAAGGTCGCCATCGTGGCGCAGCGGCTGACGGACGTCTTCGAGAAGGGCATCGCCGAGCACCCGGAGGACTGGCACATGCTGCAGCGGCTCTGGCTGGAGGACCTGGCGAGATGAAGGTGGGCATCGTCTGTCCCTATTCGTGGGACATGCCCGGCGGGGTCAAACAGCACATCGACGACCTGGCCCAGGCGCTCATCGCACAGGATCACGAGGTCTCGGTCATCGCGCCGGCCGCCGACGACGAGGAGCTGCCTCCTTACGTGACGGGCGCGGGCCGGGCCATCCCGGTGCCCTACAACGGGTCGGTGGCCAGGATGTCGTTCGGCTTCATCTCGGCGGCCCGGGTGCGGCGCTGGGTGCGCGACGGCCGCTTCGACGTGCTGCACATCCACGAGCCGCTGGTGCCGAGCCTGGGCGTGCTGGCCTGCTGGGCGGCCAAGGGCCCGATCGTGGCCACCTTCCACGCCTCCTGGACGCGCTCGCGGGCCATCGCGGTGGCCGAGCCGCTGCTGCGCAGCGCGCTGGAGAAGCTCAGCGGGCGCATCGCGGTCTCCGACGCGGCCCGTAAGAGCCTGGTCGAGCAGTTCGGCGGCGACACCGTGCTGATCCCCAACGGGGTGACCGTCAGCCGCTACGCCCACGCCGAACCGCTCGACGGCTGGGGGCCCGACGGCGCCACGCTCGGCTTCCTCGGCCGGATGGACGAGGAGCGCAAGGGCTTGCCGATCCTGTTGGACGCCTTCAAGCCGCTGGCGGCCGAACGTCCGGAGCTCAAGCTCCTGATCGCCGGGCCGGGTGACGCCAAGGACGTCTACGACCGGGTGCCCAAGGAGCTGCACGACCGGGTCACCGTGCTCGGCATGGTCAGCGAGGCCGACAAGATCCGCGCCTACCACTCGGTCGATGTGTTCTGCGCGCCCAACACCCGGGGCGAGAGCTTCGGCATCGTGCTGGCCGAGGCCATGGCCTCCGGCGCGACCGTGCTGGCCAGCGACATCCCGGCCTTCCGCAAGGTGCTGGGCGAGGGTCAGGCGGGCGCGCTGTTCGCCAACGGCGACCCGGCCTCGCTGGCCCGCGAGGCGGCGGCGCTGCTCGACGCCCCCGAGCGGCGCGCCAAGCTGGCCGAGGAGGCGCTGGTAGCGGTCGGCAAGTACGACTGGTCGACGGTCGCCCGTGACGTGGTCCGGGTCTACGAGACGGTGACGGCCAGCGGCGCGGGCGGCGTGGAGGAAGACCTGTGACCACGGTCAGCGGCGTGGAGGAAGGCCTGTGACCTCGGTCAGCGACGTGGGGGATGAGCTGTGACCTCGACCATGATCGTGCTGATCGCGGGCATCGTCGTGGTGCTCACGGCCGTCTACATCTCCTGGCGGGCCGGTCGCCTCGACCGGTTGCACATCCGGCTGGAGCTGGCCCGCGAGGCGCTCGACGCCGCGCTCATGCGGCGCCGGGCCGTGGTGCTGGAGCTGGCCGGCTCCCGGCTGCTCGATCCGGCGACCTCGCTGGTGCTGGCCGCGGCGGCGCACGAGGCCAGGATGGCCGGGCCGGACGATCGCGAGCACGCCGAGAGCGACTTGTCGGGCGCGCTGCGCGCCGTGGTCGAGCAAGAGCGCTTCACCGAGAAGCTGTCGGAGTCGCCCGGCGGCCAGGCGCTGCTCGAAGAGCTCGGCGCGGCCGTGGCCAAGGTCGTCTATTCGCGCCGTTTCTACAACAGCGCCGTGGGTGTCACACGTACGGCCCAGCGGCGCTGGCTCGCCAGAGTCCTTCGCCTGGCCGGACATACCGAATACCCCCAATTCTTCGAAATAGATGACAATCCACCGGCGACTATGGCAACTGAATGACCCGATTTGGAGAGCGCCGGTAGGCTTCTTCCGTTTCTTGGCCCATGCGGAGGAGTACACAGGTGCGGCTACCTCGGATGATTACCGTGACGCTGGCCGGAGCGGCGGTTCTGCTGCCGGTCGCGGCCTGCTCGTCGAACGAGCCCGCGGCGGGCAAGGCCCCGCAGGCGACCACGGCGTCCCCGACCGAGGAGCCCGCGGCCGAGCCCGGCAAGACCCACCCGTTCACCGGGCTGCCGATGGAGGGCGCCGCCAAGCCGGTGCTCGCCGTGAAGATCGAGAACACCGCCGCCGGCAAGCCCCAGCTCGGGCTCAAGAGCGCGGACATCGTCTACATCGAGCAGGTCGAGGCCGGTCTGACCCGTCTGATGGCGGTCTTCTCCTCCAAGCTGCCGGCCAAGGTGGGGCCCGTACGTAGTGCCCGCATCTCCGACCTGCACATCGTGCCGCAGTTCGGCAAGCCCGCCTTCGCCTACTCGGGCGTGCAGTCGCTGATGCTGCCGTTCATGGCCAAGGCGTCGCTGTACGACGTCGGCGACACCCGCAACCCCGGCGCCTTCTTCCGCCAGCCGGGCCGCGTCGCCCCCTACAACCTGTTCGCCACCACCAAGAAGCTGCTGTCGCGGGCGCCGGGTGCCGACAAGGCCAAGGACATCGGCTTCACCTTCGGCGACGCCCCGGCCGACGGCGGCGTGGACAAGAAGACCTACAGCGTCAAGTGGCCCGGCGCGCGCTTCACCTTCGGCTGGTCCGAGTCGGACAAGAAGTGGATGATCTGGCAGGACGGCAAGAAGGACATGGCGGCGGAGGGCGGCCAGCTCGGCGCGCCCACGATCGTCGTCCAGTACACCAAGACCGAGCGCTCCCAGTTCCACGACAAGAACCAGAGCTACACGCCCCTGGTGCACAGCGTCGGCAGGGGCTCGGCGGTGGTGCTGCGCGACGGCAAGGCGTACAAGGCCAAGTGGGAGCGGAAGTCGGAGGAGAGCGGCACGACCTTCACCACGGAGAGTGGCGAGCCGATGAACTTCGCGCCCGGCCAGGTCTGGGTCGCGCTCGCCAGTCGCAAGCCTGTCATCCCCTGAAATGCGCACCTAGATGTACAAGAGGGCTGATAAATCCTGACATGGTGGCGTGTCAGGAGAGAGGCCCTCAGGACCTACCATGGGTTTGATAACTTACCGTTCGCTTTTGTGAGGAAGACCGTCGTGTCCAGCACGCCCGAAAACACCCCCGTCACCGGCACCGCGCGCGTCAAGCGTGGCATGGCCGAGATGCTCAAGGGCGGCGTCATCATGGACGTCGTCACCCCCGAGCAGGCGAAGATCGCCGAAGACGCCGGCGCCGTCGCCGTGATGGCCCTGGAGCGCGTGCCCGCCGACATCCGCGCGCAGGGCGGCGTGTCCCGGATGAGCGATCCCGACATGATCGACGGCATCATCGCCGCCGTGTCGATCCCGGTCATGGCCAAGGCCCGCATCGGCCACTTCACCGAGGCCCGCGTGCTGCAGGCCCTGGGCGTCGACTACGTCGACGAGTCCGAGGTGCTGACCCCGGCCGACTACGCCAACCACATCGACAAGTGGCAGTTCACCGTGCCCTTCGTGTGCGGCGCGACGAACCTGGGCGAGGCCCTGCGCCGCATCACCGAGGGCGCGGCCATGATCCGCTCCAAGGGTGAGGCCGGCACCGGCGACGTCTCCAACGCGGTCACCCACATGCGGACGATCCGCGGCGAGCTCAAGCGGCTCAGCTCGCTGCCCGAGGACGAGCTCTACGTCGCGGCCAAGGAGCTGCAGGCGCCGTACGAGCTGGTCGCCGAGGTGGCCCGCACCGGCAAGCTGCCCGTCGTGCTGTTCACCGCGGGCGGCATCGCCACCCCGGCCGACGCGGCGATGATGATGCAGCTCGGCGCCGAGGGCGTGTTCGTCGGCTCCGGCATCTTCAAGTCCGGCGACCCGGCCAAGCGCGCCGCGGCCATCGTCAAGGCCACCACGTTCTATGACGACCCCGACGTGATCGCCAAGGTCTCGCGCGGGCTGGGCGAGGCGATGGTCGGCATCAACGTCGACGACATCCCCCAGCCGCACCGCCTCGCCGAGCGCGGTTGGTGACATCGGCCTGCTGTGCGGCGTGTCGCCGCAGGTCACGCATGACTCGGGATGAAATGATCTAGTACGCCGGGCACGCCGCCACGACGACGGAAATTTCCGAAGAGGGCGATATCCGCGAAGGATGTCGCCTTTTTCGTGTTAGGTGGTGTTCACCCGGGCGTCACGATTCTGAGTCAGGCTACGGGACGCCCCCCTCCCCATTGATCGTCCCAGGAGCGCCCCGTGTCCAAGCTCAACCGCCGGCACTTCCTCGTGGCCGGGTTAACCGCGGGTGCCGCCGCGGCTCTCCCGGCCACCGCCGCCCACGCCGACCCCACCCCGGACCCCGCCGCCGAGACCGCCCAGAGCCTGGCCTCGCGGGGCCTGACCACCGACCCGTTCACGCTCGGCGTCGCGAGCGGCGACCCCGACCACGAGGGCTTCGTGCTGTGGACCCGGCTAGCCCAGCAGCCGCTGGCCGAGGACGGTTTCGGCGGCATGCCGCAGCGGCCGTTCCCGGTGCTGTGGCAGATCTACTCCGACGAGCGCTGCCGCCGCGTGGTCCGCAGCGGCGTCACCGTGGCCGCCCCCGAATGGGGCCACAGCGTGCACATCGAGGTCGACAGTCTCGGCTCCGACCGTGAGTACTGGTACCGCTTCCGCGTCGGCCCCTACGTCTCGCCCGTCGGCCGGGCCAGGACCGCCCCGCACCCGCTGTCGTACGGCGGCGCCCTGTCGATGGCCTTCGTCTCCTGCGCCCAGTACGAGCACGGCTACTTCACCTCCTACCGGAGGCTGGCGGAGGAGCACCCGGACCTCATCCTGCACCTGGGCGACTACCAGTACGAATACACCAAGAACACCTACAACATCCCTGGCGGCAACGTACGGAACCACGAGGGCCCCGAGACCGTCACGCTGGCCAACTACCGCCAACGCCACGCCCAGTACAAGGCCGACCCCGACCTTCAGGCCGCCCACGCCGCCGCCCCCTGGCTCGTCGTCTTCGACGACCACGAGGTGGACAACAACTGGGCCGACGAGGTCCCGGAGCACGCCGAGGACCAGCCGACCTTCCTGCAGCGCCGAGAGGCCGCCTTCCGGGCCTACTACGAGAACATGCCGCTGCGCCGCACCTCCATCCCGCGCGGCATCGACATGCAGCTCTACCGGCGCGTGCGCTGGGGGCGGATGGCCAGCTTCCACATGCTCGACACCCGCCAGTACCGCGACGACCAGGGCTGCGGCGACGGCTACAAGGACTGCCCGGCCGCGGTGGACCCGGCGAGGTCGATCACCGGCGCGGCGCAGGAGGAGTGGCTGGTCGACGGCTTCCACAAGTCGCGGGCGCAGTGGGACATCATCGGCCAGCAGGTCTTCTTCGCCCAGCGCGACAACAACGCCGGCCCGGCCAAGGTGACCAGCATGGACGCCTGGGACGGGTACGTCGCCTCCCGCCAGCGGATCACGCAGGGCTGGGTCGACGCCAAGGTCCGCAACCCCGTCGTGCTGACCGGTGACGTGCACGCGCACTGGGCCAGCGACCTGAAGCTGAACTACGACGACCCGACCGGCCCGAGCGTGGGCTCCGAACTGGTGGCCAGCTCGATCTCCACCGGCGGCGACGGCGCCGACTCCGACCCGGCCACGCACCCGTTCCTGGCCATCAACCCGCACCTGAAGTTCTACAACAACCAGCGCGGCTACGTGCTGACGAAGATCGAGCGCGACGCGCTCACCGCGGACTTCAAGGTGGTGCCCCACCTGCGGGAACCTGGCGCGGAGGCGTACACGAGGGCGACGTTCGTGGTCGAGGACCGCGTCCCCGGGGTGCAGCAGACGTACCTGCGCCCGCTCGACCCGTCCGTGCTCGCGCGGCGCGTCACGGTGGACGAGACCGTCCGCCTGGAGACCGAACGCCCGTAAATCCCGGCGAGGCGGCGTCCGACAGGGCGCCGCCTTTTTCGCGCCTGGAATATTAGCCAGGCTAAGTTAGTTAAGCTAAGTATCATGAGGGACGATCCCACCGAGCTGGCCGAACAGGTCTCCGCGGTGCTCCGCCACCTGGTGCTGCTGCTCAGGCGCACGGTGGCGGGCCAGCCGGTCACCAGCCAGCAGTACGCCGTCCTCGGCTCCCTGGAGCCCGGCCCCCGCCGGATGACCGAGCTGGCCGAGGAGCACGCCGTACAACTGCCCACCATGTCCGTGCAGATCAACCGCCTGGAAGAGGCGGGGCTGGTGGCCAGAGGCACCGACCCGGCCGACGCCCGCGTCAGGACGGTCGAGCTCACCGACGAGGGCCGCGTCCGGCTGCGGGCCGTACGCCAGGCCAGGATCGCCCACCTCAGCCGGGAACTGGCGGCGCTCAGCGATGACGAGCGAGCCGCCCTGGCGGTCGCCTTGCCCACGTTGGCGAAGCTCGGCCGCACATGAGAGGAGCACTATGCAGTCCGGTGGCGGAATCCTTCGTCAGCCGATGTCCGTCTGGGCCACCGCCTTCGCCGCGGTGGTCGCCTTCATGGGCATCGGTCTCGTCGACCCCATCCTGCCGTCCATCGCCCAAGGTCTGAAGGCCACGCCCAGCCAGGTGTCACTGCTGTTCACCAGCTACTTCCTGGTGACCGCCGTCGCCATGCTGCTGACCGGCTGGGTCTCCAGCCGCATCGGCGGCAAGCGCACCCTGCTGGCCGGGCTCTCGCTGGTCATCGTCTTCGCCGCGCTCGCGGGCACCTCCAGCAGCGTCGCCGAACTCGTCGGCTTCCGCGCCGGCTGGGGCCTGGGCAACGCGCTGTTCGTGGCCACCGCGCTCGCCGTCATCGTCGGCGCGGCCAGCGGCGGCGGCGCCGCGGCCATCATCCTGTACGAGGCCGCGCTCGGCCTGGGCATCTCGGCCGGTCCGCTGGCCGGCGCCCTGCTCGGCGACTGGAACTGGCGAGCCCCCTTCTTCGGCACCGCCACGCTGATGGCCGCCGGTTTCGTGCTGATCGCCACGCTGCTGGAGGCGACGCCCAAACCCGCCGTCAGGACCAAGCTGAGCGCGCCCCTGCGGGCCCTGGCCCATGGGGGCCTGTCCACCACGGCCTTCACCGCGCTGTTCTACAACTTCGCCTTCTTCACGATCCTCGCCTTCACCCCGTTCATCCTGCACATGACCGCCTACGGCATCGGCGCGGTGTTCTTCGGCTGGGGCGTGTGCGTGGCGCTGGCCTCGGTGTTCGGCGCGCCGCCGCTGCAGCGCCGGATCGGCTCGGTGAACGTCCTGCACCTGGCGCTGGCCGTGCTGGCCGTCCTCCAGGTCGGCATCGCCGTGTCGGGGCACGCCGGGATCATCGTCTGCACGATCCTGTCCGGCATCCCGATCGGCCTGAACAACACCGTCTTCACCGAGTCGGCCATGGAGGTCTCCGACGCGCCCCGGCCCGTCGCCTCCGCCGGTTACAACTTCGTCCGCTGGATGGGCGGCGCCCTCGCCCCCTTCATCGCCACCAAGCTGGGCGAGGAACTCGGCGCCCCGGTCCCGTACGCGCTCGGCGCCCTGTGCTGCCTGATCGGCATGGCCATCCTGTACGCCCGGCGCCACCACCTGAGCGCCCTGTCCCGCGTGGACGTCGTGGCCCAGGAGGCCGCCGCGGCGGCGTGATCGCCCACCCCTAGGAAGATCCCAGGCCGTCCTGGTGTTGAATTGTCCGAAACCCGTAAGCCGGACGGAAGGATCACCGTGCCCACGATCGGTGTACTCGCTCTCCAAGGGAGTGTGCGCGAGCATGTGCGCATGCTCCAGGAGGCCGGCGCGTCGGCCATCGCCGTACGCCGGCCCGCCGAGCTGGACACGGTCGACGGCCTGGTCATCCCCGGCGGCGAATCGACCACGATGTGGAAGCTCGCCGACACTTTCGACCTGCTCGAACCCCTGCGGATGCGGATCAAGGACGGCATGCCCGCCTACGGCTCCTGCGCCGGCATGATCATGCTGGCCGACCGGATCGAGGACGGCGCCGAGGGACAGCAGACCATCGGCGGCATCGACATGGTCGTCAGGCGCAACGCCTTCGGCCGCCAGATCGACTCCTTCGAGTCCGATCTGGACTTCGCCGGCGAGCGGGTGCACGCCATCTTCATCCGCGCCCCATGGGTCGAATCGGTCGGCACGGACGTCGAAGTGCTGGGCATCGCCGAGCCTGGGGATAGGATCGTCGCGGTCCGCCAAGGACCGCTGCTCGCGACCTCGTTCCACCCTGAGCTGACGGGTGACACGCGCGTGCACCGATACTTCGTAGACATGCTGAGGGAGCTCTAGGTAATGTCCGGCCACTCCAAATGGGCGACGACGAAGCACAAGAAGGCCGCGCTCGACGCCAAGCGCGGCAAGCTGTTCGCGAAGCTCATCAAGAACATCGAGGTGGCGGCCAGGACCGGCGGCCCCGATCCGGACGCCAACCCGACGCTCTTCGACGCCATCTTCAAGGCCAAGAAGAACTCGGTGCCCAACGACAACATCGAACGGGCCCGTAAGCGCGGCGGCGGCCTGGAGGCGGGCGGCGCCGACTGGCAGACCATCATGTACGAGGGCTACGCCCCCGGCGGCGTCGCGGTGCTCATCGAGTGCCTCACCGACAACCGCAACCGCGCGGCCTCCGAGGTGCGCGTCGCGCTCACCCGCAACGGCGGCTCGCTGGCCGACCCCGGCTCGGTGTCCTACATGTTCAACCGCAAGGGCGTCGTGCTCGTGCCCAAGCAGGGGCTCGACGAGGACGACGTGCTGACGGCGGTGCTGGAGGTGGGCGCCGAGGAGGTCAACGACCTGGGCGACTCCTTCGAGGTCGTCTCCGAGGCCGGCGACCTGGTCCCGGTGCGCAAGGCGCTCCAGGAGGCGGGCATCGACTACGACTCCGCCGAGTCGAGCTTCCTGCCCACGATGAGCGTGCCGCTCGACGAGGACGGCGCCAAGAAGGTGTTCCGCCTCATCGACGCGCTCGAGGACAGCGACGACGTGCAGAACGTCTTCGCCAACTTCGACGTCTCCGACGAGGTCATGGAGAAGCTGGAAGCGTGATGGCGCACGCCTGATCTGAGTCCGCTGTAAGGTCGGGCGTCGTGACCTCCCCCCGTACCTCTACCGACATCTCGCCCGCTTTCGCGTCTCCGGCCCTCGGCTGGCTGCTCCTGCTGCCGGCCCTGCTGGGCACGTTGATCACCTTGCTCCTGCCCACCGTCCAGACGATCCTGCTCAGCCTCCAGTCGGCCGGGCTCACCGGCCCGAGCGTCTTCGTGGGACTGGCCAACTACGGCCAGGTGCTGGGTCAGGGGGCGTTCTGGAAGGCACTGGTCTTCACGCTGTCCATAACGGTCATCCCGCTGCTGGTGGCCGTGGTGGTGGGACCGCTGCTCGCGCTGGCGCTCGACTGGTCGGGCGCCTGGCCGAGGCGCGCCGGGCGGATCGTGCTGTCCCTCGCCATAGTGGCGTTCTCGCCGGTGGCCGTAGCGGTCTCCTGGATGCGCGGGCTGATGCCCGACGCGTCCGGCCTGGCCACGATGGCCGAGGGCCTGCGCGACCCCGCCACGGCTCCGGGAACGCTCCAGCTCATCCTGGCCGCCGCCACCTTCGGCGTGGTCTGCGCGCTGGCGACGATGGCGTTCCTGCCCGCGCTGCGCGGCGGCACGGTCTCACCGGCCATGCTGGCCGTGGGCGGGCTCGTCGCCCTGGCGATGGTCGCCGCCGGGCTGCAGACGTTCGCGATCGGGCTGACCATGACGCACGGCGGCCCCAACGGGTCCACGCAGACGCTGAGCCTCGTCCAGTACACCTACAGCTTCATGGTGGGCAGGGTCGGGCTGGGCGCCGCGGTGGCGACCGTCATGGGGCTGGTCCTGGGCGTCCTGGGGATCGGCGCGGTCTGCGTGGCGGCGGCGAGCGGCATGCGCATCACGGTCGAACCCCGCGGGGCGACCCCGGATCAGGCCGTCGTACGCGCCGGCTCCGGGGCCAAGGTGATCGTCGGCGTGGTGGCGCTGGTGGTCGTCACCGCCGTCGGGCTCGCCTTGACCTGGCCGTGGCTGTCGGCGCTGCTGGCGCCCACCCAGCCGGGATCCGCGGCCCCGTCCGGGTGGCGCACGGTCCTCAACACCTGGGCGCCCGCCCTGATCGGCGCGCTGGTGTCGGTGGGCGTCGCCTACCTCGGGGCCCTCGGCATCGGCGGGCTGCGGCCGCTGGGCCGCAGGAGCGAGTGGCTGCTGCTGGTGTTCGCCCCCTGGCTGTTCGTCGGGATGGGCCCGCTGAGCCTGGCCGACTGGCGCACCATCCGCGGCATGAGCCTGATCGACTCCTTCATCGCCCTCGTCCAGCCGGTGCTGGTCAGCGTGCCCGCCCTGCTGATCCTGACGCTGCTGTGCAAGGGGCTGGCCGCGCGTGCCGGCAAGGACTTCCTGAGCGGCGTGGTCCTGCCCTCACTCCCCATGGCCGGCATCCTCGTCCTGGCCGTCACGCTCGTGAACGGCCAGGAACTCCTGTGGCCCCTGCTGGTCGCCCAGGACCCCGGCCTGGCCACCGCGCCGGTCGAGCTGCTCACCCGGACCAGCGGCTACACCTCGGCCCCGCCCGACGTCGGCCTGGCCACGCCGCTGGCCGTGGTCGCGGTCGCCCTGATCGGGATCGTCGCCGCGCAACTGCTCTACCTCGACCGGCTCGCCATCACCGTGGGCCGTTCGCGGACGGACGCCTCACCTGCGTAAATTGTGGGACCGTGGACATCCGTGATGTGACCTCCGACGACCTTGACGCCGTTCTCGACCTCCGCCAGCGCTCCTTCGGCCTGGTCCCTGCCGCCGAGCGGGAGCGCTGGCGCCAGGCGGCGCTGCCGGCGCTGGCCGAGGGCCGCTACCTGGGCATGTTCGACGGGCCCAGGCTGGTCGCGACCTCGCGGCTGCGCCCGTTCACCCAGTGGTGGCACGGCAAGCCGCAGCCCTTGGCCGGGGTCGCGGCCGTCACCGTCAGCCCGGAGGATCGCGGCAAGGGGGTCGGCGGCCGGCTCATGCAGGCCACCGTGGAGCGGGCCGTGGCGTTCGGCGACGCCGTGTCCGCGCTCTATCCGGCCACCACGCCGCTCTACCGCTCGGCCGGCTACGAGCACGCGGGGGCGCAGCACCGCGTCACGCTCCCGGCCGAGGCGCTGCGGACGATCCCGCCGAGCGGCCGGGTCGAGCTGCGCAGGATGGGTCCCGGCGACGCGGCCGAGGTGGTCTCGGTGCTGCGGCGGGCACACGGCGCCGCGCGCGCCTCCGGCCCCGTCTCATGGGACGAGCGCACCTGGGCGCTGTGGCTCGGCCGGGAGGACGACTTCCTCTATCTGGCGCCGGACGGCTACGTCGTCTACCGCTGGGCCGGCCCGGACATCGAGGTCGACAACCTCGTCGCCGAGTCCGAGGAGACCGCCAGGGCGCTGTGGTCGCTGGTGGGCAGCGCGTCGTCGATGGCCGAGCACGTCACCGCCAACGTCGCGCCCGACGATCCGGTGCTGTGGCTGCTGCGTGAGCGGTCCACGGAGCACATCAAGCAGGTGCGGTGGATGTTCCGCGTCCTCGAC
Source organism: Nonomuraea sp. NPDC048901 (assembly GCF_040649695.1). Lineage (NCBI taxonomy): Bacteria > Bacillati > Actinomycetota > Actinomycetes > Streptosporangiales > Streptosporangiaceae > Nonomuraea > Nonomuraea sp. NPDC048901. The sequence goes on along the minus strand of NZ_JBEZFW010000018.1, from coordinate 64,078 downwards.
GTGGCGGCGGCCGTGGAGCGCAGGGGATACCCGGCCGCCGTCGCGGGTGAGGCGGTCGTCGAGGTGACCGACCGGCTGCGGGCGGGCAACACGGGGCGCTGGCGGCTGGAGTTCTCCGGCGGCGCCGGGGCCGCCACGCCGCTCGGGGACCCGGGGGAGTCCGGGGCGGTGCTGTCGATCAACGGCCTGTCCGCCCTGTACGCGGGGATCCCGGCGGCCACGCTGCGGCGCGGCGGCCTCATGTCCGGGCACGAACGCTACGACGAGCTGCTGGACACCGTCTTCGCCGCCAAGCCGTACATGCTGGACTACTTCTGACTGCCCCAGCCACGTCCGCTCTCCGGCGGTCCTACGGTCGCGGGCGTTCCGGAGAGCCGGCGCACGGTCGCGGGTGTTCCCGGCGGATGGCCCATGCTCGCGGGCGTTTCCCGATGCGCGGGCACGTCAGCCGGGGTAGAGTCTCGTGCCGAACAGATGTTCGGCGGCGCGGGGAGGCAGGCCGGTGCGGGTGATGGGCGTCGATCCGGGGCTGACCCGGTGCGGCCTTGGCGCGGTCGAGGGGCGGCCGGGCGCGCCGCTGTCCTTGGTGGCCGTCGGCGTGGTGCGCACCGGCGCCGACGAGGAGCTGGGCACCCGGCTGGTCGGCATCGAGGCCGGCATCGAGCAGTGGCTCGACGACGTGCGTCCCGACGCGGTGGCGGTCGAGCGGGTGTTCAGCCAGCACAACGTCCGCACGGTCATGGGCACCGCCCAGGCGGCGGGCATCGCGGTCCTGTGCGCGGCCAGGCGCGGTCTGCCGGTCGCGCTCCACACCCCGTCCGAGGTCAAGGCCGCCATCACCGGCAGCGGCACCGCCGACAAGAAGCAGATCGGCGCCATGGTGACCCGCCTCCTGCGGCTCAGCGAGATGCCCAAGCCCGCCGACGCCGCCGACGCGCTCGCCCTGGCCATCTGCCACGTGTGGCGCGGCGGCGCCCAGCACAAGCTGGCCGAGGCCGTGGTCAGAGCCCAGAGCCGCACAGCCCGGGCCCCCCGTACGACACAGGGCCGCACGGCCCAGAGCCGCACGACAGAGGACCGCACGTCCCTGAGTCGTATGGCAGAGGGCCGCGCGGCAGAGGACCGCACGTCCCTGAGCCGTATGGCAGAGGGCCGTACGACAGGGAAGGACGTGGCGCTGTGATCGCGTCCGTGGCCGGGCAGGTGACGGCGATCACCCCCTACGGCGCGGTGATCGAGGTCGGCGGGGTCGGCATCCTCACCCACTGCACACCCGCCACCCTCGCCGCGCTCAGAGTGGGCGAGGAGGCGCGGCTGGCCACGTCGCTGGTGGTGCGGGAGGAGTCGCTCACCCTCTACGGCTTCGCCACCGCCGACGAGCGCACCGTCTTCGAGCTGCTCCAGACGGCCAGTGGCGTCGGCCCCAAGGTGGCGCTGGCCATGCTCGCCGTCCACACGCCCAACGCGCTGCGCGTCGCCGTGGCCTCCGCCGACCTCAAGGCGCTCACCAAGGTGCCGGGCATCGGCCCCAAGGGCGCCCAGCGCATCGTGCTGGAGCTCAAGGACCGGCTCGGCACCCCCGACGAGGCGCTCGACGCGGCCCTCAACGGCGACCGGCGGGCGGCGGCCTGGCGCGACCAGGTCCACTCGGGCCTGGTCGGGCTGGGCTACTCCGCCAAGGACGCCGACGAGGCCATCGCCGCGGTCGAGCCGGAGGCGGGCGACGACCCGCAGATCGCCGTCCTGCTCAAGGCCGCCCTGCGAACGCTGAGCAGCGCGCGATGAGCGGGGAGGTCCAGGCGTGAGCCTTGAACGTGATCTCGTCTCGCCCGACGCCGAGGGTGACGAGCTGCAGATCGAGGCGGCGCTGCGGCCCAAGCGGCTGAGCGAGTTCATCGGCCAGGCGCGGGTGCGGGAGCAGCTGTCGCTGGTGCTGGAGAGCGCCATGCGGCGCAATCGGCCGCCGGATCATGTGCTGATGAGTGGTTCGCCGGGTCTGGGCAAGACGACACTGGCTATGATCATCGCAGCCGAGTTGAGCGCTCCGCTCCGCATCACCTCAGGGCCGGCCCTGGAGCGGGCCGGTGATCTCGCGGCCATCCTGTCGACGCTGGCCGAGGGCGAGGTGCTGTTCATCGACGAGATCCACCGAATGGCCCGCCCCGCGGAGGAGATGCTCTACCTCGCGATGGAGGACTTCCGGGTCGACATCATCGTCGGCAAGGGCCCCGGAGCCACCGCGATCCCGCTCGACATCGCGCCGTTCACCCTGGTCGGCGCCACCACCAGGGCCGGTCTGCTGCCCGCACCGCTGCGCGACCGGTTCGGCTTCACCGCGCACATGGACTTCTACGAGGTCGAGGAGCTGGAGCGGGTCCTCTACCGCTCGGCCAGGCTGCTCGAGGTGACGCTGCCGGGCGAGGGGGCGCACGAGATCGCCAGGCGCTCGCGCGGCACGCCCCGCATCGCCAACCGCCTGCTGCGCCGGGTCCGTGACTTCGCCGACGTGCGCACGGAAGGCGTCATCGACCGCGACATCGCCTCCGCGGCGCTCAACCTGTACGAAGTCGACCCCGAAGGGCTCGACCGGCTCGACCGCGCGGTGCTCGGGGTGCTGCTGCGCAAGTTCGGCGGCGGCCCCGTCGGCCTGTCGACGCTCGCGGTGGCCGTCGGCGAGGAGCCGGAGACGGTCGAAGTGGTGGCCGAACCCTTCCTCGTACGCCAAGGACTGCTGGCCAGGACCCCGCGCGGCCGGGTCGCCACCGCCGCGGCGTGGCACCACCTCGGGATGACACCGCCACCCGACGCATTCGGAGCGACACTTTTCGACTGATCACAGAACGGTTGCAACCGTTTCAATATGGGAACTTCCCCGCGCGCCGAAACGCTGCTTCGTTGCCGCGTTTCGCAACAAGCGCCTACACTCCGTGGCTTGGCTGGCTGTGTAGGCTGACGGGCTGAGCGGCGCGGCCCCGAGGCTACGCACGGAATTTCCGGCGCGAGGCCGGTGTCAACTTCTTGTACGACAATGGAAGGTCGCCCCTTATGAACATGGGACAACTCGGAAGCATCCTGCCGCTGATCCTTCTGGTGGTGGTGTTCTACTTCTTGCTGATCCGTCCCCAGCGCAAGCGCCAGCAAGAAGCGACCGCCATGCAGAACTCATTGGCTCCGGGTGCCCGTGTCATGACCACCACCGGCCTGTTCGGAACGGTGGTGGCGGTGGACAATGAGGACGTGATTCTCGAGGTCGCCCCCGGGATCGAGACCCGATGGGTGAAGGCCGCCATCGGGCGTGTCGTCACTCCCGGAGACGCTCCGGCCGACGAGCCTCTCGCCGACGAGCCCGTCGCGGACGACACGGTCGGCCACGAGGTAGTCAAGGGCGACGACGACAAGGACAACACTCCCCGTGAGGAGACCGAGACGACCGTGGAGCGCAACGGCGGCAAGGACTCCAGCACCAAGCAGTCCTGACTAGGCTCTGCCTCAAACCCCTATCTGAAAGACTGACGACCAGTGGCCCGACCGACCAGCCGCCACAGCCGACCGGGGCGAACGCTCCTGGTGCTGCTGGCGCTCATCATCGCCCTCGGTGGGACGATGTTCCTGCAGAAGGCGTTCACGCCCAAGCTGGCACTCGACCTCGCCGGCGGCACGACGGTGACTCTGTCTCCCGTGACCCTGAACGGCGCCGCCCCGCCTGAGGAGATCCTGGACCGCGCGGTGAACATCATCCGCGACCGGGTCAACGGCACCGGCCTGTCCGACGCGGAGGTCGCCAAGTCAGGCGACAACATCATCATCTCCGTTCCGGGCGCGGGTCAGGAGGAGGTCATCAAGCTGGTCGGCACCACGGCGGAGCTCCGCTTCCGCCAGGTGCTCGCCATGGCGGCCACGCAGACTCCGCAGGAGCTCGCCACCGAGGCCCCCAAGCCGGGCACCTCGCCGTCCGCCGCCCCGTCCAGCACGGCAACCTCCAAGCCGTCGGCCAAGCCGTCCTCGTCTGCTGGGGCCCCCAAGCCCAGCACGTCGCCCACGGGCAAGGCCCTGTCCTCGGCGCTCGTCGCGCCGACGGCCACCCCGTCGGCCGGCGCTCCGGCGACCGAGGCGCCCAAGGCCCAGGAGACGCCGAAGGCTCAGGACACCAAGAAGGGCCAGAAGGACGCCAAGGCCACCCCGGCGCCCACCCCGACGTCGAGCGGCCAGCCGCCCACCCAGGACCCCACCGCGGGGATCGACACCCAGGGCATCGACCCGGCCGTGCTCGCGCAGTTCAACAAGCTCGACTGCAGCGACCCGAAGAACCGCGGCAAGGGCGTCCAGGACGACCCGGCCAAGCAGTTCGCCGCGTGTGAGTCCGACGGCAGCCTCAAGTACGTCCTCGACGTGGCCAAGGTCGTCGGCACCGACATCTCCTCGGCCAGCGCCGGCGTCCAGCAGGGCAGCACGCAGTGGCTCGTCCAGCTCGACTTCAAGAGCAGCGGCGCGAGTGAGTGGAGCAAGCTCACCTCGACCGCGTACAACTCGAAGGAGCCGCGCAACAAGGTCGCCGTCGTGCTCGACGGCGTCGTGATCACCGCGCCCAACATCATCGGCCCGATCCCGGGCGGCCGCGCCGAGATCACCGGCGGCTTCACCCAGAAGACCGCCACCGACCTGGCCGACCAGCTCAAGTACGGCGCGCTGCCGCTGAAGTTCAACCCCAGCTCGATCGACACCGTGTCCTCGACGCTCGGCCAGGACCAGCTCATGGGCGGCCTGATCTCCGGCGCCTTCGGCCTCGCCCTCGTGGTGCTCTACTCGCTGTTCTACTACCGCGGCCTGGGCATCGTCGCCGTCCTCAGCCTCGCGGTCGCCACGATCATCACGTACACGGCGGTGGTCGTGCTCGGCCACAACGCCGGGTTCCGGCTGTCGCTGCCGCACATCATCGGCCTGGTGGTCTCGATCGGCATCACCGCCGACTCCTTCATCGTCTACTTCGAACGCATCCGAGATGAGATGAAGGAAGGGCGGCGGACGCTGCGCGCGGCCGTCGAGGTGGCCTGGGTGCGTGCGCGGCGCACGATCCTGATCGCCGACGCCGTCATGTTCATCGCCGCGATCGTGCTCTATCTGCTGGCCGTGGGCGGTGTGGCCGGGTTCGCGTTCGCGATGGGCCTGACCACGCTGATCGACATCGTGGTCGTGTTCCTGTTCACCAAGCCGCTCATCGCGGTGCTGGCCAAGCTCAAGTTCTTCGCCAAGGGTCACCCGCTGTCCGGCCTCGACTCCGAGCGTATGAGCCAGGACCTTGGCACCACCGGCCGTACGACCACCCCGCAGGAGGCCTGAGATGGGACTGGGGCGTCGCCTCTACCGCGGCGAGATCGACGTTGACTTCGTCGGCCGCTGGAAGCTCTGGTACAGCCTTTCCGGCTTCCTGCTGATCGTCTCCCTCGCCGGGCTGCTCATCAACGGGCTCAACCTGGGCGTGGAGTTCAAGGGCGGGTCGGTCTTCTCCTTCAAGGCGCAGACCGCCACCATCCAGCAGGTCCGCTCCTCCTTCCTCGACGAGGGCGTGCACCAGCCGATCGTGCAGACGGCCGGCGACCGCTGGCGGGTCACCACTGAGACCCTTGACACGGCGGCGGTGACCAAGGTCCAGAACGGCATCGCGAAGGACTTCAGCGTCCCGGTCAAGGACGTCGACATCCAGTCGATCGGCGCGTCCTGGGGCGGTGAGGTCTCCAAGAAGGCGTGGATCGGCCTGGGCGTCTTCATGCTGGCGATCATTCTCTACCTGTCCATGGCGTTCGAGCCGAAGATGGCGCTGGCCGCCATCGTCGCGCTCATCCACGACCTCGTCATCACGGCGGGCGTCTACGCCTGGTCGGGCTTCGAGGTCACGCCCGCGACGCTGCTCGGCTTCCTGACCATCCTTGGTTATTCGCTCTACGACGCGGTCGTGGTGTTCGACATGATCAAGGAAGTCACGGCCAAGCTGGGCACCACGTCGAAGCAGACCTACTCGATGGCGGCCAACAACGCCCTCAACCACACGCTGATCCGATCACTGAACACCTCGCTGGTCGCGATCCTGCCGGTGGCGGCGATCCTGTTCATCGGCACCACGCTGCTCGGCGCGGGCACGCTGAAGGACCTGTCGCTGGCCCTGTTCGTGGGCATGATCGTCGGCACCTACTCCTCGCTGTGCGTGGCCACGCCGCTGCTGGTGACGCTGAAGGAGCGGGAGCCGAGATACCAGGCCATCGCCAGGCGGCTCGCCTCCACCGGCACCAAGGGTGGCAAGGGCGCCAAGAGCGCGGCGACGGCCAAGGGCTAGCCCGGCTCGGCCCACACGGGCCCGCACACGCGTGAACGACGCCTCCGCCCAGATGGGCGGGGGCGTCGGCTTGTAGAAGCCCTGAGGGCCCTCACAGGGCCGGACATAACCGGGTGAATGCCACTTACCACCCCCCGGCAGGCGCCGGTGGTCCGTCGGATGGGCCATCATGGAGGCCGTCAGTCGTGGGAGAGGACCGCCAGGCGGTCAACCGAAGGAGTGCCGTCATGAGCGACCTGAGCTCGTTGATCTGCGACCGGATCAGGGACGTTCCCGACTACCCCCAGGCGGGAGTCATGTTCAAGGACATCACCCCGCTGCTGGCCGACCCGGTGGCGTTCACGGCCGTGGTCGACGAACTGGCCGGCGCGTTCGACGTGGACAAGATCGTCGGGATCGAGGCGCGGGGCTTCATTCTGGCCGCTCCGGTGGCCTACCGGGCGGGGGCCGGATTCGTGCCCATCAGAAAAAAGGGCAAACTCCCCTCCGAAACCCTGGAGGAGTCCTACGATCTCGAGTACGGATCCGCGACCATCGAGGTGCACCGCGACGCCTTCGCCGAAGGCGACCGGGTGCTCATCGTCGATGACGTGCTCGCCACCGGCGGCACGGCGGAGGCCACCGTACAACTGGTGCGCAGGGCCGGTGCCGAGGTCGTCGGCGTCGCCGTACTGATGGAGCTGGCCTTTCTCAAGGGACGCGAGCGTCTCGCGGGAGTGGATTTGCGCTCCCTTGTGATCGTCTGAGCCCGCCCCGAGAGAGGCCAGGTTTGTCACCTGGATACACTGGGGGGCCTGGACTCGATAGTAAGGAGTCTGTGTGCCCCGTGATGTGGTCGTGCCCGACGTAACCGACGCTGGGAGTGCCGAGACGGCGCCCGGTGTCCCGGCGGTGCGTCGACGGCGATTTGGGGGTGGGGCCATGAATCCGGTGCTGGAGCCGCTGTTCAGGACGGTTCGCGCCACCCACCCCAAGGCCGACCTGCGCCTGATCGAGCACGCCTACGACGTCGCCGCCTACCATCACCGCGACCAGAAGCGGAAGAGCGGCGACCCGTACATCACCCACCCGCTGGCCGTGGCCACCATCCTGGCCGAGCTGGGCACCGACGACGAGACGCTGTGCGCGGCCCTGCTGCACGACACCGTCGAGGACACCGCCTACGGCCTCGACGAGCTGCGCGGCGACTTCGGCGAGACGATCGCCTCACTGGTCGACGGGGTCACCAAGCTCGACAAGGTCAAGTTCGGCGACGCCGCGCAGGCCGAGACCGTGCGCAAGATGGTCGTGGCGATGTCGCGCGACATCCGGGTGCTGATCATCAAGCTGGCCGACCGGCTGCACAACATGCGCACGATGCGTTACCTGCCCGAGCACAAGCGCCACCAGAAGTCCCGCGAGACCCTGGAGATCTTCGCCCCGCTGGCCCACCGCCTGGGCATGAACACCATCAAGTGGGAGCTCGAGGACCTCGCCTTCGCCATGCTCTACCCCAAGCGCTACGACGAGATCGCGCGCATGGTGTCGGAGCGGGCCCCGCGCAGGGACCTGTTCCTGCAGGAGGTCATCGAGAAGGTCTCCGGCGACCTGCGCGACGCCAAGATCCGCGCGCTGGTCAAGGGCCGGCCCAAGCACTACTACTCGGTCTACCAGAAGATGATCGCCAGGGACGTGGCCTTCGACGACATCTACGACCTGGTGGGCATCAGAGTCCTCGTCGACAGCGTGCGCGACTGCTACGCGGCCCTTGGGACGATCCACGCGCGCTGGAACCCGGTCCCCGGCCGGTTCAAGGACTACATCGCGATGCCCAAGTTCAACATGTACCAATCGCTGCACACCACGGTGATCGGTCCCGAGGGCAAGCCCGTCGAGCTGCAGATCCGCACGCACGCCATGCACCACAGGGCCGAATACGGCGTGGCCGCCCACTGGAAGTACAAAGAGGAGGTCGGCGCCCCGGGCCCCGCCGGCAAGGTCAAGCCGGGCAGCGACATGGCCTGGCTGCGCCAGCTCCTCGACTGGCAGAAGGAGACCTCCGACCCGGGCGAGTTCCTGGAATCGCTCCGCTTCGACCTGTCGGTCTCCGAGGTCTACGTCTTCACCCCGCGCGGCCAGGTGGTGGCGCTGCCGGAGGGGGCGACCCCGGTCGACTTCGCCTACGCGGTCCACACCGAGGTCGGTCACCGCTGCATCGGCGCCCGCGTGAACGGCCGCCTGGTGCCGCTGGAATCGCGGCTGGGCAACGGCGACACGGTCGAGATCTTCACCTCGAAGTCGCCCGACGCCGGTCCGTCACGCGACTGGCTCAAGTTCGTCAAGTCCGGCCGCGCCCGCAACAAGATCCGCCAGTGGTTCTCCAAGGAGCGCCGCGAGACCGCGATCGAGGCGGGCAAGGAGGCCATCGGCCGGGCCATGCGCAAGCAGGGGCTGCCGCTGCAACGCCTGATGTCCGGCGAGTCGCTGCTGGCCCTGGCCCGAGACCTGCGCTATCCCGACGTGTCCGCGCTCTACGCGGCCGTGGGGGAGGGGCACGTCGCCGCGCAGACGGTCGTGCAGAAGCTCGTGGCCTCCATCGGCGGCGTCGACAGCGCCGAGGAGGACATCGCCGAGACCTCGCTCCCGACGCGCCTGCGCGGCCGTCCCCGGGGCGGCGGCGCGGGCGTGGTCGTCGCGGGCGACTCCGATGTCTGGGTACGCCTGTCGAAGTGCTGCACCCCGGTGCCCGGCGACGAGATCGTCGGCTTCGTCACCCGGGGGCACGGCGTGTCCGTGCACCGCGCCGACTGCACCAACATCATGCAGCTCAAGTCGCAGCCCGACCGCCTGGTGGAGGTGAGCTGGTCGCCGGGCGACGACTCGGTCTTCCTGGTGGCCATCCAGGTCGAGGCCCTCGATCGGCCCCGCCTGCTGTCCGATGTCACCCGGACCCTGTCCGACCAGCACGTCAACATCCTCAGCGCCTCGGTGACCACGTCGCGGGACCGGGTGGCGGTCAGCAAGTTCACCTTCGAGATGGGCGATCCCAAGCATCTCGGTCATGTGCTGAAGGCCGTCCGCAACATCCAGGGCGTTTTCGACGTCTACCGGGTCAGCGGCGCGAGCACGTAGCCGGACCAGGAGATCAGGTGCCGGGCCGGCGGCTCAGGTGGGTGGAGAGATCGGGCAGGTTGACCACGATCGCGTCCTGCGTGCTGCGGGCGATGACGACCACGGCCTCCTGCTCCGGATCGGGATTTTCTTCGCGGTGCGGGACATAGGGCGGGACGAAGATATAGTCACCGGGCTTCGTCTCCAGCCGCGTCTCGCATGCGTCCTGGGGGTCGAGGAACACGAACGACGGTGTGCCGCTGACCACGTAGATGGCCGTCTCCGACTCCCCGTGGTGGTGATCGGCCGAGCGCGTCGACGGGGCGACGTGGGTCTGGCCCATCCACAGCTTGCCGGACCCGGCCGTACGCCCGCTGACGGCGGCCAGGCGGTGCATGCCGGAGCTCTGGGCGGTCTCGGACGTCAGATCGCCTGAGGCGATGTGGCGCAGCCGCTGGTGGAACGGGTCCCCATCGGCCCGGTAGCCCTCCCACAGGCGCCCTCCGGCCTGCTCCAGCACGCTTCCTGCCGTGGCGGCCAGGCGTACCGGATCGTCGTGGGCGGACAGCAGTTCGTCGGCGAGCGCGGCGTCGTACGCGCGCAGCTCGCGCAGCAGCCATTTGCCCGAGCCGTGCCAGCGGCCCGCGGACGTCAGCGCCAGCCGGGCCGACTCCTCGACGACCTGCCAGCGGATGAACGCCAGCTCGCCCGGGTCCGTCGCGCCCGCCAGGTCGTCGAGCAGGTCCGACAGGACGTAGCGGGCCCGGTCCAGCATCCGGGGCGCGGCGGGGGCGGGACCGGCGGAGAGGCGTTCGCGCATGACCGCCTGGACCTCGGCGGCGCGGCCCGCCCGGTCGGTGAGCACCACGCCCTCGGCGCACAGGCGCGGCAGGGTCGGCCAGCGGGCGGCCAGATCGCGGTCGGCCCAGCCGGTCAGGCTCAGCTCGGTGTGCACCAGCAGGTCGACCGGCCACTCATGCCACCGCAGCGACTCGCGGTAGGGCACGGCCAGGCCGTCCAGCACCACGACCACGTCGAGATCGGACCGGCTCGTGCGGTGGCCGGTCAGCGCGCTGCCGCCCAGGAAGGCGTAGAGCGCGTCCGGGAACAGCTCGGCGACCAGGGCGCGCGCGGCGGGCACAGGTTCCATGCCCAACACCTTAGAACTCCCCGAGCCGGCCGGGCACCCCGAACACGGGGCATCCCCGACGCCGGACAGCCCCAACGCAGGACATGCCGGGCGCCGGGTACGCAGGCGACCCCCTTCGCCTGCGGATCGGCGCGAACCTCAGTGGATCGGCCCTCAGTGGATCTTCGCGAACCTCAGCTGAACTCGGCCAGCGTCCGCTCGGCCTCCTCCAGCCACGAGCGGCGGGCCGTGATGGCCTCCTCGGCCTCCTTCACGTCCTTGGCGCGTCCGGCCGCCTGAGCCTTGGCCAGGCGCTTCTCCAGCTGCTCGATCGAGGTGCGCAGCTGGTCGACCGTGCTCTGGGCGCGGGCCCTGGCCTCGGGGTTGGACCGCTTCCACTCGGCGTCCTCGGCCTTGCGCACGGCGTCGTCCACCTTGCGCAGGCCGCCTTCGAGGCGGTCGCGCTGCTCGCGCGGCACCGGACCGGCCGCCTCCCAGCGCTCCAGGATGTGGCGCAGCGCCGCCCTGGCCGTGCGGACGTCGGTGACCGGAAGGATCTTCTCGGCCTCCGTCAGCAACACCTCCTTGAGCTCGGCGTTGGCCGCCAGGGACGCGTCGCGCTCGGCGAACACCGCCGAGCGGGCCTGGAAGAACAGGTCCTGGGCGCCCTTGAAGCGCGCCCACAGCTCGTCCTCGGCCTCCCGCGACGCCCGGCCCGCGCTCTTCCAGCGCTGCATCAGGTCGCGGTAGACGGCCGCCGTCGTGCCCCAGTCGGTCGAGTCGGCGATCGCCTCCGCCTCGGCGACGATGCGCTCCTTCTCCGCGCGTACGCCCTCACGCTGCTCGTCGAGCCCCGCGAAGTACTGCTTGCGCCGCTTGGCGAAGGCGGTGCGGGCGGCCGACAGCCGCTTCCACAGCGCCGCCTCGGTGACGCGGTCGATGCGGTCGGCCGCCTTCCACTCCTCGACCAGCTGGCGCAGCCGCTCACCGCCCGACTTCCAGTGGGTGGTCTCGTCGGCGATGCGCTCGGCCTCGTCGACGATGCGTTCCTTGACCGTCCTGGCCTCGGCGCGCGCGTGCTCGCGCGCGGCCTTGACCTCCTCGCGCCGCTGCGCGACCGCCTCCGTCAGGCCGTCGAGACGGGCCGTCAGCGCGGCGAGGTCGCCGATGGCGTGCGCGTCGGCGACCGCTTCGCGGAGCTTGACGATGCTGGCCTCGGCCTGCGCCGGGGCCAGGTCGGTGCCTTTCAGCCGCTGCTCCAGCAGCGTGACCTGGCCGGCCAGCTCGTCGTACTTGCGATGGAAGTAGGCCAGCGCCTCGTCCGGTTCACCGGCCTGCCAGGACCCGACGGCTCGCTCTCCCTCAGCCGTACGCACGTAGACGGTGCCGTCGTCGTCTACCCGGCCCCACGGGTCGGTGCTCACCGTGTCCTCCCGCACTATCCATCAGACCCTTCGGGACTACTGTCCCTAGTTTGTATTACGTCAGCTCTTGCCAGAGAATGTCACGCTTTTGATTTCGACGGTTTCCTTAGGTGCGCCCGTACCATCCTGCATGGGAGTGATGACACCTGCTTTGTTCACCTTGTCTAGGATGTCCAGACCCTTGGTGATGGTACCCACCGGTGTGTAATCCGGGGTGAGTCCGAGGTCGCCGAAGACCAGGAAGAACTGGCTTCCGGTGCTGCCCGGCGCCTGCGTCTTGGCCATCGCCATCACGCCGCGCTTGTAGGTGGCGCCCTTGAGGTTCTCCTCGGCCATGACGTAGCCGGGGCCGCCCGCGCCGTCCGACTCGCCCTTGCCGTCGGCCTTGGCCTGCGGGTCTCCGCACTGCAGCATCGGGAACTGGGCGCTGCCGAGCCGGTGGCACTTGCTGCCGTCGTAGAACTTCTTCTCCGCCAGGTAGGCCAGCGAGTTGACCGTGCACGGCGCCTTGGCGTTGTCGAGCTGCACCTCGATGTCGCCCAGGTTGGTGTTGAGCGTCATCGTCTTGGTCGCCGGCTTGAGTTTCACCTTCTTCGGCGGCAGCCCGACGTCCTTGACCACGCCGCCGCCCTTTTCGGCGACGTAGTCGCAGGTGCCGGTCTTGGCGTCGAACGGCTTGGGCCCGGCGGCGGCCGAAGCCGAGGCCGTGGGCGCCGCCGTGTCCTGGGCGGAGGTCGAAGGCTGCGCCGTCGCGGCGGCGTCGGTCTTCGAGTCATCGCCGCCGCCCAGCAACGCGACCGCCGCCACGATGCCCCCCACCACGACGACCACGCCTACCGTGGAGCCGATGATCGCCGTGCGCTTGGCGCGCTGCTCGCGTTCGAGACGGCGTGCCAGCTGCCGCTCGTGGTGCTCGCGTGCCAGCTGTTTCTGCCGGTCCTTCCCCGTGGCCACCGCTTTGCCTCCCATAGTCAATCAACTGAGGTGGGCGAATCGTATCGGCCAACGGGTAATGATTCGCAGCCCGGCGACCCGCACCGGTACCCTTCGGTTACATTCCCATTGGCTTTTTTGACGAGATCAGCTGAGGCAGATGCTCATCGCAGGCTTCCCCGCAGGGGCCTTCCAGACCAATTGTTACGTCGTCGCGCCCGCAGCGGGCGAGGAGTGCGTGATCGTCGATCCAGGTCAGGACGCGGTCGACGGGGTCGAGGAACTGCTGAGAGAACACCGGCTCAAGCCGGTGGCGGTGCTGCTCACCCACGGACACCTCGACCACGTCTGGTCGGTGGCCCCGGTCTGCGGCGCGCGCGACGTGCCCGCCTGGATCCATCCCGACGATCGCCACCTGCTGAGCGATCCGGCCGCGGGCTGGTCGCCGTCGAGCTCGGCGATGTTCGGTGGCATCACGCTGAGCGAGCCCGACGACGTGCGGGAGCTGTCCGACGGCGCCGTGCTGCCGCTGGCCGGGCTGGAGCTCGTGGTCGACCACACCCCCGGCCATACCAGGGGGTCGGTGAGCTTCCGGCTGCCCGATGACGACATCCTGTTCTCGGGTGACCTGCTGTTCGCCGGCTCCATCGGCCGCACCGACCTGCCGGGCGGCGACTACCCGACGATCCTGCGCAGCCTGGCCGGCAAGTGCCTGCCGCTGCCTGACGATACGGTCGTCCTGCCGGGCCACGGACCACAGACCACGATCGGCCACGAGCGCGCCACCAATCCATATCTGAAGGAAGCCGCGCCGCACGCCGGTCCCACACGAGGCATCTAACAGGGATCTCATGAGTTTCCAAGCGCCAAAGGGCACCTTCGACTGGCTGCCGCCCCGCTCCGAGCAGGTCCTCGCCGTGCGCGAGGCACTCGTCGCGCCCGCGCGGCTAGCCGGCTACGGCTACATCGAGACGCCGGTGTTCGAGGACACCCAGCTGTTCGCCAGGGGCGTGGGTGAGTCGACCGACATCGTGTCCAAGGAGATGTACACCTTTCCCGACAAGGCGGGCCGCTCCCTGACGCTGCGTCCAGAGGGCACCGCGTCGGTCGTACGCGCCGTCCTGCAGCACGGTCTGCACAACGGCCAGCTCCCGGTCAAGCTGTGGTACTCCGGCAGTCAGTTCCGCTACGAACGCTCCCAGAAGGGCCGCTACCGTCACTTCTGGCAGGTCGGCGCCGAGGCGCTCGGCTCCGAGGATCCCGCGCTCGACGCCGAGATCATCGTGCTGGGCGCCCAGGGCTTCGCCGCGCTCGGCCTGACGGGCGTCCGGCTGCTGATCAACTCGCTGGGCGACAAGACCTGCCGGCCGGCCTACCGGGCCGCGCTGCAGGAGTTCCTGCGCGGGCTCGACCTCGACGCCGACACCAGGGCCCGGATCGAGATCAATCCGTTGCGGGTGCTAGACGACAAGCGGCCCGAGGTGCAGGCGCAGCTGACCGGCGCGCCCCTGGTCGTCGACCACCTGTGCGCCGCCTGCAAGTCCTACCACGAGGAGGTCCGCGGGCTGCTGAGCGCCGCGGGCGTGGCCTACGAGGACGATCCGCGGCTGGTGCGCGGGCTCGACTACTACACGCGCACCACGTTCGAGTTCGTGCACGACGGGCTCGGCTCGCAGTCCGCGGTCGGCGGCGGCGGACGCTACGACGGGCTGAGCGAGATGCTCGGCGGGCCGCCCCTGCCCAGCGTCGGCTGGGCGCTGGGCGTCGATCGCACGTTCCTCGCCATGGAGGCCGAGGGGTTGATCGGCGAGAGCGCACCGGGACGCGTCCAGGTGTACGGTGTCCCGCTGGGTGACGAAGCCCGCCGCCGGATGTTCCTGCTCGTGACCGAGCTGCGCCAGGCGGGCGTCAGCGCCGACCTTGCTTACGGCGGCAAGGGGCTCAAGGGCGCGATGAAGGGCGCCGATCGCTCGGGTGCCCGGTTCGCGCTGATCCTGGGCGAGCGTGACCTGGCCGCGCAGGCCGTACAACTGAAGGACCTGACCACCGCTGAGCAGACCGAGGTGCCGCTGGCCCAGGTCGTCGATGTCTTGAAGGGGAAAGTGCAGTGATGCGCACGCATACCGCCGGGTCGCTCCGAGAGGAGCACGCCGGGCAGCAGGTGACGCTGGCAGGATGGGTGGCCAGGCGCCGTGATCACGGCGGTGTGGTCTTCATCGACCTGCGCGATGCCTCCGGCTCGGCGCAGGTGGTCTTCCGCGAGGAGGACCACGCCCACGACCTGCGCGCCGAATACTGCGTGCAGGTGGTCGGCCAGGTCCGGGTCAGGCCGGAGGGCAACGAGAACCCCGAGCTGCCCACCGGTGCGATCGAGGTCGTCGCCGAGCGGGTCGAGGTGCTCAGCGAGTCCGCGCCGCTGCCCTTCCCGATCGAGGGCAGCGCGGGCGTCTCCGAGGAGGCCCGCCTCAAATACCGCTATCTCGACATTCGCCGCCCGCAGGTGGCCAATGCCCTGCGGGTTCGCTCGAAGGCCACCTACCTGGCCAACGAGGTCATGCACGAGCTCGGCTTCGTCTACGTCGAGACGCCGACGCTGACCAGGTCCACGCCTGAGGGCGCGCGCGACTTCCTGGTGCCGGTCCGGCTCCAGCCGGGCAACTGGTACGCGCTGCCGCAGTCGCCGCAGCTGTTCAAGCAGCTGCTCCAGGTGGGCGGGCTCGAGCGCTACTACCAGCTCGCCAAGTGCTACCGCGACGAGGACCTGCGGGCCGACCGGCAGCCGGAGTTCACCCAGATCGATGTCGAGATGTCGTTCGTCGACCAGGAAGACGTCATCGCGGTCGGCGAGAAGCTCATCGGCCGCGTGTGGCGGGAGACGGTCGGCCACGAGATCCCGACGCCGCTGCCCCGCATGACCTACGCCGACGCGATGGCCCGCTACGGCTCCGACAAGCCCGACCTGCGCTTCGGCCAGGAGCTCGTCGAGATGACCGACTACTTCGCCGGCACCTCCTTCCGCGTGTTCCAGGCCGACTACGTGGGCGCGGTCGTCATGCCGGGCGGCGGCTCGCAGACCCGCAAGGAGCTCGACGGCTGGCAGGACTGGGCGCGCTCGCGCGGCGCCAAGGGCCTGGCGTACGTGCTCGTCCAGGAGGACGGCACGCTCGGCGGCCCGGTGGCGAAGAACCTCTCAGAAGAGGAAATTTCCGGACTCGCGGCGAAGGTTGGCGCCCAGCCGGGCGACGCGGTCTTCTTCGCGGCCGGCGCGCGCAACGCGGCGCGCGACCTGCTCGGCGCGGCCCGGCTGGAGATCGGCCGCCGCTGTGGCCTCATCGACGAGTCGCTGTGGTCGTTCCTGTGGGTCGTCGACGCGCCCATGTTCGAGGAGGACGGCGAGGGCGGCTGGACGGCCGTGCACCACCCGTTCACCGGCCCCAAGCCCGAATGGGCGGACAACTTCCAGGACCACCCCGGCGAGGCCCTGGCCTACGCCTACGACATGGTCTGCAACGGCATGGAGATCGGCGGCGGCTCCATCCGTATCCACCGGGCGGAGATGCAGCAGCGGGTCTTCGATGTGCTGGGCATCTCCAAGGAGGAGGCCGAGAACAAGTTCGGCTTCCTGCTGGAGGCGTTCAAGTACGGCCCGCCCCCGCACGGAGGCATCGCCTACGGCTGGGACCGCATCTGCATGCTGCTGTCCGGCGGTGAGTCGATCCGCGACGTGATCGCCTTCCCGAAGACCGCCTCGGGCTTCGACCCGCTCACCGGCGCGCCCACGCCCATCACGGTGGACCAGCGCAAGGAGGCGGGCGTCGACGCCAAGCCCAAGAACGAAGGCTGACCGACGACGAAAGAGGGCGCCCCGCCTCTCCGGTTCAGGAGAGGCGGGGCGCCCTCTTCGTGTCCGGCTAGCGGAGCGTGACCTTCTCGATGATGATCGGGTTCTTCGGGGCGGTCGAGCCGCCGTCGCCGACGATGTCCTGGTCGTTGACGATGACGCCGTCCTTGGCGACCTTCTCAATGATCTCCAGGCCCGAGCGGACCATGCCGAGCACCGAGTACTGGCCCTCGATCTGCGAGTTCTCGTCCGACAGTGAGATGGCGAACTGGCTGCTGTTCTGCCCGGCCGCGTCCTGCGGCTGGGTGAGGAACACCACGCCGCGGGTGTACGGAATCGCGCCGACGGCCTCGTCCTGGTAGACGTAGCCCGCCGTGCCCTGGCCGTCCGTCGGGTTCTTGCCGTCGGCCTTGGCCTTGGGGTCGCCGCACTGCAGCAGGAACAGCCCCGCCGTCTCCGGCGTCACCAGGCGGTGGCACTTGGTGTTGTTGTAGAAGTTCTTCTTGGCCAGGAAGTCCATCGAGTTGACCGAGCAGGGGGTGGCGGCCGGGTCGACGTCGATGACGATCTTGCCGTGGTTGGTGAAGACGGTCATCGTCTTCAGCTTCATGTTAGGGTGGCTGCCCGGCAGGCCCACGTACTTCATCGGTACGTCCGAGGTGTCCCGCTTGTAGGTGCAGGATATCTTGCCGGTCTTCTTCGGTATCGAGGACAGCGACGGCGTCGGCGAGGGTGCGGCGCTGGGCGGCGTGGAGGCCGACGGAGTGCTCTCGGCCGAGACCTTCTTGCCCGCGTCATCCTTGTTGACCAGCGTGGTCGCGGCGAAGATGCCGCCCGCCACCACGACCACGGCCAAGCCCGCGCCGATGAAGACGTTCCGCTTCCCCTTGGCGCTGTCCGCCGCCGCGCGCTGCTCCTGCCGCTCCTTGTGTTCCCGAGCCAACTGGCTCTGGCGGTCGTCCTCGCCGCTCACCGGTATGTCCTCCACTTTTGCCAGTACATGACCAAACAACTCCGGGAATGCTACCGGCCCTGCGATGTGCCGGACGTAAGAGGAGGAAACCACTCGTAGTGACGGGATGGACCGCGAACCATATCGTGTCGCCATTCGTAGTTGAAATGAGAACTAGGAGTGCAGACATGTTCGACGAGATCTTCGGCTTGCCCGCCCATCCGCTGATCATCCACTTCGCCGTGGTGCTGACCCCGCTCCTCGCGGCCGCCTCTGTGGCGTACACGATCCTGCACCGCTGGCGGCCGCTGCTGGCCTGGGCGGTGGTACTGCTCTCCCTGGGGGCGCCTGTGGCCGTCTTCGCGGCCAAGGAGAGCGGCGAGAGCCTCAAGGCGTCCCGCTTCGCCTCGGTCGACGGCACCCTGGGCCAGCGGATCGAGACCCATGAGAGCTTCGCCAACCCATTGCTCCTGTCGACGGCCGGCCTCGGAGTCGCCGCGTTGCTGCTCGTCTACGCCACGAGCCCGAGTCGCGGCTCGCTCGGCGACAGGTTCGGCCGCCCTGTCACCCTCGTGCTGTCCGGCGTGACGGTGCTGCTGGCCGTGGTGGTCGGCTACTTCGTCTTCCGGGCCGGTGACTCGGGCGCGAGAGCCGTCTGGGGTGCGTAGCCCGCTCCCTGGTGGTGGAAGAGCTGTCTGGGATGCCCGGGCCGCTCGCTTGTGGTGAAAGGGTTGTCTGTGATGCCTGGCCCGCTCCTTGGACCGAAGCCCGTGTGCCTGGTGGTGGACCGACGCCCGCTTGCCTGATGGTGGACCGTTGGACGCGGTCCACCCCGTAAACTCGCGTTGTGGAGAGTCTGTTCGATTCGGCGGCTGAGGAGGCCACACCCCAGCCCCTCGCGGTCCGGATGCGGCCGCGCACGCTCGACGAGGTGATCGGCCAGCGTCACCTGCTCGGCGCGGGCACCCCGCTGCGCAGGCTCGTCGAGAGCGAGGCGCCGATGTCGCTCTTCCTGTGGGGGCCGCCCGGCACCGGCAAGACGACGCTCGCCTACGTCGTCTCCAACGTCACCAAGCGGCGCTTCGTCGAGGTCTCCGCCGTCTCGGCCGGGGTCAAGGACGTACGCGCCGCCATCGACGTCGCCAAGCGCGAGCTGGGCATGAGCGGCCGGCAGACCGTGCTCTTCGTCGACGAGGTCCACCGCTTCAACAAGGCCCAGCAGGACGCCCTGCTGCCCGCCGTCGAGAACCGCTGGGTCACCTTCATCGGCGCCACCACCGAAAACCCCTTCTTCTCGGTCATCTCCCCTCTGCTGTCGCGCTCGTTGCTGCTCACGCTCGAGTCCCTGACCGACGACGACATCCGCGCGGTCCTGGAGCGGGCGGTGGCCGACGAACGCGGCCTCGGCGGCCGCGCCACCGTCGCCCCCGAGGCCGTCGACCATCTCGTACGCCTGGCCGGCGGCGACGCCCGCCGCTCCCTGACCTACCTCGAAGCCGCCGCGCTGCTGTCCGACGACATCACGGTCGAGGTCGTGGAGAAGGCCGTCGACAAGGCGGCCGTACGCTACGACCGGCAGGGCGACCAGCACTACGACGTCATCAGCGCCTTCATCAAGTCGATGCGCGGCTCCGACGCCGACGCCGCGCTCCACTACCTGGCCCGCATGATCGAGGCGGGCGAGGACCCGCGCTTCATCGCCCGCCGCATCGTCATCTTCGCCTCGGAGGACGTCGGCCTGGCCGACCCGACCTGCCTGCAGACCGCGGTCGCCGCGGCCCAGGCCGTGCAGCTCATCGGCCTGCCGGAGGGCCAGATCAACCTGGCCCACGCGGTCCTCCACTGCGCGCTGGCGCCCAAGTCCAACGCCGTCGTGAAGGCCATCGGAGCGGCGATCGGCGACGTACGCCGCGGCCTGATCGGCCAGGTGCCCGGCCACCTGCGCGACGCCCACTATCCGGGCGCCGCCAAGCTGGGCCACGGCGACGGCTACAAATACCCGCACGACTTCGACCACGGGCTGGTCCGCCAGGACTACGCGCCCGAGCAGGTGCGCGGCAAGCGCTACTACGAGCCCACCAAGCACGGCGGGGAGGGCGTGCTGGCCGAGCGGTGGGCTCGGATACGTGACTTCCTGCGGGGCTCTTGACGGTCGCTTGGCGGGCTCCGGGGCGGGCCGTTGACGGGTTTCTGGCGGGCTCTAGACGAACTTCTGGCCGTCCGGCACGGGCCGGGGTTCGGCTGGTCGGCCTCGGGGTCGGTGTCGCTCGCGGGCCGGTCCGTTCGAGCGGGGAAACGGGGGCCGCCGACGTGGCGGCCTGATGGAGCCGGGCGTCACCAGTAATCTGGGCCGTCGAACGCGATAGGGTTCTTGCCGTTCCGGCCCAGCGTACGAGGGAGATGAGCGGATGCTTACCGCTGGAGAGGTCGCCGGGCTGATCGCCGCCACGGGCTGGATCGTCTTGGTCTGCGTGCTCGTCATGGTGCTGGTCAAGCTCACCCGGCTGATCACCGCGACCAGCAGGGCGGTGGCCGACCTGAGCGCCCGCATGGCGCCGCTGCTCGACGACATGAGCCTGACGGTCAACGAGACCAACCGGCAGCTGGTGGCCGTCGAGGCCATCGCCAAGGACGTCAAGCAGGTGAGCTCCCACGCCGCCAAGCTCAGCGCCGTCACCCAGACCGTCTTCACCGGACCGCTGATCAAGGTCTCCTCCATCGGCTACGGTGTACGCAGGGCCATCGAGGTCCGCAGGCCGCGCAAGGCGGGCCGAGGGCGATGATCAGACGGCTGTTCTACCTGTCGCTCGGCGCGCTGCTGACCCTCTGGGTGATGCGCAGGCTGCAGGCGCTCCACCCCAACCACGTGGCCCGCAGGACCGTCGGCGGCGCCGCGAGCATGCTCGGACGGGTGAGAGACTTTACTTCTGACGCGCTCGGCGAGGCCGCGGAGCGCGAAATCGAGTTGCGGGCCCGTTTCGGGCTCGACAACCCTGAAAGCAACGACTAACGCAAAGGATGGCCACCATGGAGTCGGCAGAGATCGCGCGCCGCTTCCTACGCTTCTTCGAGGAGCGTGGGCACAAGGTAGTGCCCTCGGCCAGCCTGATCGCTGAGGACCCGACGCTTCTCCTGGTCAACGCGGGTATGGTGCCCTTCAAGCCGTACTTCCTGGGGCAGCGCAAGCCTCCGGCGGACCGGCTGGCCACCGCGCAGAAATGCGTGCGCACCCCCGACATCGACGAGGTCGGCAAGACCACCCGGCACGCGACGTTCTTCCAGATGCTGGGCAACTTCTCCATCGGCGACTACTTCAAGGCCGAAGTGATCCCGTTCGCCTGGGAGCTGCTGACCAAGCCGGAGTCCGAGGGCGGCTTCGGCTTCCCCCCCGACCGCCTGTGGGCGACCGTCTACCTCGACGACGACGAGGCGCTCGACATCTGGCACAACAAGGTCGGGCTGCCCCTCGAGCGCATCCAGCGCCGCGGCCTCGAAGACAACTACTGGCACATGGGCGTGCCGGGCCCCGGCGGACCGTGCTCGGAGATCTACTACGACCGCGGCGCCGAATACGGCCGCGAGGGCGGCCCCATCGCCGACGAGAACCGCTACCTCGAAGTCTGGAACCTCGTCTTCATGCAGGACCAGCTCGGCGAGGTCCGTAGCAAGGTCGACTTCGACATCGTCGGCGAGCTGCCCGCCAAGAACATCGACACCGGCATGGGCCTGGAGCGCATGGCGGCGATCCTGCAGGGCGTCGACAACATCTACGAGATCGACACCACCTACAAGATCCTCGACAAGGCCGCCGAGCTCACCAAGACCCGCTACGGCCGTGACCACCGCTCCGACGTCAGCCTGCGAGTGATCGCCGACCACGTCCGCACCGGCACCATGCTGGTCGCCGACGGCGTCATGCCCGGCAACGAGGGCCGCGGCTACGTGCTGCGCCGCATCCTGCGCCGCTCGGTCCGCAACCTGCGCCTGCTCGGCTCCGGCGACGAGCGCTACATGCACGCGCTGACCGAGGTCGCGATCGAGGTCATGGGCGAGCAATATCCGCAGCTGAAGGCGGACGCGCCGCAGATCCACGGGGTCATCGACGCCGAGGAGGCGTCCTTCCTCGGCACGCTGCGCACCGGCACCGCCATGTTCGACGTCACGGTGGAGGAGACCAAGCGCAAGTCCGGCTCGATGCTCTCCGGCGAGCAGGCGTTCCAGCTGCACGACACCTACGGCTTCCCGATCGACCTCACGCTCGAAATGGCGTCCGAGCACGGGCTCCAGGTCGACGAAGAGGGCTTCCGCCGCCTGATGAAGGAGCAGCGCGACCGCGCCAAGGCCGACGCGGCGGCGAAGAAGACCGGCAACGCCGACATCTCCGTCTTCGGGCAGCTGCTGGAGAAGGCGGGCCGGGTCGAGTTCCTCGGCTACGACCAGACCGAGGCCGACACGAGCATCGTCGGCATCCTGGTCGACGGCGGCGCGGTCCCCGCGGCGGGCGCGGGCACCGACGTGGAGATCGTGCTCTCCCGCACCCCCTTCTACGCCGAGGGCGGCGGCCAGCTCGCCGACCAGGGCGTGATCCGCACCGGCGGCGCCGAGGTGGAGATTCGCGACGTGCAGACGCCGCTCGCGGGCCTCGTCGTGCACCGCGGCCGGATCCGCAAGGGCGAGCTCAAGGTCGGCGACGAGGCCCAGGCGGAGATCGACATCGAGCGGCGCCGCGCGATCTCGCGCAGCCACAGCGCCACCCACCTCGTCCACCGCGGCTTCAAGAACGCGCTGGGTGAGACGGCGGCGCAGGCCGGCTCGGAAAACTCGCCCGGCCGCTTCCGCTTCGACTTCACCGCGGCGGGCGCGGTGCCGCCGAGCGTGCTGCGCGACGTCGAGGACGAGGTCAACGCGGTCCTCGTCAACGACCTCAAGGTCAACGCCTTCTACACCTCCCAGACGGAGGCCAGGGCGATGGGCGCGCTGGCGATGTTCGGCGAGAAGTACGGCGACGAGGTCCGCGTCGTGGAGATCGGCGACTACTCGCGCGAGCTCTGCGGCGGCACCCACGTGCACAGCTCCGGCCAGCTCGGCCTGGTCAAGGTGCTCGGCGAGCAGTCGGTCGGCGCCGGTGTGCGCCGTGTCGAGGCGCTCGTCGGCATCGACGCCTTCCGCTTCCTGGCGCGCGAGAGCGTGCTGGTCGCCCAGCTCACCGAGCAGCTCAAGGCGCGCCGCGAGGAGCTGCCCGAGCGCGTCGAGGGCATCGTCACCCGCCTGCGCACCGCCGAGAAGGAGCTGGAGCGGCTTCGGTCCGCGCAGGTGCTCCAAGTGGCGGGCGAGCTGGCGGCGCAGGCTCGTGACCTGGGCGGAGTCTTCGTGGTGACGCACCGCGCGCCTGACGGCACCGGAGCCGATGACCTGCGTAAGCTCGCGCTTGATGTGCGTGGCAGATTCCCGGCCGACCGACCGGCGGTCATCGTGATCGCGGGTGTCCCCTCCGACCGGCCCGTGGTCGTTGCCGCGGTCAACGAGGCGGGACGTGAGCGTCAGCTCAAGGCCGGGCGACTGGTCGGCGTCGCCGCCAAGGCGCTTGGGGGTGGCGGTGGCGGCAAGGACGATGTCGCGCAAGGCGGCGGCACACGACCGGAGGCGGTCGGCGACGCGCTGCGACTGGTCGAGCAGGCCATCGCGGAGCAGCTCGGCTGACATGCGGTTCGGTTCACGTATCGGCGTGGACGTCGGGTCCGTACGCATCGGAGTGGCCCGCAGTGACCCCTCGGGCCTGCTGGCCACTCCGGTGGAGACCGTCAGGCGAGGCCAGGGCGACCTCGACCGCATCGCGGCGATCACCGACGAACATTCGGCGATCGAGGTCGTGGTCGGGCTGCCCACCTCGCTGTCGGGCCGCGAAGGGCAGGCCGCCGCGCTGGCCCGCGAATTCGCCACAGCGCTGGCCCGGCGACTGGCGCCCACGCCCGTCCGCCTCTTCGACGAACGGCTGACCACGGTCGCGGCGCAGCAGGGACTACGGGCCAGCGGCGTGCGGGCCAAGAAGCAGCGCGCGGTCGTGGACCAGGCGGCGGCGGTCGTGCTGCTGCAGGACGCGCTCGACGTCGAGAGAGCCACGGACAGACCACCCGGCAGGCCCGTCGATCCGCCCTCCGGGGCGGACGGCGGACCCGCCTCATGACCGGGCGTCTCACCGGGGGCGGCGGGGAACGGGCGGGGGTGGCCGCATGAGCGGGCCACCTCCGGACGAGGATGACGACCTGATCCCGTTCGTCCCGGAACCCTTCTTCCCGTCCTCGGACACAGCACCGTCTTCGGACGCCGATGTGCCCTCGGATACCGAAGCGCTTTCGGACTCCGCGACACCCTCAGACACCGATATGTCCTCAGACGCCGATATGTCCTCGGGAACCGGCGTGTCCTCGGACTCCAACGGTCCCTTGGGGCCGGACGCGTCAGAGGCTCTGGACGTGCCGGTGACAGGGGAGTACGCAGCGGACGGACGAGAGTGCCGCGCGGACGACCTGGGCGCGACCGCCCCGGCGGACGGCGGGCGGCCTCCCGGTGGTGCTCCGTCTGATGGTGGCGCGCGCTCTGATGGCGCGCTGTCGGAGGGCGGGCGGCTTCCTGGTGGTGCGTCGTCGGAGGGTGGTGCGCCGTTCGACGGCGGCTTGTCCGACGGTGGGAGGCTCGCCGGTGGTGCTCCATCCGACGGTGGCTCGCCTTCTGATGGCGTTTTGTCGGACGGCGGCGGGGTTTCCGGTGATGCGTCGTCCGAGGGTGGGGCGCAGTCCGATGCCGCCTCGCCCGACGGCGGTGGGCCTTCCGACGGTGGCGCTCCATCCGACGATGGCGCGCCTTCCTACGGCGGGCGGCCTTCTGGTGGTGGCACGTCCCACAGCGGCGCGTCTTCTGACGGCCAGGTCTCCGATGGTGGCGTCGCTGGCACCGATCCGGGCGAATCACCGGGCGTCGGTGGCCTGGCAGCCGGGGCGGCCCGGGGCGGTGGCAGTGGCGCGTCTGAGGCCGGAGCCGGGACCGGGACCGGGGGCAGAGCCGGGACCGAGGGCGGCGGGGACGTTCGTGGGGTTCGGCGGCGCGAGAAGCGGTCGGCCGTGCGTACGGTGGCGCTGCTCGGCGTGGTGGTGTCGGCGTCGATCGCCGCGCTCGGCGTAGGCGTATATGTGGCGCTCAAGCCGTACCTGACCCCCGACGACTTCGAGGGCACCGGCGGCGGGCCCGTGACCGTGCGGATCCCGCCCGGTGCCAACGCGGGCGACGTCGGCGCGGTGCTGGCCGAGGCCGGGGTGGTGGCCAGCGCGCGGTCGTTCGTGAACGTGGCCGAGGACCGTGCCGTGGCGGGACACCTGCGGCCGGGGCACTATCGGCTGCGCAAGGGCATGGCCGCGGGCGCCGCGCTCGACCTGCTGCTCGCGCCCGCCTCCAGGATGGTCAGGCGGGTCACCGTGCCCGAGGGCATGCGGGCGTCCGAGACGCTCGTCCGGCTGGCCGCGCAGTCCGGGCTGGCTCTCAAGGAGTTGCGGGCGGTTGACACGGCTCTCGTCGGGCTGCCCAAATACGCCAAGGGGCTCGAAGGGTTCCTGTTCCCGGCGACGTACGAGGTCGAGCCCGGGGACAAGGCCGTCGACCTGCTGACCGCGATGGTGGAACGGTTCGGCGCGGCGGCGAAGCAGGTGGAGCTGGTGAAGAAGGCCCCGCACGTGCATCTGAGCCCGCTGGAGGCCGTCACGGTGGCCAGCATGATCCAGGCCGAGGGCGGCAGGGACGAGGACTATCCCAAGATCGCCAGAGTGATCTACAACAGGCTCAAGCGCGACATGCGGCTCCAGATCGACAGCACCGTCCTGTACG
This sequence comes from Nonomuraea sp. NPDC048901, assembly GCF_040649695.1. Taxonomy (NCBI): domain Bacteria; kingdom Bacillati; phylum Actinomycetota; class Actinomycetes; order Streptosporangiales; family Streptosporangiaceae; genus Nonomuraea; species Nonomuraea sp. NPDC048901. The sequence continues at coordinate 38,506 of NZ_JBEZFW010000018.1, read as the reverse complement.
CCCTGGGCAAGCGGACCCTGAAGGTCACCGAGAGCGACACCAAGGTCCAATCGCCGTACAACACCTACCGGCACACCGGACTGCCGCCGGGGCCCATCGCCAATCCCGGAGAGAAGGCGCTGATAGCGGCCTTGCATCCGGCGAGCGGTGATTGGCGCTGGTTTGTGACGACGGATCCGGCGCATAGAATCACCAAATTCACCGACAAAGAGAGCGAGTTCGTGAGATACCGGGAAGAGTTGCACCGAAACCTCGGGACGAAATGATGCTTGCCGGGACCCCCCACTTCCCGCGAGGGATCTTCGAAATCCCCGAGCGGAGCCCCCGGGAGGGGGCCCGCGCGCTCTCCTTGTCCTCTAGCATGGCTACCCAGAGTGATATTCGCCGGTCGTGGGTGCACGGCCGGCGAACCCCCCGCTCGGTGACCCCCAACGGTTCGGCAGTGCCACTTGACGCCGGGCCGTACGTACCGGGAGATTGGCCTGCGCACCTATGAACGATCTCGACATGGATTTCCTGCTCGGCGCCGAGGACGACGAAGGCTCCTCCCGGCGCCGCGGCCGAGCTAACGGCAAAGGCGGCAGCCGCAGACGTCGCAGGCGCCGTAACCGAGGCGGCTTCATCGCACCGCTGCTGGCCTTCATCGTCCTGGCGGGCATCCTCGGCGGCGGCGGCTACTTCGGCTATCAGTGGATCAGCGGCGCTCTGGTGCCCGACGACTTCACCGGCCAGGGCAAGGGCGACGTGACCATCGAGATCAAGGACGGCCAGACCGCCTCCGACGTGGCGGTGGAGCTGGAGCGGCAGGGGGTCGTCGCCAGCGCCAGGGCGTTCACCAACGCGATCGCCAACGCCAACAAGAGCGGCGCGCTCCAGCCGGGCCAATACACCCTGCGCAAGGGGATGTCCGCCGCCAACGCGGTGACGATGCTCGGCTCGGCCAACAAGCTGATCGTCAGGATCCCGTTCGAGGAGGGGCTGCGCCTTTCCGACGTCCTCGCCCGGCTCGCCGACAAGACCGGCAAGCCGCTGAAGGACTTCGCCGCCGCCGCCAAGGACACCAGCGAGATGGAGTTGCCGTCCTACGCGAAGGGCAGGCTGGAGGGCTACGCCTTCCCCGCCACGTACGAGTTCCAGCCGAAGGCCACGCCGGCCGACATGCTGTCGCAGATGGTCGAACGGTTCAACCAGGCGGCGGAGAAGGCCGACCTCGTGGGCGGCGCCAAGGCCCTGCGGCGCACGCCCGCCGAGATCATCACGATCGCCAGCATCATCCAGGCCGAGGCCGGCCGGCACGAGGACATGCCGAAGATCGCCCGCGTCATCTACAACCGGCTCGACCATGAGCCGGAGATGCAGCTGAAGATGGACAGCACGGTGATGTACGCGACGAACAAGAAGGGCACGTCCGCGACGCACGCGCAGCTGCAGAGCACCTCCAAGTACAACACCTACAAATACTTGGGTCTCCCGCCCGGCCCCATCTCCAACCCGGGCGACGCGGCGATCGAGGCGGCTCTCAACCCGGCCAAGGGTCCCTGGCTCTACTTCGTCGCCACCGACCCCAAGAGCCACATCACCAAGTTCGCCGTCACGGACGCGGAATTCCAGGTATTGCTCAACGAATACCGCCGAAACGGTGGCTGACGCCGCCGGGTAAACGGCGGAAGCCGGCCACGCCACCGGTCTCACCGTCTCGTAATGGCGCCCGGCCATGTGCGGGCTCAGCGGCCGTCTCCCTGGAGGCCCTGAGCCCTGTACGGCGACTGGGGTCGGCTGGGCATGCCGTACCGCAGACAGGGATGCCGTACGAAGGCGGCCGTACAGGCGGCAAACGGCACGGGCGGCATGCCGCTTTCGTGCGACATGCCGCACCAAAGCGGGCATGCCGTACGGACGGGCATGCCGTACAAAAGCGGCTGCATAGAAGACAAGCCACGAAAAACAGCAGGCAGTAAGGCATGGAGAGGAGAACCGCGTGCGGGCAGGGGTGCTGGGGTCGCCGATCGCGCATTCGCTGTCGCCCTACCTGCATCGGGCGGCCTATCAGGCGATGGGGCTCGACGGGTGGAGCTACGAGGCCCGCGAGTGTGACGAGGCCCGGCTGCCCGGGCTGTTGCGGGAGCTCAGGCCGCGCCGCGGAGAGGTGCCGGGGGACGAGGGGGCCTGGGCGGGGCTGTCGCTGACCATGCCGCTCAAGCGGGCCGTGCTGCCGCTGCTCGACACCGTCTCCGACCTGGCCGTCGAGGTGGGCGGAGCCAATACCGTGGTGTTCCGCGACGGCGCGAGCCATGGGGACAACACCGACGTCTACGGCATCGAGCGGGCGCTGGCCGAGGCGGGGGTGCCGGCGCCGAGGTCGGCGACCGTGCTGGGCGGTGGCGCCACCGCCGCTTCGACGCTGGCCGCGCTGCGCAACCTGGGGCTGCACTCCGCGACCCTGCTGGTACGCGATCCCGCCAGGGCGGGGGACACGGCCGGGGTGGCCGAGCGGCTCGGGATGGCGCTGGCGATCGAGACGTTCGACAAGCTCGATGTCTCGACGCGGGTGGATCTGGTGGTGTCCACGCTGCCGAGCGGGGCGGCCGACGCCTTCGCGGCGCGGCTGGCGCGGGTTCCGGCGCTCTTCGACGTGGTCTACTCGCCCTGGCCGACCAGCGCGGCGGCGGCCGTCCAGGCTGGGCGCGGCACCGTGGTCGGCGGGTTCGGGATGCTGCTGCACCAGGCGGTACGGCAGGTGGAGCTGATGACGGGCCGGACGGATGTGCCGGTGGAGGCCATGCGCGCGGCCGGCGAGGCGGAGATCCTCAGACGGTCGGCCAGTCGAACGGGTTGATCAAGCGAGCGGCCAGGATCAACCAGGCGGTGTCGAGAACGTAGCTCACTTGATGCCCTCGAGGTCGACATCCCGCATCATGCCGCTCTTGTCGCGGGTGAGGTCGAGCGCGCTCAGGTCGGGCCCCGAGCGTCCTACGGCTGCCACTTGCTCTCTTCGAGATCGGTCACATGCCCTCCTTCTGGCTAATTTTCTGGACAGAATTTACCGCTCAGACCCCTGGCCAGCGGGGATGATTCGAAGAAGTCTCGTTGTTGTGGTAGCGTAGCTCACTGATCGGTCCGGCATGCCTTGCTGGACGCGCAAGCGGAGGTCTCCCTCCCACCTGAGTCGCCGAGAGGCGGCCGGGTCCAGGATCACGCCGGACTTACTCCGGGGAGCTTACGGCCACGATGCCAAAGAGCTCAGTGGCCCCGCATGCGCGACGTGCGGGGCTTTTCGCGTTTGCGCGGAGTTCCTCGGCACCGAGCACGTACGGGAACGCAAACCTAGGAGGCCCCATCAGCACTGAGCCCCGCATCAACGAGCGTATCCGAGTTCCCGAGGTTCGCCTCGTGGGCCCGAACGGCGAGCAGGTAGGCATCGTCTCCATTCACGATGCCCTCAAGCTCGCTCAGGAGGCCGACCTCGACCTCGTCGAGGTCGCGGCCACGGCTCGACCGCCCGTGTGCAAGCTCATGGACTACGGCAAATTCAAGTACGAGTCCGCGATGAAGGCGCGCGAGGCGCGCAAGAATCAGGCGCACACGATCATCAAGGAGATCAAGCTCCGGCCGAAGATCGACCCGCACGACTACGAGACCAAGAAGGGTCACGTGGTGCGGTTCCTCAAGGCGGGAGACAAGGTCAAAGTCACGATCATGTTCCGTGGTCGCGAGCAGTCCCGGCCGGAGCTCGGCTTCCGGCTGCTGCAGCGGCTCGCGGACGACGTCCAGGAGTTGGGATTCGTCGAGTCCCACGCCAAGCAGGACGGTCGTAACATGATCATGGTGATCGGTCCGCACAAGAAGAAGGCCGAGGCAAAGGCCGAAAAGGCCGCAGCCAAGGCACAGCGTGGCGGCGAGGAGCCTTCCGAGCTGGAGACTTCCGAGCAGGAAGCTCCCATACAGGAAGCGTGACCCGCGGTTGGGGTTAGCCTTAACAGCACACCCCGACAGCCACCCCGCCAGACGAAGACGCCGCGACCGGGTCGGCCAGCACCGGCCCGGCCACCGGCACGGACGAATTGAGGAGAGACGGCGAATGCCGAAGATGAAGACGCACAGCGGTGCGAAGAAGCGGTTCCGGCTCACCGGCACCGGCAAGGTCGTGCGCCGCCGGGCCAATCGCGCGCACTACAACGAGTGGAAGTCGTCCACGCTGACGCGCCGTCTCAAGAACGAAGTCGTCCTGTCCGACGCTGACTCCAAGAAAATCAAGAAGCTGCTCGCCAAGTAGCGCGACCCCCGGGGAGATAGAACATGGCACGCGTGAAGCGGGCGCTCAACGCCAAGAAGAAGCGCAAGGTCGTTCTCGAGCGGGCTTCCGGTTACCGTGGCCAGCGGTCACGTCTGTACCGCAAGGCCAAGGAGCAGATGCTCCACTCGATGACGTACGCCTATCGGGACCGCAAGGACCGTAAGGGTGCGTTCCGTCGTCTGTGGATCCAGCGGATCAACGCCGCTGCCCGCCAGAACGGCATGACGTACAACCGTCTGATCCAGGGTCTGCGGCTGGCCAACATCGAGGTCGACCGTAAGATCCTCGCTGACCTCGCGGTCAACGACAGCCAGACCTTCGCCACGCTCGTCGAGGCCGCCAAGAAGGCGCTGCCGGCGAACGTGAACGCCCCGGCCGCGAGCTGAGGCGCTTGACAAAGGAGCCCGGCGAGGCTCTAGCCGAGGGCCCACCTGATGGTGGGCCCTTTGCTGTGTGCACAGGAGCCGCGACCGCTGCGCGCGTGGGCACGACTGCTGTGTGTACGGGTACGACCGCTGTACGCGCGGGCGCCACGACCGGGCACGCGGCCGGTGCGACCGGCCGTACAGATCATCAGGGGAGAGCATGGCCGGATCCGAGCTGACCAACGTGAAGTCGCCGCGCGTGAAGGCCGCCAGACGGCTCGCCAAGCGCGCCTTCAGGGAGCAGGACCGCAAGTTCCTGGCCGAGGGGCCCCAGGCCGTACGCGAGGCGCTCAAGCTCGAAGGGGTGACGCTGGAGCTGTTCGCCACCGCCGAAGCCGAGCTGCGCCACCCCGAGCTGATCACCGACGCGACGCTCAAGGGCATCCCGATCCACCGGGCCAGCGGCGAGGTCATGGCCGAGCTCTCCCAGACCGTCACCCCGCAGGGGCTGCTGGCCGTCTGCCGGCTGGTGCACGTGCCGCTCGACGAAGCCCTGTCGGGCGACCCGCGCCTGGTCGCGGTCCTGGCGCACGTGCGCGACCCCGGCAACGCGGGCACCGTCATGCGCGCCGCCGACGCCGCGGGCGCCGACTCCGTGATCCTCACCGACGCCTCCGTCGACCCGTACAACGGCAAGTGTGTACGCGCCAGCGCGGGCAGCTTGTTCCACCTGCCCGTCACCATCGGTACTCCGGTGGCAGGGGCCGTGCGTCAACTCAGAGAGCGCGGACTTCGCGTGCTGGCGGCCGACGGCGCGGGCAAGCACACGCTCGACGACGTCGACCTGTCGGGCCCCACCGCGTGGATCTTCGGAAATGAGGCATGGGGTCTGCCCGAGGAGGTTCTCGCCGAAGCCGACGATGTGGTCAGAGTGCCCATCTACGGACAGGCCGAAAGCCTCAACCTGGCCACCGCGGCCGCGGTATGCCTTTACTCCTCCGCCAGGGCTCAGCGAGTGCCCTAGGCGGCTGGAAACCCGCTATTGTCGGCCTTGTAGGCGGAGGAGGCGAGTTCGTGCACGGCGCAGACACCGATGGTCGAGTGGTCGCCTCCGCGTGCACGATAGCCATTGACGATCTTCCAGACGGCCTCATCGTGACCGACAGATTCGGTTGCGTGCTGGCCGTCAACCGGGCCGCCGCGCGGCTCACCGGCGTCACCGTCGAGCGGGCGGTCGGCAGGGACATGAACGAGGTCTTCCCCTTCCGCGACCACGACGGCCGCGAGTGGTGGAAGGCCCTCGACCCCGAGGGCGGCCTGCGCACTCGCAGCAGGGTGCCCGAGCGCCCCATCCACCTGCCCGGCGGGCAGGAGCTCTACGTCGCGGCCCGGCTGTCCCGCGAGCCCGAGCGGTGCGGCGACGTCGACCGGGTGACGATCACCCTGCGTGACGGCGGCGCCCGCGCCCGGCTGGAGCGCAGCCGCGCCGACCTGGTCTCCACGGTCGCCCACGAGCTGCGCTCGCCGCTGACCAGCGTCAAGGGCTTCACCGCGACGCTGCTGGCCAAGTGGACCCGCTTCACCGACGAGCAGAAACGCGTCATGCTCGAGACCGTCAACAACGACGCCGACCGCGTGACCAGGCTTATCACGGAGCTGCTCGACGTCTCCCGCATCGAGTCGGGCCGGCTGGAGCTGCACCGCCAGGTCGTCGACGTGCCCGCCAGAGCGCGGCGCATCATCGCGGGCCGCGTCGCGGCGGGGGAGGCCGAGGACCGCTTCCGCCTCGTCGTCGGCGACCACCTGCCCGAAATGTGGCTGGACCAGGACAAGGTCGACCAGATCCTCGGTAACCTGATGGAAAACGCGGTGCGCCACGGACGCGGCACCGTCACCATAGACATCGAGTCCGTCGGATGGGGAGTTGCCGTGTCGGTGCGCGACGAGGGCGAGGGCATCGCGCCCGAGCTGGCTCCGCGCGTCTTCCGGCAGTTCTGGCGCGGCAACAGCCGCCGGCGCGGCGGCACCGGGCTCGGCCTGTTCATCGTGAAGGGCCTGGTCGAGGCGCATGGTGGCACGATCACCGTGCAGCGCGCGCCCGAGGGCGGGGCGGAGTTCCGATTTACCGTGCCCACCGGCACACCCGACTTCGCCACGGTGTAGTTAGCCAGGTGCGGTCCGCGCGGCCCGATTACGGGAAGCGGCGGGAGTCGGGCCCGGTGGGCGGATCCCACTAGACTCTGTCACGCTCAAGCCCTGGATACGGAGCTCACTCTTGTCTGACTACGACCCCGTCGAGGTGACACCGTTGCATGCCGACGAGGTGTCCCGCATGGAGGCCGACGCCCTGGCGGCGATCAAGACGGCCGGCGACCTCGACGCACTCAAGCAGGCGCGGCTGGCCCACGCGGGCGACCGCTCGCCCATCGCGCTGGCCAACCGCGAGATCGGCGCTCTGCCGCCCGCGGCCCGCGCCGAGGCCGGCAAGCGCGTCGGCGGCGCCCGCAAGGCGATCAACGAGGCGCTCGCCGCCCGGCAGGCCGAGCTGGAGGCCGAGCGCGACGCCCGGGTGCTCGTCGAGGAGGCCGTCGACGTCACCCTGCCGTGGGACCGGCAGCCGCGCGGCGCCCGCCACCCGCTGACCACCATGCAGGAGCGCATCGCCGACACCTTCGTCGCGATGGGCTACGAGGTGGCCGAGGGCCCCGAGCTCGAAGGTGAGTGGTTCAACTTCGACGCCCTCAACATCGCCAAGGACCACCCGGCCCGCTCCGACCACGACACTTTCTTCGTGGAGTCCACCGAGTCGGGCATGGTCCTGCGCACCCAGACCTCGCCGGTGCAGATCCGCGCGCTGCTGCAGCGGGGCGCGCCGTGCTACGTCATCTCGCCGGGCAAGGTGTTCCGCACCGACGAGCTCGACGCCACCCACACCCCCGTCTTCCACCAGGTCGAGGGCCTGGCGATCGACGAGGGGCTGACGATGGCCCACCTCAAGGGCACGCTCGACCGGTTCGCCGAGGTCATGTTCGGCGAGGGGATCACCACCAGGTTCCGGCCCAACTACTTCCCGTTCACCGAGCCGTCGGCCGAGATGGACCTCAAGTGCTTCGTCTGCCGCGGCGCCTCGGCGATCCCCGGCAACCCGCCGTGCCGCACCTGCAAGTCCGAGGGCTGGATCGAGTGGGGCGGCTGCGGCATGGTCAACCCGCGCGTGCTGATCGCCTGCGGCGTCGACCCGTCGAGATACTCGGGTTTCGCGTTCGGCATGGGCATCGAACGCACGCTGATGTTCCGCCACAACGCTGAGGACATGCGCGACATGGTCGAGGGAGACGTGCGCTTCACGCTTCCGTTCGGATTGGAGATCTGATGAAGGTCCCGCTCTCCTGGCTGCGGGAGCACGCCGATCTCCCGGCGGTCACCGCACAAGAGGTGGCCGACAAGCTCACCGCGGCCGGGCTCAAGCTCGAGTCGATCACCTCCCACGGCCACGACGTGAAGAACGTCGTGGTCGGCGAGGTGCTCGAGATCGAGGAGCTGACCGGTTTCAAGAAGCCGATCAGGCACTGCAAGGTCGAGGTCGGCGAGGCGATGCCGCGCGAGATCGTCTGCGGCGCCACCAACTTCGCCGTCGGTGACCGCGTGCCGGTCGTGCTGCCGGGCGGCGTGCTGCCCGGCGGCTTCGAGGTCGGCGCGCGCAAGACCTACGGGCGGCTGTCCGAGGGCATGATCTGCTCCGAGCGCGAGCTCGGTCTCGGCGACGACCACGGCGGCATCATGGTCCTGCCCGCCGGCACCCCGATCGGCGCCGACGTGGTCGAGCTGCTCGGGCTCCGCGACGACGTGATCGAGCTGGAGATCACCCCCGACATCGGTTACGCCCTGTCGGTCAGGGGCGTGGCCCGCGAGGCCGCGACCGCCTTCGAGGTGCCCTTCCACGACCCCGCCGACGTCGAGCTGCCCGCCGCCGACGAGCAGGCGTGGCCCGCCTCGATCGGCGACCCGACCGCCTGCGACAGGTTCGTGCTGCGCGAGGTCACCGGCTTCGACCCGGCCGCCCAGAGCCCGCTCTGGATGCGCGTACGCCTGACGCGGGCCGGCATGCGGCCGGTGTCGCTGGCCGTCGACATCACCAACTACCTGATGCTGGAGCTCGGCCAGCCGCTGCACGCCTTCGACCGGGCCAAGCTCACCGGCGAGATCGTCGTACGCCGGGCCGGGCAGGGCGAGCGGCTCGAAACACTCGACCACGTCACCCGCGAGCTCGACCCCGACGACATCCTGATCACCGACCAGTCGGGCCCGATCTCGATGGCGGGCACGATGGGCGGACTGGAGACCGAGATCTCCGGCGAGTCGACCGACATCGTCATCGAGGCCGCGCACTTCTCGGCGACCGGCATCTCCCGGGAGTCGCGCAGGCACAACCTCGTGTCCGAGGCGTCCAAGCGGTTCGAGCGCGGCGTCGACCGTGAGCTGCCGCTGGTGGCCTCGTGGCGGGCGGTGAGCCTGCTGGCCGAGCTGGGCGGCGCCACCGTACGGCCGGGTCTGACGCACGCCGAGGTCGACGTCGAGCCGGCGCGCATCGCCATTCCGGCGAGCCACCCGGGCGACGTGGCCGGCGTGCCCTACTCCAAGGAGACCGTCGTACGCCGCCTGGAGCAGGTCGGCTGCGTCGTGACCGATGGCGACGACCCGGCCGTGCGCAGGGGCGGCGTCGACCCGACCGGGGTCGTGACCGGCGGCGAGCTGGCGGCCAAGCTGGCCGTCACCGGCGACGACATGCTCACGGTCACCCCGCCGTCCTGGCGGCCGGACCTCACCGACCCCAACGACCTGGCCGAAGAGGTCATCCGCCTCGAAGGCTACGAGCGGCTGCCCTCCGTGCTGCCCAAGGCTCCGGCCGGCGCCGGGCTGACCGAGGGGCAGCGGCTGCGCAGGCGGGTCGGCCGGACCCTGGCCGCCGCCGGTTACGTCGAGGTGCTCGCCTACCCGTTCATCAGCGAGGGCGACTTCGACGCGCTGCAACTGCCCGCCGACGACGCGCGCCGCCGCGCTCTGCGGCTGGCCAACCCGCTGGCCGAGGACGAGCCGCTGCTGCGCACGACGCTGCTGCCGGGGCTGCTCAAGACCCTGGTACGCAACGCCGGGCGGGGCTTCTCCGACGTGGCCCTGTTCGAGTCGGGGCTGGTCTACCGGCCGCGCGAGGGAGCGCCGGACACCGCGCCGGTGCTGGGTGTCGAGCGCCGGCCCAGCGACGACGAGCTGGCCTCGATCGCCACGGCTCTGCCCGACCAGCCGCACCGGGTCGCGGTCGTGCTGGCCGGCGAGTTCGAGCGGTCCGGCTGGTGGGGCCAGGGCCGCCAGGAGTGCTGGGCAGACGCCGTACAAGCGGCCCGGCTGGTGGCGGCCGAGGCGGGAGTCGAGCTGTCGGTCATCGCCGACCAGCACGAACCGTGGCACCCCGGCAGGTGCGCCGCCCTCTACGTCGGCGACACGCTCGTCGGCCACGCCGGCGAGCTGCACCCGCGCGTCGCCGAGGCCTACGGACTGCCGCCGCGCACCTCGGCGATGGAGCTGGAACTGTCCAAGCTGGACTCGGCCATGCCGGGCCCGGTCGACGCGCCGGCCGTCTCGTCCTACCCGGTCGCGACCCAGGACGTGGCGCTGATCGTGCCCGACTTCACGCCGGTCGCCGACGTGGAGGCGGCGCTGCGTGACGGGGCGGGCGAGCTGCTGGAGTCGATCCGGCTGTTCGACGTCTACGCGGGGGAGCAGGTGGGGGAGGGCAACAAGTCGCTCGCCTACACCCTGCGCTTCCGCGCCGCCGACCGGACGCTGACGGTGGAGGAGACGACGGCGGCTCGTGACGCCGCCGTGGCCATGGCCGCCGACCGCGTCGGCGCCCAGCTCCGCAGCGCCTGACCGTCCAGTCGCCACGAGGTCCGGTACGGTCCGCCGTACCGGACCTCACGCATGAGTCCCCCAAACAGACTCGCGCATGAGTCCGGTGTACGCGACCTCGCGCAGGAGCCCGGCGTATCGGGCCGCACGCATGAAAGGCCGGAGATGAGGCATCTGCTGGTGTTCGCCGAGCGTGACGACGCCGAGGAGGTGGCGGAGGCGCTGGGCGAGCGGTTCCCCGCGCTGGGGACACCCCAGGTGGTGCGGGAGACGCTCGCCGGAGAGGACGACGCCGAGGACGCGCAGTGGCTGGTCGTCCTGGAAGGGCTCGACGAGGGCGGCCTGCCGGAGGTCGACGCCCTCGTGGAAGACCACGACGGCTGGCGCGAGCCGGGCTGACCACAGCGTGCCTCAAGGCGGTGGAGTGGGCTGACCACAGCGTGCCTCAAGGCGGTGGAGCGGGCCGGCCGCAGACAGCGGCTCCAGGCGGTGCGGCGGGCCGGCCACAGCCGTGGCTCCAGGCGGGCAGCCGCGCCTAGGCGGTGAGGCGGCTCTCTCGGCGCGCCTTCTCGGTCAGCGCGTGCTCGTCGGTGCGCGAGTCGTACCCGCGGAACTTCGGCAACACCGCCGCCAGCCCGGCCACCGCCGCGACGCACAGCACGCCGCCCGCGCCCAGGGAGAACCGGGCGCCGCCCCACTGCGCCATCAGCCCGGCCCGGGCGTTGCCGAGCATCGGGCCACTGGCGTAGGACAGCAGCTCGATGCCGGCCAGTCTGCCCCGCAGCTCGTTGGGGATCGTCTGGTTCCACATCGTCATGCGGAAGATGCCGCTGATCATGTCGGCCGCCCCGGCCAGCGCGAGGCAGAGGAAGATCGCCCAGACGTTCGGGATCACCGCCGCCAGTGCCATCGCGGCACCCCAGAGCGTCGCGGCGATGATCACGCCCATGCCCTGGCGGTGGACGCGCGCCGTCCAGCCGCCGGTGAGCGAGGCCACGAGGGAGCCCACCGCACCCGCCGAATAGAGCAGCCCGAGCGCCTGAGGCGCGCCGAGCTGGTCGGCCAGGAACGGGAACAGCGCCGTCGACATCGCGAACAGCATGGCGGCGATGTCGACCAGGTAGGTGCCGACCAGGTCGCTCCGCCCGGCCGCGTAGCGCACACCCTCCACCAGCGAACTCAGCGACGCGGGCGTGGCGTCCTCGGCGGGCGGCACGGCCTTGATCCGCCACAGCAGTATCAGGGAAAGGACGAAGCTCACCGTGTCGAGGCCGTAGGCGACGGCCGTGCCGAACGCCGACACCAGCAGCCCACCGAGCGCCGGGGCGACGATCGCGCCGAGGTTCCAGCGCAGGTTGGCCAGCACCGCGGCCGCGGCGAGCTGGTCGTGCCTGACCACCTGCGGGATCAGCGCCTCCAGACTGGGCCGCTGCAGGCAGCCCACGCCCATCGCCAGGGCGCCGACCACATAGAGCACCCAGACCTGCGGGTGGGGGAGCAGCGAGTTGACCATGAGCAGCCCCGAGGTCACCATCAGCCCCAGCTCGCTGAGCAGGATGACCGTGCGCCGGTCGAGCGCGTCGGCGATGGCGCCGCCCCACAGCCCGCACACCACCATCGGCACGAACTCGGCCAGGCTCACCAGACCGACCGCCACGTAGGAGCCGGTGAGCTCCTTCATCTGGTACGGCACCGCGACCATGGTGATGAACGTGCCGAACATCGTGATGACACCGGATGCCATGAGCAGCCGATAGTCACGCGAGTCGCGCAGCGGGCCCAGGTCGGGTGCCAGCCCGCGGAGCAGGCGTTTCAGTTGATCGGCCACGAGATCTGATTCTGCGTCGCGGCCCTCGGCACGGGCAAACGGTTTATGCCATGGCCCATGGCACGGGCAAGCGGTTCATGCCGTGGCCCATGGCACGGGCAAGCTCCGGCACAAGGCCGGGCCCCCGGAGAGTCTCCAGGGGCCCGGCGAAGCGATGTCGCCTGGTGAAGCAGTCTTCAGGCGGCGGGCACCTTGTCCAGGAAGCCCAGGACCCTGGCGATCCGGCCGTCCGCGGCCAACTGCACCACGTCGAACCCGACCACCACCGGCTCCTCACCCGCCGGGCCCAGGTGCCAGGTGAACCGGGCGATGTCGTGGTGGGCGTCGTACACCTCACCGGGGCTGAACACGAAGCCCGGGAACATGCCCTGCGCGCCCTCGATCAGCGCGGCGAGCCCGGCGTGCCCTGAGACCTCGGCCAGCGGATCGGTGTAGGTCGCGTCCTCGGTCCAGACCTCGGCCACGGCCTTGGCGCGGGCGTCGGCGTCGGTCTCGTTCCAGGCGGCGATGTAGCGGTCGACCAGTTCGTTGTTCATGATCTTTCTACCTTTCGGGGGTTATTGAGAGAAGGAGGGGGTCAGCGGAGCCGGCGGAGGCCCATGATCTGCAGCTCGGCGAAGACGCCGACCACGAGAGCCTGGCCGATCGCCCACACCGCGCCGGGCGTGGTGAACTCCGTCATCCCGGTGACCACGGCGGCCACGCTGCCCACGGTCCAGACGGCGTTGAGCGCGATCACGGCCTTGGTCGCCGCCAGGCTGATCACGTGGCGGCTCGCCAGCAGGCCGACCGCGGCGCCGTACGCGAGAAGGAAGACGCCGATCGCCCTGAGCAGGCCCGCGTCCGGGCCGAGCAGGTCGCTCGCGGGGCCGGCGGCGGCGAGGTAGACGAGCCCGTTGACACCGGTGACGACGGCGTCGGAGGCCAGCGCCAGGCGCAGGAACCTGGCCCGGTCGGTCAGAGTGAGGGCGGTCATTTCGGCGCTCCCTTCGAGCGGTTCGTTCGGACATGAGAACCATGTCAGCGGGGGTGCGGGCGCCGCGATTACGCCAGAGGTAATGCGCGCGCTTATCTCCGGCTCCACCTGGGCCGCGGCTCTCAAAAGACTGTCCCGAGGGAGATCTTTAGCGGTGCGCACTCCGAGCCGCCCGCGTGCGCGGCATAGTGGTCAGCCCGGCGCGGGACGGTGTTCTCCCAGGTCGGGGCGATGGGGGGTCGCAGTGGGTCTGTGGGGAAAAATCCGGAAGACGGGGCGGATGGCCGAGCCGCCGCTGGAACGCGGGAAAGATTGCGAAACGTCCGAGCTGTCGGGATCGGTGCAGATCCGCCACGTGGACGCGGGCTCGTGCAACGGCTGCGAGGTGGAGATCGCCTCGGTGTTCGGGCCGGTCTACGACGCGGAGCGCTATGGCGCCCGCCTGGTCGCCTCACCGCGGCACGCCGACGCGCTGCTGGTCACCGGGCCGGTCACGCGCAACATGGAGATGGCGCTGCGCCGCACCTACGAGGCCGTGCCGGAGCCGCGCATGGTGATCGCGCTGGGCGACTGCGCGCGTGACTGCGGGGTGTTCGCGGGCGCGTACGGCGTCGTGGGGGCGGTGGGTGACGTGGTCCCGGTCGACATCGAGGTGACCGGGTGCCCGCCGCCGCCCGAGGCGATCATCGAGGCGCTGCGCGGGATGACCGGGCGATGATCCTCTACGCGTGCGCCCTGGGCCTCTGCCTGGCCGCCGCCCTCCTCGCCCTGCCGCGCCCACGCGCGATCACCGTCGCGGCGGAAGCGATCACCGCGCTGGCCGGCGTGGTGGCGGCCGTGGCGGGGGTGCGGGCGACGCTCGGCCACGGCTGGTCGGCCTGGCTGCCCGACCTGCTGCCTCTGAGCGGCCTGCGCCTGGCGCTCGACCCGCTCGGCGGCCTGTTCACCGCCATCACGGGCGCGGTTACGGTGTGCGCGGCGATCCACGGCATCGGCTCCGGCACCGCGGTTCTCGTGGCCGGGTCGGCGGAGTCGCAGGCGGTGGCCGGGGCCAGGCCGACGCGGGCGGTCATGCCGCTGTTCGTGGCCGCGCTGCTGCTGGTGCCGGCGGCTGACAGCGTGAGCACGTTCCTGTTCGGCTGGGAGCTGATGGCGATGACCTCGCTCCTGCTCGTGGCGGCCGAGCACCGCGACCGGCCGTCGGTCAGGAAGGCCGCGCTCTGGTACGCCGTCATGACCCACCTCGGCCTGGTGACGATCATGTGCGGCCTCTGCTACCTGGCGGCCGGAGCCACGGGCGACGGCTTCGACCAGCTGCGCGCCGCCGAGCTGTCGCCCGTCGCCAAGGACGTGATCTTCCTGACCACCCTGGCCGGGTTCGCGGCCAAGGCCGGGATCGTGCCGCTGCACGTGTGGCTGCCCAGGGCCTACCCGGCCGCGCCCGGTCACGTGTCGCCGCTGATGAGCGGCGCCATGGTCAACATGGGCGTCTACGGCGTGGTCAGGGTCGGCCTCGACCTGCTGCGCGGCGGCCCCGTCTGGTGGTGGTGGATCGTCCTGGCGCTCGGCGCCCTCTCGGCGCTGTACGGAGTGCTCCACGCGGCCATGGCCACCGACCTGAAGCGGCTGCTCGGCTACTCCTCCACCGAGAACATGGGCCTGGTGCTCATCGGCGTCGGCGCGGCCGGCTTCTTCGCGGCCGACGGCGCCGGCCCGCTGGCCGCCCTCGCCCTCACCGCGGCCCTGCTGCACGTCGTCAACCACGCCGCGTTCAAGACGCTGCTGTTCCAGGCGGCCGGCTCGGTCCATCGGGCCACGGGCACCAGGGATCTCGACGCGCTCGGCGGCCTGCGCACCCGCATGCCGTACACCACGGCCCTGTTCGCCGTCGGCGCCCTGTGCGCGTCGGCGCTGCCACCCGGCAACGGCTTCGTCAGCGAATGGCTGCTGCTGCAGAGCCTCATCCACGCGCTGCCCGCCTCGGGGGTGGCGGGCGCGGTCACGATGCCGCTGGCCGTGGGCGCCATCGCGCTGACGGCGGGGCTGGCGGTGGCCACGTTCGTGAAGGCGTTCGGCGTCGGGTTCCTGGCCCGGCCGCGCAGCCCGGGCGCCGAACGGGCGGTGGAGAGCCCGCGTACGGCGATCTGCGGGACGGCGCTGGCGGCGGCGGCCTGCCTGCTGCTCGCCCTCGACCCCGCGCTGGTCCTGCCCGCGCTCACCGAGGCCGTCACGGGGGTGATCCCCGCGAGCCGGCCGGTCACCGGGGAGGTGACGCTCCGGCTGAGCGCGATCACCGGCTCGATCTCGCCGGTCCTCATCGCGCTGGCGCTGGCCGGGGCCGTGACGGCGGTGCTGTCGCTGGTCCGCGCGGTGGCCGCCCGGCGCCCACGCCGGCCGGCCCGCCTGTGGGACTGCGGCGCGGGACCGGTCTCGGCCCGCATGGAGTACACCGCCACCTCCTTCGCCGAACCACTCCAACGGGTCTTCGTCGACGCCCTGCAACCGGAGAGCGCCATCGACGTGACGGCCGTCAAAGAGTCGGCCTACCTGGTCCAGCGGGTACGGTTCCGGGCCAGGGTGCCCGACCGGGTCGAACGGCGGCTGTACGAGCCGGTACTGGCCGCCGCCGTCAGGCTCGGCGCGCGGGCGCGGCGGCTGGCCGACGGCAGCGTCCACCGCTACCTGTCCTACGGCTTCTACGCGCTGACCGGCGTGCTGATCGTGCTGGCGGTGATCTCGTGATCGCCATGGTGCTGCAAGTACTCGTGGTGGCCGCCGGAGCGCCGCTGCTGGCCGGCCTGATGCGCCAGGTCAGGGCCCGCCTGGAGGGGCGCGCGGGCGCCGGGGTGCGGCAGCCGTGGCGCGACCTGCGCAAGCTGGCCCGCAAGGAGCCCATCGCCCCGCGCGGCACCGGCTACCTGTTCAGGGCGGCGCCGCCGCTGCTGGCCGGAACCACGCTGGTGGTCGCGGCGGCGGTGCCGCTGGTCACCGCCGCCTCGCCGCTCGACGGCGTCGCCGACCTGTTCGCGGTCGCCGCGCTGCTCGCGCTCGGCTCGGTGGCGCTGGCCCTGGGCGGGCTCGACACGGGCACCGCGTTCGGCGGGATGGGCGCCAGCCGGGAGATGACCGTGCTCGCCCTGGTCGAGCCGACGATCCTGCTGGCCGTCTTCGCGCTGTCGATCCGCGTGGGCACCACCGACCTCGGCGCGATCGTCACCGAGACCGCGAGCAGCCCGCTGTCGGTCATCTCCCCGGTGAGCCTGCTGGCCGCCGTCGCGCTCGCGGTGGTCACGATCGCCGAGTCGGGCCGGATCCCGGTGGACAACCCGTCGACCCACCTGGAGCTGACGATGATCCACGAGGCGATGATCCTGGAGTACGCCGGCCCCGACCTGGCGCTCATCGAGTGGGCCTCGGCGATGCGGCTCACGGTCATGCTCGGGCTGTTCGCCGCGCTGTTCGCGCCGGTCGGCATCGCCACCGCGGGCGCCGGGCCGATCATGCTGCTGGTCGCCGTGGTGGCGTTCGCCCTGAAGGTGGCGCTGTTGGGCGGCACGCTGGCGGCCGGTGAGGTGTTCATGGCCAAGCTGCGCCTGTTCCGCATCCCCGAGCTGCTGGCCGGCTCGTTCCTGATGGCCCTGCTGGCGGTCGCCGCCTCCTTCTTCCTGGCGTGAGTGAGATGACTGATCCCGTGTACGTGCAGGCGCTCGACCTGGCCTGCGGCGCCTTCCTGCTGACGGGGGTGCTGGTCCTGTGGCGGCGCGACCTGGCCGCGATCATCTGGCTGTTCGGGCTGCAGGGGGTGGCGCTGGGCGCCCTGATCGCGGTCAGGGGGCTGCACGAGGCCGACGTCGAGCTGACCGTGCTCGGGCTCGGGGTGGGGCTGCTGCGCGCGGTGCTCCTGCCCTACCTCATGCGGCGCGCGCTGGCGGCCGGCGAGGAGGGGCGCGAGGCCCGGCCGCACGTCAGCGTCGCCGCGTCGCTGCTGGTCACGGCCGTCCTGACGATGCTCGCGTACGCGGTCTCCCAGCCCCTCGTACGCCTGGCGCCCACGCCCGCCACCCAGGCCGTGCCGATCGCGCTGACCGTGCTGCTGGTGGGCTTCTTCGTCCTCGTCACCAGGAGGCGGGCGCTGTCGCAGGTGGTCGGGTTCCTGTTGATGGACAACGCCATCACCGCCGCCGCCTTCCTCACCACCACCGGGGTGCCGCTGGTGGTGGAGCTGGGCGTCTCCCTCGACGTGCTGCTGGCCGTACTGGCGCTGCAGGTTCTGACCACCCGGATGCGGGCCGCGTTCGGCGGCACCGACCTCGACGAGCTACGGGAGCTGCACGACTGATGGTGATCGTCCCGGTGGCGCTGCCGCTCGCGGCCGCCTGTCTGTATGCCGTGTTCGGCTGGAATCGCGTGACGGAGTGGCTCGGCGCCCTGTCCGCGGGCGGGCTGCTCGCCGCCGCCGTCCTGCTCGCGCGGGCCGGTGAGGGGAGCGGGCTGTGGGGGTTGCTGCGGGTGGACGCGCTCAGCGCGTACATGCTGATCGTGATCGGCGTCGTGGCGCTGCTGGCGATGCTGGCCAGCCCCGGCTACCTGCGGGCCGAGGCGGCCGCCGGCCATACGGGGTCGCGGGCCGCCCGTAGCTACGGGATCTTCACCCAGTGCTTCGTCGCGGCGATGGCGACGGCCGTGCTGGCCGCGAGCCTCGGGATGCTCTGGGTGGCGGTCGAGGCGACCACGATCCTGACCGCGTTCCTGGTCGGGCAGCGCCGCACCAGGAAGGCCACCGAGGCGGCCTGGAAGTACGTGGTGATCTGCTCGGTCGGCATCGCGCTCGCGCTGCTCGGCCTGGTGATGGTGCACTATGCGGCCGTACACGCCGGGCTGTCCTCGCGCGAAGGGCTCGACTGGGTCTCGCTCGCCGGGCACGCCGGGCGGCTGGACCCGGGGGTGACGCGGATCGCGGTGGTGCTGCTCGTACTCGGCTTCGGCGCCAAGGCCGGGCTCGCGCCGCTGCACGCCTGGCTGCCAGACGCCCACAGCCAGGCGCCCGCGCCGGTGTCGGCGCTGATGTCCGGGGTGCTGCTGTCGGTGGCGTTCTACGCGATCCTGCGGGTCAAGGTGGTCTCCGACGTGGCGCTCGGGGCGGGGTTCTGCCGGATGCTGCTGATCGTGGTGGCGCTGGCGTCGCTGGCCGTGGCGGCGGCGCTGCTGATCGGGCAGCGCGACTTCAAGCGGATGCTGGCCTATTCGAGCATCGAGCACATGGGGCTGATCGCGCTCGGCGCGGCCATCGGCAACGGGCTGGCGCTGGGCGCGGTGTTGCTGCACATCCTCGGGCACGGGCTGGGCAAGTCGGTACTGTTCATCGGCTCGGGACGGATCCAGCAGGCGGCCGGGAGCAGCAGCGTCGACGCGGTGCGCGGGCTCGGCGGGCGGGCGCCAGGGCTGGCCGCGGCCTTCGGGCTCGGGCTGCTGGCGCTGCTGGGGTTGCCGCCGTTCAGCCTGTTCGCCAGTGAGCTGGGGATCGTGCGGGCGGGGTTCGCGGCCGGGCTCGGCTGGGCGGTGGCGCCCGCGCTGGTGCTCATGCTGGTGATCGTCGCCGGGGTGGGCAGGGTGGCGGCCCGCATGCTGCTCGGCACCGCGCCACCGGGCTTGGAGGAGGGGTCTGGCGGGCGGTCGCGTGGCGCGGGTGTGGCGCTGGTCGTCGGGCTGGTGGCGTGCGCGGTGCTCGGAGTGACGCTTGGGCCGCTCCGGCCGCTCCTGGAGTCCGCCGTGACCATCGCGACCGCCGGACCGCCGCTGAGCGCCATGGGAGGTGCGCGATGACGGCCACGCTCCCGCTGGTCGCCGAGATCGGGCCAGGCGAGCTCGCCGGGTGCGTCGCCGAGCTGCTGGCTCTGGGACACCGCGTCGCGCTCGTGGCCGCGCACGCCGAGGACGACGGCTTCCGGCTGGTCTACCTGTTCACCGCCGCCCGTCCGGCGAGGCGGGCCGAGCTCCACGTACGCCTGACCGAACCCGCCGTACCCAGCCTGGCCACCCTCTCCTTCCCGGCCGGGCGCTTCGAGCGGGAGATCCGCGACCTGTACGGCATCACCCCCGAAGACCACCCGCTGCCCAGCCGCCTGGTCCGCCACCACCACTGGCCCAGAGGCTGGTACCCGATGCTCCCCGACGCGGGCCCGCCCCCGTCGTTCGGCGACCCCGAGGGCCCGTACCCGTTCGGCGACGTGGAGGGCGACGGCGTCTACGAGATCCCGGTCGGCCCCGTGCACGCGGGCTGCATCGAGCCGGGCCACTTCCGCTTCTCGGTGGTCGGCGAGACGATACTCAAGCTCAAGGCCCGCCTGTGGTTCGTGCACAAGGGCCTTGAACAGCTCTTCGAGGGCCGCCGGCCGGAAGACGGGCTGGCCCTGGCCGAGCGGGTCTGCGGCGACACCTCGGTCGGCCACGCCCTGGCCTACTGCCTGGCCGTCGAGGAGGCCACCGGCACGGCCGTCGACCCCGACTCGCAGCGCGCCAGAGCCGTGCTGCTGGAGCTCGAACGCCTCTACAACCACGTCACCGACCTGGGCGCGCTCTGCAACGACGTCGCCCACAGCGTGCTGCAGGCCCACTGCGGCACCGTCCGCGAGCAGCTGCTGCGCGTCAACGCGGAGGTCACCGGCCACCGCCTGCTGCGCGGCGCGATCCGGCTCGGCGGCGCCGAGCCGCTGGCCCTGCCCGACACCGCCAGGCTCGCGGCGCTCGGCGCCGAGGTGGCCGAGATCGTCGGGCTCGCGCTCGGCCACGGCGTGGTGTCGGACCGCTTCACCGGCACCGCCGTGCTCACCGAGCGGGCCGCCGCGGACCTGGGCACGCTCGGCTACGTGGCCAGGGCCAGCGGGCTGGACGTCGACGCCCGCCGCGACCATCCGTTCATCGACCTGGGGCCGTTCCCGGTGGCGGTGCGGGCCGGGGGAGACGTGCTGGCCCGCTTCCAGGTCAGGGCCGACGAGATCGCCGCCTCGATCGGGCTGATCGAGAGGCTGGCGCACACCTCGGGTGACTGGAGCCTGCCGGACGGCCGGCGCGGCTCGGGCGTGGGCATCGTCGAGGGCTGGCGGGGCACGATCGTCCACCGCGTCGAGCTGGGCGCGGACGGCCGGCTGGCCAGAGTGAAGATCGCTGATCCCTCGTTCTTCAACTGGCCCGCCCTGCCGGTCGCGCTGGGCGGGGCGATCGTGCCCGACTTCCCGCTGGTCAACAAGAGCTTCAACCTGTCCTACGCGGGAAACGATCTCTAGCCGCCCAGCACCTCGCGGCGCAGGTGGGTCTTGAGGATCTTGCCGCCCGGGTTGCGCGGCAGCTCCGCGTCCCTGAACCAGATGTGCGCGGGGATCTTGAACTTGGCGATGCGTTCCGCCAGGAAGGACTGGAGCTCCTCGGCGGTGGTCGAGGTGCCCGGCTTGAGCCGGATCACCGCGCCCACCTCCTCGCCCAGCTCGTCGTGCGGGACGCCGATCACCGCGGCGTCGTCCACCGCCGGGTGCTCGAACAGGGCCGCCTCCACCTCGGCGCAGTAGACGTTCTCGCCGGCCCTGATGACCATGTCCTTGGCCCGGTCCACGATGTAGACGAAGCCGTCCTCGTCGATCCTGGCCAGGTCACCGGTGTGCAGCCAGCCGTCGACGAAGGTCTGCGCCGTCGCCTCCGGCTTGTTCCAGTAGCCCATGATGACGTTCGCGCCGCGTACGCACAGCTCGCCCACCTCGCCGGGCGGCAGCTCCTCGCCCAGCGGGCCGGACACCCGGACGTCGACCACGGCCGTGGGCAGGCCGATGCTGTCGGGCCTGGCCAGGTAGTCGGGGCCGGCGTTGCCGATGGCCAGGCCGGTCGTCTCCGTCATGCCGTAGCCGTTGGAGGCGGCGCGGTCGGGCAGGTTCTCGCCGATGCGCTCCAGCAGCTTCGGCGGAGCCGGTGCCCCGCCGTAGCCGAGGGTGGTCAGCGACGACAGGTCGTACTTGACGAAGTCGGGATGCGACATCAGCTGCCACGCGTTGGTCGGCACGCCGATCATCGCGGTGATCCGCTCCCGCTCGATGAGCCGCAGCGCCTGCCCGGGGTCCCACTTGTACATCAGGACCAGCCCGCCGCCCGCGAACATGGTGGTGGTCAGCGCGGAGAAGCAGCCGGTGACGTGGAACAGCGGCACGGTCAGCAGCGTCACCCGGCGCGTGCCCGTCGCCGCGGCGACGTCCTTGCCCGCCAGCGCGACCCCCCGGATCAGCCCGTAGGCGAGGGTCATCGGCGACTGGCCCAGGTTGCGGTGGCTGCCCAGCGCGCCCTTGGGCTGCCCGGTCGTACCGGAGGTGTAGAAGATCGTGGCCGGATCCTCGGGGGAGAGCTGGACGTCCGGCAGCGTCACATCCCCGCTGACCTCGCCCAGCACGTCGGCGAACGAGCGCGCGCCCTCGGGCACCTCGCCTCTGGCCACGATCATCGGCACGCCCGTGCCGGCGAGCCGGACGGCCCGCTCACCGTCCACGATCAGCACCTTGGCGTCACAGTCACGTACGCCGTAGGCCAGCTCCGACTCGGTCCACCAGGCGTTGAGCGGCACGGCGATAGCCCCGGCGGCGAGAGCGGCGGAGAAGGCCACCGCCCACTCCGGATAGTTGCGCATGGCCACGACCACCCGGTCGCCCTTGGCCACGCCGTAGTCGGTCACCAGGCGGTTGGCCAGCGTCGCCGCCCGCCTGAAGTGCTCCTCGAAGGTGATGTGCTCGTCCTCGTAGACGAGGAACTCCTTCTCGCCGTGGTATCTGCTCATCTCCAGCAGGGCGCGGAAGTGGGCCGGAGCGTGTTTCCAGGTCCGCACCCCCGTATCGCCGATCTCCTCCATCTCGAAAAGCTGGCCAGGACCGGTGAGCTGGGCTTGGACCTGGGCATGAGAAAGAGTCATGCGAAGTACTCCCGCGGTGGACGGCGCTATCGGATAAATCACAGTACCGACCGGTAGGTACGTCGCGCTAGAGCGCGAAATCCGGCTGAAACGGGGGGTTAACCGTCTCGCTATGTGAGCGCAATGGCGCGCCCAGCTTGCGTGTTCATGCCCTGGAGTGCATCATCGTCATAGTAAGGACATGAGTTTAGGTGCATGATTATGCAGGGGGTTGGGAATGAGAGCGGCGATCGCGGGAGCCAGCGGCTACGCGGGCGGTGAGCTTCTGCGCCTGCTGCTCGGGCATCCGGAGCTCGAGATCGGCACGCTCACCGCGGCCGCCAGCGCGGGCAGCGCGCTCGGCGCCCACCAGCCACACCTCCCGCAACTGGCCGACCGGATCATCGAGGACACCACCCCGGAAACGCTGGCCGGGCACGACGTGGTCTTCCTGGCCCTGCCGCACGGCCACTCCGCCGCCGTCGCCGCCCAGCTCCCCGAGAGCACGGTCGTCGTCGACTGCGGCGCCGACCACCGGCTCGCCGACCCGGCCGCCTGGCAGGAGTTCTACGGCGGCGAGCACGCCGGCACCTGGCCCTACGGCCTGCCCGAGCTGCCCGGCCAGCGCGAGGTGCTCAAGAGCGCCAAGCGCATCGCGGTGCCCGGCTGCTACCCGACCTCCGTCATCCTTGCCCTGCTGCCCGCCTTCGCCGCCGGCCTGGCCGAGCCCGACGTGGTCGTCGTCGCGGCCAGCGGCACCAGCGGCGCGGGCAGGTCGCTCAAGCCCAGCCTGCTCGGCAGCGAGGTCATGGGCTCGGTCAGCGCCTACGGCGTGGGCGGCGTCCACCGGCACACGCCGGAGATGGAGCAGGCGCTCGGCGCCGTCGCGGGCACCCCGGTCCGGGTGTCGTTCACCCCCACGCTGGCCCCGATGAGCCGCGGCATCCTGGCCACCTGCTCCGCCCCCGCCGCGCCCGGGCTGACCAAGGCCGCCGTGCGCGAGGCGTACGAGAACGCGCTGGCCAAGGAGCCGTTCGTCAACCTGCTGCCCGAGGGCACCTGGCCCGCCACCGCGATGACCTACGGCGCCAACACCGCCGCCCTGCAGGTGACGCTCGACGAGCGCGCGGGCCGCGTGGTCGCCGTCATCGCCATCGACAACCTCACCAAGGGCACGGCCGGAGGCGCGATCCAGAGCGTCAACCTCGCACTCGGCCTGCCGGAAGAGCTCGGCCTCCCCCTGACAGGAGTTGCTCCGTGAGAGAGCGCAGCGTACCAACCGACACAGCAGTCCAGCGGCCGGCAGAGGAGAACGCATGAGCGTGACCGCTCCCCTCGGTTTCAGAGCCGCGGGCGTCGCCGCGGGCATCAAGTCCGGCGACGCCCGTGACCTGGCCCTGGTCATCAACGACGGACCCAACCACGCCGCGGCCGGTGTCTTCACCGCCAACCGCGTCAAGGCGGCCCCGGTCCTGTGGTCGCAGCAGGTCCTGCGCGGCGGCCGGGTCCGTGCGGTCGTCCTCAACTCGGGCGGCGCCAACGCCTGCACCGGCCCCGAGGGCTTCCAGGACACGCACGCCACC
This sequence comes from Nonomuraea sp. NPDC048901, assembly GCF_040649695.1. Lineage (NCBI taxonomy): Bacteria > Bacillati > Actinomycetota > Actinomycetes > Streptosporangiales > Streptosporangiaceae > Nonomuraea > Nonomuraea sp. NPDC048901. The sequence goes on along the minus strand of NZ_JBEZFW010000018.1, from coordinate 14,633 downwards.
GCCGAGAAGGCGGCCGAGGTGCTCCAAGACTCGGCGGGCGAGATCGCGGTCTGCTCCACCGGCCTGATCGGCGAGCGGCTGCCCATGGACGCGCTGCTGGCCGGGGTGGAGCGCGCCGCCGCTCAGCTGTCGCGCGACGGCGGGCTGGCCGCGGCCGACGCCATCCGCACCACCGACACCGTCTCCAAGATCTCCTTCAAGCGCGCCGACGGCTACATGGTGGGGGGCATGGCCAAGGGCGCGGGCATGCTCGCCCCGGCCCTGGCCACCATGCTCTGCGTGATCACCACCGACGCCGACCTGACCGCGGAAGAGCTCGACGCCGTGCTCCGCGAGGCCACCTCCAAGACCTTCGACCGCCTCGACGCCGACGGCTGCATGTCCACCAACGACACCGTCCTGCTGCTGGCCAGCGGTGCCGCCGGGGTCAAGCCGGACCTGGCGGAGTTCGGGCAGAAGGTCACCGAGGTCTGCGCCGACCTGGCCAGGCAGCTGCTGGTCGACGCCGAAGGCGCGTCCAAGGCCATCGCCATCGAGGTGGTCGGCGCGGCGTCGGAGGACGACGCGGTCAAGGTCGGCCGCACCGTCTCCCGCTCGAACCTGCTCAAGTGCGCCATCCACGGCGAGGACCCCAACTGGGGCCGCGTGCTGGCCGCCGTCGGCACCACCGACGCCGTCTTCGAGCCCGACCGGCTGAACGTGGCCATCAACGGCATCTGGATCTGCCGCGGCGGCGCCGTCGGCGACGACCGGAACAAGGTGGACATGCGCCCGCGCGACGTGACGATCACCATCGACCTGTCGGCCGGCACCCACTCGGCCACCGTCCACACCACCGACCTGACCGCGGACTACGTCCACGAGAACTCGGCGTACTCCTCATGAGGACCATCACCGCCCACACCAAGGCGGACACCCTCATCGAGGCCCTGCCCTGGCTGGCCCGCTTCCACGGCGCGACCGTCGTCATCAAGTACGGCGGCAACGCGATGATCGAGGAATCGCTCATGGAGGGCTTCGCCGAGGACATCGGCTTCCTGCACTACGCCGGTCTGCGGCCGGTCGTGGTGCACGGCGGCGGCCCGCAGATCAGCAAGCACCTCGACCGGCTCGGCATCGAGTCGACGTTCACGGCCGGGCTGCGGGTCACCACGCCCGAGGCCATGCAGGTGGTCAGGATGGTCCTGGTCGGCCAGGTCAACCGCGACGTCGTCGGCCTGATCAACAGGCACGGCCCGCTCGCGGTCGGCATGTCGGGCGAGGATGCCCACCTGTTCACCGCCGAGCGCAAGCACGCGCTCGTCGACGGCGAGCACGTCGACATCGGCCAGGTGGGCGAGATCGTCAAGGTCGACCCGGGCGCCGTCCAGGCCATGATCGACAACGGCCGCGTCCCCGTCGTCTCCAGCGTCGCCCGCGGCGAGGACGGCGAGATCTACAACGTCAACGCCGACACCGCCGCCGCCGCGCTGGCCGTCTCCCTCAAGGCGCAGAAGCTCATCGTCCTGACCGACGTCGAGGGCCTGTACGCCGGCTGGCCCGACGACACCGACGTGATCGACAAGCTCGACGGCGCCGAGCTGGAGGCCATGCTGCCCTCACTGTCCAGCGGCATGAAGCCGAAGATGGAGGCCTGCCTGACGGCGGTCCAGGGCGGCGTCCCCCAAGCGCACATTCTCGACGGCCGGGTCTCCCACTCGCTGCTGCTGGAGATCTTCACCGACCAAGGAATCGGAACCATGGTGATGCCCTGATGAACCTTCGCGACAGGTTCGAACAAGCCTTCATGCCCAACTACGGCGTCCCGCCGATCGCCCTGGCACGAGGCGAGGGCACCCGCGTGTGGGACGTCGACGGCAGGGAATACCTCGACTTCGTCGGCGGCATCGCCGTCAGCTCGCTCGGCCACGCCCACCCGGCCCTGGTCGAGGCGGTCTCCAAGCAGGTCGCGACGCTCGCGCACACCAGCAACCTCTACCTGCACGAGCCGGAGGTGCTGCTCGCCGAGCGGCTCCTCGGCCTGCTGAACGCCCCCGGCCGCGTCTTCTTCGCCAACTCCGGCACCGAGGCCAACGAGGCCGCCTACAAGCTCGCGCTCAAGTACGGCAGGCGCGACGGCCGCACCTACTTCGTCGCCGCCGAGAACGGTTTCCACGGCCGCACGATCGGCGCCCTCTCGCTGACGGGCAAGAAGTCGATCCGCGACCAGTTCGGCCCGTTCCCGGTAGAGGTCCAGTTCGTCCCGTACGGCGACGCCACCGCCCTCAAGGAGGCCGTGACCGGCGACTGCATCGCGGTGTTCCTGGAGCCCACTCAGGGCGAGGCAGGCGTGGTCCCGCCGCCCGACGGCTACTTCGCGGCGGCCCGCGAGATCTGCGACTCGACCGGCGCGCTGCTGGTCGCCGACGAGATCCAGTCCGCGATCGGCCGCACCGGGCACTGGTTCGCCCACCAGGCCGACGGCGTCACCCCCGACATCCTGACCCTGGCCAAGGGCCTGGGCGGCGGCCTGCCGATCGGGGCGTGTGTCGGCTTCGGCGACGCGGGCCGGCTGTTCGACAAGGGCGACCACGGCTCCACCTTCGGCGGCAACCCGGTCTCGTGCGCCGCGGCGCTGGCCGTGCTCGACAACCTCGACCTCGACCACGTGCGGACGACCGGAGCCCGGCTGCGGGCCGGGCTCGAAACGGTCGCTCATCCGCTGCTGAAAGGCGTGCGCGGACGCGGGCTGTGGCTGGCCGCCGTGCTGGCCGAGCCGGTCTCCGGCAAGGTGCAGCAGGCGGCGGCCGAGGCGGGCTTCCTGGTCAACGCGCTGCAGCCGGACGCCGTACGGATCGCGCCGCCGCTGGTCGTGACGGCCGAGCAGGTCGACGCGCTCGTCGCCGCGTTCCCCGGGATCCTCGCCGAGGCGGCGAAATGACGGCGCGTGCGGGCTCGGGGCCGATCGAGCAGGGCGCGGCCGCGGCGCGTGTCCGGCATTTCCTGAGAGACGATGACCTGTCGCCCGCCGAGCAGGCCGACGTTCTCGACCTGGCCGCCGCGATGAAGAAGGACCGCTACGGATACCGCCCCTTCGAAGGGCCGCAGACCGTCGCCGTCCTGTTCGACAAGCCCTCGACCAGGACCCGAGTCTCCTTCGCCGTCGGCATCGGCGAGCTGGGCGGGCTCCCGCTGGTCATCGACGGCGGCAGCTCCCAGATGGGCCGGGGCGAGCCGATCGAGGACACCGCCAGGGTGCTCGAACGGCAGGTCGCCGCGATCGTCTGGCGCACCGGCGCCCAGACGGGCCTCGACGGCATGGCCGCGGGCACCGCCGTGCCGGTGGTCAACGCGCTGACCGACGAGTTCCACCCCTGCCAGATCCTCGCCGACCTGCTGACCGTCCGCGAACGGTTCGGCAGGACGGCCGGGCTGACCCTGACCTACCTGGGCGACGGCGCCAACAACATGGCCCACTCCTACCTGCTGGGCGGCGCCACGGCCGGGATGCACGTACGGATCGGCGCCCCCGTCGGCTACCAGCCGGACGCCGTCATCCTCGACCAGGCCGCCGCCATCGCCGCGACGACCGGCGGCTCGGTGATCTCGCTGACCGATCCGGCCGCCGCGATCCAGGGCTCGCACATCGTCGCCACCGACACCTGGGTGTCGATGGGCCAGGACGGCAAGGACGAGCGGGTGCGCGCGCTCATGCCGTACCAGGTCAACTCCGAGCTCATGGAGCACGCCGCGCACGACGCGATCGTGCTGCACTGCCTGCCCGCCTACCGCGGCTACGAGATCACCTCCGAAGTGATCGACGGCCCGCGCAGCGCCGTGTGGGACCAGGCCGAGAACCGCCTGCACGCCCAGAAGGCGCTGCTCCACTGGCTGGTGAGCCCCGCATGACCATTCCGATGACCAAGGTCGCGCGGCAGGCGAAGATCACCGACCTGCTGCAGCGGCAGGCCGTCCGCTCCCAGCCCGAGCTGGCCAAGCTGCTGGCCGAGAGCGGCGTGGAGGTCACCCAGGCCACGCTCTCGCGCGATCTGGACGAACTCGGCGCGCTCAAGCTGCGCGCCGAGGACGGCTCGCTGGTCTACGCGCTGCCCGGTGAGGGCGGCGGCCGCATCCGGGTGGCCAGGCTGGGCACCGGCGAGTCCCCGGCCGCCCGGCTGCACCGGATCGCCGAGGAACTGCTGGTCTCCGCCGAGGCGTCGGCCAACCTGGTCATCGTCAGGACTCCGCCGGGCGCCGCCCAGTTCATGGCCTCGGCCATCGACCACGCCGACTGGGAGTCCATCCTCGGCACGGTGGCGGGCGACGACACGATCCTCGTGATCAGCCGCGATCCCCAGGGCGGGAGCGTCGTGGCAGAGGCCTTGCTGAGGGTCGCCGCCCGGCGTACTTAGCCCGTTTTACCAAGATTTTGGAGGTACCGATGACTCAGAGAGTGGTACTCGCCTTCTCCGGAGGTCTGGACACCTCCGTCGCGATCCCGTTCCTGGCCGAGAAGATGGACGCCGAGGTGATCGCCGTCGCCGTGGACCTCGGACAAGGCGGCGAGGACATGGAGGTGATCCAGAAGCGGGCCATGGACTGCGGCGCGGTCGAATCCGTCGTCGTGGACGCCAAGGAGGAGTTCGCGGCCGACTTCTGCGTTCCCGCGCTGCAGGCCAACGCCCTCTACATGGACCGCTATCCGCTCCTGTCGTCGCTGTCGCGCCCGCTCATCGTCAAGCACCTGGTGAGCGCGGCCAAGCAGTTCGGCGGCACGATCGTCTCCCACGGCTGCACCGGCAAGGGCAACGACCAGGTACGGTTCGAGGCCGGCCTGGCCGCGCTCGCCCCCGACCTGCAGGTTGTCGCCCCGGCCCGCGACTTCGCCTGGACCCGCGACAAGGCGATCGAGTACGCCGAGCAGCGGGGCCTGCCGATCGAGACCTCCAAGAAGAACCCGTTCTCCATCGACCAGAACCTGTGGGGCAGGGCCGTCGAGACCGGCTTCCTCGAGGACATCTGGAACGGCCCCACCGAGGACGTCTACGCCTACACCGCCGACCCGGCCGTCCCCCGTGACGCCGACGAGGTGGTCATCACCTTCGAGCAGGGCGTCCCGGTCAAGCTCGACGGGCGTCCGCTCACGCCGTACCAGGTGATCGACGAGCTGAACACCCGCGCGGGCGCGCAGGGCGTCGGCCGGATCGACATGGTCGAGGACCGGCTCGTCGGCATCAAGTCGCGCGAGGTGTACGAGGCGCCCGGCGCGATCGCGCTGATCACCGCGCACATGGAGCTGGAGAACGTCACCGTCGAACGGGACCTGGCCCGCTTCAAGCGCGGCGTCGACCAGCGCTGGAGCGAGCTCGTCTACGACGGCCTGTGGTTCTCGCCGCTCAAGGACGCCCTCGACGCGCTCATCGCCGAGGCCCAGAAGCACGTCACCGGCGACATCCGGATGACTCTGCACGGCGGCAAGGCCACCGTCAGCGGCCGCCGCTCCGAGCAGTCGCTGTACGACTTCTCGCTGGCCACCTACGACACCGGCGACACTTTCGACCAGTCGCTGGCCAAGGGCTTCGTCCAGCTGTTCAGTCTGCCCTCCAAGATCGCCGCCGCGCGCGACGCGAAGAAAGGATGATGTGCACTATGGTCGCGGGGGACGAGAAGGAGATGACGTTGAGTGATGGCAAGCCGATGCGGCTGTGGGGCGGGCGATTCGAAGGGGGTCCCGCCGACGCGCTGACCCGGCTGTCGGTGAGCGTGCACTTCGACTGGCGGCTGGTGCCGTACGACCTGGCGGCGTCCAGGGCGCACGCCCGGGTGCTGCACAAGGCGGGGTTGCTGAGCGACGACGAGCTCGAACGCATGATCGGCGCGATCGATGACCTGGAGCGGGCCTGCAAGGCGGGCGAGTTCCGGCCGACGGTCGCCGACGAGGACGTGCACACCGCGCTCGAACGCGGCCTGCTGGAGCGGCTCGGCTCGCTCGGCGGCAAGCTGCGCGCCGGCCGCAGCCGCAACGACCAGATCGCCACCGATCTGCGCCTCTATCTGCGTGACCACGCCCGCACGATCGTCTCCCGGCTGGTCGAGCTGGAGACGGCGCTGATGGCCCAGGCCGAGCAGCACGCCGACACGGCCGCGCCCGGCATGACCCACCTGCAGCACGCGCAGCCGGTCTCCTTCGGACACCAGCTGCTCGCGCACGTGCACGCCTTTGCCCGCGACATCGACCGGGTCACCGACTGGGACCGCCGCGCGGCCGTCTCGCCGCTCGGCGCCGGCGCGCTGGCCGGCTCGTCGCTGCCGCTGGACCCGGAGGCCGTGGCCGTAGAGCTGGGCTTCTCCTTCGCCTCGCTCAACTCCATGGACGCGGTGTCCGACCGTGACTTCGCGGCGGAGTTCCTGTTCACCGCGGCCCTGATCGGCGTGCACCTGTCGCGGCTCGGCGAGGAGATCGTGCTCTGGGCCTCGCAGGAGTTCCGCTGGATCGAGATGGACGACGCCTACTCCACCGGCTCGTCGATCATGCCGCAGAAGAAGAACCCCGACGTCGCCGAGCTCGCCCGCGGCAAGTCCGGGCGGCTCATCGGCAACCTCATGGCGATGCTCACGACGCTCAAGGGCCTGCCGCTCACCTACAACCGCGACCTGCAGGAGGACAAGGAGCCGGTGTTCGACTCGGTCGACACGCTGCTGCTCGTCCTGCCCGCGATGGCCGGCCTGGTCGCCACCATGCGGGTCAACACCGCGCGCCTGGAGGCGTCGGCTCCCGACGGCTTCGCGCTGGCCACCGACCTCGCCGAGCTGCTCGTACGCCGCGGCGTGCCGTTCCGCGACGCGCACGAGGCGGTCGGCCACCTGGTGGTGTGGTGCCAGGTCAACGACAAGGACCTGGGCGACCTGACCGACGACGAGCTGGGCAAGGTCTCGCCGCACCTCACCCCCGACGTCCGCGACGTGCTCAACGTCCCCGGCGCCCTCGCCGCCCGCAAGGCCCACGGCGGCACGGCGCCCGACCGGGTCCGCGACCAGCTCGCCGCGCTGCGCGAGACGGTCGACGCCCAGGCGGCGTGGGCCGCGGGGGCCTAGTCTCCGGCATGGACTCCGGGACCCTGGATTCGGCGCCCCTGCCGCGCAGCTTCTTCGACCGGCCGTCGCACGAGGTCGCGCCCGACCTGCTCGGGCGCGTGCTCGTGCACGGCCCGGTCGCGGTCCGGCTCACCGAGGTCGAGGCGTACGGCGGCCCCGGCGAGGATCCGGCGGCCCACACCTACCGGGGACGGACCCCCAGGAACGCGGTCATGTTCGGGCCACCTGGGCATCTGTACGTGTACTTCACCTACGGCATGCACTTCTGCGCGAACCTGGTGTGCCTGCCCGAGGACCACGGGTCGGCGGTGCTGCTGCGGGCCGGTGAGGTGGTGGCGCGGGCCGACCTGGCCCGCTCGCGCCGCTCAGGAGACGGCGACGGACCGCCCGTCTCCGGGCGCAAGCCGATCGCGGACCGGGACCTCGCTCGCGGCCCCGCCCGGCTGGCGGTCGCCCTCGGGCTGGCGCGCGAGCACAATGGGCTCGACGCCGTATGGGAGGGCTCACCGGCTGTGCTGCCGCACTTCCATGACGCTTCTCGCGGCGATGAGCCCGAACACGCGGCGTGGCTCACCGGGCTCCCCAAGGGGACCGTGGCCATGCTCGGCGGGCGGCCCGCAGAGGCGGACAGGATCAGGTCGGGGCCGCGCACCGGGATCTCGACCGCCAAGGACACCCCGTGGCGGTTCTGGATCGACGGTGACCCGACCGTCTCACCCTTCCGGCCTCACACGCCGCGCCGCCGCAACACCGCGGCCACCTCGGTCGGGGAGGCACCCAGCTCGTGAGCGCTGAAGATGTGCAGCTGGTCTCCGGTGTCGATCTCCAGCATCTCGCTGCGCAGGCCGTACCTCCTGCGTACGTCCACCTGGATGTCCTCGATCGCCTCCCACGGGACGTGCCGCCGCCCGGCGAAGCCGTGCACCACGGTGACGCCGCTCTCGTCGGCCGCCAGCCGTACCGGGACCAGGACGTCACGCAGCCCCATGGCCCCCACCAGCAGGGCGGCCGGCACCGCCAGCACCACCCCGCGTACATCACCCTGGACATACCAGAACAGGGCGAGACCGGCACACGCCACAGCCCCTAGGATCTTGAAAACGGCCAGCTCGCGACGGACCTTCCACATGGCGACCGAGATTATCCAAGTAGCGGTCATCCGGCGCGATCGGGCACTCTGTAACCACTCGACGTCTCCTGGAAAGCCAGCACCGTGACCGACATTCTCGATGAGCTCGAATGGCGCGACGTCCTCGCGCAGACCACCGACATCGACGCCCTGCGCGCGGCGCTGTCGAAAGGTCCGATCACGGTCTATGCGGGCTTCGACCCGACCGCGCCGTCCCTGCACATGGGCAACCTGGCCACGCTGCTGATCCTGACCCGCTTCCAGCGGGCGGGCCACAAGCCGATCGGCCTGGTCGGCGGCGCCACCGGCCTGATTGGCGACCCCAGCGGCCGCAGCACCGAACGCGTACTCAACACCACCGAGGTCGTGGAGGAATGGGTCTCCCGGATCCGGGTGCAGGTGGAGAAGTTCCTGACCTTCGACGACAGCCCCACCTCGGCCGCGCTGGTCAGCAACCTGGACTGGACCGCCGAGATGTCGGCCATCGGCTTCCTGCGCGACATCGGCAAGCACTTCCCCGTCAACCGGATGCTCGCCCGCGAGTCGGTGGCGGCCCGGCTCGGCGGTGAGGGCCTCAGCTACACCGAGTTCAGCTACCAGATCCTGCAGGCCAACGACTACCTGGAGCTCTACCGGCGCAACGGCTGCACGCTCCAGGTCGGCGGCAGCGACCAGTGGGGCAACATCACGGCCGGCGTCGACCTGGTCAGGCGCGTCGAGGGCGGCCACGTGCACGCCCTGACCGGCAAGCTGATCACCAAGGCCGACGGCACCAAGTTCGGCAAGACCGCGGGCGGGTCGGTCTGGCTCGACGGCGCGCTGACCTCGGCCTACGCCTTCTACCAGTACTTCCTCAACGCCGACGACCGCGACGTGGTGCGCTTCCTGAAGGTGTTCACCTTCCGCGAGCGCGAGGAGATCGAGGCGCTGGAGAAGGCGGTGGCCGACCGCCCGTTCGCCCGCGAGGCGCAGCGGACGCTGGCCGAGGACCTGACCACGCTCGTCCACGGCGCCGACGAACTGGCGGCGGTCGTGGCGGCGTCCAAGGCGCTGTTCGGTCAGGGGTCGCTCGAGGAGCTGCCGGGCTCGACGCTGGCCGCGGCGCTGGCCGAGGTGCCGAAGGCGACGGTTCCGGCTCTCGGGGCGCCGTTCGTGGACCTGCTGGCGGACAGCGGGCTGGTGGAGTCGAAGTCGGCGGCCAGGCGGGCGGTGAAGGAGGGCGGCGCGTACCTCAACAACGTCAAGATCACCGACGAGTCGTACGTGCCTGAGGCTTCGGACCTGCTCCACGGGCGGTTCATGGTGCTCCGGCGCGGCAAGAAGGCGGTCGGCGGCGTCGAGGTCGGCTGACCGCGCCTTTCGCTTTTCGCCTTTCGCTTTTCGCGTGAGTTGTGCGGGCCCTTCCCAGGTTGTGTGGGAAGGGCCCGGTCTATCTGTGGGCCTATTTGCTGGCCTGTTTGTGGGCGAACACGGCCACGGTGAGGCCGGGCGTCTCCGCCGAGTGCCAGGCCCCGGTCTGCTTGTAACCCGCCTCCAGTACGGCCTTAACCCGCGGCAGCTTCTGCCCGGCGGACTTGACCCCGCGCCACACGACCCAGACCCGCTCTCGATCGGCCAGCGCGGCGGCGACGTCATCGCGCTCAGGAAAGCCGAACCCCTCCGCCTCCGGAGCGGCCCCCAGCCGCAGCACGTCGTCCGGCATCGACCCGTCACGGTAGTAGTCGAACCCCGCACGCACCGAGCTCTGCCCGAACACGACCGCGTCCCCCGGCCGCGCCTCCACCTTCCGCACGGCCCACGGAAAGTCCTCGAAGCGCCCGTTGGCCTCCCGTACCTCCACCTGCTGCGGTACGCCCACCGCCACGGCGACCACCACCAGCCCGCAGCAGGCCACCACCCCTCCACGCGGAACACTCGCAACCGCGATCCCCGCCAGCAACGCCAGAGCGGGCGCGGCGACGAACAGGTACCGATCCACATAGACCGGCGTCACCAGATGCGACACGGCCAGCAGCAGGACGGGCGGCAGCACCAGCCAGCCCAACAGCGTCCCCGCCCACGCCCTGTTGCGCAGCAGCACCACACCGGCCAGCGCCACCACGAACAGCACCACCCCCACCTCGGTGCTCCCCGCCGCCATCTTCGGGAACTTCAGCAGCACCTCCGGCCCGCGCTGCGGGATCCAGCTGATCGCATGCCGCTCGCCGTACCCGACCAGACCGAGAACGAGCGCGGGCAGGCAGCCGACGGCGACCGCGGGCGCCCACCTCAGGAGCACGGCGCGGCGGGGGAGCAGCGCTACGGCGGTGACCAATTGAGCGGGCAGCACGAGCACCGCGAACAGGTGCGTGCAGCACACCAACGCCACCGCCGCCGCATAGACCACCCAGGGCGCGCGCTCGGCCTGCTCCTGGGCTCGCGTGGTCTGTTCCTGTTCCTGGGCTCGCGTGGCGCGGTGAAGGGCCCAGAACGAGAAGACCACCGCGGCGGCCGCGGGTGCGTACGAGCGGGCGAAGGCGCCGTAGTACGACACCGACGGCAGCGCCGCGAACAGCAGGCCGGCCGTCACCCCCGCCCACGTACTGTGCACCCGCCGCCCCAGGTCCACCAGGAACCACGCGGCGACCCCGATGGCCAGCGCCGATGGCAGCCGCAGCCACAGCTCCGCGGTCCCGGCCTTCGCCCAGAGCTGCATGAACAGGTAGTACGGCAGGAAATGACCGTCGATGTGCCTCGCCAGCTCCCACAACCCCGGCAGCGACCGGGACGCGGCGCTGATCGTGGCCAGCTCGTCACCGTTGAGAGAGGCGGATCCCGAGCCGCTGAACGCCACGACTCCGGCGATTCCGGCCACCCACCACGGGCTTGACGTGCGCGAACGTATGACTGGCCGGGCTGGAGGGGCGAGGGTGGAGGCGGTGGTCACCGGGGCAGAATACGCGCATAGGCTCAGATTTATGCCTGAAGTGATCGTGTTTGACCTTTACGGAGTTATCGCCCGCGTTCAGACCGCTGACGCCAAACAGGGCCTCGTCGACCTCGCCGGAGTGCCGGGGGAGAGCTTCTGGGAGGCGTACTGGGGGTGCCGGCCCGACTATGACGCCGGTCAGGACGCCGTGGCCTACTGGGCGGCGGTCGCCGGACGGCTGGGCACGCGGTTCGCCGACGTGGACGCGCTGATGGCGGCCGACCTGGAGAGCTGGTGCCACGTGGACGACGAGATGGTCGCAGTGGTGCACGAACTGGCCGATCAGGGACGGACGCTCGGGCTGCTGTCGAACATCGTTCCGGACCTGGTGCCGCTGTGGGAGGCGCGGCACGGTGACTGGCTGGGCCGGTTCGCGTCGCTGACGTACTCGTGCCGGATCGGGGTGGCGAAGCCGGACCGGCGCGCGTACGAGATCTGCGCGCAGCGGTTGGGAGTGGAGCCGGGGGAGGCGCTGTTCTTCGACGACAACGAGGTCAATGTGGTCGCGGCTCGGGAGACGGGGATGGCGGCGGAACTGTTCGTCTCGCCGGCGCAGGTACGCGCGCTCACGCTTTCCGGTGGGTCTTGACCGTCCACCGGGTCTTCGGGTGGGTCTCGATCCGTCGGCGCTGAGCGTGACGTCCCGCAGAGCGGTGTAGTTTCTCACCCGGTCAGCCCTGTGCGTCCACGTAGGAAACGAACAACAAGATCGTTGACCCACCGCTGGGGGGACATCACTTGATTCGTTCGAGCAGCGTCGTTCGCGTAGTAACAGCCGCGGCGCCGGTCTGCGGGACGCCGGGCTTGCCTCTCGCGTGGGCCTTGGCCAAGCCGTCACCCGCCCTGGGCGGTCGCGGGCGAGCCTGACCAGCACCGCTCACCCGCAGCGGTCTCGCCCACTCGCAGGTTTCGCCCAGCTTCGGCCATCTCGCCCACCCTCGGCCATCTCGCCCACTCGCGGTTCTCGCCCATCCGCAGCCGTCTTGCACCCCCGCAGCTCTCGCCACTCACTCGCGGCGGTCTTGTCTTCCCGCAGCGGTCTCGCGCTTCCAGGCCCGCTCGGGCGGCGGCGGCTCGGGCCATGGTGGCCGCCCCCGGTCTTCACGGGCTGGTCGCTGATCGTTTCACTGGTTGGTCGTATGTGTTGTCGTCACTGGCTGGTCGTACGTGTCGGCCGGGCGACGATGACCACCCGCCGCTCCGCGTCGCCCACCGGCCGGTCGTACTGCAGGCCGTAGCGGGTGGCGAGCACGTCGAAGAAGTCGCCCGACGGGTCGGGGTCGATCCGGTCCACCACGGCCCGGATCTCCAGGTACCGGTACGGCTTGTCGGGGTCGTTGATGGAGACCGCCAGGTTCCCATTTGCCGCGACATTTCGGTATTTCTGACGGTCCGTGGTCGTCGTGAAGCGCAGGAACTCGCCGTCCCACACCGTCCAGACCGGGTTCACATGTGGCTTCCCGTCTGGCGCGATGGTGGCCAGATGCGCGAACAGCGGCCTGGTCAACAGGTCCAGATGGCTCTCAGGAATCACGTGACGCCTCCTCATTCGGGTGTACGGCTCTGCACATTATCAAAGCTTTGATAGTCGTCAATGCTAGATTGCTTGTAGCATCTCGTGTCATGGGCATGCCCGCGGAGGAGCGCCTCGGCCTCGACATCAAGCGAGCCGAGCAGGAACTGATCGCCGCCAAGCAGGTCGCGGTCAGGCCCGCGGGGCTGACGGTGCCGCAGTACGCGACGCTCTACGTATTAGCGGCCAACCCCGGCATCTCGGCCGCCGCTCTCGCCCGAGCCTGCTTGGTGACCCCGCAGGCGATGACCGTGGTGCTGAAAAACCTCGAGGCACGTGGCCTGGTCGAACGTACGCCGCACCCATGGCATGGCAATGTCCTGGAGACCCGACTCACGGACGCCGGCCGCCTTGCGCTGGAGGAGGCGGACGAGCGGGCGGTGCGGATAGAGCAGGCGATAGCGGACGAACTCACCGCAGAGGAGCGTGACACCCTGCGCTCCCTCCTCCGACGCTGCGGAACGGCGATCGACCGGGCATCCTCGCAACTGTGAAGGTTTGCCCTCGGCGCCTACACCGGGCGTTCCGCAGTGATGACGTCCCGCGGTGTGGATTCTCGGCCGCTCGACCCCGATCATCCCTGGTAGAAGCCATGTAACGAGATCGTGGATCATCACTTAGTGGGATGTCATCCCCGCGGTACCACGTTCACCTGTTCGGTCCGCGCTCCTGTTCGGCTCGCCATCCGTCCGATCCGTCCGGTCCGTCCGGTCCGTCCAGTCGCGATCCGTCCGGCCGCCGTCCGGTCGCCATCCCTCTGGTCCTGGGTCCGTCCGGTCCTGGGTCCGTCCGGTCGTGATCCGTCGGGTCCTGGATCCGTTCGTGGAGGAGAAACCGCAGCACGCAAGAGCGACCTGACGCTGATGGGTGTCTACTTGTTCACCCCAGCCATGCACGAGGCCTGTCCCGCGAGCCGTTCGGATGACGTCCCGCAGAGCGGCGTCGTTTCTCACCCGCTCAGCCCTGTGGCTCCGCGTAGGAAACGCACGGCGAGATCGTTGACCCACCCCTGGGTGGGACATCACCTCCGTTAGGCCCCGCCCGCTCTCCCGGTCCGCGCTCTCTGCCTTCTGCCCGCTTCGTGGTCGGTCCGGCTCGCCCTCTGCTCAGCTCGCCCTCTATCTGGTCCGCGTTCTGTCCGGTGCGAGCTCTGCTCGGCCCGCCCTCTATCCGGTCCGCTGTCGGTCCGGACCGCTGTCGGTCCGGACGGTGCACCGGACTCAGGGTTGCCCGCCCCGCCCCAAAGCTCATCTTGCTCATCTTGCTCATCCGCATATCGGCAATGGGTTCCGAGCCTCGTCATGTCCCGCCATCTCCCTCCAGGAAACTAGGGATATGTCCCGCCATGTCGCTAGTTGCCGCGGCTTGGACGCTTCGTGTCTCCGATCTGCTCGGCGTTTGCGCAGATCAGAACCGGCCTTGCTGGAGGTCCCGTGGACACCTAGAGAGCGGGCGTGAACGCCGATTTGACGTGGGGCGAACGGCGACCTAATCTTCTCTTCGCCCCGGGAGTGAGCCGGACGCCGATCAGGCGGACGGGCCCCCAGGGCGAACCCCTTGAGAAACGAGCCACTCGGCCAGGCGCTTACATGCGCTCGCTGGCACGAGTCGTCTCGGGTGCGCTCAGATCACCGGAAAATCGGTTGATTCGACAAGCCCAGGATGGCACGGTAAGTTATGAGGGTTGCCCTGGAGGCAGGGTGCACAATCTTAGACGGTTTGTGCAGCTTCCAGCAAGTCTCCGATTTGACGCGAAGCTGACAAGCTGGATAAGCTTAGGACACAACGAAATGAACGCCTCTCGCAGGTTGGGGAGTACGCGTCCGTTTCTTGAGAACTCAACAGTGTGTTAAAAGCCAGTGCATGATGCACAACCCCGTCATGTCTGC